>NZ_JAUBVZ010000002.1:481809-560042 GCF_036702805.1 Microcoleus sp. A006_D1
CCGGCGCCAACTCCGACGCCAGCGCCGACTCCGACTCCGACTCCGACACCGGCGCCAACTCCGACGCCAGCGCCGACTCCGACTCCGACTCCGACACCGGCGCCAACTCCGACGCCAGCGCCGACTCCGACGCCGGGAACAGATAATGCGATCGTCGAACCGCTTCCTGCCTCAGATCTCAACCTCGGCAGCGTTACCCCCAATCCCACCCAACAGACGATCAACGGCAATGAAGGCCCCGATTTCATCATCGGCAATAGCATCAACGAGTCAATTAACGGACTTGGCGACAATGACACGCTGTACGGAATGGCCGGCAACGACAACATCGATGGCGGGGCCGGTAACGATTCCCTCTTTGGTAATGAAGGTACTGATTTCATCCAAGGTGGTGCCGGCAACGATACCGTCTACGGTGGCAAAGATAACGATACCGTTGTTGGCGGAGACGGTAACGACTTTTTGAGGGGAGATTTCGGCAAAGATACTGTGGCCGGCGGCCTCGATAACGACACTATTTTCGGTGGCAAAGATGACGATATCTTGCTGGGCGAAGATGGCGACGATTACCTTTTAGGGAACTTAGGAAATGACACAATTAATGCTGGAAATGGCAATGATATTGCCTTCGGCAATGAAGGTGCAGACCTAATTTTTGGCAAAGCTGGAAATGACACACTTTATGGCGGTAAAGATAACGACATTATCGGTGGTGGCGATGGCAATGATTTGCTATTCGGCAACAACGAAAACGATTTGCTCGAAGGTTACAACGGTAACGATACGCTGTACGGCGGCAAAGGCAATGATACTCTCTTCGGTAATGCTGGCAACGATTTTCTGGCCGGCGATGTTGGGGACGATACTTTGACTGGCGGTTCGGGAAGTGATGTATTCTTCCTAACTCCAAGTGTGGGTAGCGACATCATTACTGATTTCCGCAAGGGCGAGGATTTAATTGGCTTGGCTCCTGGTTTGAGTTTCAATCAACTCAGCATTACGTCTAGCAATAATCAAACTTTGATTAGCGTGACTGGCAGCAATCAATTGTTAGCGAAGCTTAACGGTATGCCCGGTACTCTCAGCGCTAGCGATTTCACTCAGGTAACAATCTAATTGCCTCGGGTAGGGTGCGCCACAAGCACCTTACTGCGGGCGGAATATCGGGTAGGTGCGCCACAAGCACCGCCCGAATCAAACAAGCTTTATCACAAACTAAATTTCGGATTTTTGGGATTTTTGGGCGATCGGGCAAACAGACTAGATTGACCAAGCAGGAGTGCAGATTTTCTGGTTGTAGGTAAGATGAATATAGGGTGCAATAGCTACAGCAGTCCTCTGGAATTCGCAACCGCAGTATCTCTTTTCTGGATGTACATTACATCCTCTGCGGTTGATTGAAATAAAAGCAATCGCCACCGCATACTACAAATTGTACTCCGAGCTAATTGTCGGATTTAAGTTAAGGATAAAACTTGGTTTTTATCCTTAACTTAAATCCCCAGATTTATGACGTTTTTTTTATGAGGGCGGTGTGTTTCATCATATATAGCCTTCTGCTTTCAGTGTGAATCTACCAGCAAATAGCAAACATTCTCATAGGGTATGCGAAATGAGTTCAAATTTTGCCAGTATTGATACACAATCTGTTCTCAGCAATTCTCGTTCTAAATCTATTGTCTTCATTGAATCCGACTTAGATGACTATCAAACTCTGGCGGGCGGGGTGGTTCCGGGTGCAGAAGTCATTATTTTAGATAAAAATGGCAACGGAGTCGAGCAAATTACTGCGAAACTGCAAACAATCGCTGCTGCGGGGGGAACTGTAGACCAGATTCACATTTTTTCTCACGGCAATTCTGGCAGCTTGCAGCTCGGTTCTGCGACGTTGAATGCGGATAGTTTGCCGCAATATTCCAGCCTGTTGCAAGGGTGGCGAAATGCGCTGAGCGACCAAGCTGATATCATGCTTTACGGTTGCGATGTGGCTGCGGGTGACGGGGCTAATTTTGTCGATCGCCTTTCGGAGTTAACCGGCGCTGATATTGCGGCATCTAGCGATCGCACTGGCCGCGCAGGTAACTGGAATCTAGAGTTTACCAAAGGCAATATTGAAGCATCATCAGCTCTAAATCCAGGGGTAATGGCAGATTATCAAGGAACTTTAGCCACGATTACCGTTACCAACAATAATGATAGCGGGGCCGGTTCCTTGAGAAATGCGATCGCCTCCGCAGCAGCCGGCGATATTATTCAATTTGCCTCCACTCTTGCCAATCAAACAATTGCTCTGACTTCCGGTCAGTTGGTTATCAACAAGAACTTGACAATTGATGCAATTAGTGCTAGCAACTTAACCATCAGCGGCAACAACACTTCGCGGGTAATCCTCACAGAAGGTTCAACCAATGTTACTCTAAAAAACCTGATTGTTGCCAACGGCAAAGTTTCTGGAACCGATCCGAATAACGAGACAACTAGCGCTGGTGGCGGCATTCAAACGGGAGGTGGCAGCAGTTTAACTTTAGAAAATTGTCAAGTCAATAATAATGTTGCTGGTTTCGGCGGCGGCATTTACACGGGTTTCCGCAGCACCACAACTGTAATTAACAGCAAGTTTAGCGGCAATGACGGTTCTTTGGCGGATAATACCGAACGCGGTGGCGGCGCGATCGCCACTAAAAGCGGGGGTTCTCTGACTATCAGAGATAGCGAATTTACCAACAACAAAGGCAGCTACGGCGGGGCTGTGAATAACCTGTTGGGCAGCATGACGATCGAAAACTCTAAATTCACTGGCAACCGCACAGACAAAAATGTTGGTGGGGCAGTTTTCGTCGATGGCGCTAGCGAATTAACCAACGATGCGATCGGTGGCAACATCATTATTCGCGGCAGCACTTTTGACGGCAATATTGGAGCCGGAGAAGGAGGCGCAGCCTTTCTGTTCGGTTATCCCCCAGATAAAATGGTGTTAGAAAAGAGCACTTTTATCAACAACAAAGCTGTCAAAAAAGCAGATGGTACAGGAGGTTCAGCAGGCGCAGTACGTCAGGGAAATGCCGATTTGACTGTGACAAGCTGTACCTTTGCCAACAACACAGCCGAGGATAACGGCGGCGGTTTGTGGATAGGGGAAGAGAGCAACATCAACATTGTTAACAGTACATTTTTCGGCAACACCGCTGCTCAACAGGGCGGAGGAATGGTAATCGCTAACGCAGATTCCTTTTCCACTAACATCGTCAACTCGACTTTTGCCAAAAATACCGCTGGGGAATATTCGGGAGGCATTTCTACCTTTAACGATCCTAACAAGTCGCCAATTAGTGTCAAAAATTCGATTTTCGATCGCAATACGGCTGGTAATATTTATAAAATCGGTCAGCACACTGGACGCGCACTAATTGACGGGGGAAATAATCTACAATTTCCCAATAAATTTACCGTGGGCGATCCTAACGACAATAATGTTACGGCAAATGTGACGATCGCCGATCCGAAACTCGGCTCTCTGCAAAACATTAACGGCGCTTTGGTGCTGCCGCTGCTAGCCGGAAGTCCTGCCATTGATACCGGTACTGGTGCGGGCGCTCCGGCTGCGGATCAGCGCGGTGTCAGTCGCCCTCAAGATGGTGATAATAACGGAAGTGCGATCGTAGATATCGGCGCTTTTGAATTCACCACTACAGTCACGCCGACTCCCACACCCACACCGACGCCAACTCCGACTCCCACACCGATTCCAACTCCCACACCGATTCCAACTCCCACACCGATTCCAACTCCAACTCCAACTCCCACACCAACTCCAACTCCCACACCGATTCCAACTCCCACACCAACTCCAACTCCCACACCGATTCCAACTCCCACACCGATTCCAACTCCCACACCCACCCCTGCACCGACACCCACACCCACACCTACACCAACTCCCACACCCACACCCGCACCGACACCGACACCCATACCGGGCACAGATGATTGCCTGTTCAATGGCGTCAGCGCCCCGGAACTCAATTCTGCTACCATTACTCCCAACCCCGTCGATCAAACTTTCAACGGCGGTAACGGTAACGATTTGATTATGGGCGGCGCCATCAACGAGTCGATTAACGGACTTGTCGGCAACGATACTCTCTACGGGATGGGCGGCAATGACAACATTGACGGCGGCGCCGATAACGACTTACTTTTCGGCAATGAAGGTACTGATTTCATCCAAGGCGGCGCTGGTAACGATACCATCTACGGTGGCAAAGATAATGACACTGTTATTGGCGGCGAGGGCGACGACTTTTTGAGGGGAGATTTCGGCAAAGATACTGTTGTCGGCGGTATGGGCAACGACACCATTTTTGGTGGCAAAGATGACGATATTTTGCTCGGTGAAGATGGCGATGACTATCTGTTAGGCAACTTAGGAAATGACACAATTAGTGCTGGTAGCGGCAATGATATTGTGTTCGGCAATGAAGGTGCAGACTTGCTGTTTGGTCAACTGGGAAATGACACGCTTTACGGGGGTAAAGACAACGACAGTCTCGATGGTGGCGACGGTAACGATTTGCTTTTTGGTAACAATGAAAATGATGCGATCTGCGGCGACAGCGGTAACGATACGCTGTACGGCGGCAAAGGCAACGATATCCTCAGTGGCGGTGCTGGTTCCGATTTCCTCAGCGGCGATGTTGGAGACGACACTTTGACTGGCGGTTCGGGAAGTGATGTATTCTTCCTAACTCCAAGTGTGGGTAGCGACATCATTACCGATTTCCGCAAAGGCGAGGATTTAATTGGGCTAAATTCCGGTTTGAGTTTCAATCAACTGAGTATTACTTCGAGCAACAGCCAAACTTTGATTAGTGTGACGGGCACCAATCAATTGTTAGCAAAAGTGAACGGTGTTGCGCCCGGTATTCTCACCGCTAGCGATTTCATTAGTCAGTAGTTACATCTTTTATGCTTGGGCGTATCATTCGGCGGTTTTAACCGCTTCGGGGGTAAAACTCGAATGTAAGCTAATCAGCATTTAAATTGCATCTAAAGAAATAATCAAACTCTTGTGGGGCGATGCTCTGAGCATCGCCCGAAATATACAATTTAAATGCAGTACAGATTACTTCCTTTGTCATTCGAGTTCCACCCCCGACTATATTGGTCGATAATTCCTCATCAAGCAGACTTGATATTATTCGGTTCCAATGGGCGAGCACAACAAGCGATCGCCCTTTTCCACCTCCGCATTCACCCGCAAATAATCCCCCACGCGATCGCACCCATAACCCAATAAATCCAGACTCAGAATTCGCTGCACATTCCACAAAATCAGCGTGTTATCCTCGCTGACGGAAGCCACAAACGTCCCATCAGAACTATACGCCACTCCCCGAATCGCCGCACTGTGACCTCTGAGAGTCGTTAATTCCGTGCCGTCAAGCTTCCAAAGCTTAACCGTGTTGTCCACACTGCCAGAAGCAATCATTTGACCATCCGGGCTAAATCCCACTCCCCACACCGCAGCATGATGACCTTCAATAGTTCTTAACAACTTGCCATCAATTGTCCAAAGCTTAATCGTATTGTCCCCACTACCAGAAGCAACCATCTTACCGTCTGGGCTAAATGCCACTCTCCATACCGCAGCAGTATGACCTTGAAAAGTTCTCACCAAAGTACCATCAAGCTTCCACAACTTCACAGTACCATCTCCCCCTGCTGAGGCAATTAGTTGACCGTCTGGGCTAAATACCACCTGCCAAATAGGAGCATGATGTCCTGTCAGGGTCGTAGGGACGAAGCATCCATTGGTGTTACCTAGAGATTTTACGGCGGATGTTTCGCCCGTACAAGTGCCGCCCGGCCGCCAAAGCTTAATCGTATTATCTTGACTTGCGGATGCGATCGTGCGATCGTCAGGACTGAAAGCTAATCCAGTCAGTCTAGCGCTATGACCTACGAAACTTGCCAGCAAAGCACCTTTTCGATCCCAAATATTCACAATATTATCATTTTTCCCAAAAGCAATTAACCGATCGTCGTGACTCAGAGCAACTGCATAAATCGCCGCGTCTTGTTCGCTCAAAGTCGCCAGCAATTTACCTTGCCGACTCCAAAGCTTAGTCGCGCCATCCTCGCTACCTGTGGCAATTGTAGAACTATCAGCACTAACATCTAAAGCCCAAATCCCAGCTTTATGTGCAGTAATAATCCTCCGCAAGGGATTTTGACTTTGCCACAGTCTGACGCTGTTTTCTGCACCCGCCGAAGCAATAAAGCTGCCGTCGGGACTCCAAGCTATCCCCCAAATCCCAGCACTGTGACCTCTAAATGTTGTCAATTCTGTGCCGTCAATATTCCAAAGTTTTACCGTTTTATCTCGACTTGCTGAGGCGATAGTTTGACCGTCTGGACTAAACACAACTGCTGATATTACAGCAGTATGACCCTGAAAACTTCTCAGCAAAGTGCCGTTTTTGTTCCAAAGTTTCACCGTTTTGTCTCCACTGGCAGAGGCAATAGTTTGACCGTCTGGACTAAACGCCACTGAAGATACCACAGCAGTATGACCCTGAAGAGTTCTTAGCAAAGTGCCGTTTTTGTTCCAAAGTCTCACCGTTTTGTCTCCACTGGCAGAGGCAATAGTTTGACCGTCGGGACTAAATGCTACTGAGGATACCCCAGCAGTATGACCTTGGAAAGTTTTCACCAAACTGCCGTCTTTGTGCCAAAGTTTTACAGTTGTGTCCACACTAGCAGAGGCAATAGTTTGACCGTCGGGGCTAAATGCTACTACCCAAATGCCAGCACTGTGACCCTGAAAAGTTTTCAACAAAGTGCCGTCCTTGTGCCATAATTTCACAGTACCATCATCACTGCCAGAAGCAATTAACTGACCGTCTGGGCTAAATTTGACCGATCTGACGATCGCCTGATGACCTTTGAGCGTTGCGACTTCTGTACCATCTCGCCGCCACAGTTTAATGGTTTTATCTACACTTCCAGAGGCAATTAACTGGCTGTCAGGACTAATATCCACTGCCATAGCAGCAGCTTTATGTCCCGATAAACGGTTGTATTCATCTACTTCATAAACCGCTTGCCGCAATACATTGATAACTTGATTTTCAATCTTTTTCCCTGTGTCGCCTAACTTTTGTAGTCGGCGCTTAGCTTTAATTGCTTCTATTAGTGCATCCAATCGGCGATTAGAGGCAAACAGTCCCTCAGAGGAAGAAACCAGGGCTTCTATTTCACTAATCCGAGCTTCGCGTTCGCTAATAGCGGCTCGGCGATACTGAAAATAACTTGTTACTCCTAAACCACAGGCAAGCAGCAGTGCAATACTAACTGCAAATAGTAATGTTCTCTGTCGTTTAGCTGCTTTTTTTTCTTGAATTAATCCCTTGCGTTCCTCTGTTAGTCGTGCTTCAACTTCTTTAGTGCGTTCTGCTTCTAAAGCTTGTTGAACTTCTCGCCTGTCTAGTTCGGCACTAGCAGCTAAAAACTGATAGTCTAGGTTGCTCAAGCTTTTTTCCTGCGCCCAGATTTGACCATCTTTTAAGGCTTGTCCCCGCAAAAGTCGGGAAGAATCTGTTTGTTGTGAAGCAATCCAAGCATCGAAGGTTTGGGAGTAGGGGCGCAATTGTCCTAATTGTTTCTCTACCCATTCCAGGTTAAAAACTTCAGCATAAATCCAGTTTGTTACCTGCAAATAACCATTTTTTTTGACAACTAATCCCGATAATAAGAGTTCGATTTGTTCGGGAGAGTCATCGGTTGAGATTCCCGTTGCTCCCATTGAAAAGGGTGATTCTGAGTGTGTCCCCAAGGCGGGCGGACAATCAGATTGCCCCGCTTCATAATCGGGAGTTAGGCGGGAGGTGGATTGTAAGATTTGCTGATAGATGCCGAGTAATCTGCCTGCGCGTTGTTCGTTGCTAATAATCCGATCTTTTATGGTTTTTAAATGCTCTGGTTCATCCTGGGATTCCCATTTATTAATAATATTTTCTTGCACTAAATTATCTACCCAAAATCCCTCTGCTCCTGCTGGAATTGTCACCAATTTTGTCGTCTGTCGAGTTGCTATGTACGCCAAATAGCACAGTTTTTGGGTGAGAAATGGCTGTCCAGAAGTCCAAGCTAATATCTGTTTGAGAATAGGTTGATAATTACTGACTACACTTGCCAATCCCGCCGCTAATGGCTGGGCTTCGTGCAGTTCAAAACCTCGTAAATTTATGGCTCTACCAATATTAAAAGGAGTCCGTTTTTTATCAGAAATTAAATCGCTGGGTGTCGCTACGCCAAAAAGCGCAAAACTAATTCGATTATATTCTGGATTAATTGCTCGTTGATTGTAGCAAAACCGAATTAGGGCGAAAAAATCATCAACCGGGAAATCAAGACCGAGAATGCTGTCAATTTCATCAATAAATATAATGATTCGATCTGTGGGAAATTTGACCAGCAGAATATCTTCAATAAAATGGCTCAATCTTTGCAGAAAGGAGACATCTTCTTCATCCCGCCACCAGGTTTTTAAATTAACTTGTCCTAAAAGATTGAAACTGCGCCACAGTTCTCCAACGATGCCTTTATACCACTGTAAAGGGGTGATATTTTCGCTACCGATGCGGGTCATGTCGATGGTACTGCATTGAAAACCTTCTGCTTGCAGTCGGTGCAGGGTGCGTACCAAGAGAGAAGATTTGCCCATTTGCCGCGAGTTGAGGATGTAACAAAATTCGCCTGCTTTTAAGGCTTCATAGAGTTCGGAATCTGCTTGTCTTACTACATAGGTAGGCGCATTATTGGCGAGACTACCGCCGATTTGGTATTGATAATCGTTCATCATTTTGAGTTAATAGTTGATGATGATTTAGCGATCGCCCACTCGATCGCACAAATGTCTGTCTTCCTCCTTGACACCGGCATTAGTTCGCAGATAATCCCGCACGCGATCGCACGCATAACCCAGTTCATCTAGTTTGAGAATTCGCTCCACATTCCACAAAATCAGCGTGCGATCGTCTCCAGCGGAGGCAATCTGTTTACCGTCGGGACTAAACGCCACTCCCCAAACGTTCCCTTCATGTCCCGTTAGCATCGTTATTTCTGTACCGTCAATTTTCCAGAGTTTGAGTGCGCCAGTTGCGCCTCCAGTCACCAGCATTTGACCGTCTGGACTAAAATCAACCGCCATCATGCCTCTAGTATTTCCCTTGATGGTTTTGAGCAACCTGCCATCGATCGTCCAGAGTTTAATTGTGTCATCCATGCTCGCCGTTGCCAAAGTGCTACCGTCTGGACTGATGGCAACTTCCCAAACCCCACTGCCATGACCTTTCAAAGTCTTGGAAAACCGACCGTCCAAACTCCACAACCGAATTGTGCCATCTTCACTGGCGGAAACGAGCCTCTTTCCGTCTGGGGTAAAGTCCACATCATAAACCCTAGCCCGATGTCCTTGGAACGTTCTCAGCAAAGTGCCGTCTGGCTTCCACAGTTTCACGGTTTTATCGTCGCTGGCAGAAGCGAGTAGCTGACCATCTGGACTAGGGGAGATATCCCAAACTCCTGCCCCATGCCCTGTTATAGTTTTCAGCAGCGTCCCGTCGAACTGCCAGAATTTAATCGTTTTATCTTCACTGGCGGTAGCAAGGATGGGCGCGATCGCAGAGTTGGCAAAGCTGGCAGCAGAGAGGAAAGCAACGGACTGAACGGCAGCCTTGTTTCCGGCAAAAGACTTCAGCAACGTACCGTCTCGCGCCCACAGTTTAAAACTGCGATCCGAACCGGCTGAAGCTAGCATCTGACCGTCTGGGCTGAAATCTACATCCCAAATCGTGCCGCGATGTCCGTGCAGAAATTTCGAGAAGGGGTTTATCGGATTCCAGACTCGAACGGAATTGTCATCACTAGCGGAGACCACGATTTCACTGTTGGGAATAAAGGTAACGCCGCGAATTCCAGATTGATGCCCTTTGAGGACTTTCAACAGCGTCCCGTCCGGCTTCCAGAGGTTTATGGTTTGGTCGGCGCTGGCGGAAGCAATGACATCGCCTGCTGTGCTGACAGCGACTTCAAACACTTCCGAACTGTGACCGCTAAGAGTTCGTAGCAGCGTTCCGTCGGATTGCCAGAGTTTAACCGTGTTGTCAGCGCTGGCAGAGACGATGGCGGGACGTTTTGTGCCGCTATTGTCTGCAAGGAAGGCGAACTCAACGTCCCAAACGGCAGCGCTATGCCCTTCCAGGGTTCTCACCCGTTCGCCGTCCTTAGTCCAAACCTTGACCGTACCGTCCGCGCTGCCAGAGGCGAGCAAGTTTCCATCTGGACTAAAGGCAACACCCCAAACCCCACTTTGATGTCCTGTCAGAGTCTTGATCGGTTTGCCATCAACGCTCCACAGACGAATGGTGCTGTCTTCGCTGGCGGAGGCGATGCGCTCACCGTCAGGACTCACGGCAATGTCCCAAATAGCTGCGCTGTGTCCCTGAAAGGTTTTGAGCAGCTTGCCCTCCCGACTCCACAGATAAATTCTGCCGTCTAGGCTGGATGTCACCAGGCGCTGGCTGTCGGGACTAAAACTGAGCGCGTGAACAGTGGCAGTGTGCTGGAGGGTTTGGCGCAGGGTGCCATCGGGCTTCCAAAGTTTAACGGTTTGGTCGTTGCTGCCGGTGGCGATGAGTTGACTGTCTGGGCTGGCGTCAACCGCCAGAACCCAAGCGCGATGCTCCGACAGGCGATTGAATTCTGCCGTTCTATAGATGGCTTGTTGCAGCACTTGTTGAACTTGAGATGGCAATTGAAGGCTGGAACTAGGGAAACTGTCGAGCCTACGTCTGGCTTTGATGGCAGTTACGAGAGCGTCTAATCGCTGTTGGGAGGCGAATTGTCCTGCGGAGGAGGAGGTGAGGGCTTGAATTTCGCTCGTAACGGCTTGATGATATTGCCAGAGGGCGAGTATGGCGGATGCGATCGCCACCATTAATGCCCCACTCAACGCCCCAATAAACCTTCGCTGTCGCTTCGCTGTCTCTCGCTCTAAATCTAACCGCTTGCGTTCCTCTGCCAGTCGCGCTTCGACTTCTTTAACTCTTTCTGCTTCCATTGCTTGCTGCATTTCCAGCCTGTCTAATTCACCAGAAGCAGCTAAAAAGTGATAGTCCAAATCGCTCAAACTTTTGCCTTGCGCCCAAGCTTGAGCGTCTTTCAAAGCTTGTCCTCGCAACAGTCGGGAAGAATCTGTTTGTTTGGCTGCAATCCAAGTTTCAAAAGTTTGGGAATAGGGACGTAGTTTTCCTAATTGTTTTTCTACCCATTCGAGGTTAAAAACTTCTGCATAAATGCGGTTTTTAACTTTGAGTAATCCTGCTTTTTTTTCGACTAATCCAGATAGCACCAGTTCGATTTGTTCGCGGCTGTCGTCGGCACAGATCCCCCCTGCCCCCCTTAATAAGGGGGGTTCTGATTGTCCCCCCCTTAATAAGGGAGGTTCTGATTGTCCCCCCCCTTGATAAGGGGGGGTTAGGGGGGGGTCTGATTGTAATATTTGCTGGTAAATGCCGAGCAATCTTCCGGCGCGTTGTTCGTTACGAAGAATGCGATCGCGTATCGTTTTTAAATGCTCCGGTTCGTCCTGCGATTCCCATTTATCGATGATGCGCGATCGCACTAAATTATCCACCCAAAATGCCTCTGTTCCTGGTGGAATATTAACCAAGCCTCCCGCCGTTTCCAGGCTGGCTCTATAGGCTAAATTACACAGCTTTTGCGTTAAGAATGGCTGTCCTGAAGTCCAAGCCAATACCTGTTTGACAACGGCTTGAGGATTACTCACTACACTTGCTAATCCCGCCGCTAATGGCTGGGCTTCGTGCAGTTCAAAACCCCGCAAATCTATAGCACGACCAATATTAAAAGGCGTTCGATTTTTGTCAGCAATTAAATCGCTCGGCGTAGCTACTCCAAAAATTGCAAAACAAATGCGATTATATTCTGGATTAATTGCTCGTTGATTGTAGCAAAATCTGATTAAGGCAAAAAAATCATCTACCGGGAAATCTAAGCTAAGAATGCTGTCAATTTCATCAACAAATATAATAATTTTAGTGTCGGGGAATTTGACCAGCAGAATATCTTCAATAAAATGACTAAATCTTTGTAAAAACGAGATATCTTCTTGCTCGCGCCACCATGTTTTTAAATTAACTTTTCCTAAAAGATTGAAGCCGCGCCACAAATCGGCGACCATTCCTTTATACCACTGTAAAGGAGTGATATTTTCACTGCCGATGTGAGTCATGTCGATGGTACTGCATTGAAAACCTTCTGCTTGCAGTCGGTGCAGGGTGCGGACTAATAGGGAAGATTTGCCCATTTGCCGCGAGTTGAGGACGTAACAAAATTCGCCTGATTTTAAGGCTTCATAGAGTTCGGAATCTGCTTGTCTTACCACATAAGTAGGTGCATCACTAGCGAGACTGCCGCCGATTTGGTATGTAACCTTGGTCATGCCGTTTATGGGTTGGTTTAAAAGTGAAAGTTGAGTATAAAAAGAGGCAGTCTGAGCGTTATTTTTGTCACCATCTCTACTGAATTATAATCCCTCGCTAAAATTTAGGTTTCCCAAGTAATTGTTTTTATAATAAAATTGACAAAGTAACAACTAGAAGTTATTATACAATATAGCCTAATGTTGTAAATTTATATTGACATTGAAATTAACAGCAAACAAGGAGAATCAATATGCTCATTCAAGAACAACCAGCCCAGTCTAAACAAATGACCCTAGACGAGTTTCTGGACTGGTATCCAGAGGGTCAAGGTCGCTTTGAACTACATGATGGAGCCGTTATCGAAATGCAAGCAACTGGAACTCACGAACAAGTAGGGGGCTTCCTCGCCCTCAAAGTAGGTGTTCAGATTGAACGTTTGGCTTTGCCCTATTTCATTCCTCGCCAAGGAATTATTAAGGCTATAGATTCTGATAAGTCTGGCTACAGCCCAGATGTGATGGTGTTAGATTGGCAACAAATCGAAACGGAACCGATGTGGAAAAAGCGCTCGACTATTACCCGAGGTGAAACTATCCGTTTAGTCATCGAAATCGTGAGTACGAATTGGCAAGATGATTACTTGATGAAGTTAGCAGAATATGAAAAATTGGCAATTCCTGAATACTGGATTGTCGATTATTTAGGGTTAGGTGGCAGAAGATATATTGGCAACCCAAAACAACCCACGATTTCCGTTAACCAATTGGTTGATGGTGAGTATGTCGTTAATCAGTTTAGAGGTGATGATGTGGTGCGATCGCTTGCCTTCCCCGATTTAAACTTAACGGCAGAACAGATTTTTCACGTGGGGCAATAACTAAACAAAGTTTTGTGAACCAAAATAGAGGCGGTACAACTCGCAGCTAAGCGTACAGCGGTTGTTATCGATATGAATCAGCCCCATACTAACTAATTTAGAAGCTACTATCGGATCTAATTCCACGCCCCGCTCAGATTTTACCACTTGTTTAAGTGCAATTGCGAGTTCGGGAGCTTCTTGCAATGTCACCCAAAAACTCCGCAAGTAATCTTTATAAATTCCTCCTATTGTGGGAGCTTCTTGTAGAAGCATATCTAGCGTTACACTGTTTTGACAGAGGTGGTAAAGAGCGAGGCGCACCAGATAAGGATGTCCCCCCACCATTGCCATCAGTCGCTCGGCATCGGGGCTATCTGTCCAATCCAGTCCGTAACGCTGCGCTAAAGCAAGTATCTGCTCTTCTGTAAAATAGGGCAATTGCAGCGGCAAACCGACATTAAAAGGCGATTCAGTGAGCCTTAAAGGAATATAAATTTCTGTGGAGTGAAGGACGATTAACCGCAGTTTTCCCAAAGTTTCAATCCGCTTGGCTTCTTCATGCCAGCTTCGCAGCAGCGGCAAAAATTCTCGGGCAATTTTGGGATACTCAAAAATTCTATTGACTTCATTTAAAGCTAAAACCAGAGGGCTATTAATTTTAGTTAATATATATTGTTGCAAATAAATAGTACAGCTTACTTTGCTACCCATATCTTCATCCCAATAATCATCTAATAGAGGTGGCAATTCTAGATGACGGCTGATGTTGGCACAAAACCACCGTAAAAATTTATCGATGTTGTCTAAAACAGCTTCCTCGGCTTGCTGAAAATCCAAACTTACAGTTCGGCAGCCAAGAGAATTAGCGCGATCTAAAATCCGTAGCAGGAGGGAACTTTTACCCATCTTTCTGGGAGCTTTAATCCGCAGAACACTTCCAGGTTTAGCAATTTCTCGATACGCGAGTTCTTGAATTAGCGGGTGAGGGATATAAAATGGCGAACCGAGGGGTACGGGAGATCCGGGATATTCTAAAGGTGTTGTTAGGCATTGGCTGCGGATGAATTGTTCAATTAATTCTCGTTCCTCTACCGTTAGGGAACGCGATTCTAGAGAGGAGCGAAAATTTGATTTGCTAATAGGTTTCTGCAATATTTCTGAGAGAGATTGCCACAAGCAGGAGGCGATGTTTCTCAGGTAATGCTCTCCGTAATGAGAGGCCGATGCGATGCTTGTATAAGTCTTTCCTTCCCAAACTTGGCGGAGTAGGATTTCTTGTACGGGATGTAAGTCTTTTTGCGATCGGGCACGAGTTAGCTGTACTACCTCATCTATTGTCATAACTTGCAATTATTCCGTAAGTGTATCGTTGATATTATCACTTTTGATTGACTCTAAAGGTGAGTGCGATCCTCTTCGAGGGCTGCGCTAACGGCTATTGGATGGCAACGCCAGCCTCCGCGACATTTTTCAGGGGGTAACAGGTGACATCCGTTAAATTTGAGATATTGCACCATTCTCGCTTAACCTGTAGGCGCGGGTTCGCCAATAGCTTTCTCATGATGCCCAAAGACTAAAAAACCCGCCCCCACCCCGCGCGATCGTCTATAAGATGGATATTGGTACTCTGGGCGTGAGATTTAACTGAGATATTGCACCAATAGACCTCTTGCAAAAGTCCTTTTAATTAAATTTTTGGACGATGCTCAAAGCCCATCCCACAAGAAAAAAGAATTTTTGTGGGATGGCTTTGAGCAGCGTCCCAACTATTTTTGCAAGAGGTCTAATGTCAATAAGGGGCTTTTCTGTGGGTGGGGGCGGGTTTATTTAACCTGTTTGCACCCTTTTTGGCTATTGGCGAACCCGCCCCTACAGGTTAACGAATCAAGCGGACTTGATATCACCGGTAACTGAGCGCTATAACCCAATTTTAAATAGGCGCTGGGCTGCTACTTGAAAGGGAGCCGCGCTCAGTTTTTCTCGATCGCCCGCTAAAATGTCATGTAGGTGTCACAGTTGGTCGTGAAGCCACAATTAAGAATGTGACAGTTGACTTTGCTAAAGTTCAGTTAATTGATGTTAATTTAATTAAAAGTAGTTTCATATCGCTGCATCTACCGATCGCAAGTTTTAAGTCCCAAAGCCTAATTCTTCTTATTTCATTATATGCCAATAGCAAATATTATGTGGGATTTACTCAAAAATATCTTTTCTCCAACTCAGTATATGCCGCACGGTCACTGCTATCTGTGGCAAACGCCCTTGGTGTGGCTGCACGTAACCGGCGACTTTTTAATCGCGATCGCCTACTTTTCAATTCCGGCGATGCTGATTTATTTTGTTTTTAAGCGACGCGACGTTCCTTTTTTAGGAATCTTTGCTTTATTCGGTGCATTTATTGTTCTTTGCGGTACAGGTCACTTGCTAGACATTTGGACGCTGTGGCATTCCGCTTATTGGCTGTCGGGGATTGAAAAAGGAATTACTGCCCTCGTTTCCTGCTACACGGCTGGATCGATGGTAACGCTACTACCCCAGTTTTTATCATTAAAAAGTCCTCAAGAATTAGAAGTAATTAATATCAAGTTGCAGCGTGAGATAGCCGTGCGCCAAGATGCTGAATTAGCCTTGCGCCACGCTTATGATGATTTAGAAATTAAAGTCCAAGAGCGCACCGCACAGTTAACAGAAATTAATGGTTGTTTAGAAGCAGAAATTAGAGAAAGAATAGCCGCTGAATCCGCTTTGCGCGAACGAGAAACTAGGTTAACAGAACAACAAAATGGTTTGCTCGAATTAGCAAAAAATTCTAGTATCTACGAGGGAAATATCAGCGAGGCGTTGAGAGAGATTACGCAAATGGCAACTCGTACTCTGAATGTCGATCGCGCAAGTATTTGGTTTTATCAGAAAGATAAATCCGCAATGTGCTGTGCCGATCTTTACGAACTGACACCCAATCAACACAGCGGGGGTGCAGAACTGAAAGTTGCTGACTATCCTAGCTATTTCCAAGCTTTGAATACAGAACAGGTACTCGCAGCGGTTGATGCCAAAACCGATCCGCGCACCCTAGAATTTAGCGAATCTTATTTGATGCCTTTAAACATCTCGTCGATGCTAGATGTTCCTATTACCCATAAAGGGCAAATGGCGGGTGTAATTTGTTTAGAACATCAGGGAACGACCAGGAATTGGACGCTCGACGAACAAAGCTTCGCTAGCTATGTGGCGCAGATCGCAGCTTTAGCAATGGAAGCTCGCGATCGCCAGCAAGCCGAGTTAAACTTGCGCTCTGTCACCGAACGCTTGCAATATTTGCTGGCGACAACTCCGGCGGTGATTTTTAGCTGCAAATTAGGGGGAAATCATGACGTAACATTTGTCAGCGAGAACATTGTTTCACTGATTGGCTACGAAGCGCAAGAATTTTTTGAGGGTTCCTTGGATTGGCATAGCCTCATTCACCCCGAAGATCGAGAAATTGTAGATACTGCATTCGCTCAGATATTGGAAAAAGAATGGATTTCCTACGAATACCGCGAACGGCACAAAGACGGTAGTTATCGCTGGATTTACGATGAAGTTAAGTTGGTCAAAGATGCTGCTGGCATACCTGTGGAGTGTGTTGGTTATGCAGTAGATATTACTGCTCGCAAACAGGCAGAAGCAGCTTTGCAGCAGCAACTAAAAAGGGAGCGGCTTGTAGATGCCATTCGAGAGCGAATTCGCTCTTCTCTTAACCTAGAAGAAGTTATGACAATGGCTGTGGAAGAAGTGCGCCAGTTTTTGTCAACTGACAGGACAGTTATTTACCGTTTCAACCCAGATTGGAGCGGATTTGTAGCTGTCGAATCGGTAGCAAGGGGTGTGATGCCGATTTTGGGAACTGATATTAATGACCCTTGTTTTCGGGAAGGCTACGTCTCTGTTTATGAGCAGGGACACATTCGCGCGATCGATAATATTTATACGGCTGGTATTTCAGAGTGCCACATTAATTTACTCAGCCAGTTTCAAATTAAAGCTAACGTCGTGGTGCCCATTTTGCAAGGTGAAAAATTATGGGGGCTACTCATTGCTCATCACTGCCGCAGTCAAAAGCAATGGAACTCTTCTGAGATAGAATCTCTCAAGCAAATTTCTGTGCAGCTAGCAATTGCCATCCAGCAATGTACGCTGTTTGAACAAGCTAAAACTGAAATTGCCGATCGCAAGTTGGCAGAAGCAGCGCTGCAAAAAGCTGTCGTGGTTGCTGATGCTGCTAACCTCGCTAAAAGTGAATTCCTTTCTTCTATGAGCCACGAATTGCGTACTCCCTTGAATGCAATTCTGGGATTTAGTCAGGTGATGGTGCGCGATTCATCTCTCAACAATCAACACCAGCAACACCTAGAAATTATTAATCGTGCTGGGGAACATTTGCTGTCCCTAATTAATGACATTTTGGAAATGTCTAAAATTGAAGCAGGCAGAAGTCAGCTTAATCAAAGCAGTTTCAATTTAATCCGCTTGCTGGAAACCTTAAAAGAAATGTTTCGATTAAAAGCTAAATCTAAGAAATTGCAGCTAAATTTGGAAGTGGGTGACGGCGTACCACACTTTATTACTGGAGATGAAGGTAAATTGCGCCAAATTTTGATTAATCTTGTAGGAAATGCGATCAAGTTTACAGAGACTGGTAGCGTTACTTTGCGAGTTAAAAAGAAGGTAGAAGAAAGTTTGGGAGGTGAAACCGCAGAGTTTTCTGACACACAAGAAAGCTGGGCGGTTGAAACCGCAGCTATACAAACAAAACCCGCCTGCGCGGGTTCGGAAAGCTGGGCGGTTGAAACCGCAGCTATACAAACAAAACCCGCCTGCGCGGGTTCTAATCAGTCCGCGCAGGCGGACTTTGATTGTGTAGGCGCGAATTCTATTCGCCCGGTATTGTTACAAAACTCGGTATTTTTAGACCTTCAGTTTGAAATAGAAGATACTGGCCTTGGCATTGCCCCAGAAGAGATGAATAAGTTATTTGAACCCTTTGAGCAAACAAAAACAGGTCAAAAATCTCAACAGGGGACTGGATTAGGTTTACCAATTAGCCGCAAATTTGTAGAAATGATGGGAGGAGATATTACTGTCAGCAGTACACCTGAGTTGGGAAGTAAGTTTGCATTTGATATTCAAATCAGCCTTGCCGCTCCTACCGATGTTAAAATGCTTAAACCACAGAAAAAAGTAATTGGGTTAGAACCGAATCAACCAGAATGCCGGATGTTAGTGGTTGACGATCGCGCCGATAATTGTCTAGTCATAGATAGATTATTGTCACCACTAGGCATCCTCGTGCGAGAAGCTAGAAATGGTCAAGAGGCTGTTGCTATATGGGAGGATTGGCAGCCGCACTTGATTTGGATGGATATGCAAATGCCGGTGATGAATGGCTATGAAGCCACCAGACAAATTAAATCTCATCCTCTCGGAAAACAAACTGTAATCGTTGCGCTTACTGCTAGCGCTTTTGAAGCGGAACGCAAAACCATTTTAGCAGCAGGCTGCGATGATTTCATGCGTAAACCCTTCGAGGCAAAGATATTATTTGCTAAAATGGAAGAACTTTTAGGAATCCGCTACGTTTACGAGGAACCTGTTGATACAAAACTCGAAAATGAAAGCGAAATTAGCGGAGTTTTCAGCAATCAATCTGTAGAATCACAACTCGGCCAAATGCCTCTTGAGTGGGTGGAGAAGATATATAATGCTGCTTATGAATGTTGCGACGATAAAATTTTTAAGTTGATAGAGGAAATGCCTAGAGAATTTGCGACCCTCGCACAAATTTTAACTAATTTAGCGCAGGATTTCCTATTTGACGATATTATAGAGCTAGCGAAATCGGCAGTTACGGCGAGTCAGTCTTAATAGACCTCTGGCATAATTATTGTGGAACAGGCTCTTATAGCCTGTTCAAAACCTGCTTTTTAGAGATGTCTAATATCTTTTATCTTAAAACAATACCGTGAGCGATCGCATGGACAGCAATCAATCTCCTGGAACTCAAGCCAGCATTCTCGTAGTTGATGATACGCCAGCTAACGTGCGGCTTTTATCTATAATCTTAACTGAACAAGGGTATCAGGTTCGTAAAGCCCTGAATGGGCAAAGGGCGATCGCTACAGTGCAGGAGTTTCCGCCGACTCTAATTCTGCTGGATGTGATGATGCCAGAGATGAATGGATATGAGGTGTGTGCACAGTTGAAAGCTTCACCAAAAACCCGTTCTATTCCAGTGATTTTTTTAAGTGCGTTAGATGATGTTTTAGATAAGGTGAAAGCCTTTGATGTGGGAGCAGTTGACTATATTACTAAACCTTTTCAAGGTAAAGAAGTATTGGCACGAGTGGCAAGTCAGTTAAAAATTCAAAGTCAGCAAAAGCTACTTCAAGAGCAAACGAAGCAATTAGAAGGACTTGTCGAAGGTTTGCAAAACGAAATTAAAGAGCGGCAGGGGGTTGAGCTAGCTTTACGGCTTGCTCAAAAAAAGTCGGATCATTTATTGCTGAATATTTTACCAGCAGCGATTGTTGAAAATTTGAAAAAGGGCGAGGGTTCTCCTGCCGAGAGGTTTGATTCAGCAACAGTTTTGTTTGCCGATATTGTTGGTTTTACGTCTCTTGCTGCCAGAATTTTACCTCTAGAATTGGTTAATTTTCTCAACCAGATTTTTTCAAAGTTTGATCAGCTAACTGAAAAGCACGGTTTGGAGAAAATAAAAACAATTGGAGATGCTTATATGGTAGCGGGGGGGTTGCCGGTGCCGAGGGCAGATCATGCTGAGGCGATCGCGAATATGGCGTTGGATATGCAGGATGCGATCGCAGATTTTCAAACTGACATGAATCAATCCTTTCAAATTCGGATTGGCATTCATACCGGGCCGGTGGTTGCCGGTGTAATTGGTACCAAAAAATTCACCTACGATTTGTGGGGAGATACTGTTAATGTTGCTTCTCGGATGGAATGTCAAGGATTGCCGGGGTATATTCAAGTTACTGCTGCTATTTACGAGCTGTTAAAAGATCGGTATGTATTTGAGGAAAGAGGCGCGATCGCGGTTAAAGGTAAAGGAGACATGATCACCTATTGGCTAAAGGCTAAAAAAGTTAGTTCAAGCTAATTGGTAAGTTAGAGCGGAAGAAAGTTCGGCAACGGATTGTGTAACGGATGTAACGGATGTTGGAAGGAAGTTCGGCAACGGATTATGTAACGGATTTAACGGATGTTGGAAGGAAGTTCGGCAACGGATTATGTAACGGATTTAACGGATGTTATAAGGAGGTTCGGCAACGGATTATGTAACGGATGTTAGAAGGAATAAGGAATAAGGAATAATAAAAATGCTATAAAATCAATGGTTTGGGTAATTAAAAAATGAAAATGATTTGCAGTTTTACCTGGGAATTTTCGCGGACTATCTCAATGCGATCGATAAACTCTCGAAAGTAGAACCTGCGTTCCGATTCCGACAAGTCCAGCCAAAATTGGGGAAGAGAAACAGTTTGCGCTGTTTCTCGCAAATTCACTGGTGGCAGTTGCGCTAATTTGCTTTGGAGTTCGGCAATTTCGGTGCGGATTTTGTAAGCTCTCAATTCTGCCGTTTCTGTGTCTAAAATGCCGCTTTCAATCAGGGCGGGAAGTTGCTCTAAGATTTGTTTTTTCGAGCAGATAGCCCCGGCAATTCCTGCTTTAATTCCATTCATGTCCGGCATTTGCAGCGCGGCGACAGCATCGGGCAAATCGCGACAAATTCCTGCTATGGTTAATTGCAACACTTCTTCGTAGGAAATCCCGCTGCATTTAGGCTGTGACAGACAGTTAATCGGTCGCAAATAAAGGTATTCTTTCTCTTTGCGGTAGGCTGTGACTTTGGCAACTGTCATGGGCGATTTGCACTCGGCGCAAATGGCTAATCCTGCGAGGGAACGGGGGGCGCTGGCGCTGCGGGGAGCAAGGCCACGGTTGCGACGCAGCAATCTGTCTACTTGGGCTGCTTCTTCTCTGGAAATAATCGGGACGTGGGTGTTAGAAATTACTTGGCCGTTTTGATATTCCAAATCACCTCGGTAGGCGGCATTTGTCAGCCAGCGGCGGCCTGTGCTGACGGAGATTTTTTTGTTGTATTTCTTTGCTAAATGGCGCACAGAACCGCGCAGGGAACCGTAGATGAGGAAGTGTTCAAAAAAGTCTTTGACGGCGGGGGAGGCGGTTTTGTCGATCGCATATTTATCTTTGCCGCGCCGGTAGCCGTAGGGGGCTTTTCCGGGAGGGGGAAGGGATTTGATGCGGTTGCGGGCGTGTCCTTTGCGAATGCTGCGGCTGTGTTGGCTGCGTTGGAGTTCTGCGAGGATTTGCAGTAAGTTTGCTCTGTTTTCTGTTTGTTTTTCGTCTGTTACAATTAGTTGGATGCCGAGGTTTTCCAGTTGTTCTAGGTGGGCCCACACTTGCTGTACTGTGTCGCCGAGTTCTTCAAGGCGCTGAATTAACAGGTATTTGACTGGTTCTGTTTGGCAGTCTTTTAGGAGTTGCTGGAGTTGCTGTCGCCCTCCTAAGTCTTGATATGTGCGATCGACCTCCTGGCCCCAAATTTCAGCCGCTGGTGCAGGTTCTAACAGCGGTTCGCTGTATGAATAGGCGATGATTTTCATCTGTTACTCGCTGAGTTCAATGATATTTCCGTCGGGATCTTGGGTAAATAATGCCGATCGACCTGACGCGCTCATTTGCACCGGGCAATTGTGAGCGATTAATTGCTCTTTGGCTGCCTCTAAGTTAGCAACAGCAAATGCTAGATGTCGGTTGCGACCCAATTTGTCATAGTCTACGGCATCTGGTATAATTGTTGCAGCTAAAATTAGGTGTATCTGGAAGTTGCCGATTTGATACCAGATTCCGGGAAATTTTAAGTCTCGATCCATTTTTTGCAGTCCTAATACGTTGCTGTAAAATTGTTCTGATTTTTCGAGGTTGGAAACGAGCAGGGCGCTGTGAAGGCATTTAGTAATTTGCATTTTTGTTGGGTATTTATATTTTTATTTTAACCGCTGATGCAGGCAGATGAGCGCTGATGATCGCAGATTGGTTGATGTTTGTTGAGTTTTTGATATGATAACACGATCGGTCGCTATTAATACAACTCGGAAAACCTATCTGTAAACCAGAAATATTAATTTTTTTGGCGATTTGGCAAAAACAGGCGGTCTCCTGTTACATAGTTATCTAAAAATTTACAGAATAATTACTGAATTGAGTTTACTACTCCATTAATAATAGTTAAAAAATCCTCATAATCAATGGCGCACTATATCTTTCGACTACTGTCAATCTGCTTTGCGATCGCAGTAATAACTCTGTTTCCCGGAGTTGCCAGTGCAGGTCAGATTTACATTCACAATTCTGCTAAAGGGGCAATTACCTGTGATGCTGCTGGCGATAGTCGCAACACGGTTAAGCAAAATACGCAGACGATCGCGATCGCACAAGGCGGAACTTTTGAACTCAACCCACAAGATTTCTCGACGCAAACAATCGATCGCCTGGAGTGTGCAGGATACAATGTTGGCAATCTGAAAGTGAGGGCAAATAGTCCCGATCGCTATTTATCTTTCATCGCTCAAGCCCAACACAGCTCGGTATTATTATATTTATCCAAAAAAAATAGCTATGTACCAAGAAACTTGTAGGAATTCAACCAACAGGAAGCTGGACATACCAGATGTGACTCGAACAGGCGATCGCTCCCCGGAAGCAAGCGCTTCACAGGTTTTTAACAAAATTGATGTCGAGAGCGGTTATCCATCGACATATCATTCTTTTTGTCAAATCTTCCCGAAACCTTGGGAATAGTAGTAAACTAATAACTGATGAATATAAACTTGTTTGATATTGCTTTAACGAAAAGTTGACTAGGATTTAGCAACTCTAGCGGTTCTAAACTTTCGTGTTTCGCCAGTTAATTACAAATTGCCAAATTTCCCCATCTAAAACCTAAAATCTCAAATCTAAATCGGTAAATCACTCATTTGAGAATTACTATATGAACCAGATCGCAATTCCCGGCTACCGCACGAGCGAACAACTCTACTCCGGCGTCAGAACCTTGGTTTATCGAGGTTATTCTGAATCAGACAATCAACCAGTCGTCATCAAATTGCTCAAGTCTGAGTGTCCGACTTTCGGCGAACTGGTGGAGTTTCGCAATCAGTACACCATTGCTAAAAATATTGAAAATTCCGGTATTGTAAAACACTTAAGTCTGGAAACATACCGTAACGGTTTTGCCTTGGTGATGGAAGATTTTGGGGGCATTTCTCTGGCTGAATACATCACCCATGATGCTTTTGGAGTCCAGGGAAGATTCACCAATAGCCTAGGCGAATTCTTGCAGATTGCTATTCAAATATGCTCGACGTTAGACGTGCTATATCACAGCGGAATTATCCACAAGGATATCAAACCCCAAAATATTATAATCAACCCTAAAACCAAAGAAATCAAACTCATAGACTTTAGTATTTCCTCGCTTTTGCCTAGAGAAAATCCAGAAATTAAAAACCCCAATATCTTGGAAGGGACATTAGCTTATATGTCTCCCGAACAAACTGGAAGAATGAATCGCGGGATTGACTACCGCACCGATTTTTACTCCCTAGGAATAACTTTTTATGAACTGTTGACAGGACAATTGCCATTCCAATCTCAGGAGCCGATGGAATTGGTTCACTGTCACATCGCTCGCCAGCCAATTCCCCCGATCGCCCAAAATCCCGCCATCCCCCAAGTATTGAATGACATTGTGCTAAAACTGATGGCTAAAACAGCGGAAGCACGCTATCAAACTGCTTTTGGCATCAAACACGATTTAGAAGAATGCTTAAAACAATACTCAGAGCGTGGCACTATTCAACTGTTTGAATTAGGCAGCAGAGACATTTCCGAACGCTTTGTGATTCCCGAAAAACTTTACGGCAGAGAAAGCGAAGTTTTAACCCTATTAGCAGCCTTCGGGCGCGTCGCCTGTCCCCATGAAACTTCCCCGACCGCAGATTTGGAGGTTTCCTCTCCTAGCAGCCGAGAACCTCATAAAATCCCCCGTACAGCTACGACCGAAATCATGCTGGTAGCGGGTTTTTCGGGGATTGGCAAAACCGCTGTCGTTAACGAAGTTCACAAGCCGATCGTTCAGCAGCGGGGATACTTTATCAAAGGGAAATTTGACCAATTCAGGCGCGATATTCCCTTTTCGGCATGGGTGCAAGCTCTGCAAAGTTTCCTGCGGCAATTACTCACAGAAAGTGTTGCTCAAATTCAGCAGTGGCAAGCCAAAATTTTGTCCGCATTAGGCGATAATGCTCAGGTAATTATTGATGTTATCCCAGAATTAGAACTGCTGATTGGTAAGCAACCTGCTGTCTCTGAATTAGAACCCACTCCTGCACAAAATCGCTTCAATCTGTTATTTCAAAAGTTCATTCGTGTCTTTGCTACCAAAAATCACCCCTTAGTCATCTTCTTAGATGATTTGCAATGGGCAGATTCAGCATCTCTGAAATTAATGCAATTGTTGCTCGGCGAATCAGAAGGTCAACATTTGCTGCTAATTGGCGCCTATCGAGATAACGAAGTTTCCAACGTTCATCCATTAATGCTGACTTTATCAGAGATTCGCAATCTAGGTGCGGGTTCATCTTCTTTACAAAACCACGGTATCGATCGCTCAGCCCCTATAATTAACCAAATTACTCTCGCGCCACTTTCAAAATTTGACTTAAATCGTCTGGTTGCTGATGCTTTAAGTTGTGCGATCGACCGATCTCTTTCCTTAACAGAATTAATATTTCAAAAAACTAAGGGAAATCCTTTTTTTAGCAATCAATTCCTCAAGAAGCTCCACGAAGATAAGTTAATCTATTTCGATTTTACCTCCTCGTTGCCAGGGGGAGAAAGGGGGGGCTGGCAGTGCGATATTACTAAAATTAGAGAATTGGCAGTCAGCGATGATGTCGTCGAATTTATGGCGACTCAATTGCAGAAATTGCCAATTAATACTCAAGATGTTTTAAAATTAGCTGCTTGTATTGGCAGTCAATTTGATTTGGAAACCTTAGCAGTTGTCTGCGAAAAATCTCAAATAGACACCGCGACTGACTTGTGGAAATCATTGCAAGAAGGTCTAATTTTACCGCAAAGTGAAGTTTACAAATTTTTTGCAGATGATGGGGAGTCTGGACAATTAGCCGTTGCCGATTCTCAACTGCCAAGTTACAAGTTTTTGCACGATCGCGTTCAACAAGCTGCCTATTCTTTGATTCCCGACGATGCAAAGCAGTCAACTCACCTAAAAATTGGCAGATTGTTGCTACACAAGGGCGGGGAAGCGCCACGGGAAGAGCAGATATTTGATATTGTCAATCACTTGAATGTGGGATTGCAATTAATTGTCGATCGCACGGAAAGACATCAACTAGCTTCCTTGAATTTAATTGCTGGGCGCAAAGCAAAAACTTCCACAGCTTATGCTGCTGCTGTTGATTACTTAACTATCGGCAGAAATCTGCTACCAGATGATAGCTGGACAAATTTATACGACTTGACTATCGATCTGTATGTAGAAGCGGTTGAAGCCGAATATTTGAATACTAATTTCGATTTATCACATCAACTAGCCCAAATAGTTCTATCCCGATCGCAAAATCTCCTCGATCAATTCCGAGTTTACGAAGCGCAAATTCAGTCTTATATTGCCCAAAATCAGATGAAATCGGCAGTAGATACTGGATTGCAAGTTCTGGGAATGCTGGGTGTTGCTTTGGAAACTGAACTCCCCGCTACAGTGGAGATATCTGCATTAGCTAATCTGCCAGAAATTCATGATGCCTATAAAATTGCTGCTTTGAGGATTTTATGTGCGATCGCATCTGCCGCTTATCTAGCCAGTCCAGAACTCTACCCAGCCGTTGTCTTTACAATGGCACATATTTGCAGCAAATACGGAAACTCTGCACCGGCTAGTTATGCCTATGCTTGTTGCAGCTTAATCTGTGAAGTAATCGGAGAAATTGAACTAGGCTATCAATACGGTCAACTATCTTTGCAAGTATTAACTAAATTCCCTGCCCAAGAATTTGAATCTAAAGTTTTGATGGTTTACAATGCTTGCGTGAGGCATTGGAAAGAACCCAGTCGATCGACAATACCGTCTTTGCTGTCAGCAGTCCAAAGCGGTTTGGAAACTGGCGATATCGAGTATGCTTGCTATTCTGCTATGTATCTTTGCATCTACAGCTTTTTTAGCGGTGAAGACTTAACATCGGTAGACCAAAAATACGAGCAGTATCTTCAAATAATGGTCAATTCTAAGCAACAATATCAGACTTATTACACAAAAATATGGCGACAATTAACCTTGAATTTACAAGGATTAGCTGATGACAAATGTCGGTTAGTTGGCGAGAGTTTTAATGAAGATGAACTGCTGCCAGTTTTGCTAGAAGCAAATAATGTATCTTCCATTTTTGGAGTGTATTTTGCTAAATTGGTTGTCAATTATTTGTTTGGCGAGATCGAAAGTGCCGTGGAAAATGCCCAGCTAGCAGAGCAATATGTCGCTGGTGTCGGTTCGCTGATGATGGTGCCGCAGCACAACTTTTATCATTCCCTAGCCCTGCTGGCGCTGTATCCCGATGCTGAGCCGATCGCGCGATCGCAATACTTGAACCAAGTGAGAGCCAATCAGGAAAAAATGCAAACCTGGGCATTCCACGCACCGATGAATTATCAGCACAAGTATGACTTAGTAGCAGCAGAAATAGCACGAGTATTGGGAGACAGGCTCGAAGCCATCGATTTGTACGATCGCGCCATTGCTACGGCCTCATTAAACCAATACCTCCAAGAAGAAGCACTCTTCAGCGAACTTGCAGCTAAATTCTATCTGGAATTAGGTAAAGATAAAATTGCCCGCGTCTATCTAACGGACGCTTACTACGCTTATGCTCGCTGGGGTTCTCAGGCAAAAATTCATGATTTAGAACAAAAATATTCCCAATTACTCGCCCCCATTCTCGAACAAGAAACAACTTTGTATGCAGGAGAGACAATTGCTCAAACAATTGCGCTAGGCATTACTTCCACAAGCAAAAGTATTTCCAATTTTCTCGACTTAGGAACAGTAATTAAAGCTTCTCAAGCCATATCGGGAGAAATCAACGTCGAGGAATTACTATCAACTTTGATCCGAATATTGATCGAAAATGCAGGCGCATCAAAAGGCTCTCTGATCTTAGAAAGGGATGGTGAATTATTGATTGTTGCTAAATGTATAGACGAGCAATGCTATTTGCCAAATATTGCACTTGCTCAAAGTCAACATCTCCCCATCACTGCGATTAACTACGTCTGGCGTACCAGAGAAACCTTGGTAATTAACGATATTGCAACAGAAAATATCTTTGCTGCCGATCCTTACATTATTCAGCACCAACCTAAATCCGTATTGTGTACTCCAATTGTCAACCAAGGTCAAGCGATCGGCATTCTGTACTTAGAAAACAGTCTCGCCACAGGTGCATTTACTCCTGACAGATTGGAAGTCTTAAAAATCCTATCTTCCCAAGCTGCTATCTCCATCGAAAATGCTCTGCTATATCAAACTCTTGAAGATAAAGTAGAAGAACGTACTGCCGAACTTGATCGAGCTAATCAGGCAATTTCTGCCCTCAACCAGCGCCTCAAAACCGAAAATATTCGCATGAGTGCCGAACTCGATATCCTCAAACAAATGCAGCAGTTAATTCTGCCCAAACCTGCGGAATTAGCAGCAATTACAGAGTTAGATATTGCTGGATTTATGGAGCCAGCCGATGAAGTCGGTGGCGATTACTACGACGTACTTTATACTGACGGGGTGGTGACGCTCTGCATTGGTGATGTCACCGGACACGGACTAGAAAGTGGAATTTTGATGGTGATGACTCAAACGGCTGTTCGCACTCTGAAGGAAGTTAATGAACTCGATCCTGTGCGCTTTTTAGATACCCTCAACCGCACTATTTATAAAAATATTCAGCGGATGAACTCGGACAAAAATCTGACGCTAGCTCTCCTCAATTATGCAGACTGTAAAGTTAGTATTAGCGGTCAACATGAGGAAACTCTTGTGGTTAGAAAAGGTGGTAAAATTGAACGCATTGATATGATAGATTTAGGATTTCCCATCGGCTTAGAGGAGGATATTTCTGATTGGATCGGTCATGTTTTAGTAGACTTAGAGCCGGGGGACGGGGTGGTGCTTTACACTGACGGCATCCCCGAAGCTAGAAATATTCACAAACAATTCTACGGCCTCGAACGACTCTGTGCAGTGGTTTCTCAAAACTGGCATTTGAGCGCCGAACAAATCAAGCAAGCTGCGATCGATAATTTGCGAGAATTTATTGGAGAACAAAAAGTATTTGATGACATTACTTTGCTAGTATTGAAGCAACAGGGAAATATTGTGCATAATTTATGATATACCGTGATTAAGTCGGTTTCTAACATCGCTTGTGAATTTGCCGAAGCAGTTAAGCAGAAACCGGATGTCTCGCTCCGCCCGTGTAAGTTATAGTAATTTACAGCGAGCGAGTGAAACTATTTTGAAATCCCAGATTCGGGAGTATAAATTATGAAAGAAAAAATAAATTTAGCACAATCTAAATCTCCAGAAGAACTCAATACCCAGCTACAGGATTTGAGACAAAAACTTGAGGAAGCCGAAGACGAAAAAAATAGCTATGAAACCTTAGTAGAAATTATCACCGAACATTCCACGGATCTGGAAAACCAGATCCGTCATAAAAATCGAGAAATGCAGACTTACATCCACCAGGTGAAAAAGGTGATAGATGCAGCTATTGCTGTGAAAAACAACAGCTTCGATCCTCAGATATTGTCAGAGGTAGCAGCGCGGAGTGATGCACTAGGAGAACTGGCACAGGTATTCTCGCACATGGTGCAAACGGTGAAAGCGCGGGAACAGGAATTAGAGAAACTTTTGCAGGCTTACGGACGTTTTGTTCCCGATGAATATCTGCAATTTCTCGGCAAGCAGAGCATTGTTGATTTCCAGCTTGGAGATCACGTGAGCAAAGAGATGGCAATCATGTTTTCGGATTTGCGTTCCTTCACAACGATGGCGGAGCAAATGACTCCTCAAGAAAACTTTAACTTCATCAATACCTATTTACAGCAAATCAGTCCCGAAATTCGCAAGCACAACGGTTTTATTGTCAAGTATATGGGAGATGGACTGATGGCAGTTTTTCCCGAGGGCGTTGATGACGCTATTCAGGCAGGAATTGTGAAGCTTGAACAGTTGCAAAAATACAATCAAAGCCGTAAAATGAATGGGGAGATACCGCTGAATATTGGCATCGGTATCCATGTCGGTGATACAATGGTTGGAATTATTGGAGACGCGAATCGGATGCAAGCCGATGCGCTGTCCGATCATGTCAATCTCACGGCGCGTCTGGAAAGTTTAACTAAGTATTATGGCGTATCTTTATTAATTTCAGGAGATGTGGTACAACGTTTGAGTCAACCCGAAAAGTATCATATTCGATTTTTGGATCGTGCAATTGTCAAAGGTAGACAAGAAGCCATTACTGTTTTTGAGGTGTTAGATGTTGAATTAGAACCAGGGCGATCGCTCAAAATTCAAACTTTGCCTATTTTTGAGGAGGGGCTAGAACAATATTGTCAGGGAAATTTTGCTAATGCCCAAGTTTGTTTTGAACAAATAGTGGCGCTAAATCCCGCTGACAAACCCAGCAAAATTTACCTAAAACGCATTAAATCACTGTTGCAAAATAGTATGCCTGCTAACTGGAATGGCGTGTGGAAATTTACCCAAAAGTGACATTTAAGTATTAATTAAAAATAGGAAAGATTATGAGATCTGGAAGCTTACAAACTGTGACACAAATATTTGGAGAATTCATCGACCAATTTCCACCGGAACACGACTCCCTAGAACTTACTTTTACCCCGAGTTCTCGCCCCATCAAGCAGCGCTGGCGCAACAACCTGCTGTCAGCTCATTTTGTAGCCGATTATTTGTCCAGCTTTCTACCGGTGGACGCTACCGATGCTAGCACCGAGAAACGGATTAAACAAAGCAAGGGAGCTGTCAGCTACGTTGCTAACGAACTGTTAGAAAATGCGATAAAATTTAATCAGGATGGTGCGAATTATAAAGTCAAATTTGGCATCCACTTTATTGGTGAAACCGAGGTGACGGCGGTGATTTTTGCCAGTAATAGTGTCAATCCAGAAGGGGCGAATAAGTTGAAGGAGTTTATTGAAGAACTGCTGGCTTCCGATCCAAATGAACTTTATTTGCAGCAGGTTGAAAATAATGCTGAATCTGAAAGCGAAACCTCGGGATTGGGATTGCTGACGATGATTAATGACTATTCAGCTAAGATTGGTTGGAAATTTGAGCCAAGACCAGACAATGATACGATCGCTGTTACGACTGTGGTTCAAATTAGTGTTTAGTTTCAACCATTTCAATATTTACTCTCTTGTGCGATCGCCATATTTGAGCCAGGAAACCAAATCACAATGAGTATGCAAGAAATTAAAGGTGAAGATTACAGCATTCAGTACGATCGAGAATCGGTGACAGTCAGCTTCATCGGCGAACTCAGCCTGGGCGGCCCAGCAGAGTATGCACCAATAGTCGAATTGTTAGATGAAGTCGCCCAGAACGAACCGCCTGCTATTACCTTGAACCTAAAAAAATTGGAATTTGTTAACAGTTCTGGTATCAGTATGCTGTCTAAGTTTGTCATTAGCGTGCGGAAAAAGAAAACGATTCAACTTTTGGTATTGGGCTCAAATGATGTTCCCTGGCAACAGAAATCTCTCAAAAATTTAGAAAAGCTGTTGCCAACTTTGAAGCTAGAATTGGAGTAAGCTGTTACCCAAATTATACCTCTTTGAAAAAGTCTGGCTACAGTTATTAATTCTCTTGAAATTATCTGTCTCTAGCATAACGAGAGAGCCGGACACGGCAATGCCGTTTCCATACAGATGAGAACCTCTAATTTCGGTAGTAGCAATATTTTTCATAATTGGGATGAGATTGCTTCGCCCTTGCACAGCGCGAACAATGACAAAAAATGTGAACAATCGCGTATTGTCTGAGAACAAGTCAAAAGATGCTAGATCGGAGCGAAGACTATAGCAAAATACTTTGCTTTCTTAACCCGCAATCGCGGGTTTTATGTCCTGTAGCGAGTGTTTGAACCTGTCAGCCGAGAGCGGGAATTTTGTGGCGGATTTGATATAATTTCAGCAGCTTGAGACTTGGAAACGCTTTCTAAGAGCGAGCGGACTCGTGGTGGCGATCGCATATTTTCCAGTCGATCGCTCCTTGTGTCTTTTGCACAGAATGCTGAGGCAACGCCAACAGCCCTGGGGAGTGATTTTAACAATGGTTTCTCAAAAACGCACGATCGCCCGCACCAGGGCCAAATTCGGTCTCCGCGGCGTCCTGGTGGTTCCGTTTGTGCTGCAAATTGTCGCTGCTGTTGGCTGGGTTGGCTATCTCTCTTACAGAAACGGAGAGAAGACAGTCAACGATCTTGCCAGTCAGTTACAGCGATCCGTCAGTGCGAGAGTTTACGAGCGCGTCCAAAACTACCTGGAAACTCCGCCGCTAGTCAATCAAATCAATCAGGATTCTTTACCGCTGGGGGTGTTGGACTTCGAGGATTTGGAGCGATCTCGACCCTATCTCTGGAAGCAAGTTGTACGGTTTAGTTCGATCGGTTACGCGGGAATTGCTAACGAAAAAGGTCAGTACCTGCGAATTGGTTGGGTGAACCGATTGGCGGGAGCTGAGCAACCTCAGCTTGCCCAGCAACTACTTCCTGGGGGTGGCGATTTGCTCTACTACGACCTTGACAGTGATGGAAACCCGACCAAAATTGAGAGGTCTCAGCCCAATTATGACGTTCGCAAGCGCCCCTTTTACAGCGTTGTTGTGGAGAAAAAACAAGCTGCTTGGAGCGACGTTTACATTAATTTTGGCTACGGTTCGCTGCAAATTAATGCCAGTCAACCCTATTATGATGCTGAAGGCAAACTGATTGGCGTGCTGACTTGCCAGATGGGGCTCGATCAAATTCGCGGTTTCCTGCAAACCTTAAGCGTGGGTAATTCCGGTCAAGTATTTATCATTGAGCCCAACGGCGACTTAATCGCCAGTTCGGTAAAAAATCAGCCTCTGTCGCTGGGAGAAGGCGAAAACAGAAAGCGGGTCAAAACACAGGACAACAGCAACCCGTTGATGCGCCAAAGTGTGGTTTATTTGCTCGATCGCTTCCACCGTTTAGCAGACATTCAAGAAACTGCTCAACTTAATTTTAAGCTCAACGGTGAGCGGCAATTTCTCCAAGTTTCTCCGCTAACTGACAAGTACGGTCTCAACTGGCTGATTGTAGTTGTAGTTCCCGAAGCCGACTTTATGGCGCAAGTTTATGCTAACACTCGCAACACCATCTTGCTCTGTATTGCGGCTTTAATTGCCTCGGTTGGAGTAGGTTTTCTCACCGCTAACAGGATTGCTCGCCGGATTTTGGAAATTGCTAAAGCTTCAGAAAATCTCGCAGGTGGCGCTCTCAAGCAGAAAGTTAATTCTAGCAGAATTTTTGAAGTTCAGACATTAGCTAATTCCTTCAACAGCATGGCCATACAACTCCAAGAATCCTTTGAAACTCTCGAAGATAAAGTTAAAGAACGCACCTCGGAACTCGGTACAGCCAATCAAGAAATTGCTGCTCTCAACCAGCGGCTGAAAGCGGAAAATCGGCGCATGAGCTCTGAACTCGGTATGCTCAGACAAATGCAGCAGTTGATTCTGCCCAAACCTGCTGAACTCGCAGCAATTGAAAGCTTAGATATTGCCGGATTCATGGAACCAGCGGATGAAGTTGGCGGCGATTACTACGATGTACTTTGCACTGAGGGGATTGTGACTATTGCGATCGGCGATGTCACCGGACACGGACTAGAAAGCGGCATTTTGATGGTGATGACTCAAACGGCCGTCCGCACTCTTCAGGAAATGCCAGAATCCGATCCGGTGCGATTTTTAGATACGCTCAATCGCACATTGTACAAAAATATTCAGCGCATGAATTCGGATAAAAACTTAACCCTGGCTCTCCTTAATTACGCAGACGGTCAAATTAGCATCAGCGGCCAGCACGAGGAAACTCTTGTCGTCAGAAAAAACGGTCAAATTGAACGGATTGACACAATGGATTTAGGATTTCCCATCGGCTTAGACGAAGAAATTGCCGATTTTATTAGTCATGTTTTAGTAAAGTTAGAGCCGGGAGACGGGGTGGTACTGTACACTGACGGGATCACGGAAGCCAGAAATACTAGCAAACAATTCTACGGACTCGAAAGGCTTTGTGAAGTAATTTCGATTAATTGGCACAACAGCGCCGAAGAAATCAAGCAAGCGGCAATTAATGACCTGCGACAATTTATTGGATCGCAAAAAGTATTTGATGATATTACTTTGGTAGTATTGAAGCAACAGGGCGACATCTCGCAGCATTCAGCCTCAAGCACTCTTAAACTGTGATAAGATTCAAGAAAGTGGATGCTGATTGCCAAGTAAAATTTGGCAGACACTTTATTGAATCAGAGCTAACGGCGGTGATTTTTTGCCAGTAAAAGTGTCAATCCAGAAGGGGCGAATAAGTTGGAGGAGTTGATTAAAGAAATGCTTGCTTCCGAGCTAAATGAAGTTTATTTCAACAGCTTGAAAATAATTATGAATCTGAAACCGAAACTTCCGGATGGGGATTGCTGAGGATGTTGAATGACTATTCAGCTAAGATAGGGTGGAAATTATAGCCGAGACAAGACAGTGATACGATCGCTATTACGACTGCTTCAAATTCGTGTTGAGTTTTAACTATTTCAATATTGACTCTGGTGTGCGATCGCCATAATTCACTTAGGAAACCACAAAACAATGGATATTCAGGAATTAAAAGGTCAAGACTACAGTATTCAATACGATCCGAAATCGGTGACAGTCAGTTTCCAAGGGGAACTCAGCTTAGATGGATCGTCAGAGTATGCACCAATACTCGAATTGTTAGATGAGGTGGCTAATCCCCAACCGCCTGCTATTACCTTGAACCTAAAAAAATTAGAATTTGTTAACAGTTCTGGTATTAATATGCTATCTAAGTTTGTCATTAGCGTGCGGAAAAAGAAAACAATTCAGCTTTTAGTAGTGGGTTCAAATCATGTTCCCTGGCAACAGAAATCTCTCAAAAATTTAGAAAAGCTGTTGCCAACTTTGAAGCTACAATTGGAGTAGCATCTGTTTCATTTAGTTGACAGTTTACAGCTTGCCCGCTCGCGCAGTCGTTGGGTTTACAGCACTTGACCTTCCAGGTAGAGGTCGCCCTCCGAGGTCAACTGTCAACTGTCAACTGTCAACTGTCAACTGTCAAAGATAACTTGGGATGGTTGTCAACTGTTTAAGTTTGCTGCACCGGCAGTTCAATGATAAACTCGGTTCCCTGGGACGGTTCAGACTCGCACCTGAGCGTTCCTCGGTGATTTTCTACTAAGATTTTGTAGACAATAGACAATCCTAAACCGGTACCTTTACCGATTTCCTTGGTGGTAAAAAACTGCTCGAACATTCGTTTTTTTACCTCTGCTTCCATTCCCGCTCCCGTGTCAGCAATCCGCACTCTGACGCGATCGCACCCAGCTAGTTCTGTGCAGATCGAAATTTTTAGCGCAGCATTGGGCTGATTTTTGGCTGCCTCTTCTAAAGCATCGATCGCGTTGCTAATTAGATTCATAAATACTTGATTTAGCTGTCCGGCATAACACTCTACAGCAGGCAATTTTTCATAATTTTTAACTACTTGAATCTCGCGACGGTCTGTTTTAGAATTGAGACGGTTTCGCAAAATTAACAGGGTGCTGTCAATGCTGTCGTGCACATCGCACAGCGTCATTTTACTGTTATCTGTTCGCGAAAAGCTGCCCATAGATTTGACAATTTCGCGAATACGAACTGAACCCATTTGCATGGAAGACATAACTTTAGGCAAGTCTTCAACTAAAAAATCCAGATCCATCTCTTCGATTTTATCTTTGATTTCGGCACAGGGATTTGGATAGTATTCTTGATAGAGACGCAGCAGGTGCAGCAAATCTTGAGTATAAATTTCGGCATGGCTCAAGTTGCCGTAAATAAAACTAACTGGGTTATTAATTTCGTGGACGATACTCGCCATTAGCGCTCCCAGGGAAGACATTTTTTCGCTGTGGAGAAGTTGAGCTTGAGTTTGCTTGAGTTCGCGGAGCGCGCGATCGATCTGAGCTGCTTGAGCTTCGGCTTTCGAGGTAGCAGCACAGCTTTCTTGATACAGTTCAACTTGTTTGAGGTCGATTTCAAATTGTTCGATTTCGCTTTCTTGCTGGTACTGACTCACCACGGCATCGAAAGCTGCTAGCAATTCCCCGCCCGCAGCTCCGACAATGTACAGCAGGTGGGGATTTTCCAGACTGAGTTGGGCATCGGGAACTTTTACCAATGCTTTAATGCGATCGATATATTCGCGGACTTGCTTGTCTAGATACAGCGGCGCCTCAAAATACATCGCCTTGACGGTGGGTGAAGGGGGACTCAATAAGTTGATGCTGCTGTCAGTATTAATTAAGTCGCGGTGCGATTTTTCCATAAGCTCGATCGCTTCTAACAAATTCTCGCGCAGTTTTGCTCTTTCTGCCGCATTCACAGAGCAAACTAACCTCATGCAAAAAAAAGCCGATCGCTGGGAAAGCATTCGCTGCCGGCCGCTGATATTAATTACCGCAGCACTAACTTTTCTGGCTGTCGTAATTTCTTCCAGATTAAAATAGTTGCTCAGTGCCATTCGTAATACCTTCGAATCAACTATATTTCTGTAGCTCGTGCTGACACAAGATTTTAGAGCCATAAAAAATATTGTACAAATTTTCTACCAATATATTCTGTATTTTCTATTAAAATAGTATCCTAAAATACAATAATTTTAAATTGGTTGCCGATCGCACAAGGAAGAAGAAAGAAGAAGGCTTTAGTTATAGTCGCCACAGAAACAAGAAGCAATCAACCGCATGGGAAAAAGCCATTAAGAGCGTCCTCACCGTCGGGCGCGATCGCACTATCACAATTTTTAGGATTCGGCTGGCAGCAAAGGTTTTCTTAACTATCCAAAAATTTACCAATCAACTTTGCCATGATGTAAGGTTGAGTTTGCGGCAACCCGTGAGTCGCATTGGGAATAATCGCTAACTCGGCTCCGGGTATCTCGTTGGCGTAGGTTTGACAGTGCCACAGAGGAATTGTTTCGTCACTATCTGCTGCGATCACTAAGGTGGGAATTTGCAATTTGTGAATTTCTTTTTCTACTGTATCAACTGCGTCTTCCGGCCGCATCCGGCTCATTAAAAATGACCTTGCTACTGGTTGAGACATTAACTCGCGCCGCCAGCCGGAAATTTCCTGCAATTTATCGCTTTTTCCCGCTAAACGAGCAAAAGGTTTTGCCAACTGCAAGGCCCAATCGACGGCTGGGGTTTCCCACAGCAGCGGCCGCAAAGCATCGTATTCACCGCAAAAACTGTCGTCGCGAATTCCCGCAGGTGCTGCTAACACTAAACTGCTGACAGAATTAGGATATTTTAGGGCATATGCAGAGGCTACCCAACCGCCAAAAGAATGTCCGATGATGCAGCAGGGTTCGATGTTTAGTTGTTCTACAACTTGCCGCACGAAGGCAACTTCTACAGCTACGTCGTACTGGATTTGTGGTTTGCTGGATTCTCCAAAACCCAACATATCTAAACTGATGCACCGAAACTGAGATTGCAATAACTCAATTAATGGGAGCCAGCAAGTTTTTTCTCCGAAGAAACCGTGCAGAAGCAATAAGGGTCGGCCGCTCCCGATGTCGAGGTAGGCGGCGGTTTGGCTGCTGCTATTGACAAATGTATTTAATGTGTGCTTACGTGCTACTGCTATTGACTGCATGGGCGATCGACTCCTGATCGGTAGAAGGAAGAAGGAAGAAGGAAGAGGGAAGAAGGAAGAAGGAAGAGGGAAGAAGGAAGAAGGCTTTAGTTATCGTCGCGACAGAAGGAAGAAGACATACACAGCAAGCTTTTTAGCGATCGGTATTTTACCTTTAATCAGGTGGATTTACTTATTTAAGCAATATATGTAAACAATTGTAACAAGATAGCAGTCCAAAGGTTAAACTTCATTACGGAGTACACAATTAGAAGTAGACCGTGATAATCTCTAATATTATTAGAAATAACTGCAAACTCGAAGCAGGAGAACACTTTGAACTCTACTTTAAAACGTTACCCGGCTTGCTCCCTGCGCGAAGATGTCAGTGAGTACGTAGCACACCTACAGCTTCACATGACTTTACAAGCTCGCAATTTGCTCCCTAGCATTACTACCGCTAAGGACAGTCGCGAACAACTGTTGCAGCAGACTCAGGCTCATTTTGAGAAGCGTGTTTCTCGGCAATCTCTTTAAATAAATTTTCGGTTTCCCTAATTTTGCGATCGCCCGCGATCGATCTTTGCCCAAATTTCGGCATCGCAGAAACCCGGTATCTTCAAAATACCGGGTTTCTTTTTGGCTAATTTGACTAAATCTGGGTTAAAAACTAAATACGGTTCAGAAGAGACGGCGGTTGAAACCGCGTCTACACAGACAAAACCCGCATTGCCAAGGGTTGAAGAATAGATGGGTATTAGGCATCACGACCGGTTTTCGGTAATATGCGTTGAGTATGCTTGAGTTTTATGTTTATGCGAATTCAGATTATTGCATTTTTGACTTTGGCGGCGGTGGCTGGCGGTGAATTGGCGGCGCGGGCGATCGATCTGACTGTCGCACCGGTTGAGGTGGAGGTGAGAGAAGGAAGCGCAGAGATTGACAGGCGAGACGGGCAAGATGCCCGTTCCACAAGAGGAGATGAATTTTTGGGTGGAACAGGCATCTTGCCTGTTGAGCAAAAGTTGATTGAGAATGGTGCCACATCTCTCGATCGCGGGCAAGATGCCCGTTCCACAAGAGGAGATGAATTTTCTTGGTTAAAAACTGCGACGTTAGGCGGTACTGCACAAATCAGTCAAACGGGCAATGCTGAGGGCGTTTATGTAGCTGAGGTAAAAATTCGCTTTGTCAATTCCCGAGGCGAAGCTGTCGATCGAAAAGGGAATCCGATTCAGGGCAGAATTTCGGAAGATTTTATCCGAGGTGAGCTCAAACTCAAGGCGGGGGATAATTACAGCCCGCAAGTTGTGCGATCGGATTTGCAGCAGTTGCAGCAGTTGGGATTGTTTGAGAAGGTGACGGTTTCGACCGAAGCAGCGGGCGCCGATATTAATGTAATTTACAATGTCGAAGAGCGATCGGCTCGCTCTGTTGGCGCGAGTGTGACTCTGAGTGATGATGTTGGTGTTGCTGTTCCTCTTTCCTATGTCGATCGCACTTTCGGTACAAATCCGCAGCGGTTGGCGGTGGAAATTCAGCCCAGCCTCCGAGGTATCCAGTACGATGTGCAGTTTGTCAGCCCTTACGTTGGTGCGGATGACCGTTTGGGATACAGTGTGAGAGCTTTTGGCGATCGCAGAATCTCGGAAATTTTCGACAAGGATATTAATTTGCCCAACGGCGATCGAGTTCGGGAAATTCGGATGGGCGGAAATCTCGCTGTTACGCGACCTTTAGGCGATTGGCGCGGAACTTTAGGACTGAATTATACCAATATCAGCACGCGCGATCGCAATTTAAATATTGCCCGCCGCGACGAACTCGGCAATCCTCTCACATTCAGCGGTGCGGGCGTTGACGAGTTATACACTGTTTCATTTGGCGCGGTGCGCGATCGGCGCAACAATCCCTTTAACCCTACCAGCGGCTCGATTCTCAGCCTCAGCACCGAGCAGTCGATACCTCTGGGACGAGGTAACATTGTGAGTAACAGGCTGTTGGCAAATTATATACAATATGTCCCAATAACTTTGCTGGGCATCAGCGAGTCGGAAACTTTGCCGGAAATGCTGGCTTTTAATTTGCAAGGAGGGACTGTCATCGGGGATTTGCCGCCGACGGAAGCGTTTCGACTCGGCGGCCGCAATTCTGTGCGGGGTTACGACGGTGGGGAAATTGGCAGCGGGCGGAGTTATTTCTTGGCTTCCGGCGAATATCGTTTTCCCGTGGGCAGGGATGTCGGCGGCGTGCTATTTGTTGATTTTGCGTCGGATTTGGGAACGGGTGACAGCGTGTTGGGAAAGCCGGCGGTAGTTAGGGATAAGCCGGGGACTGGGGCGGGTGTTGGGTTGGGTGTGAGGGTGCGATCGTCCTTGGGATTAATTCGCTTAGATGTCGGTGTTAGCGACGGCGGCGACATCAAATTGATACTCGGTACAAAACAGCGATTTTAAATAGTTGATAGTTGGCAGTTGGCAGTTGATAGTTGGCAGTTGGCAGTTGGCAGTTGGCAGTTGGCAGTTGATAGTTGGCAGTTGGCAGTTGGCAGTTGGCAGTTGGCAGTTGGCAGTTGGCAGTTGATAGTTGATAGAAGAAGGAATAGGGAAGAGGAAAAAAATTAATCAATAAATCTTCTTCCTTCTTGCCTCTTAGACAAGATGGCATTCGTTGCCAGACTATCTAGAAATTATAGCAACCGCCACATCGGTGAGGACAAAAATAACTTCATGAATAGAGCTGATACCCGTACTGCATCAATGGTTTGATTCGGGTTATGCAACTGTCAACTGTCCACTGTCAACTGTCAACTGTCAACTGCTATATCTGCGTTAATTTGCGTTGCATCACCTCGACAAGCACACAAAATTTAGGGACACAACACAATGTTGTGTCCCTAAATTGTTGGAATAACTGCTTAACGCTTTGGTTTCTTGATATCAACTCTTTTCGGTTTAGCCGCCGGAGTGCGCGGATAAAACTTAAATTTATTGAGCGCAGCACTTGCCGATTTAGCCACACCGCTATCTGTATCTCGCAAAGCTTTTTGCAGCAGCGGAATTACTTTGTCTGACTTAACCATTGCTAGTGCTTCCACAGCAGCTTCGCGCACCTGCGGCTGCAAATCTTGAGCTAATTTTCCCAGGGCTTCTATTGCTCGCTGACCGTCGATTCTCAGAGCATTAGCCGCCGCAATTTTACCTAAAGCAGACGCTGCAAACTGGCGGGTTTCTGTTTCCTGACTTTGAACGCATCCCATCAACTGCGCGAGGGAATAGGTAGGTAAATTTCTGGCAACTTGAAGCGGTTGTGCGACTTCTGGTTGATGTAAATCAATTGATTCTGGTTCGGAAAAATCTGTGTAATTTAACTCTTGTTCAACTTGTGTTTGATTTAACTCGCTTGACTGTTCCTGCCAAACTTCTTGTTGTGGTAATTCTCCTCCAATTTCTGTTTCAGTTGACAGACTGAACTGTTGCTCCGGGACTTGTTGTAGGTTACTTTGGTACTGCTGTTGCAAAGACCCGATAGTAGCTTGCATCTGAGCTTCGTGAGCTTGCAATTGCTCGTGAGCGGCTTGCAACTGACTCTCGTATTGCTGTTGCAAAGCCTCTATCGTTAACTGCATCTCAACCTCGCGGTTCTCGTATTCTGCGGTGGTTTGTCTCAAGCGAATTTCGTGTTCGTTTTGCAAGTTTTGCAAATGTTGCTCCATCTGAGCTTGATAATTGTGATGCAACTCGTCTGCAACTGTGAGTAAATGATGTTCGTGTTCTGCTTGCAAAGATTGCAGGCTTTCTTGCTGTCTAGCATTGTGAGCAGCTTCTAATTCCTGACTGATTTGTCGGAGCTGATTCTCGTGTGCGCCTGCAACTTGTTGGAGCTGACTGTCGCGCTCTGCACGAACTTGTTGGAGCCGATTTTCGTATTGGTTAGTAATTTGTTGGAGCTGATTTTCGTATTGGGTTGTAACTTGTCTGAGTAAATTTTCGTGTTCGACAGTAGCTTTTCTCAGCCGCTCTTCCTGTTCTCCGTGCTGGGATTCGGAAGTTTGTTGCACCCGAGATATCTGAGCTAGTTCTATATCCTGAGCTATTCTGCGAGTTTGCTGCAAGTGTTCTTGCTTTTGCTTGTGCAACCGCTTTTCTACCAACCAGTAAGCAACTGCTATCCCTGCCAAAAAACCTACGATCGCTCCTATGATACCCACGACTGAGTTCCTCCCGACAAAATAGTGATGCTGGACTTTTTACAATTTAACCATACAGCCTTCTGTAACCGCCCAATAGCAGCAGCCAAGCTGTCACAGCCAGCCAGTGAAGCGCTACCGCAGGCCAGATAGAACCGATGAGCAGGTATGCGATGGAGCACGCTACCCCCAAAATTGTCGCCAGCAGCAAAAACACCGGATTCATAAAGGTCGATCGACCGATCGGATAAAAAGTCAGCGCGTTCAGCGGGTGGTAAACTACAAACAGCGCCAAACTCGCGCCTCCCCAAAACCACAGCATTAACCCAGAAACATTTTCTCCCGGGTGCGGCAGCACTAACACCCGGAAAAATAATTCCTCGGTGATACCGGGACTCAACAAACAGCCCGCGAGCACTCCCGCAATGGTACGCCCAGAGGTTTGTACGTCTACTTTCAGAAATCCCGACCAAAAACCGATGGGAAGTGCGATCGCACTGTAAACTAGCACCAGCATAGCTGCAACCACCCAATCGGTGAAATCGGGAATAGTTGAAAAAGCCTGAGTGATGCGGTGTATCAGTAAGTCCAAGGGAAGAAGCAAGCAGAAAGAGAGAAAAGGAAGCATCTCAGTTTTGTTATGCGTTCGGGACTGTTTATTTTAAAGCTTTTAATCGATCGAACAACTGAGCAACTTTGGTCAAATCTTTATCTCCCGGCGCTATTTCTACGCCGCTAGAAAGGTCAACACCGCTGAAGTTATTGCCTCTGGTGCGATCGATCGCATTTAACACATTATCCGGTGTCAAACCGCCCGCCAGCAGCCAAGGACACAGCGGTTTAAACTCTGCTAACATCATCCAGTCGATCGTCAGCCCAGTACCGCCGAGTTGTTCTCGATGGTAAGCATCCAGCAGTAAAGTATCGACACAAACAGCGTAAATAGCAGCGGTGGCTAGAGTTTCAGGACTCTTAACTCTCAGGGCTTTGATAATTTCAATTCCCGGCAACAACTCGCGCAGCCGATCGCAATATTCGGCTGTTTCATCTCCGTGCAACTGCACCCCGCTTAAATTTGACTCTGCCGTTACTTGACAGATATTTTCTATTGTGGTATCTGCAAAAACGCCGATGCGATCGACATTTTCCGGCAACTGCTCGACAATCAGGCGAATTGTTTCGGGGCTGACATAGCGGGGGGAAGCCGGCACGCAGATAAAACCCAAAGCTTGGGCTCCCAAAGCTGCGATCGCAATTCCTTGATCTAATTTAGTAATTCCGCAAATTTTAACCCGCACTCCCGATCCTCCGTTCCTTTCTTTGTATCAAAATATCAACGAATTGTTAACTATTAAAACAAATCTTAGTTTAATGCAAAATGCTTTTATAATTTTGTAACTCAATTAATCTGTGAAATCAGGATCATATAAACATGATTAACTCATCTTTGCTGTTAGCCGTACAAGCTACCGCTCCCTCAACGCCCGAGTGGACGCCACTGGTAGGACTGACCATGATTATATGCAATTTGCTGGCGATCGCGATCGGCTACTACGGCATAAGCAAACAAAACCGAGGCAAGGGCCCAGCTTTACCCGTTGCAGTCCCAGGAATGTTCAAAGGCTTTGGCATCCCAGAATTGCTGGCAACAGCCAGCTTCGGCCACTTGCTCGGGGCTGGAGTAATCTTGGGCTTGGGTAACGCCGGAGTTCTTTAGAAATCAGAGTTCGGGGAAAGGCAAGGGGAAGAAAAGATATAATAGAAACTCTTTCTTGCTCTCCTTCCCAGGAAACTTTCATGCAGACAGGTTGGCGAATCGGCTCTTTATTTGGCATCCCGCTACTGATAGATTATTCGTGGTTTATTATTTTAGCCATAGCAACCCGCGAATACGCCAGCAGTTACCGCTTGTGGGGGCCTGCGCTCTCCTGGAGTGCCGGGTTGGCAATAGCTCTGCTGCTGTTTGCTTCCGTGCTGTTGCACGAACTAGGACACAGCTTGGCGGCAATGTCGCAGGGCATTAAAGTTAATTCTATTACTCTATTCTTATTTGGCGGAGTAGCTTCGATCGACTCAGAATCAAAAACTCCCGGTCAAGCTTTTCAAGTAGCCATTGCCGGCCCTCTCGTCAGCTTCGCGCTATTTTTAATCCTCGGTTTGGGTTCTCAAGTTTTCCCCCAAACAAGTTTGCTAGCAATTATCACCGAAAGGGTAGCACTAATCAATCTCGTTTTGGGATTATTTAACTTAATTCCCGGCCTGCCTTTGGACGGAGGACAAGTTTTAAAAGCAGCAATTTGGAAAATCACCGGCTCTCGATTTGCCGGCGTGCGCTGGGCGGCAAAAATCGGACAAGTTTTGGGTTGGCTGGCCGTTGCTTTCGGTCTGAGTTTATGCTTGTTAGCGCGCCAGTACGGCGGTTTGTGGATTGCACTGATCGGTGGGTTTGGGATTCGCAATGCGCTAGCTTACAGCCGCTTTACTTCCTTGCAAGAAGCCCTGATCAAAACTAAAGCCGCCGATGCAATGAGCCGCGAGTTTCGAGTTGTAGATGCAGATTTGACTCTGCGAGAATTTGCCGATCGCTATTTGTTAGAAGTCAATCCGTTTCCCTTTTACATTGCTTCCTCTAACGGGCGGGATTTGGGCTTAGTGTCGATCGACGATATCCGTTGCACAGAGCGCAGTCAGTGGCAAATTCAGACTTTGCACAACATTTTGAAACCCCTAGGAAAAACCCCCACAGTCTCAGAAAAAGCATCGATTGCAGACGTGATTAACAGCATGGAAGCCCGCCAACTCCCGCGAATCATCGTCCTCTCGCCCATTGGTTCAGTCGCAGGGACGATCGATCGCGGCGACGTGGTGAAAGTTTTGGCAAAATACCTCAAACCCAAGATTTCGGAAGCCGACATCAAGCGCTGCAAAGAAGAAAACAGTTATCCCCAGGGATTGCAGCTAAGTGCGATCGCCAAAACAGCACAGGAAAATTAACAATTGGGCATCTTCATTCAGTTGACAGTTGACCTGGGACAGTTGACAGTTAACAGCACTTGACAGGCGAAGGAAGAGGATTTGAGTAATGAATCGTCTGATTTTAATTTATCCCGACAAGGGATAGGCTTTAAACCAATTCTTTCTGGTAATCCGGATTAGTGACAACTTAAGATGTAGCACACTTTGTCAATGAGGGTTCAAACAAAAATTCTTATGCCCAAATTGTTTAAGAGATTCCATCATCAATTGGAGAAGAAACTTGGGAGTTGGAAAAAATTAACTTATTCCTTCCCCTTCGCTGACTTGCAACCTCTGGCTATTACCTGCATTGTCGTGACGGGAACTCTATTAGGAGTGCGACATTTAGGCTGGTTGCAGCCATTGGAATTAAAGGCTTTCGACTTAATGGTGCAGTTGCGCCCCGATCCAGGATCTGACCCGAGGTTGCTGGTAGTCACCATCACAGAACAAGACATTCATGCTTTTAAGAAATGGCCAATTTCCGATCGCGTTTTAGCAAAAGCGATCGCTAAAATAGCGCGTCTAGAGCCCGCCGTTATTGGTGTGGATATCATTCGCGATATCCCCTACGAACCGGGAAATGCAGAATTAGCTGCTCAATTCAAAAACCCCAAAGTCATCCCCATTACCTTCATCGGCAACTCAGAGTACGATCGAGCTCTCCCACCTCCCAACATACCCAAAAAACAAATAGGATTTAGCGATTTAGTCCTCGATCCAGACGGCAAAATTCGCCGACAATTGATGTTTATTCCCGATGAAGAGTCTACTCCCACCTCATTTTCCATGCAGCTAGCCTTTAAGTATTTGACTAGCAAAAATATCAAGACAAAAGTTACAGAAAATAAGGAACTTCAGCTCGGAAATACAGTCTTTCCCCTACTGCGATCGAAGTCAGGAGGTTATCAGACAATTAATAGTCAAGGCTATCAAATCATGCTCAATTACCGCTCTCCTAAAAATGTCGCAAAGACAGTGACACTAAGTCAAGTTTTGGAGGGAAAACTTGACCCCAAATTAGTGAAGGGTAAAATAGTATTCATCGGGATTACAGCCCGAACTGTAAAAGACATCTTCTCTACTCCTTACAGCGCTAGCTTCAGCGAGCGCAGCCTGATGCCGGGGGTATTGATTCACGCAACGGCAACTAGCCAAATTCTCAGCGCAGTTTTAGACGGCCAAAAGCTATTTTGGTTTTGGGATGAATGGCAAGAAATGCTCTGGATTGCTGTTTGGGGAGCAGTTGGCGGCTGTTTAGCTTGGCGGCTAGAAAATACGCTCAGTTTCATAGTCAGCGCGATCGCACTTGGGGGCCTATTATGGGGATTCACATTTTTTCTCTTCACTCAACAGGGGTGGATCTCTCTGATCGCGCCGACTCTGGCATTTGCGATCGTCTTAGCAGTCATCATCACATACAAATACCAACAGTCAAAGCAGCAGCAAGAAATTGTGATGAAACTGTTAGGCCAGCAAACTTCACCCGCGATCGCCAATGCTTTGTGGAAAGAGCGCGTCCATCTCCTCCAGTCAGGGCTATTGCCGGGTCAAAGAGTGACTGCTACAATGATGATGACTGACTTGCAGGGTTTTAGCACGATTTCCGAACAACTACCGCCAGAAATAGTAATGCCTTGGTTGAATGAATATTTATCAGCAATGGCCCAGGAAGTGCAACAACATCAAGGCGTGATTAATAAATTTACCGGAGATGGAATGCTGGCAGTCTTTGGCGTACCCATTCCCCGCACAACTCCCGAAGAAATTGCCGAAGATGCTCGCCTTGCCGTATCTTGCGCTGTAGCTATAAGTTCGCTCTTGCCAGCCCTGAATCAAAATTGGCTCGCTCGCGGTTTACCATCAGCAAAAATGCGAGTCGGAATTTTTACAGGGCCGATAATGGTGGGCAGTTTGGGCGGTAAAACTCGTTTAGAATATGGAGTAATCGGCGATAGTGTCAATATCGCTGCTCGGCTAGAAAGCTGTGAAAAAGATCGGCAAGAGGACACCTGCCGAATCTTGATTGCCGAAGAAACTTTAGTGCATCTTGAAGGAAAATTTGAGGTAGAATCTTGGGGAGCTTTACCATTAAAAGGCAGGCACCAAAAAGTTAATGTCTATCGCGTCTTGGGTGGAGAAATATCGGGAAAGCAAAAATAGACAAAATAACTTTAAAAATTTAAGTAACTTAGAGGGAAAAATGACTAATTATCGGCTAAAAGCGATCGCCTTTTGTTCCATATTGTTAATAGGAGCATTTAACGCTTGCCAATTTGCAGGTATGGGACAGGATCTGCCAAGTGGGTTGGGGGGCAGAGGCAAGCCGGGCACTGAGTCGGGAGGGCCGCGCTTCGCTCAGCCCCGTGAAGATATCGATCGATCATCGCCCCCTTCACAGCCCACTCGATCGCCAGAAGGTGTGCGCGGTAGCTGCGGGAGCAACGGTCAGCTAAATCTAACAGCCTTAGTCCCTGAAAATAAAATCGGACGGACTGTTTCGGACTATCCAACATTGTTTTTCTACTTGCCTAAAACAGACGCGCAATTAGCCGAATTTACCCTACTAGATCCAAGCGGCAAGGAAATTTATAAACAGACTCTCACCATTAGCAATTTATCAGGGGTAATCGGCGTTAGTATCCCCCCTAACCAAAGTGTACCGCCCTTGGAAGTGGGCAAAAATTACCGTTGGAATTTTACAGTTATTTGCGACTCTCAAGACAGATCTGCCGATCGGCTCGAAATTGGTACTGTACGGCGAGTTGAACTCAGTGCAGATATCCGCAGTGAATTAGAAAAGGCTGATCCGCGCCAGAAAACCTTTATTTATGCTGAAAATGGGATTTGGCAAGATGCCCTCAGCAATCTAGCTGCTGCTCGCCGCGCTCAGCCTGATGATGCAGTGATTAAGGCTGATTGGGAAAGTTTGCTGGAGTCAGTAAAATTGGGCAAAATTGCCAAAGAGCCGATCGTCCAAGTCCAAAATCAGCCGCAACCATAGAAGAGTTTAAGATGAAACGCAGTCATTTCTTGCAATTCTTTGGTTCTACTCTCGCAACTTTGAGTTTGGGCCAGTTGGAGGCGATCGCTTCAGGCGATCGAGATACCCGTATTTTCGCCCAAACTCATTTTTCCAACTTATTTCCCACCTCAGATTCAGGAGCACAGCTATTAGCTCAAACTTCCAGTCAACAGCAAGCACTAACCATTTATCAGCCCATCCAGAACATTGAATGGGAGGGAATGTTTGTCAGTCCCCAAGGCATCGCTTATTTTGCGATCGACGGAGTATCACCCGATGCGGTGTCAAACCATGATGGCGAGGTGGAATTTGCCAGGAGAAATGGCGATCGGCAAAAAGAAGCCCATGCACTTTTCAAGTTGGGTTTAGCCAATCATGCGATCGGCGGTTTCTTGGACAAAGCGATTGACTACTACAAACAAAGTTTAGTAATTGCCAAGGAAATTAGAGACGGCAATCTTGAAGTAATCCTGCTAGGCAATATAGGAATTGCCTATCTGCAAAATGGCTTTGCATACAGCGAACCCTTTGAATATTTAGAGCAATATCTCGGAATGACTTGGCACAAAGCCTACTACTACAACGGAGGATCTCGGCGCTGGGGAGGAGTAGCAATGGGGAATCTCGGCAATGCTTATTATAGTGCAGATTTGTACGCCAAAGCAATTGAATATCATCAGAAACGTTTAGCGCTCTCCCTAGAAATAAAAGACCGTCGAGGCGAAGGTAAAGCACTAGGAGATTTAGGCATTGTTTATCATTCATTAGGCGAATACAACAAAGCCATTGAATATCAGCAAAAACGTTTAGCTCTGGCGCAGGAAATCAAAGATAGCTTGGGAGAGGGGCAAGCAATTTCAAATCTGGGCATCGTTTACCATACCCAAGGAAACTATACTAAAGCCATTGAATACCAACAACAATATTTAGCGCTATCCCAAGCAATTAAAAACCCACTGTGGGAAGAACAAGCGTTAGCAAATTTGGGAGGTGCTTACTATTTCTTGGGCGATTACACCAAAGCCATTGAGTTATACGAAAAAAGTTTAGTGATTGCTTGGAAAATTCGCGAGTCTCAAATAGCCAACAAGGTGCGAGCAAATCTGGGACTTGTATATTTTCAGATGAAGAACTATCAAAAATCAATTGAGTTATACAATCAGTTCTTGACCAGCACGTCTTCTGGCAAAAACCACCGAGAGCAAGCCATCGTTAGGAACAATATGGCAGTGGTGCAAATCAACACTGGCAATTTACCGGGAGCCACGGAAAATTTATTAAAAGGTATCCAGATTTTAGAAGATCTCAGGGGAAGATTAGGCAGTAATGATGCCTATAAAATTTCAATTTTTGAAACTCAGACTTTTCCTTATATCAACTTGCAAAAAGTCCTGATTGCTGCCAACAAACATGATGCGGCACTGGAAATTTCCGAAAGAGGGAGAGGTAGAGCATTTGTGGAGTTACTAGAGAAGCGGCTATCCCTCAAGCAAACACCAGTTACTACCATTACTGCACCGAATATTGAGCAAATTAAACAAATTGCTAAAACTCAAAATGCTACTCTCGTTCAATATTCGATTATTTACAACGATTTTCAAGTAGAAGGTAGAGAAAAAAGTCAGGAATCCGAGCTGTATATTTGGGCGATCGAGCCTAATGGTAAAGTCACGTTTCGATTAATTAACCTGAAATCTATCTGGCAAGAAAAGCAGATTTCTTTAGCATCCTATATTACCACTACCCGCGCATATCTCGGTGCGAGAGGTGGCGGCAGTACGGAAGTAGGGCGCAGCGATGAAACTATCGAAACCAAAAGATTAAAACAACTCTATCAAATCCTGATTCAACCAATTGCTGATTTGCTGCCAAATGACCCCAAGGAGCGGGTGATTTTCATTCCTCAAAAATCTCTGTTTGTAGTTCCTTTTCCAGCACTGATGGACGCTGCTGGTAAATACTTAATTGAAAAACACACGGTTTTAACAGCACCGGCTATTCAGGTACTACAACTCACCAATCTACAACGAAAACAAGTTTTAGGAGACAAGGTTTTAGTAGTAGGAAATCCCACTATGCCGAGCATTGCTGTTGAGATTGGCGAAAAACCTCAGCAGTTAGAAGCGCTTCCCGGTGCGGAAAAAGAAGCTTTAGCTATTGCGAAACTGATGAAAACTACAGCAATCACCGGTAAGGAAGCTACGAAAGGGGCGATCGTCCAACAAATGCTAAAATCCAGGATAATTCATCTGGCGACGCATGGGTTACTCAATGATTTTAAAGGATCGGGAGTACCGGGGGCGATCGCACTTGCTCCAGATTCCCCATCTTCCTTTAGCAAAGAGCAACAGTCAAGGATTAACGGTTTGCTAACTGCCGATGAAATCTTAGACTTAAAACTGAATGCAGAATTAGTGGTTTTGAGTGCTTGCGATACAGGTAGGGGGACTATTACAGGCGATGGAGTGATTGGGTTATCGCGATCGCTCATTACGGCGGGTGTATCCAGCGTAATTGTGTCCCTCTGGCCAGTACCAGATGCGCCTACAGCATCTTTGATGAGCGAATTTTATCAAAATCTTCAAAAGAACCCCGACAAGGCTCAGGCGCTGCGTCAAGCCATGCTGGCTACCATGAAACAATATCCCGAACCCAAAAACTGGGCAGCATTTACTTTGATCGGGGAAGCCAATTAAGCTCTATTGCATCTAGATTTAACTTTGTTAGTTATTATCACGGTCTATACTTTTTATTTTTGAGGTAAAAGTTTATGAAGATTAGCTATGATTCAGAAATTGATGCTCTCTACATTAGGCTTGTAGAAGGTAAGCATCAGTGCCGCACTTTACAGTTGACCGATGAAATTGCTTTAAATATTGGTGAAAATGAGTTATTGGTAGGAATAGAAGTTTTAGATGCTACACAGGTTTTAGGTGGAGGAAATATCCCTAATGTAGTGCTAGAAAATATATCTTTTAGCGTAGCTTAAATAGGGCGATCGCATTTCTGATGAGACGCTGATGGGTGAGCGGCGCGTGTATGGGGGCGGATTGCATAAGCTGGAGACTAGATAATTGGGTAATGCTTTAGGAGAGAAGGTTATTGAGGTTTTACCCGAATTGTTTACCGACTAACTTCGTAGTCTAACGACCAATATCTGCCGACGCAGATACCCTTTGCAACTCAACCTACCATATTAATACGTTCCGGTGCAGCGACTTGTTAGATTGCGGTTTTAGTTCTCCTTAAATATTTCCCTAATTACGTTGAAATACATCTAAAAGACTATATGGATACCAGTTTTGATCGTCAATATTAACGCCAATCACCAAGCATCGCTCTGCATTAGTTTCTGAAAATGACAGACCTGCAAGAGTTTGCATGAATTGACGGCGTTGGTCTTGTTCTGATTCTCGAAATGCTAGTAGTCCCACAGCTTCACGTCGCTGTGGAAGATGCATAATAATTGAGTCATCAATATGCTCTGATTGTCGCCAATTTTTCTTGACATTCCTTGTAAGTATTTTAAATTCTCTTTCAGCTTTGCGTTGCTCGTCAAGGGAAACATTTAGCAACATAACCGCAACCTCTGACCAACGATAAGGACATCGTTCCTCAATACGAAGCTGTATATCTTTCCACCATTTTATTAATTCTAAACTTGGTTTTTTTCGGATAATATCTTCGTCTAGGGCTACATAGTATTCATCAACTTTTTCAGACATTCCTGAAATGATCAATTCTTTTGGTTCAAATTCTTCTTTGCCAAGATTGAAGCCCGTTTTAAGATATAAACCAAGTAAATCTAACTCGTGACCTCGATATTGCATGATATGCTCTTCCAATTCAGCACGGCGTACCAAATAGTGAATTTTCTGTGGAACCGAAGTCAAAATATCAAAGACAACTTCCAAATCAGCAAGTGTTATCGTTGGTGTAGCAGAAAAATCTTTATCTATCCAACCCGTATCTTTCAGGCGTGATACTTGTGACTGAATGGTTGCAAAATCCTCAAGTGTTACTGATAATCGAATAATTGTTTGAATAGCATTTAGATCAAAATTTAGAGCCTGAAAAGTTTCGGGGAAAACCTGCTTAGCTTTTAATTCCATTATTTTGTTTGCAAAACGTTTTGATTGAATAGCAGGACTTACAAGCAATTCCTGAATATCATCTTTAGCTGAACCAGGGGCTCCACGTAATGCAGATCTAGAAACAGCACCGGATTTAGCCTCAACAATTAAGAGATAAGAATCAATTTGCATAAGGAAATCTGATTCATATTCCACATTTAAGTCTTTCCACTTGAAATTTTGTTTAAAAACAGCTTGCGGAAATGCTTGTGTAAATAACTGCTTTATCTCATCCTCAAGAAACTTTGGACGACGCTTATCTTGCACTTCACGTTTAAGTTCTTCAGCAGATAAGAGACTATCAAGTGCTTGAAAAATAAAGCTAAAAAAAACTTGTGGTATTACACAGAAATATTTACCTGTCGGCAATTTAATCAAAGGTTTTGTCCAGACTGGATTTCCCAGAAAAAAGTGTTCTGGATTAGAATCTTTTAGATCGCCGAACTGATAACTTAGTTTAGATAAAGCACACTCAAGAGCTACAGGTTCAATATTCATTGAACTTGCTATTGCTTCAAGCGTGAATGAAAATTTCTCAGCAATAAACAAATCCGAATGGCTTAAAATCAGAAAGTGAACCTCTTTAAGTGTTGCGCCACGCTCTCTCATAAAAGCAGTTGCTTCCTCTACTGACCCTGGCAACTGGTATATTTCATGGTACGTTTTTATTGCCTCTTCTATAGTTCGTGTCTTGAATACAGTTCTTATCTGCCGAAACCGTTCAGTATTTACTTCTTCAACATAACGAACCCGATTTTCAAAGAGATCAATGATTGATGTTGCTTCCAATCCAACTGATGTTTCAAATAAGGGATTAAGCCCTGAGTACAACCTTTTTGTGATAGAAATAACACGCTTAAAATATCCCCAATTACGAACAATTGTCGTGTGTAGTCGTAGCCATTCTTGTATTTGTAAGATTTCCCTTTTTTGGTCTGTATTTGCATTTTTAATTTGTACAAGTCGCTTAAAATTAAAGGCCGCCTCAAATGATATTAGTAAATCCCACATTTCCTGAAATTGATGAGGTTGTATTGGCTCAGAAGATTGCTCTGAAGTAGATGAACGTAAAGCTATTGCTTGAACAAGCTCTACATGAGCCTGGTGAATTGTAGGATTTTTATTTTTAGAGGTTTTACCTCTTTCGGTCATGCCAACAGTGAGACCATAAACCGCAAGAAGAGAGAGTAGATGTAAGACATCAACAGAATTAATTTTTTCTACTAGCTTTTCTAAAGATTCCTTGAACTCTCTTTCATGCGATCGCCCAGCTTCAATTAGCATCTCATCTATAGCTTCTTGAGAGAGACCCGAAAAAGGATTGTTGAGTTGTGTGAATACTAAGGCTTCTGAATCCTTGCTAGATCTTATGGGTTTTTTATTATTACGTTTGCTGTGTTTTTTTTTCGACATTCTGTCACCCCCAAACGTTTGACATCTTTTTTACATTCTAGATCAGTAAGACTATCCGATTACATTCTAGATCAGTAAGACTATCCGAATTCCACTTCATCAAATTTCGATCGCACTTCCCCTCAGTGCTAGCGGCCCACCGCAAAGCCTCCGCCTGCTCCTGAGTCAAATGAACCGCTTCAAGAGGCGCACACCCTCCTTGCGACCAAAGCAAACCCATTCATCTCATCAAATCACCGATGCCCAACGTTGTCAATAGGATACCCGCCTCAACTACAGCATCGATCGCACTACCTGCATCTACTTAGCAGTACCTACCGACAAATAGAGGTTTTTCCAGTCAACTCCCAAATTTCCTCCCATTCCTCATCCGAAAGCTGCCGCACCTCCAAATCGATCGCAAAACAGCGACAAGCCGCCGCACTCAAAGCATCAATTACAGTTGCAATCAAATCATCTCCACCTTCAGATAGAGGTAATTGCACAGGAATTAATTCCTCCCCAAAAACTTGAGAAAACAAACTAATATCCGGCTGCAAACGCATCGAACCATGCTGCAAAATAGCATCACCCCGACGTAATTGTGCGCTACCAATTAACTTGCAGCCATCAGCCGTCACCAAATCCGCACCCGTCGCAGTACCAAAACAATTTGGATTGTGAATGTAACTGCGTTTAGCTTCCCCGTAGTGCAAATCCAAACCCATTTCCCGCCAACCCTCAATCAAAAACTCGCAAATAGTGTGATAAGCTTTCAGGCGACTGCTGTCAAATCCCGATGCGACAACTGCATAAGTTAAATCCCCTTGGTGCAGCACAGCCCGCCCACCGCTTGGCCTGCGTACCAACTCCACAGGCTGTCCATCCCAAGACAACTGCTGCCAAAACTCCGGCCAACGGCGCTGGTGGTAGCCCAAGGAAATCGCCGCCGGTTGCCAAGTGTAAAATCGTAGAGTTGGCGGATGTTTCCCCGCTAGATGCTGTTGCAGCAGCCATTGGTCGATCGCCATCTGCACCCTACCAGACGCTTGCAGCAGCGGAATTAAACGCCAAACAGAATTAGCCATCAGTGCCGAGTCCTCAGTTTATCGTCAATAATTGGCAGAATGTTTTAAAATTAGTAACAGTTTTTTGTGCCTGTCTTCTAAGTTAGTGCAAGTTGCGCGCCCGCCCGTGCTTTATAAATAATCAGGAAAAATCATCGTAAAATCATGAGCAACAGTGTAATTGTCATCAACGACGAAAAATTTGAAACAGAAGTGCTGAAAGCAGAGCAACCAGTGCTTGCCTATTTTTGGGCGACTTGGTGCGGGCCTTGCAAACTGATCGCGCCTTCGATAGACTGGGTGGCGGCCAACTACAGCGACCTGAAAGTGGTTAAGATGGAAATTGACCCCAATCCTCATACTGTCAAGCAGTATAAAGTAGAAGGAGTCCCAGCACTCAGACTGTTTAAAAATGCCGAAGTAGTGCTTTCCCACGAGGGAGCGATTACTAAACAAACTTTAATCGGTTTGCTCGACGGTCACTTATAAAGTTTGCAATTGATTCGGGAGTTTGAAAACTCCCAAGTCACAACTATATCGATCCCAAAGAATGTAAATATTTCTAGTTTTCTCCTAAATCTTCCTTTCTGCGCTCTCTGTGCTTAAATAAAAAAATCTATGAGAAACACATCCAAAATAATAGTTTTTATTAGCAACTTAAACTGATAGAGAAACATCTCAAAAAATTACAAATAATATGCAATTTGCCAAACGTTTAGAACCCCTGCAATTTAATGTGTTTGCCGATATGGATCGGGCGAAAGCTCTAGCGAGAGCCGCCGGACAGAATGTGATTGACTTGTCTCTGGGTTCTTCAGATTTGCCCGCTGCTGCTCACATTACAGATGCGATCGCACATTCTCTGTCTGACTCCAGCACCCACGGCTATTTGCTGTTTAACGGAACCCGAGATTTCCGGGAAGCGGTAGCTTGCTGGTATGAACAGAAATTCGGGATTTCCGTCAATCCAGAAACAGAAGTGCTGCCTTTAATTGGTTCCCAAGAAGGTACGGCGCATTTGCCTTTGGCTGTACTGAATCCCGGAGATTTTGCTTTGTTGCTCGATCCGGGTTATCCCTCTCACGCGGGCGGCGTCTATTTGGCGGGCGGCCAAATTTATCCGATGCCGCTATTAGCAGAAAATCAGTTTTTGCCAGTATTTGAAGATATTCCGATGCCTGTGCTGGCTCAATCGAAGATGATGGTGTTGAGCTATCCTCACAATCCTACAACTGCGATCGCCCCGCTAGCATTTTTTGAGAAAGCTGTGACTTTTTGTCGGCAATACGAGCTGGTTTTAGTGCACGATTTCCCTTATGTGGATTTGGTGTTTGACGATCGCAATTCTCAACTTGAGGCCGCTGGGAGCGAGGAAAATCGCAAATTGATGGCGCCGTCGATTTTTCAGGCCGATCGCGATAAGAGCGTGGCGATCGAGTTTTTCACACTATCTAAATCTTACAGCATGGGAGGCTTTCGAGTCGGATACGCGATCGGCAATCCCGAACTAATTGCAGCCCTGCGACAAGTAAAAGCAGCAGTAGACTTCAACCAATATCTAGGGATTTTGAACGGAGCGATCGCAGCATTAACAGGCCCCCAAGATACCGTCACCACCAGCGTCGAAACCTTCAGAAAGCGGCGGGATGCCTTTGTAAATGCGCTTAGCGCGATCGGCTGGGAAGTACCCGTCCCCCCTGCCACCATGTACGTCTGGGCGAAACTACCAGCACCTTGGGCCTCTGATTCCGTGAAATTTTGCACTCAGCTAGTACAGAGTACAGGAGTCGCAGCTTCCCCCGGCGCCGGTTTCGGGAAATCAGGAGAAGGCTACGTGCGATTTGCCTTAGTTGAGTCGCCAGAAATTTTGGCAGCAGCAGTTATAAAAATTGCGGAATTTCTCAATTAGACAAGATTGCTTTCAATCACTCTCCCATTTTCAAATTATCTGCGTTTATCTGCGTTTATCCGCCTATATCTGCGGTTGATTTATCAATCCAAGATTTATGCAATAAGTGAATTAAACTAACGAAAAATTACCAATTCTTAAGAGCAGCCATACTTTTGAAAATTGGTATAAGTTCAAACTACTAGCACTTACGCACGGGGATCAGAAACCGGGTTTTTAACGAAAATAATTCGTTAAAGCCCGCCAAAACGGTAAAAACCCGGTTTCGAGGAGTCGAAGTGCGTAACTGTGGTATCGTTATTTATACCTAAAGGAATAGATATTTGCACGGAGTATCTGTCACAATTTGTGTTGAGAAATGTTAACGGGAGACATCTTGGGAATTGCCAGTTCCGTTCACCCACTCTAAAAATCCTTGAAATGAATTCTGTCGGGGCAGCGATTGTTCCGTAGCGGCGATCGCGCATCCCAAAAATACCACGCTTCCCAAAATTGCCAGCAGCGGGAAATACTTACCCAGCCCAAAGTCGCGCTGAAGGCGAGCTAGCGGCCTGCTCTCGCGCCTGAGCATCTTTCCCACCGTCAGTTGTTTGAGACTAAAAGGATCGCGGACAAAATGACCGCTCCAGCTAATTACCATGTGGGAATGGCAGTGGGGACAGGTGAATAGTCCGCTGACCATTCCGACTGGGCCCACGACGCTGGAACGGTGGCAGATCGGGCAAGTGACAGAATGAGTGTTATAGGTGGGAGCGTTCATAACTGTTTTTCTTTACTAAAAACCAACAACCAGTTGAGAGTCTGCGTTAACGCCTAGGGCATAGACATTTAGAGGCACTTTATCCTTAATTCCTAGTTTACCGCTCGAATCGGGTCGATCGGAGATCACTGCTTGGGAAAACCTTCAAATTGCCAATCCCGCAACGAGTGCAAGTCAGGAGCACAGGTGAGATTGTATTGCAGCGGAGTAACGGTTATTTTGTGATCGCGAATAGCCTGTACGTCTGTAGGAATATCATGCGGCACGGCCGGATCGGGGGTTTCTTCTACATCTTCTAACAATTCCCCAGCTAGCCAATAATAAGTTTTGCCGCGCGGATCGGTGCGTTTTTGAAATATGTCGAAATAGCGGCGAATGCCTTGACGGGCGATCGCCACTCCGGTAATTTCTGCTTGTGAGACTGCTGGTATGTTGACATTCAACAGCACCGGCTTCGGCATTGGCTGTTTTTCCAACTGTGACAGCAAGCTGACAGCGAAATCCACCGCCGGCCCAAATTCCTGCGAAGTATAGCTGGCTAAGCTGAAAGCAATGCTGGGAATGCCTTCCATAATTCCTTCCATGGCTGCCGAAACCGTGCCCGAACAGATGATGTCCGTGCCCAAATTCGGCCCGTGGTTGACGCCAGCAAGTACAAAATCCGGCGGTTTGTCAACTAAAGCCCACAAAGCTAGTTTCACGCAGTCGGCGGGAGTACCCGAGCAAGCCCAAGCTGTGACGGCGGGATCAAACATCGATTCGACAATTTCGGCGCGGATGGGTTGGTGCAATGTCAGGCCGTGCCCGGTAGCGGAGCGCTCTCTGTCGGGACAAACTACACTCACAGAGTGGCCTGCGGCGGCGAGAGCGTTGGCGAGGCTGCGGATGCCTTGGGCAAAGATGCCGTCGTCGTTGCTAATTAAAAGTTTCATTGAAATTTTTGTATGCCACAGAACAATCTTAAACTAGATTACTGTAGGGCGATCGGTTTTACCTGCAATTACCTATTACCTATTACCTATTAAGCAGCCATCAATCTAAAATCTAAAATCTACAAGTCAGTCGTACCAAAATTGCGCTAAACTCAGCTTGGCTCAAAACAGCCTGAAATTCTTTAATCTAAAATCTAAAATCAAAATGACTGTCCAGCTCAGCGACATTGAAACTCAACTAGAAACCCTGGGCCAAGAGTCCAAAAGTGCGATCGCAACTGCGAATACCCTCGAACAACTCGAACAGTTGCGCGTCGGCTACCTCGGCAAAAAAGGGCAACTCTCTCAAATTTTAGGCATGATGGGCAAACTGTCGTCAGATCAGCGGCCCAAAGTAGGTGCGATCGCCAATACTGTAAAAGAAGCCCTCCAAGCCGACTTAGAAGACAAACGCGCCGCCCTCCAAACCGCCCAAATCCAAGCCAAATTAGCCTCAGAAACCATCGATGTCACCATGCCGGGGATTTTCAGTCCCCAAGGTCACGTCCACCCCTTAAACGCCGTCATAGACCGCGCTCTCGATATATTTGTCGGTCTGGGCTACACCGTCGCCAACGGCCCGGAAATGGAAACAGATTATTACAACTTCGAGGCGCTCAACACTCCGCCCGACCACCCGGCGCGGGATATGCAAGATACATTTTACCTGCCCGGTGGCGACTTGCTGCGGACTCAGACATCATCGGTGCAAATTCGGTACATGGAACAGCACAAACCGCCGATTCGGATTGTCTCACCCGGCCGCGTTTACCGCCGCGATACTGTCGATGCTACTCACGCGGCAGTATTCCACCAAATTGAACTTTTAGCAATAGGTGAAAATCTGACCTTTACTGACTTGAAAGGCACTATTAAAGAGTTTTTACGGCAAATGTTCGGGCAAGATTTGCCGATTCGTTTCCGCACGAGCTACTTTCCGTTTACAGAACCTTCTGCGGAAGTTGATTTGCAGTGGAACGGGAAATGGCTGGAAGTTTTGGGCTGCGGCGCCGTCGATCCGAACGTTCTTAAAGGAGTCGGTTTAGATCCAGAAAAGTATACTGGGTTTGCGGCAGGTTTTGGTGTCGAGCGGTTCGCAATGGTACTTTATGAAATTGACGATATTCGCCGGGTTTATGCTAGCGATTTACGATTCTTGCGGCAGTTTTAAGTTATTACCATTTCTCTCAAGTCTTGTTACAACATAATTCTTGGGTTTGTTTACTTAACAGTTTTGTCAGGTGCGTCGCTATGAGGTTGTCGATTTTAGGCCAGGGATTTTTAATGGCGGCGCACCCTGCGGCTACTGCGTTAATCAGCCTTGCATCTGCGGTTGACCGATCGCAGATTCATCAAATAAGTCTATTGTAGGGCGGGCGATCGCAAGTAACCCTTGCTTTCAGACATTTTTTCATGTCAAAACCCGCCCCGCCGCATCAACTGATGCCTGTCTGCTGATTGACTGTCTACTTGCTAAAAGCACCTTTGATGTTGTCAACAGTGCGCTCGACAGCATTCTTGGTGTTATCTACTGCTTTTTGAGTGCGAGCTGAATCTTCCTCTGCTCTTTTCTCAATCGTAGCTGCATCTTTCTTGGCTTTGCGCTCGACTACACTACCATCTTCTGATGCTCGATCGACTTTAGCAGCATTTGTCTTGGCTGTTTCCTTAACCTTCTTTTCTGTATCTCGGATGAAGTTCTTGGCTCTTCCAGCATCTGTGCTGGCTTTGTCTTGAACCTTATCGCCCAAATCTGCTGCTGCGATCGAGTTTACAGCAGGAGAGGCCATTGCTGCGGTTTTAGAGAAAAATGCACCCTGCCACACAAATGCCATCGCTGACACGCAAAGCATAGTTGCAGCCAGATAGCGCCCGACAGTCGAAAGCCGTTTGGTAAAATAATTCAGTTTCATAGAATACAAAATGAGATATGACATTCTATTTTTACTCGATTTGGGCGATCGGCTAAACCATTCTCTAGATAGAGGTTATCCAGCGGCAACTTTTTATAAAAAATCAGTCTTTTGATAGATTGAAGCAAAAAAACTGAGTCAATTTGAGATTTTAGACTTGAGATTTTAGATCGAAAAATTGACTCCAAAGCCGCTCTCTGGAAGGATAAACTAAGGTCAGTAGATTTTGATAATTTAGATGGAAGAATTGACTCCACAGATGAATCCGGGCGTTCTTCCACTTGCTGCCACTGTCTATTTTTCGCGGTAATTTTAAGTAAGGTGCGATCGACTGTGACGCATTTAAACTGTTGACTTTCCCACTCTCCCCCACTCTCATTCTCCCCTGCCCTGCCATAACGAGCCATCGATCGGCGTAGCAGCTTAATTTGTCCTTGCTTAACTCACCAAACATTAAGCTATATAAATCAAAATTGACTTATGCCCATAAAAATGTTATGGGAACGTTGGTCTGGAATAGAAATCTATTTTTTGCTATATTGGCCTGCAATTAAGATAATGATTGTGGTTAAGTGAGGAGTTGAACGGATGAAAAATTTGAATTGCTGGAACAAACCCGCTGCATTGCTGGGCGCGATCGCGATCGCAGCCGGAAGTTTGCAGGCTCAGGCGATCGGTGTTACCACCCTACCAACATCCACTACCAGTCAGGATGCTGAAAAAATTTCCTTTGAAGACAGCGCTACCTTTCAAATAGCCCAAGGTGACAACGCTTGTCGCAAAGTCACTCCCAAAGAAGGTTTGACCGTTCGCCAGAACCCAGACCCGAAATCGCCTAGAGTTGGCGGTGTAGCAATGAATGCTCAGGTAACGCTGTCCCAAGGCGCTACTTCTGTTAAAGCCTCCGACGGCCGCCTCTGGATTCAAATTACCGCTCCCGTAAAAGGGTATGTGGCGAGTGGATATCCCAACGACGAAAGTAATTTAGGTTCGTGCACAATTAGTCAAGCTCCTTCCCCAAGTCCGGCACCCGCACCAGCACCAGCACCGGCACCAGCACCAGCACCGGCACCAGCACCAGCACCCGCACCGACGCCACGTCCAAGTCCTGCTGCGACACCCGCACCAGCACCAGCCCCGACGCCACGTCCAAGTCCTGCTGCGACACCCGCACCAGCACCAGCACCGGCACCAGCACCAGCACCGGCACCTGCACCTGCACCGACACCGACACCTGCACCGACGCCTGCACCGACACCCGCACCGGCACCCGCACCTGCACCCGCACCTGCGCCTGCACCTGCACCCGCACCTGCGCCTGCACCTGCACCTGCAACGGGCCCCGTCAGTCTGTGCCGCCAAGTAGAACCTCGCGTAGCGCCGAAGGGTCTTGCTATTCGTGCAGAGCCTTCAAAGACTGCCGCAGTTAAAGGCGGCGTAGCGGCTAACGGTCAAGTGACGCTTGTGCCTAATTTCCAGTTAGTCAAAGATAAGAATGGAGAAGACCGCAATTGGGTTGAGATTTCAGCCCCTGTTCCCGGATTCATCTCCGCAGGAAACTTGATCATGTGCAAGTAAATTTCTGAGTTATATAGGTTTGTAGTGAGGACTTCAGTTTTCTCAATCGGCTTTTACTTTTAGTCAACAAGGACTAAAGTCCTTACTACAAACCAATTTATTATCGGCAATTCATCCCATGTGATATCGTGCAGGCGATCGCGATTATTCAGAAACCATCAAACTTTTGTGGTGCGGGTTTCTCGGCGCTGATGGTTAATAAGTAAAAAGCCGATCGACCTTTTTACAGACAGCGCCCGCTTGACCAATTTTGGTGTCCGCGATTTGGTTGACACTTAGATTGTCGGCCAATCCAGACAATTTCCCATTTATTTTGCCTGAGCCTGAGTTCGATGCGGTGTCGCATTCCCGCAACAGAATCGTCAGCTAAACCAATGACGGTTTGGACAATTACGGCGGTGTCTCGCGTGAGATATTCCACCGAAATTTGGTCGCTTTTTCTGCCTTCAGATTCTGTGTCGCGGCTAAAAAGTTTGGCTGCGATATCTTTAGGGTTGGAAACGGTAATTTTGCGATCGGCAACGAACTGCTTGGGGTTAATTGTTTCATAGCCCGATCGACTTGCAGGCTGGGCAAGTGCTACAATCGGAATTTGGATGCTGGCGAACACAGCTAGAAAAAAGAGCGATCGAGCCAGAGTAGATTTATTCATTAGACTTCAGCACTATTAGTAATCAAATTCCTCGCCTCCCATGCCAGCAATAGGAGCCACATTTTAATTATGTACCTTGACTGTCACTAGATTTATTTTCTCCAACTTTGTTCTCTGCTGTTTCACCGTCTCCATTGTCAGCTAAATAGTTACTTTCCTCTAAAACTTCATCATCCTCTATAATTTTACGCAATAAACGCTTGAGACTAGAATCCGGTGGGCGTTTTTCAAATTCTGCGTGCGTATAAATCCACACCAAAACAACTTCTTGTTTTGTAATATCTAACAAATATATCAGTCGCCCCTGTCCAGAAGCGCCCTGAAGTTGAGGCATTTTAAATTCTAACTTCCACAATTCCCACCCCTCACGACTACTGCCTTTAGGCCATTGTTCAAAATGCCCCAATGGTGGACGGGGGCGGGGGGCAACGCTCAAAATTCTGATTAATTTTTGGATTAATTCTAGAAATTTTACTAATCCAGCCGGATTTTTACGATATCGAACCCGGCTAAGTTCTTCCTGGGATCTCTCAAATTTATTCGATAGCTTTATATGAAATTGCTCTGATCCTTTCACACGCCTCCTCCGCCGTCATGGTTTCGCTAGTTTCCAACCCTGCAAAAGTTTCCTCCAAAGCTTCGGATAGTGCTTTTTCATAAGCAATATCTTCCCGTTCAATCCCTCTCAAAATTGCATTTAGAAGACGTTGAAACGCTTCCATGTAAACGAACAAACTGTCTTTCTCACCTTTTAGTACAATTAAAAATAAAGTAAAAGCCAAATAAAAACGCCCTAAAAAGTCAACAAAAATTTCCTTAATGCCTTGAGGCGGTTCAATTACGGCATAGGCAAAAATTTTGAGTAATTCTCGCGTCTCAGGAAGAATATGATCCCAACGAGCATCAATTATTACAGCTAAATTGTTTGCTTTTTGAGCCAGTTCCCAAAACCGTGAAGCGCTGGATGTGCGTGGCTGAAATATCTGCCGAATTTCGCTGGAGCTAATTGTGATGGTGGCTGACATTGGCCTGACCTCTTGATAATTGGGATCATTATTGGATCATTGTCAGTTCCTGGCGCACGGATGCGGTAATCGCATCCACCAGGAATAATCGCTCGCTAACTGACAATTTTAGCGCTAATTTTACTAATGCTTGAAAAGATAAGTCTTTTGAATTTTCAGAAGATGTATCATTCGCCTTTAGCGAAAGACTATCATCATAATTTAAATGCCTGACTGAACTGTTCTGCTTTAAAGTTTTTGTTATGTCTCTGTGTAGAAGCTCTAAAAACTTAATATCGTTGCCTAGATCGGCAGCCTCATCCTCATCTATATCTTCTATGACTTGCAGACGTTCTTGATAGGCATTGATTTGATGTTCAATGGCTTCTAGAATAAACCTTAAATCTTTAAATGATAGATTCATATTAGTGACCTTGCCAACAATAAATAAATACTCACTCGCCAAACTTCAATTAAAAATACCAAAAAACAAGACTGTTTTTTTAGGCTTCAGGTAACATGATAGAAAAAGGTAATGAAAGGTAGTAAGCTATTGAGCATTTAAATTGTATATTCGGGAGGTCGATAGCAGCTACGTCCCCAAGAAATTTATTGCTTTTTGGACACACAATTTAAATGGAAAACACCTTATTAATTATATTAGTAGGTTGGGTTTCCCTACGGAAACCCAACCTACTACCAACTTATTCTAGTTTGAACAATGTCCCTATAAGTTGAAGTGCCTCTTTGTATTGCTCTAGAGGCATGGGTCTACTTGGCTGGAATAACCAATGACCAGGACGGTCATTCACTAATACCAGTTCTGGTGGAATGTCAGTACCCTGGTCTAATTTCCACCAGTTTCTTCCTGATCCGGGAGTATCAAAGGTTGATATTCCTTCTGACCGAGAGATTCCTTTTGGCAACTTCTCTGCTTCTAAAGTAAGCATAACCCATAATTCACCTTGTTCTTCATAAACGGTAATATCATTGGGTCTGACATTATCCATTCTAGGTGAACTAGCATTCCCCTGTCGATAGAGGGCAACTGGTGTTTTAGCCATTATAACATTCCTTGCGAGTTTGAAGGTAAACGCAGGGTTGAGCCCTTGGGTTGTGGCCTTGCGTTTTGAGTAATAGGCATGGGAGCCTTATATATTGAGCGTTTAGTTCATCTCGCTTCAGAGTTAAAGTTATGCCTACAGTAAAAACCGTTACCAAAATAACAGGGCGGGCCCGAAAGCCCGCCCCATCAAACGATCGACTATCGATTAATAATCGAAGTCGCCGCCGCCCATGCCGCCGCCGCCGCCAGAAGCAGCGCCTTCTTTGGGTTCAGGCTTGTCAACGACGATGCACTCGGTTGTCAGCACCATGCCGGCAATAGATGCGGCATTTTGCAGAGCAGAACGAGTTACCTTCGCGGGGTCAACGATACCAGCTTCAAACATATCGACAAACTCATTTGTCGCTGCGTTGAAACCGACGTTGAACGGCTTTTCTTTGACGCGCTCAGCAATGACAGCGCCATTCAAACCAGCGTTTTCAGCAATGCGCTTCAGAGGAGCAGCCAGAGCCCGTGCCACAATCAAAGCACCGGTCAATTCTTCGCCCTTCAGATTGGCGTTCGCCCACTCTTCCAATTGAGGAGTCAGGTGAGCCAAAGTTGTACCGCCGCCGGGGACAATGCCTTCTTCGACAGCAGCTTTGGTGGCGTTGATCGCATCTTCAAGACGCAGTTTGCGATCCTTCATTTCGGTTTCGGTAGCTGCGCCGACTTTGATGACTGCAACGCCGCCAGCCAATTTGGCCAAACGTTCTTGCAGCTTTTCTTTGTCGTAGGAAGATTCGGTTTCTTCCATTTGACGACGAATTTGTTCGCAGCGCGACTTAACAGCGGCTTCGTTACCTTCGGCAACAATTGTGGTGCTGTCTTTGGTGATGGTGACGCGGCGAGCTTTGCCGATCATTTCGAGCTTGGTATTTTCCAGTTTCAAACCGGCATCTTCGGTGATCAGTTGACCGCCGGTCAATACGGCGATATCTTCTAACATGGCTTTGCGTCGATCGCCAAAACCAGGTGCTTTAACAGCAGTCACGTTCAACACACCGCGCAGCTTGTTGACAACGAGAGTAGCTAAAGCTTCTTTCTCAATGTCTTCTGCAATGATCAGCAGCGGGCGGCCGGAACGAGCTACTTGTTCGAGCACGGGTACTAAATCCTGTACCATACCGATTTTCTTGTCTGTCAGCAAGATGAAAGGTTCTTCTAGAATCGCTTCCATCCGCTCGGTGTCGGTGACGAAGTAGGGAGAAATGTAGCCTTTGTCGAAGCGCATCCCTTCGGTGATTTCGAGTTCGGTGGTCATAGACTTCCCTTCTTCCAGGGAAATTACGCCTTCCTTGCCCACTTTGTCCATTGCGTTAGCAATCATTTGGCCGACTTCATCGTCGTTACCAGCAGAGATGGAGCCTACTTGAGCGATGGATTTGGAATCTACTACTTGTTTGGCGTGTTCGGCAATTTTTTCTACCAAAAAGCCGGTTGCTTTGTCAACACCGCGCTTGAGGGCGATCGCATTGGCGCCGGCTGCTACGTTGCGCAGGCCTTCTTTGACCATGGCGTGAGCTAGAACGGTAGCTGTTGTGGTGCCGTCGCCTGCTGCGTCGTTGGTTTTAGAGGCTGCTTGACGAATTAGAGCAACGCCTGTATTTTCTACATGGTCTTCTAGTTCGATTTCTTTGGCGATGGTAACGCCGTCATTGACGATTTGAGGAGCTCCGAATTTCTTTTCGAGAACTACGTTACGTCCTTTGGGGCCGAGGGTAACGGCGACTGCTTCGGCGAGAATGTCCATACCGCGTTCGAGGGCGCGACGTGCATTTTCGTTATAGATGATGCGCTTAGCCATAGTTTTTGGGGATGAGAGGGTTTGAGATTTTTGATTGGGGAGGGATTTTAGTCATTTGTCCAGTGTCATTAGTTGTTTGGCGGCGTTCGCTTTAAACTAATGACTGATGACTGATGACGGCAGGACTGATGACTAATGATTAATTAGTTAACGATCGCCAAAATATCTTTTTCGGCAAGCAAGACGTATTCGTCGGTGCCGAGTTTGATGTCGGTGCCGGCGTACTTCGAGTAGAGAACTTTGTCGCCGACTTTGACTTCCATTTCCACGCGCTGGCCATCGTCATTACGCTTGCCGGGGCCTACAGCCGCGACTTCGCCTACTTGGGGCTTTTCCTTAGCTGTGTCGGGGAGAAGGATGCCGCCGGCGGTTTTTTCTTCGCTAGCGCTTACTTTTACGAACACGCGCTCGCCTAATGGTTTAACGGTAGAAACACTCAGTGATACTGCTGCCATAAATAAATCTCCAGATTACAGTTCCTAGTCATTGGGCCGTCAGTGGTCGCTATGAAAGCAACAGCCGACTGCTTGCTACTGACATATTAGCACTCTCGACTCCTGAGTGCTAATTTAGCTTTAATCAGGGCGATCGCACCTTACCTGTCTGTACGGGTTCCCGAACCGAGAATGAGACAATCAGACCATGAGGGGGAGAGTGGCAGAGTGTCCGAGTGGGCTGTGGTGATGACTTTCGACCGCTAACCAATTACTGTTGACGAATGAATCAGATGCTGGAAAATAACAACGATGAATCTTGCAGCCAAGGCTTGAGCGCTTGCGTTCAAAGCCTGGGAATCGATCGCATCGAACGCCATATTTTTATTTGTGCCGACCAAACCGTGCCCAAGTGCTGCGATCGAGAAACCAGTCTGGTGGCTTGGAATTACTTAAAAAAACGCTTGCAAGAATTGGGGTTGGACAAGCCAAAAGCCGATCGGCCAACCTGTATTTTTCGGACGAAAGCCAACTGCCTGCGAGTGTGCGCGTCTGGCCCGATTATGGTAGTCTATCCAGACGGAGTGTGGTACCGCGACGTTACGCCCGCCGCGATCGAGAGAATTATTCAGGAACATCTCATCGGCTCCAAGGTGGTTGAAGAATACGCTTTTTTAACTCATTCTTTGCCGCAGCCAGCCAGCGGGGAACCAGATATTTAACTGCTGTGCTGTCAAAAAGTACAGCGCGATAAGTAAGGTGTTAAGTTTAAGGGTGTGAATTTGAAGGCTCGGGTGCACCTGGGTGGCGATCGAACAACTGTAGTTTCTGGCTGGTCTATGGTAGTACGGATGGTGACTGTGGTTTTTTGAGGAGGTGCATTTGTGAAGTTCGAGCGATCGTGCGGCAACATTTTTGCCAAAAGTTTCTCAGTACCGGACATCAAGTAGTTTGCCAAACTACACTATAAGTAGTTAAATACGTAAGTAGGGAGTCTTTAAATTTTTCTATATCAAAAGTACCAATTAAAACCGGGGTATCAACCTGCAATTGAACATCTCCAGATTAAATATCTCACACCTGGCCCTCCGAGCGGGTGTCTCCCACAAGTCAAAGGCTGACAAAATCATCCATGACAAGTTACTCGGGAGTTAATTTTTGTTAAGTTAAGCCCGATCGTCAGGATTAATTGGGCGATCGTCCATCGCAGGTTTTGACGAAAGTTCCTAGTGGCAAGGCATTTACCAACTTTCGTCCGATAGCTGCAAAAGGAAGCGGTAACACCCGCCCCGCTTTCCCCTCAGCGCCACAGCATCACTCGCTAACAGCCGTCCGCCATCAAGCGGGCGTTGGTACTAGCGGGGGATGCCCAGAACCAACAAGAGTGAAAACAAGAAATTGTGCGGGGTAGTGTAGCGGGAATAAATATGAAGGACAATTCAGCAGACCAAAAACGGCTGATGTTGGTTGACGATGACCCGAACTTGATCTTGCTAGTCAAGGATTACTTGGAGTTTCGGGGTTACAACGTCATTACAGCAGAAAACGGCAGACACGCTCTCGAAAAACTCGAACAAGAAGTCCCCGATTTGATCATCTGCGATGTGATGATGCCGGAAATGGACGGGTACACTTTAGTCAAACACATCAGAGAAGACCCCCGCACGAGCTGGATTCCGGTTCTTTTCTTGTCCGCCAAAGGTCAAAGTTCCGATCGAGTAAAAGGGTTGAGCACTGGGGCTGATGTTTATATAGTCAAGCCTTTTGAACCCGAAGAACTGGTAGCTCAAGTAGAATCTTCTCTGAAAGCAGCATCCCGCTTAATTCGCCACTCAAATCCAGGTATTGAGAGCGGCCCAAGAATTAAGGCGCGCCGCAATGTCGAATTGACTCCCACTGAGTTAAAAGTGGTACAGTTGCTAGCTCAGGGTATGGCAAACCGCCAGATCGCAGATGTGATGAATGTCAGCCAGCGGACTATCGAGAGCCACGTCAGCAATATGCTGGGCAAAACAGGTCTGCACAACCGGACAGAGTTAGCTCGCTGGGCCCTTGAAAGCAAAAAAGCTTGAGCTCGGGGGCCCTCTGCTTTGAAATCAGGAGGGCACTCTTGTACTGCAAGGCACTTGGGAAGGCATGACGGCGGTAGTTTGAAGCCCCATTAACCTTGACACCGCAGCCGCATTGAGTTACTGGGCTTATGGTTGGTGAGGGCAATCGCGATCGACGAATGCCAGCAGCCTTAAAAGAGCCCTCTGGCGGTAGAGCCGAAAATATGAAATACTGGGGGGATGGAGTTTTCTGAAGTCTAATCTATTGCCTCAGTTAGCTCCATGTTGCTAAAATGTGATATTTAGATTAACTTCTTTCTACAATTATTAGGTCTAAGTTTCTATGACAAACTTAATGAACCGCCTTTCTATTTTTGTGGACGGGAACAATATGTTCTACGCTCAACAAAAGAACGGCTGGTTTTTTGATCCTCGCAGGGTGCTCGAATATTTCAAAACTTCGCAGCCGAATGTCATCTTGATCAATGCTTTCTGGTACACGGGTTTGAAAGATCCCCAAGATCAAAGGGGATTTCGAGATGCTTTGATCAGTCTGGGTTACACGGTTCGCACGAAGATTCTTAAGGAATATTACGATGATGCTTCGGGCAGATATTCTCAAAAGGCTAATTTAGACATAGAGATTGTGGTTGATATGTTTAATACGGTGGATCAGTACGACCAAGTTGTGCTGTTTAGCGGGGATGGGGATTTTGAGCGGGCTATAGAGCTACTGCGATCGAAAAATACTCATATTACTGTGGTATCCACCGAAGGAATGATTGCTAGAGAATTGCGAAATGCTACAGATAGGTATATCGACCTAAATGAAATTCGCGAACATATCGAGAAGATGGATTATTAGTCAGTTGACAGTTGACCTGGGACAGTTGACCTGGGACAGTTGACCTGGGACAGGGAAGTAGTCCGATTTCATTAATCATTAGTCATTAGTCATTAGTCATTAGTCAGCAGTTAGGCGTTATGGGTTGTTAATTATTAATTATTCGTTATTGGCGCGAAACATGGGACTGGTGACTGGGGGCTAATTGCCCAGAACAGCGGAAAAGTAAAAATCAGGAAACACTTTTGTAGAGCTATGAAAACTCAACCAAGTCAAGACCGGATTATTATTTTCGATACGACTTTGCGGGACGGAGAACAATCTCCGGGTGCATCTCTGAATGTGGATGAAAAGCTGACTATTGCCCGCCAGTTAGCGAGATTGGGCGTGGATGTGATAGAAGCGGGTTTCCCTTTCACCAGCACGGGAGATTTTGAGGCTGTCCAAAAAATAGCCCGATCGGTTGGCACGGAAAATGGGCCGACAATTTGCGGTTTGGCAAGGGCGAGAAAGCCGGATATCAAAACAGCAGCCGAAGCTCTGAAACCAGCGGTAAACTCGCGAATTCATACGTTTCTGGCTACGTCTGACATTCACTTGGAGTATAAGCTGAAAAAGACGCGGGCTGAGATTCTGGAAATTGTGCCGGAAATGGTGGCTTACGCTAAGTCTTTTGTGGATGATGTGGAGTTTTCGCCGGAAGATGCTTGTCGTTCGGAACCGGAGTTTTTGTATCAGGTTCTGGAACGGGCGATCGCCGCCGGTGCAACTACTGTTAATATTCCCGATACTGTGGGCTACACAACTCCGAGCGAGTTTGGGGCTTTGATTCGGGGAATTAAGGAAAATGTGCCGAATATCGATCGCGCAATTATCTCGGTTCACGGTCACAATGACTTAGGATTGGCTGTTGCTAACTTTTTGGAAGCAGTAAAAAATGGCGCCAGACAGTTGGAATGCACGATTAATGGCATTGGCGAACGGGCGGGAAATGCGGCTCTGGAAGAGTTGGTAATGGCGCTTTACGTGCGGCGCCAATATTATAATCCGTTCTTGGGAAGAGAGGCTGATTCTGATGAACCGCTGACGAATATTGACTCGCGCCAAATTTACAAAACTTCCCGCTTGGTTTCCAATTTGACGGGGATGTTGGTGCAGCCAAATAAGGCGATTGTTGGTGCAAATGCTTTCGCCCACGAGTCTGGAATTCATCAAGATGGGGTGCTGAAAAATAAGCTGACATACGAGATTATGGACGCTGAGTCGATCGGCTTAACCGAAAATCAAATCGTACTAGGCAAATTATCCGGCCGCCATGCTTTTCACACTCGCTTGAAAGAGTTGGGTTTTGAAATGGCCGACGATGAGCTAAATAAGGCTTTTGTCAAGTTTAAAGATTTAGCCGACAAGAAAAAAGAGATTACGGATTGGGATTTGGAGGCGATCGCCAACAACGAAGTCCACCAAGCGCCGGAACTTTTCCGGTTAGAATTGGTGCAGGTTTCCTGCGGCGACAAATCGCGGCCGACAGCAACCGTCACGGTGCGGACTCCGGCGGGGGAAGAATTGAGCGATGCTGCGATCGGCACTGGGCCTGTGGATGCGATTTACAGGGCGATTAACCGCGTGGTAAACGTACCGAACGAGTTGATCGAATTTTCCGTACAATCGGTGACAGCGGGAATAGATGCGATCGGCGAAGTAACAATTCGCCTGCGCCACGAAGGCAAAGTATTTTCCGGTCACTCGGCAAATACCGATATTATTGTAGCATCCGCAGAAGCATACATTAGCGCCTTAAATCGGCTGTACGTCTCATTGCAACCTAATCCTGAAAAGCCAACTCAGATCAGAAATGAAGTTGTTGCAGCAGAAGCACAGCGCTGATAAATTTATTGTCAGGCATCTTTCTTAAAAAAAACCGCAGACGAACCAAGATCATAGCAGATAAATCTCAATTAATCTGCGTTAATCCGCGTTCATCTGCGGTTTCAAATTATTTTTTTTACCAACAACAAACGTTAAAAAAATGCAAGACGAAACTTTAAAAAAAGAGCGAGAATTCCACGATGCTTGGGCATCCACAATCGATATTGACGGCATTCGAGTCAATGATTACTTTGAAGCTTGTACCGCCCCAGAAAATAGATTTATCCTCAAACAAATGGGCGATATCACAGGTAAACGCCTGTTAGATTTAGGCTGCGGCGCGGGAGAAAACAGCGTTTATTTTGCTAAAAAAGGCGCGCATTGTGTAGCAGCAGACTATTCTCAGGGCATGGTAGATGTGGCGCTGAAATTGGCAGAAAAAAACGGGGTCAAAATTGAAGGTTGCACGGTGAATGCAATGGCGCTAGATTTCCCCGACAACAGTTTTGATATTGTTTACGCTTCTAATTTGCTGCACCATTTGCCGGAACCAGAAAAAGCAATTCGCGAAATGCAGCGCGTGCTGAAACCGGGCGGCAAAGCTTGTTTTTGGGACCCGATGAAGCACAATCCGGTGATTAATGTTTACCGCAGGATGGCGACTGAGGTGCGGACTGAGGATGAAACTCCTTTGGATATTAATATTGTGAAGTTTGTCGAGTCTCTGTTTTCCGAGACGGCTTACGATACGTTTTGGCTGACCTCGCTGTGGATTTTTTTGCGCTTTTATTTGATCGAAAAAGTTCATCCTAATGATGAGCGTTATTGGAAGAAGATTATTCTTGAACAAGAGAGATTGAAACCGGAATACTCTCGGTTGGAAGGGTTGGATGGGTTTTTGAAGAAGTTGCCTTTGATGAAGCGTTTGGCTTGGAATTTGGCTGTGGTAGCAACGAAGTAATTAAAAGAAGTTCGGCAACGGATTTTTTAACGGATGTAACGGATGTAACGGATTGAAGTGGTAGGGTGCGTCAGTTTTGAGATTCTTGCATCAGCGCCGAAAGTATCATTCTGACGCACCATTTGTTGTGAGGTGCGTCAGTTTTGAGATTGTTTGTTGGTGGCAAAAATAATCGTAGCTGACGCACCCTACTTAAAACTATAAAAAGAAGTACAATAAGTCTAAGCATTTAATTAAGAGGCTAATTATGCCAGAAACTATTACTGCTATCTACGAAAACGGGGTTTTTCGCCCTTTGAGTTCTGTGTCTTTCCAAGATGGGGAAACTGTGCTACTCAAAATAGTGCCGGAAGTTTCAGCGGAACAGCTTAAGAACGATCGCGAATTAGCGATTAAGCTGATGGATAAACGCGGGTTAATCCGTTGGCCAAATAAGCAAAGTCAAATCGATCCAGCCGAATTAGCGCGACGCGAAAAAAATTGGCGCGAACTGTTTGAAAAACTAAAGGGAAGACCTGGAACACCTGTCTCTGAAATAGTTATCGAGGATCGCGGCCCGTGGTAAATGCTTATTTTCTCGATACCAGCGCTTTGGTTAAACGATATGTGCCGGAAATAGGAAGTAATTGGATTCAATCAATTGCTGATGTGGATAGCAATAACGATTTAGCTATTAGTCAGCTTACATGGGTGGAGGTACACAGCGCATTTGCGCGCCGTCAGCGCGAGGGAAGTCTGTCTGCTAGTGAACTAGATTTATTGTTGGAAAAGTTTCGCAATGACTTTAATACTCAATACCGAGTAATCGAAGTTGACCCAGCGTTGATTGAAAGGGCAGGTCAACTGGTTATTCAATACCCGTTACGCGCCTATGATTCTGTACAATTGGCATCGGGTTTGTACGTTCAATCTCTTTTAATATCAATGCCAGAAACTCAACTAATTTTTGTGTCGGCCGATAACAGACTGCTGAATATTGCTCAGTTGGCAGGATTGGCGATCGACAATCATAATAATTATCCGTAATCAAATGGTTTGTAGTGGGGAATGCGAGTCCTCCGATAGATGCGGACTGAAGTCCTCACTACGAACCTATATTGCTGGGGTGGTTATCTAGAGGATTTCTTTCAAAGTTTTAAGTAATATTTGATTTTGTTCTTCCGTACCTACACTAATCCGCAATTTGTCTTCTAATCGGGGCTGATTGAAGTATCGAATCAATATTCCCCGTTCTTTCAGTGTTTGATAAATCCTTGCTGCATCGCCCTTTGGCGGCTTAACTAACAAAAAGTTGGTTTGCGATGGCCAAACTTCAAAGCCTAATTCCTTGAAGATAACTGCTAGTTTTGCTCTGGAAGCCTTAATCTTTTCGGCGTTGGCTGTTTTGTGGTCTGAATCTGCGATCGCACCCGCCGCCACCGCATAAGCTAAAGCATCCACATTATAGCTGTCTTTAATTTTATTTAATTCAGCTAACAACATCGGATTTGCTATGGCAAAACCCAACCGCAATCCTGCGAGCGAATAACCTTTTGAAAGCGTCCTCAATACTATAACATTACTGTACTTTTTTGTCAACTCCAAAGCATGATTTTCTGCGAAATCTACATAAGCTTCATCAATGACAAGAATGCCCGATAAATCTTGAGCCAGTTTCTCCAAATCTGCCAGAGATATCGCTGTTCCAGAGGGACTGTTTGGCGAAGCTACAAATGTGACTGCACCTCTGGCTGCTATTAACAAATCGACTGGTAACTTGTAATCTTCGGGATAGGGAACTTCGACAAATTCTGCATCTTGAATTTGAGCTAAAGTGCGGTACAATACGTAAGTAGGCGCAGGACAAACAATCGGTTTTCCAGCTTCCCCCACAGCGCGAACTATCAAGTTTAATAAATCGTCGCTGCCGTTACCTACCGCAATCCAATCGTCAGGAACTCCCAAAGCTTTACTAGCGGCGATGCGGAAACTTTTGCCAGTTGGATCTGGATAGCGCCGCAGCATTTCTGGGTCTATTTCCTGAAGGACTTTTAAGGCTTTTGGAGAAGGCGGATAGGGATTTTCATTAGAATTTAATTTAATAATTTTTGTGCCTAGCGGCGGCTGTTCCCCCGGCACGTAGCCAGACATTTCCTGGATGCTTTTGCGAAAGTAATTCATCTATTATCTGCGTTAATCTGCGTTAATCTGCGGTTAAAAATATCATATCAAACAATTAGTGACAATCCGCGTGATACCCAAATCAATTAACTTTTGCATATCTGCTGGATCGTCCACTGTCCACGCCACAATGTCAACTCCCTGACTGCGGCTTTGTGCAATTAGTGCGGGGTTTTCCAGCAAGACACGATACTGGCTGCTAATCAAGTTATCGCGATTGGCTACAGCTTGAGACAATTGAGTTTTGTACGTTTCTAGATTAGCAACGATGTGTCCGATCGCCAAATCGCCATCTACCCGCCGCACTTGTTCCAGAAATTTCTCGCTAAACGAGGTAATAACGCATTTTTCTTTAATTCCTGCACCGTTCAAAGTATTGACAAAATCCGCGACTTCTGCATCAGACCATTCGCAGTGCGGCTTGACATCAAAGTAGAGAAATTTGTCCACATTTTTCAGGATAGCTAACGCTTCTTTTAAGGTAGGAATTTTTTCTGCTGAAAATTCATCGCCAAACCATTTACCCGCATTGAGTGTCTGCAATTCTGACAGGTTTGTTTCCCTGACTTTACCGGAAACTCCGGTGATTCTATCCAGTGTAGCGTCGTGGAAAATCACGGGCACGCTGTCGGCTGATAGCTGGATGTCAAATTCGATCGAATTGGCTCCACGGGCGATCGCCAGTTCAAAAGCTGCTAAAGTGTTCTCAGGGGCGATCGCCGAAAATCCCCGATGTGCGATAATTTCTAAATTCACCGTCTTGTGTCCTCTAAAAATTGACTTGTTGCATAAATTCTGATTGATAATTCAACCGCAGATATAAGACAGATAAACACAGATGCAACGCAGATAGTTTCAAGAAGAGCGAGCGAATTAATGCAATAATTCTATTCTGCCACAGTTTTCAGACTTCTAGAAATGGGGTTTCTTTTGCCAACCATCCTATTTGAGGTCAGAAACCCGGTTTCTTTCCAGATACTTCGCCAACAAACCAAAGACTCAGAGAAACCCGGTTTCTGATCCCAAGCATCCTCATCCTAAATTTTCCCTTTTAAGCTAAACAAAAGAAACTGAGTTTTCTGCGCTTCATCAAAATTGTCATCACTGACCAAAACTACACTTTGACTTCCATCTGGCAACGGCGGCCCGAGAGTCATTCCCTCTAAATTATACAGCGGAATTCCCAGCTCGATCAAGTCTAGCAGCAACTTTTTTCTAACAGGTTCGACCATTGCCATTTTCCCTTTAAAACTCTTGATTCTGGAAGTATCTGTAGCCGCCCCAACCGCTACTTGATAAATTTTAGCGCCGTATCCAGACAGTCCAAAAGAACGCTCTAAACTCAGAAACTGACCGCCGCCGACAGTTACTAATTCGGTTAAACCGTTCAAAACAGTCATGGGAACTTGGTCTAGCTTGTAAAGATTTTCTGAGACTAATTGTGGTGTTTTGTCAACGATGATATAATGTAAAAGACGGAGTTTGCTTGCTGCTTCCGGGTCTAAATCTTGCTTTAGCGGCGCTGCCGTAGCTGCGAACAATCGAAACGGATCGAGACCGCCGGGACTAAAGGTTTCTGGGTCGATGCTTAAAGATTCAAAACCTAAATTGTCCAGCACTCCTTGCTGCTGTTGTTCATCGCTGGCATCGGGAATGTAGCGCTTGGGAATCGGCAAATTCCCGCGCATTTTTCCGGTTTTGAGGTCAAATTCGCCGACAAAAGGAGGGATGCCAGCATGGGTGACGCCTTCGCTGGCGATAAATACTGAATTGCGGGGAGAAAGGGCGATGCCTTCGGGATTTATCGAACCCCAAGGAAAGGTTTCACCCTCTGCTTTTTTGAGGGAGGTAACGCCTTCAACCGCAACTTTTTTCAGGCGAATATTTGCTGGATCGCTGGAGGTGAGATCGAGTCTGAGACTGTAAAATCTGGCTTCTCCGTTTTCGCTGTTGTCGTCGGAAAGAGCGTAAAAACGGTAAGCTTTGGAAGTGACTCCGCTAATACCTTTGGCGTCGTAGGTAATTCCTGACAAACCGCCGACTGGTGCTCCTTCAAAGTTGACTTTTGGCAATTGGTACTCGCCCAAAAAGTCCAGAGATATTTCAGGAAAAGAGCGGTCACGAGCAACTGCGGGGGGAGGGGCGCAAGCTGTGCAAACTGTTAAAAAAATTAGGGCTAAACTGAACAGGCGCAAAATGCGTTGGCGAAGCCCGCCCCTACGGGGGCTACGCCAACGAAGAGGATCGCCCAACGCCTTTAAATCACAACAATTGCTCAGTGCGGTAAATTTTATTTTGTCGATCTTGTTGAACAGTTTGCTTTTGTGCCATCTTTGTGACATGATTTATACCGTTTTGTAGATATGCAAAATTTGATGTTTCGAGCAGGGCTGCCGAATCGCGGCAATTATATTTCTTTTATGAGAAATTCCTTGCCAATTGGGTGCTTGCTTTTCTTGTCGCTGTGTGCTGGTTCTATTGCTAGCGCCCAAACTAATCCACCAGGCCTCGATCAATTTTCTCCTAATCCTCTAGAAATTACCACACCCGATCCCCTAAAACCCGCTACTGAATCTTTGAGTAACACTCAGCGGGACGAACTGACAGTCGCTTTGGAACAGTTAAGCTTAGAAGCAGCGGCTAAACTGCAAGCTGGAGATGGGGCTGGTGCTTTTGATATTTGGTTCCGAGAATTGCGGCTGCGCCGATATCTCGGCCCGGGGGCGGAAATTGCTGCTTTGAGTCGGGTGGGAAGTGTTGCTTGGAGTAGCAGTAAAAACCTAGAACTACAGCTTATTACTAAACGGTTGCAAGCAATTCAAAAACAAGTCAAATCCCAAGTTCCGCTAAATACTGAGTTGCTTCCCGCCTTGGCTGCGGCTTTTCAGCAGGTGCGCGCTAAAGGCTCGACTGTAGAAGTTTACCAAGAAATTCTCGAAAATGCGCGCCAAAATCAAGATATATTGGCTCAGGGTCAGATTTTAAAGGCGATCGCACTTATTCACATAAATTGGCTGAGTTACGATAAAGCTGCTCCCGTGTATGAAGAATTGGCAACTTTAATTCAGGAAAACCGCGCTGTATTTGCGGCTAATTCTGCGGTGCCAAATTCAGTTTTATCGGCGGGAAACGGCGCGCCACCGCAGCCTGTAACTCCTCCCACTGAGGTGGATACTCTGAGACAGTTGGCCTACGTTTACCAGCAGGCGAAACAACCTCTAAAGGCGATCGCAGCCCGGGAAAAACTAGCATCGGTGTATCTTAACTTACAAAATCCCAGCGCTATACCACCGCTCAAAATTGCGATCGCCACTGATTACCAAATACTTGGTCAAATCAACCTAGCAGCTCAATATTATCAAGAAGCATACAATTTAGCCGTCCCCATTCAACAATATGCCCAAGCTAGCGAAGCTTTGGATAAATTAGCATTGCTTTACCGAGCGCAAAAACAGCTAGAACCGACTGTGCGAATCTATCAAATGCAGTTGCTGTTGGAAGAACGGGCTTACAATTGGTACGGAGTCATGAATGCTTACGACAATCTCGGTCAAGTTTATCAGGAAATGAAGGCTTACGACAAAGCTTTAGAAGCTTATCAAAAAGGGTTGGAAGTGGCGAAAAGATTGGGACACCGAAAAGAGTATTTTGACAAGAAGATTATTAAGGTTAACAAGCAATTACAAAGGACTTCGTAGTAGTTGTTACATCCTGATTGATGAGTTTTATATATTCGAGGCTTGTAGGGGCGGGTTTAGCGCTAAATATTCAGATTCGGCAGACAATCTCAATACAAAACCCGCCCTTCTGGTGCTTCGTAGTAGTTGTTACATCCTGATTGATGAGTTTTATATATTCGAGGCTTGTAGGGGCGGGTTTAGCGCTAAATA
>NZ_JAUBVZ010000002.1:560142-605213 GCF_036702805.1 Microcoleus sp. A006_D1
TTCAGATTCGGCAGACAATCTCAATACAAAACCCGCCCTTCTGGTGCTTAACTGATTCTATTTGTTACAATTATTAATTGGATGTATTGTACCATTTTTCCTGTAAATGACCATTTCCTCACCCGTAGCAGACACCAAAAACCAACCCCGCCGCGATACAGACTGGCGGTTATTCATGAGGTTGGCATCTTACGCAACCCGCAGCAAACGCTTGCTGATGATTTCGATCGCGCTATTAGTACCGCTAGCAGTTTCAGGAGCAATTCAACCGATTCTGATCGGACAGGCAATTTCAGTAATTCGGGCGGAACCTACCTATGAATTCTTGCGGGGATTGCCTTTATCTGCTGCATTAAATATTTTGGCAGTTTTGCTGATGCTAACTATAGCAGTTAGATTGGCACTGCAATCAGTCCAAGGATATTTAGTTACCAAAGTAGGGCAAATTATTACGACTGATATTAGAAATGATTTGTTCGCCCACGTCACATCGCTAGCAGTGCGGTTTTTCGATCGCACTCCTGTCGGTAAATTGATGACTCGCCTCACCAGCGATGTAGAAGCTTTGGGGGAAGTATTTTCCGGCGGGGCGATCGGGATTGTCAGCGATTTATTTTCAATTTTAGTGATTGCCATTTTCATGTTTACCATGCAGTGGCAACTAGCTTTAATGTTGGTACTAATGATGATACCAATTAGCGCCTTAATAGTTTATTTTCAGAACCAATTTCGCCTAGCAAATTACGATACCAGAGAAGAACTTTCCGATCTGAACGCCCAACTACAAGAAAACCTGACTGGTATTGGCGTAGTGCAGCTATTCCGTCGCGAAAGATTCAACTCAGAATTGTTTAGTGTCACCAATAAACGCTACATTAAAGCTGTCGATAAAACTATCTTTTACGACTCAGCCGTATCTGCGACATTAGAATGGATTGCTTTAGTGGCGATTGCAGCCGTTTTGTGGATGGGCGGTCAAAAACTTCTGCAAGGTACGATTAACTTTGGTACTCTGTCAGCATTTATTTTATTTGCTCAGCGTCTGTTCGATCCACTGCGGCAATTTGCGGAGAAATTTACCGCTATTCAAGCAGGATTTACCGCCGTCGAACGGATTAGCGATATTCTCAACGAACCGATAGAAATTAAAGATCCAACTAGGGAAGAGCAAGAAGAAGGAAGACGGAAGCAAGCAGCAGGAAGAAGCAAAAGAGAAGCAGAAAGAAACCAAGATTACGCGGGTGAATCTGAATCGGGAGAAATCCAATTTGAGAATGTGTGGTTTGCCTATAAAGAGAACGAATACGTCCTGCAAGACCTAAATTTTACCATTAAATCCGGCGAAAAAGTAGCATTAGTCGGCCCCACGGGTGCGGGCAAAAGTTCGATCATCCGTCTCCTGTGCCGTCTTTACGAACCGACGCGAGGACGAATTCTGGTTAATCATGTCGATATTCGCGATTTACCCCAAGCAGAATTGCGCCGACACGTAGGCGTGATTATTCAAGATGGCTTTCTATTTGCTGGTGATGTTAAGAGCAATATTAGCCTGGGCGAAAGTTACTCTATGGAGGAAATTCAAGCAGCAGCAGAAAAGACGAATGTTGCCCGTTTAATTGAAGAATTGCCTCAAGGTTATGATACGCAATTGCGGGAGAGGGGAACGAATCTTTCGGGGGGACAAAAGCAGTTGTTAGCGTTTGCTCGCGCGGCTATTCGCAACCCCAGTGTTTTAGTTCTGGACGAGGCTACTGCTAGTTTGGATGTGGGGACGGAAGCTTTGATTCAAGAGGCTCTGGAGCGTTTGATGGCGGACAGAACGGCGATAATCATTGCCCACAGGCTCTCGACTATCCGAAATGTCGATCGCATTTTGGTGCTCAAACGCGGCCAATTAATAGAATCTGGCAGCCACGAGGAATTGTTGCAGCTAGAAGGGTTGTATGCCAGTTTGTACAAGCTCCAAATGCTGGGAAGTTGACAGTTGACAGTTGATAGTTGACAGTTGATAGTTGACAGTTGATACTTGATAGTTGACAGAAGGAATATTTTTCCTAAACTTGGCAGATTTGCGGTTTTAGATTTTAGATGAGAGAACAAATCTGAAATTTGAAATTTGAAATTTGAAATCTAAAATCTAAAATCTAAAATCTGAATCACTTGCCGAAAATGATTTTCCCAATGGTTTCTGGCAGGTGAGTTATGTGTTGTAAAAGCTGGTTTGGCCCGATCCCAAATAATAACTGCATCGCCAGCACAATTGCTGCTAGAGCAATTGCTGTCCCGACGCTGGCTTTCAATACTTTAAAAGCCCAATTAAATACCAGCCAAGATACGAGTAAGGAAGCAATTAAGATGATTAATTCTAGGGGCATATAACATTTTAAACTCTAATTTTTAATTTAAGCAATACTGCCGCGCTTCCGAGTTTCCTTATTAGAAATGCCGACATTTTTTAAACCTGCTTTAATCATTTGCTGCTCTAACAAAGCGAAAAAGCTACTTCGATCGCCCCCGGTGACTACTGCTTGGTTGTGGGCTTCCGCGAGGGTTACGGGATAGCCACCGCCTTTGTGTACTTGAGCCAGCATCATTCCTAATGCTAAATCTAGCTGTACGGAATCTTCAACCACCCATTCCGGCATTTCTATTCTAGCAATTTCTGTACCAACGTGAACGTAACAAAAATAGATGGGATTAAGGCCGTATAAATCTAAAATTCGAGCGTGGGATTTCCATAATGGGCTTCTTTGTCCGGGGGACAGAATTGTTGCCCATAAGATGGCATCTCGCAAGGGTTCAAATTCTTGACAAGGTGCTTTTTCGTCAAAAGCACTGGTGGCAGAAAATCCGACGTTGGGGCAGTTTGTCATGCAGTCTGGTACTTCGTGGGTGCAAGCTTGAAACCGCAAAAAAGATAAGCTTTCGGTGCTGCGAGAAGCGCTTAAGTATCCTAGTAGGGGAATTTTTGCTACACGCAATTTGTCCCAAGCTTCTAAAATTGGCTGCAAAATTCGATCGCGCGCTTCACTGGGTAACTGTTCCAAAAACCAATAAATCAGGGAACCGTCTACCATTGCCAAAGTTGGCGCGGGCAGTTGATTGTCGTTAACTTTTGCCCACTCGCAGCCCATTTCTGCGAGGGCGATTGCTTCGGAAACGGCGCGCCGATATCCCATCCATTCTTCGGTTCTAATGCCCCACTGTCGCGAAGCATACAAGTCTTCGGGCTTGTAGAAAACTTCGGGCACGCTGTCTAAAACTGGGTGGCGGCTTTGCCCGTAGTGCAGCATGACTGTGCCGACGTTGATCAGGTAGCAGTAGGCGATTTCGTGATGGCTGGGCGAAATTTGCGATCCGTCTGTGGCGAAGACTGTGTGGGCGGCGGGGGGTGCGGTGATGTAGGTGCGATCGGACAAGGGCTCGATCGGCGTGGCAGCATTGAATAAAGTGCGATCGCTCCAACTCTCTTGCAATTCTACCAAATTTTCTTGTCTCACCGCTGCTTTTTCTAGCAAATTCTGAGCCACTTGCAAACGCTGGCGAGCCGCAGCCGCTTCCACATTCAAATGTTGGCTCATTCCCTGCATTGCCTTGGCTGCTTTAGTTAAATCTAGCATTGGTTTAGTTGACAGTTGACAGTTGACAGTTGACAGTTGACAGTTGGGGCGGTGCCAAGAGTGCCCGCCCTCAGTTGACAGCGACCTCTTCCTGGAAGGAAAAGGATTGGATTAATCAATCGTCTTCTTTTAATTTCTCCCGATCAGGCTTGGGGCTTTAAACCAATTCTTTCTGGCAATTTATCTGACTTACGACACTCAAAAAATCGGTTAATATATACTTCTTGCCTAATTTTTTGATTCCAGCTCAACCACAGAAGATCTAAGGCAGATCTAAGGCAGATAATTTCAAGATATTTTTCTATTTCTGCGATAAATCTTATCTCAAAAAAAATCGATTTTTTTTTCGGGGCTTCCTTGCTTTTGTCTGAAATTAGTGTTATATTTACTTTATAATGGAATGGTGGCAAAAATAATATTTTTACAACCATCCCATTATAAAATAATACCATGTCAATGGTAAGAAAGTCAACAAAAAAATGGAAAATTTTGAGATTTTTTTTTGCTTTTTACAAGCGAAAAAAACCTCCTTGCCAACAAGTCTAACATCAACATTCGTGGGGCAGCCAATCGGCAAAATCTCCTGCAAACTGGGACAGAGAAAGCAATTGAACGAGTGGATTTTGAGCCACAGATTGGCGTTCTGCCAAAGTATTGTAACCCCAATCAGCCAAAAACAAGCTTACCTGAGATAAATCCGGCTGCTGTTTCACCGAGAGCAAAGTTTTTAACCTGTCTTCCACAAACCAAATAGTCGCATCTTTGCCAGAAGCTGCCAAAAATTCCCGCAAAATTTGGTGTTTCGGCTTGTTGTATTCCTTGCCAAAAATCAACTCCGATGGCATTTGTACGCCCGCTAGCTGCAAAAGTTCCCGCACAAAACGCCCTTCCTTGGTTGTGACGATCGCCACTTTCACCGAACTCTCCTGCAATAACGAGTGCAGGCGATCGGCTACTCCTGGATAAAAGCGGTGCAAAGACAGCCACCCAGCTAAATCCTCAGCAATCCAATTATCGCGCAGTCCGTCTAACATAGCGCCGACTGACTGGGCTTTTAAATTGTTTTCGGTCAATAATTGCGGGACAATGTTGGCCCAGTCCAGCAAAATTTGCTCTTCGGTAATTCCTGTCAGCAGTGCGCGAATCAGCAGGGGCATTTCCCAACCGGTTTCGATCGCGGGCCGCACTCGGTAGAAACTCAAAGCTAAATCTGGAGCGGGGACTGTTTCGACTGGTTTCCAGATTTGACAGTAGGTACGCCAAGCTGTTTGGAAATATTCGATTAGTCCGTCACAAATCACACCGTCAAAATCAAGAGCTAGAATTGTGGGCAAGTTATTAGTCATCGAGCGATTTGGGATTTGGAATTTGGGTGAATAGTCTCGATTAAAAAGACTGAACTAGCGGTTGATCGGCGATCGCTTCTAGTTGTTGGGACTTCAGTAATTTCGTCCACTCGGCCCTCAGACTTGCATCATCCGGTGCTCTTCGCCGCATTTGGGCTAGAGTAGCAAGAGTATCGTACCAAATGCCATTGTTAGCATAAGCAATCAGCCTAGCCCGCGGGTCGGCATTTGCTAAGTCGCTCTTGAGAGTTGGCTGCGGTTCAATTCGCTGCATCCATCCTTTAACAATATAATCTCCCGATCGCTCTTGAGGATCGCAAGCCAGTGCAAACGACCACACATATCGCTTACCAACCTCAATATTTTTGCTCTTGCCTTTCTCAGAAATGCTAACTCCCACAATTCCGGCTTTGTCAATTTTTAAACTAGATTCGTAGACTACTTCGGATTCATCTTCGTTGAGCAAAACAAACTCTACTTGAGCCGCCGGTTGAGACACATATACAAAAAATGTTGGCGACTCTGTGAGGGTTAAGCCAATATTGCTGTCAGGTATTAAGGGAGTAATAGATAAACCATCCCGCAACTGACAGCCTCGATGCGTTCCGCCTTGCCGGTTGTCGGGGGCTGTGACATCTGGGGGTTTGAAATTAATATTCTGACTCAGTAGAATTGGTGCGGGCACAGCCTGCATCGGTGGAAGCAAACTGGGGATAGTAAGTGCGATCGCAAATATAGCGATCGCCAGTGCAGCCAAATGTATAAAACGTTTCATTTTTTCACCAACTTGTAGAGATATCCTCGATCGCGTCTCTACTGTTAGCCCGGAGTTTTAAATTAACCCCGGGCGCGATCGGGTAAATTTTTGATTTTTCACATCGCCATCGGAAGACAGACAAAAGTTCAAGAAATAGCGAGCTTTAAAGAGGCCCAACCAGCGGTTGAGCTGCCACTGATTCCAGTCCTTGGGACTGCAACAATTGCGTCCACTTGGCTGTCAACCTGGCATCCCCCGGTGTCTGGCGCCGCATTTGGGCTAAAGTAGCTAGAGTTTCGTACCAAATCCCATTTTTAGCGTAAACGTTGAGCCTCGTCATCGGGTCAGGATTTGCTAAATCGCTCTTGAGAGTTGCCTGGGGTTCTATGCGCTGCACAAACCCTTTAATTACTGAATCTGCCGATCGATCGTCGGGTTCGCAAACCATCGAAAACGACCACACGTATCGCTTGCCAACTTCAAGGGATTTGTTGTTGTCGCCGCTAGCAGGAATGTTAATTCCCACAATCCCAGATTTGTCAACTTTAAAGGTTTTTTCGTAAACTACTTTGTCTTCGTTTTCGGTCAACAAAGTAAACTCTATTTCTGCCGAGGTTTGAGGAACGTAGACAAAAATTGTAGGAGACTCTGTGAGGGTTAAACCGATATTAGTTGGAGGCACTAAAGGAGTAATAGATAAACCTGCCGGACAAAGCTTGGAACCGCGATGTGTCCCTCCTTGTCTGCCGCCGGGGGCTGTGACGTTGGGAGCCTGGAAATTAACATTCTGACTCAGCAGGATCGGCTGGGATTGTCCCCGCACTCCCGCGAGTGAACTGGGGACGGTGGCTGCGATCGCAGCGGAGCCGATCGCCAGTGTAGCTAGATGTAGAAAACGTTTCATTTTTTTGTACCTTTCACTATAATATTGCAAACACAGACACTCCCTGCTGGCGACGAATATTTTTGAGAGGCTAGTCGAGCGCGCCCAGATACACAATTTGAACCTTGACATATCATCAATAACATTAATTAATTCGATCGGCAAGTGATTTGGGGTGCCAAGAATCCGGCGATCGACCTCGCTAGTATCCCTGCATACACTTACTGGCTGCCAACTGTAAAATTTTGTAACAAAGCGGTCGGAGTTTCCGGGTGTTCTAAGATGGAGGAAGTCTGGCGCAGGCGGGCCCTGCCGAACAACTGCTGTTTGTGTGAAACGACTCAAACTTTTATGCTGGGATAATGAGTAAAATATCTAACAAAATTCGATCGGCAGCGGCTCAATTGAGTCAAATGTATAAACCATCACTCTTATTTGCTAGGTCTGTATTAATTGCTAGCGCGGCAGTAACATTATCCTTGATGGCAGGCAGACATCTAGGAATACTCGAACCAATAGAATTAAGTGCCTACGACCAAATGCTGAGGTGGCGTCCCGACGAAAAACCAGACTCGCGCTTGCTAGTTGTGGGGATTACCGAAGGAGACATTCAGAAACTGAAACAGTGGCCGATATCCGATCGCAAAATAGCTGAAATCTTACAAAAACTCGAAAAAATGCAGCCAGCAGTCATCGGCTTAGACGTGCTGCGAGACGTACCTTTAGGAGACGGGCGCGAGGAATTAACTAAAGTTTTACAAAAGAGCGATCGAATTATCGGGGTATGTTTAGTCACCGACGGGAGCGCGAACAATCCCGGTTCTCCGCCACCTCCGGGCCTGCCAGAAAACCGGGTGGGATTTGCAGATTTTGGAGTCGATCCGGGCGGCATACTGCGGAGATCTTTATTATTTATGAAACCGCCGACAATTGAGGGTAGATCCTCGCCTGAAAAACATCTTTGCAATGATAGTTCTCAAGTTTTAGCTTCCTTCAACCTCCAGCTAACACTCCGCTACCTGCAAGGCCAAAAAATCTCTCCGCAACTGGCACCAGATCAATCTTTATGGCTGGGAAAAACCCAATTAAAACAACTACAAAGCAATGACGGAGGATACAGCAATGCCGATGCCAGGGGATATCAAATACTAATTAACTATCGTTCCCGGCAGCAAGTCGCACCTCAAGTCACAGTTACGGATGTTTTAGAAGGAAAAATCGACCCAAATTTAGTTAAAGATAAAATAGTGCTGATCGGTTACACCACAGAAACCGTTAAAGATTTCTTTTATACTCCTTACAGTGGGCGACAGCAAAACAACCAATTCATGCCGGGGATTGTGGCGCACGCACAAGTAATCAGCCAACTTTTGAGTGCTGTTTTAGACAATAAACCGATGTTTTGGTTTTGGCCGGAATGGGCAGAAATCCTGTGGATTTCGGGATGGTCAATTGTGGGAGGAACCGTGGCATCGCGGATGGCTCACCCAGCGCAGTTGGCGCTGACATTCGGAGCAATGCTGTCGGGGTGTTGCGCGCTCGGCTTTGGGATTTTTCTGTTGGGAGGGTGGGTGCCGGTGGCAGCGCCAGCCTTAGCATTAATCGTAACTGGCGGCAGCATTGTATCAGCAGACAGATTTAATAAATCTGGATACGGGAAAGCAATTAGCGATCGAGTAAAACAAGTCTTCAAAGTCGAAATTGACCAAGCCAGAAAAGACGAGGAAGTCCAAGAAATTCTCCAATCACAATTCTTTATAGACTTGCAGAGAAAGAAAGATAAACTGAGAATTAGTAAAAAAGAAACCTCTGAAAAACCACCTTCCCAACCCCAAGAAATAACTGCAAGTGCCTCAGAGCTGTCCCAAACCGAAAGTCAGGCAGACGAATACTTAGCTCAGTTGCAGCAAAAAGCCAAACAGCAGAAGCAGCGCACCGCCGTGATTGAATCGGAAAGCGACTCAAAAACGGATATCCCGATCGATGCCGGCAGCGGTGCTAGTTCATCCGAAACCAAACCCGATGAGGAGTTCAGCGATTTGCAAGCCAAAGCCAAACAGATGCGACAGCGCAGGATCGATGAAAAGAAGATAAAAGATGAAAAAATTGATAATTTAGCAGACAAGGAGGATTTGGGGGCCAAGGAAGATTGACAGAGAACTCGACGGCATCTGGAATTGCATCATAATTGATTCTCGCCGTTTTTACCCCTCATACGCATATCATGTCAAAAATCATTTCTGTCCACTCTTACCGGGGTGGAACTGGCAAATCGAACACGACTGCAAATTTGGCATCTATTATCGCTCGCAGCGGAAATCGGGTCGCCATTGTAGACACAGACATTCAATCGCCCGGGATTCACGTGCTGTTCGGTTTCAGCGAGAGCAATATGGATCGCTGCCTGAACGATTACCTGTGGGGCCGGTGTCCGATCGCGGATACGGCCTACAATGTGAGTTCGCTGCTGCCAAAATTAGCTACTAACGGCAGCCTCTACCTGATTCCTTCGAGCATCAAAGCAGGGGAAATAGCGCGAGTTTTGCGCGAAGGCTACGACGTGGGACTGCTTACCGACGGCTTTCAAGAACTGATCGACGCTCTCAACTTAGATTACCTATTTATCGACACGCACCCGGGGCTCAACGAAGAAACCCTGCTCAGCATCACCATTTCCGACATTTTGCTGCTGATTCTGCGTCCGGATCAGCAAGACTTTCAGGGAACGGCTGTCACGGTAGATGTGGCTCGCAAATTAGAGGTTCCCAAGATTTTGATGACGATCAACAAAGCCCCAGAATCGCTGGATTTTGAGGATTTGAAGCAGCAAGTAGAGAGTATTTACAACATCCCAGTTGTCGGGGTGCTGCCCCACAGCGATAAGATGATGCTGCTCGCCAGTAAGGGGGTGTTTGCTCTGCACTTTCCTAAAGACCCTCTAACTCAAGTGGTGGAAGGGATTGCCAAACAGATTATGGGATAATTGGTGTCGTCCGAGTCGATCATCGGGCGATTCAGCCAAGAGGGATAGCTACGCCGCGCGTGCGAGTGCGTTTCGATTTCAATTCCAGCAGCGCCGTGTCCTCCTGCGTCTCGGGCTGATGCTGTGGAGGAACTTTGTAGGCGACATTATTTGCTTAAAGAGTAGGCTGAATGGCGACAAAATGAGATACAAATAGATTATGAGAATTTGTTAAAAAACTTTAGGAGTAGAACTCATGGAATTTGACTGGCGCATACTAATAGTATTGAGTCCCGTCTTGTTGGCTGGCGGCTGGGCTGCTTACAACGTCGGCGCTATAGCTCTCAAACAAGTGCAGAAATTGTTGAACAAGGAAGCTTAAACTCAGCCTCTATACTGGTAAGGTCGCAGCCGACTGTTTCTGGAGATACAAAAACAGTCGGCTCATTTGTGGCCCAGATTTGGTTGAGAGCGATGGCGATTTTTGGGCGCTCGGGCAATTTACGACCCCAGACAGATAGGGCGAAAGCCAAATAAAAGTTATAAATAAACGATTGTGCAGAAACGGGGTGCGATCGACCAAAATATTAAGTTGACCTGTGACAGTTGGTAGTTGACAGTTGACCTGTGACAGTTGACAGTTGATAGTTGACAGCTACCTGGAAGTCCGAGGATTGGAGTAATGAATAGTCTGCTTTTAATTTCTCCCTACAAGGCTTGGGGCTTTAAACCAATTCTTTCTGGTATAGCAACCGCCACATCGGTGAGGATATAAATAACCGGAATGAATAGAGCCGATACCCGTACTGCATCAATGGTTTGATTCGGGTTATGCAACTGTCAACTGTCACAGGTCAACTGTCAACTGCTATAAGTGAAGAGCTGGATGTTTTCCGCTCTGCTCAGCATTTGTGATGAGATTGCGATACAAATATTTAGAAAGCACGTTCCCGCAGAAAATATGAGACAATCGCAAAAGTATTTGCCCTGAAAATCCCCCTAAAAACTGCGAAGTTTAACTGGTAGGGAATATAGGTCAAATTGTCAATGTCTAACTCCTATATCTTTAGATAGATTATGCTTTTTCCCCGAGCTAGCGGCATTCTACTCCACCCGACATCTTTTCCCAGCCGATTTGGCGTTGGGGATATGGGAATAGAAGCATATCGGTTTATTGACTTTTTAGTAGAGAGCGACCAGCAATACTGGCAGATATTGCCGCTGGGCCCGACAGGATACGGCAATTCTCCTTATTCGTGCTATTCAGCAATGGCAGGAAATCCGCTGCTGCTGAGCCCAGAAATGCTGCGGGATGAGCAATTGCTCAGCGATGAAGATTTAGCTGATTCGCCGGAATTTCGGCTGGATACTGTAGAATTCGAGCGGGCGATCGCGCACAAAATCCCGATGCTCAAAAAAGCCTGCGAAAACTTCAAAGCGCAAGCATCGCCGGTACAGCAAAGAGAATTCTCGGCTTTTTGTGAGAGCAAAGCGACTTGGCTGGAAGATTATGCCTTATTTATGGCATTAAAAGACAGCTTCAACGGCACGAGCTGGCACACTTGGGAACCAGAAATTGCTCAGCGCAAACCGGAGGCGCTAGACAAGTGGCGGCAGCAGCTAAATACTGAGATTTATTACTACAAATACGTCCAGTTCGAGTTTTTCCGCCAGTGGACAGAGTTGAAACGCTATGCGAACCTGCGCGACATTAAAATTATTGGCGACATTCCGATTTATGTAGCTCACGACAGTGCTGATGTCTGGTCGCATCCCGACTTATTTTGTTTGGATGAAGCAACTGGAGAACCAGCTTTAATGGCCGGAGTTCCCCCGGATTACTTCAGCTCCACAGGTCAATTGTGGGGCAACCCGGTATACAATTGGGAGGCTTTGCAAGCAAATAATTTTCAGTGGTGGGTGCAGCGTTTTGAGGCGATTTTCGCTTATGTAGACGTGACTCGGATTGACCACTTTCGAGGATTTGACGCTTACTGGGCGGTGAAGCGCGGTCAAGAAACTGCGATGGAGGGAGAGTGGATTAAAGCGCCGGGAACAGCTTTGTTTGAGGTAATTAACGAGAAGTTTGGCAACTTGCCGATTATCGCTGAGGATTTGGGAGTAATTACTCCGGAAGTGGAAGCTTTGCGCGATCAGTTTGAGTTTCCGGGAATGAAGATTTTGCAGTTCGCTTTCGGCGCGGGCCCGGGCGATCCTTTTTTGCCTTTTAATTACGTTCGCAATTGCGTAGTTTACACCGGCACCCACGACAACGACACGACTGTCGGCTGGTTCAATCAACTGCAAAACTACGAAAGAGATGAGGTTTTACGTTATTTGGGCTGCATCGATCCCCAAGGAATTCACTGGTCTTTAATCCGCATGGGTTGGATTTCTATTGCTAATTTGGCAATTGTGCCGTTTCAAGATTTGTTGGGTTTGGATACCGATGCGCGGATGAATTTTCCGGGGAAAGCAGAGGGAAATTGGGGCTGGCGGTATCGGCGCGAAGCTTTGAATTGGGAGGTGCGCGATCGGCTCAAAACCATGACTTATATCTGCGGGCGTGCTCCACATAAAAATTGATAATGGGTAATGGGTAATGGGTAATGATGTCATGTCCGGTCAATTCCCTCCGCTTCGCTCCGCCCGTAATAGAAACGGTTTGTAGTGAGGACTTTAGTCCGCATCCATTAGAGGACGAAAGTCCTCACTACAAACTAATCTTATTGTGGTGGTTCTCGGAGGACATGATATGAGTCAATAAAGACGGACATTTTCATTAAAAACTGTGGACTGCCAGCCATTACCGATTACCAATTACCAATTACCAATTAACAATTAACCTTCATTCTTGGACTTTGCTGAAGGCTTGAGTTCGTCAGCTTTGAAAACAACTTCTTTGGCGACTCCCAGGGCTCCCAGCGGTTGGGCTTGTCCGTTATTAACAGCAATCATTACCCCGCCTGCGTTACCAGCTAGAACTACCAATTGCTTTTGGGCTTCCCAGTTGCGTACTGTTCCTATTGGTAAAGTTCCCTCAAACTCTGTTTTGCCATCGACTTGAATCTGCATCCAGGATTCGGCCTTAAAAGTGACGCTAACCATTACTGGTTTACTGCCAGATTTATCTAAGTTTGTACCTGTTCTTGCTGCTTCGACAGCCGCGTAACTATCCGGTTTATGATTTTTTGAGGCGCTCGATGCCTCAGCAAATAAACGAGCTTGTTCTTGGCCAAGGGCGAGTTCTTCGGCTGCTGCACCTTTTTTTGCTGTCACAGAACCGCCCATCAACTGAGATAAGCCATTGACTGAACAGATAATTAGCAATGTGTAAAACAGGTAAAGGTGCATCGGGCGCAACTGAGGCCCATCTTGCCAGGATAGCTTGGCTGCCGATCGCGCTGGCGGTTCGATCGGGAAAAAGTCAGCAAACTGAGTTCCGTCCAAACCCATTGCTTCGGCGTAGCGCTTGATCAAACCTTGAGTGTAGACCGGTTCGGGGAGTTGGTCGAGTTGACCGTCCTCGATGGCTTGCAGCAGATTCCGCCGAATCATTGTTACCACTGCTACTTTGTCCAATGAAATCGACTGCTGTTCGCGGTACTGGCGGAGTTGAGCCCCAATTTCCGCTAGCTTTTTCTGAGGTGGTTCTGGCTCTTGGGAATGCAGTTTCTTCTTAGTTGTTTTGAAGAATAAAAACAATAAATTCTTTGTCATCTGCTGTGCTCCTGGAGATTTACTGGCACGCTTATTGATGTTAGGTTGACTAGATTCCATAAAAAAATAATTTCTGCATCTTCTAGGGGTCGGTAGCAGCCCGGTGGCAATATTGGCCCCGCGGGCGGCTGCAATTGAATCGGGCCAATAGCTGTGCGGTGCAGGCGCACCACGGGATATCCCAACTGTTGGGCGGTGCGCCGAATCTGTCGGTTTCTCCCTTCTGATAGAATGACTTCTAACAGAGTTTTGTTTCGCGCGCGATCGAGAACTCTAACTTGCGCTGGTAAAGTCTTTCTGCCGGACAAGATGATGCCCTGACGCCACGCTTGCAATATGGGTTCCGGGGGATCGCCGAGTACCCAAACCTGATAAGTTTTGGAGATCGAGTGACGCGGATGGGTCAAACAAAATGTCAGCTTACCATCATTGGTGAGCAAGAGGGCGCCTGTGGAATCTGCATCTAGGCGTCCTACGGGGTGGATGCCTTGACCAGAGCGCAGTTTGGGCGGCAGCAGGTCGAGAACTTTCGATCGATCTCTGGGATCGCTGCAAGTAGAAACTACGCCTGCGGGTTTGTTGAGCAACAGATAGACACAAGCGGGTCGATCCGTTGGTTTGACTGGGATTCCATCGACTTCGATCGAATCGCGATCGGGATTTGCCTTTTGTCCTAAACCAGCAATATTGCCATTAACTCGGACTCGTCCAGCTACAATCATCTGTTCTGCTAGACGGCGAGAGGCAATGCCCCACTGGGCGAGGATTTTTTGCAGCCTTTCATCAGACATGACGGGAGTGTGGGAACCGCCAACACGCGAGCGGTGGGGGAGGAAAGATGACACGGTTAATTGATTAACCTTACTACCAACGATCGATTCCTGGTTGGGAATAAATTCTAATGCTTGCTAACCAATCCTTACAGGGCGTTGCGCCTGGTGCAGATTGTCCTTATGGCATAACCCTGAATGTTGTGCAAAAACTACGAGGAAAATACTCGCGGCAGGCTATTGCTTGCACCGTTAGTTTGTTGCTAGTTGGAGATGTGTGGGTCTGACCCGACCATAAACCAACACTACCATAAAACCCGTACTGCCGGTTAAATTTATACGCTCGATCGCGAAATTTCCCTCGGGATCGCACAACTGGCGAACTCAGGAAAGAACCAGAGGGGGAAAATGGTGAGATTTTTGCGGCTGACGGTGTTGCTGATTCGGGATCGATGCTTGCTTGTGGAGTTAATAGGAGTTGCGCTCATCAACCGAGTTTCTTGATATATCGGAGGTTGAGGGCGATATATCTGTGCGGGAACCAGGTTTGTGAGGTGGGATGTGCGAGTCCTAGTTAAATTTCTGTGCTTGAATATTAAGGTTATATTTTGAAATTGTTTATGACTGTCGATCGCAACTCTCTTTTATTTGACAATAGAGCTGGCGCTGCTGGCTCTGGTGAGACTGCTAATTTAGGCGAGGAGCCCCTTCCACAGCCGCCGAGTCAAGGCAGCCGGATCGCGAGCGCGGTGCTGTCTCCGGCGGTGCAGTTGTTGCTGCGATCGCAAGTTGAGCAGGTTGACGAGTTGAAGGTGAAAATTGAGGGGAGCGATCGACAAATTTTCAGCGGTGCGATCCCCAAAGTAACGGCCGCCGCTCGCGGTGCTGTGTATAAAGGATTACACCTAACAGAAGTTGCCATAGAGGGCTGCGGCATTCGCATTAACCTCGGTCAAGCTCTCAAAGGCAAACCGCTGCGCCTGCTCGAATCGGTTCCCGTGGCAGGCGTTTTGAGGCTCAGTCAAGCGGATTTAAATGCGTCGCTGAAAGCGCCTTTGCTGGCTGATGCTTTGAGCGAATTTTTGCTGCCAATGCTGCCGCTGACAGATCGGGAACTGTCGCTGAAATTGCAAAATTCGCATCTGAAAATTGAGGCGGGTTTGTTGACGCTTTCGGCGACTATTTTGCGCTCTGGCGGTACACAAATTCCTTTGGTATTGCGGACTGGTTTGCGGATAGCCAGCGGTCGCGAATTGGTGTTTGAAGCACCAGAAATCGAAGTGGATGGAGAATTAAAGAGCAGCGATTTCAATGATTTTAAAATTGATTTCGGGCCGGAAGTGGAGATTGAGGAGTTGATTTTGAGTCCGGGGGAGATGGTTTGTCGGGGTTCAATTAGAGTTTTGCCTTAGCCGGAACTCGCCCAATTCGATCGCGCTTGTCAAAAGAAAGACTCGATCGCGGGCAACAGTAAAGTCACAAAATAGTAGACTAAGGGTGCGGTAAAAACATAACTGTCGGTGCGATCGAGAATACCGCCGTGACCGGGGATCAACTGTCCCGAATCCTTAACACCGGCGTCACGCTTCATCATCGACTCAGTTAAATCTCCCAACAAGCTAGCAACCCCAATCAACAGACCAAAAGCACACCCAGTATACGGCCACCCCGGCCAGTCCAAATACCAAGACCCGGCGGCGGCGACGGCGATGCTGCCGCAAACTCCAAATACGGCACCTTCAACGGTTTTTTTCGGGCTGATATGGGAGAGGCTAGTGCGCCCGAAGAATTTGCCAACAAAATAAGCGCCAATGTCAGCGGCCCAGATGCAGAGGAAAGCCAGCAGCAGCGAAGTCAATCCTAAAGATATGTTGCTGGAACTTGTCCAAGACTGCGCTGGGTAAATGTTAACGGGCAAATTGCTTGCTACTACTTGCGAAAATTGGGTTGTAGCCAAATTGGCTGGGTCGAGGCCGACTCGCAGCCGTATCCAATAGCTGGGCAAATAACCGCCGTAGAACAACCCTAAAATTGAGGAGGCAATATCGGCGATTGTAGATAATTTAGGTTGGAATAACAGGTAGAAACAGATTAAGGTTCCGGCTAAGGGAAACATGGCGTCAACCAGTTGCGGCGCCAGGGCTGCTGTAATTAGCAGGCCTTGACTGACAGCTAAGGTCGTTTTGGCAGCGGGTAAAATGCCTTTAGCCCTGGCTAATTCAAAATATTCCAATTGACCTAGGTAGACGATGACGCCAAAGCCGACGGTGAAGTACCATCCCCCCATAATAATCATTCCCAAAGCAAGGGCGATCGCAACTATTCCACTCAGGATACGAGACCAAGGCATAAAATGAATTTCTCTTGCAGACGGCGGCGGGTGATTTGATTTGGATGCGAGGATTTGGGATGCAAGAATTGTTAAGGTACGGGTTCCTCCCTTGCAAGGGAAGACCCCATCCCCAACTGGCGATCCAAAATCTCAACTCAGGCGATCGCTCCAGCTACGGTCGGCCTTATTTAAGTATGAAGGTTAACTGAACGTAAAAAAGGTTAAGAATTGCATTTAGTCTTTATTCCTAGTCGTACAGCCTCCAGATCCAGATCATTATCTTTGATTTGGTCTAGGAGTATGTCAGTCTAATGACAGATGACAGATTACTAATGACTAATGACTAATCACTGCTGACAAGCCAACGACCGGCAAGCTGTCAACTGTCAACTGTCAACTGTCAACTGTCAACTGACCAATGACTAATCCAGCTTCTCGCCGCTGAGAATAAATATGGGATTGACGGCGGCAAAGGTTTGACTCAGGCCGCGAGTCTCCAAGCGGTTGACGGCGGACTGGACTACCTCGATGTTGCGAACTTGCAACTCGGCGAAGCTTTCGGAAAGGGCGTAAAGATTCTCTAGATTCGATGCTGTGGCTACAACTCGACCGCGGGGCTGTAAGTACCGCCAGACTTCCTTGAGAATCATTTTAATCGGACGCCCTCCTTCGATGCAGACTCGGTGGGGGGGTTGGGGCAGGTTTTGGAGGCATTCCGGGGCACTGCCTTCTATGACTTCTACGTTGTTGAGCTCGAATCGATCGCAATTTCGGCGAATCAAGCTTGCTACTTCTTCGTCCCTTTCTACGGCGATAATCCGACCTTTGGGACACAGCAAACCTGTTTCTACAGCGATGGTACCCGTACCTGCGCCGATGTCCCACACCACCGAGTCTGCTTGCAGCCGCAGGTGGGAGATTAACAGCAGTCGGACTTCTCGCTTACTCATGGGAATTCCCGGTAAACGTTCAAATAAATCGTCTGGGATACCAGGAGTGACGTAGGGCCAAAGCATAGTTCTATTGTTAATGGAAGGAAGAAGGTTTCCGAAGGAAGAAGGAAGAAGGAAGAGGGAAGAAGGAAGAGGGAAGAAGGAAGATTTTTCCCATTTCCTACTATCCCTCATTTCCCACTATCCCCCAAGTCTTAATGTTTACTCTCGCACAACTTTGAGGGTTTGGAGGCGGGGATCGCTGCAACCTGTGATTTTGCCGCCGGCAGCAAGGACTTGTTGCAGGTAGTCAAGGGCTTCTGGGGTAATGATTTCACCGGGCATCAAAACGGGTATTCCTGGCGGGTAAGGACAGATGAGTTCGGCGCCCAGGCGATCGACTGCTTTGTCTGCTGCTACTGTTTCGGCTGGGGAAAAGAAGGCCTCGCGGGGGGAGAGTGGGGGAGTGGAAAATCGGGGGAAGGAGAGAATCTCGTCTTCTTTCTGACTTCTTCCATCTAAGTGAGATGTTGCACCATTTTCAAGAACAGGCAAGATGCCTGTTCCACAAAGAGTGAATTTGATTGTGGGGTGGGCATCTTGCCCGCCCCTAAAAGACTTATTGACAATTATGTCAGATGTGACTTTTAAAAGAGTACAAGCTTTAACTAGATTGTCGATATCTGTTTCTGTATTTCCCAAACTGATAATAAATGTTAGATGTTGAGGCATGGGAAGTTCTGCCGTGACTCCGAGTTCCGAGTGCAGAATTTCATCAGCCGCAAATCCTGTAATTCCTAAATCGGATACTTTTACTGTTAGCCTAGTTCTGTCTAATGCTGCAAAACCGGGTGTGTTTAATGGTGCTAAAACTGATAAGCCGGGAATTTGACTAATCTGCGATCGCGCTTTTTCTGCTAATAGTAAAGTTTGCGCCATTAACTCCTTGCCGTGGAGTGCGATTTGTTGGCGGGCGGCGTCTAATGATGCTAATAATAAGTAGCTGGGACTGGTGGATTGTACTAGCTGCAATGCTCGATCGAGTTTTTGGATATTTATACGATCGCCCTTGACGTGCAACATCGATGCTTGTGTCATGGCACCGAGGGTTTTGTGGGTTGATTGTACGGTTAAATCTGCTCCTGCCGATAGTGCCGTTTGTGGCAAGTTTGGGTGGAAGTTAAAGTGCGCGCCGTGGGCTTCGTCTACTAATAACGGGATGTTGTATTGATGGGTAATTTGGGCGATCGCCCGCAAATCCCCGCAAACGCCGTGATAGGTTGGGTAAACCATCATTACTGCTTTGGCGTCGGGATGTTGTTTTAGGGCTGCTGCTGTGGCTTCTGGGGTGATGCTGTTGGCAAGATCCCAAGTGCGATCGTACTCTGGATTGACAAAAATCGGCATTGCACCGGATAAGATTAAGCCTGAAATTGCCGAAGAGTGGATATTTCGAGGCAAGATAATTTTATCGCCTCTGCCGCAAGTCGCTAAAATGGCGGCGATAATTCCGCAAGTCGAACCGTTGGCTAAAAAGCGAGTTGAGTCTGCTCCAAATGCTTGGGCTGCTAACTCTTGAGCTTCGGCAATTACACCTTCTGGGTTGAAGAGATTGTCTAACTCGGGCAATTCCGGCAAATCCGAGCGAAATACGGCTGCACCGAACAAGTCTACTAAGGCTTGAGAGATGCCTTGTCCGCGTTTGTGTCCGGGGGCGTAGAATGGGGCGTGATGGTGGTTTGTGCGATCGCGCAGCGCATCTAATAAGGGTGTTTGTTGTTGAGAGTTTGGTACTGACACGCTTTATCTCAATTGCTGTATTTGATATCTAGTTTAATGCCTAAGGCATAGTTATATGCGGGCGTAGCAGGAAAATATCGCTATTTAGATAGATGTATTTACCGCACTTTTGAGTTGATAATAATGACAAATAAACACTACCACAACTTGGTTATTTTTGTTATCGAAAATAGCTAAAAGTGGCGAAAAAATGTCTTTGAAACATCTCTTAAACTGAGTGAAACACTAACATGATTTTTCCTAATCCTACTCCGTTTCCAGGCCCGCAGATTCCCGGTACCGAACCGGGGCTGCCGGAGATTCCCGCATCGCCACCGGTGCCTGGCCCGGTTCCCGAACCGATTCCCGGGCTCGTACCGGAACCGGTACCTGCGCCAATTCCGCAGCCAATTCCCGAACCTGTGCCGGAAACTGTTCCTTCTCCGATTCCTCAAACAGTGCCGGGGCCTATTCCTCAGACAATCCCTGAACCTATCTAAATTATGTTTTAGCGCTTCGGGAAGTTTAACAGAATTTGTGAGGTCGATCGCCCAAACCGAGTTTCTGGCAAGTCGCAACTTTGTTGATAAATAAGCGATGGGGACAGGTTATGGGCGATCGCTTTTTTGTGTAACAACTTGTGAACCGTTGAGCCATCCACCTCAAGTTAGATATTTATGCGAGCACAGGCGTGAAAATTGGGGCAGCTTGTACGATATATTGCTGATACTTATGATATTTTGAAACAGTGATATTTCTAAATAGCTATGCTTACCGCCGGAATTGTCGGACTGCCTAATGTTGGCAAATCTACTCTGTTTAATGCTTTGGTGGCTAATGCCAAGGCGACTGCTGCTAATTTTCCTTTTTGTACGATCGAGCCAAATACGGGTATCGTGGCAGTACCCGACGAACGGTTGAAGGTGCTGAGCGATATTGGCAATTCTGCCCAAACTGTGCCGACGCGGATGGAGTTTGTGGATATTGCGGGTTTGGTGAAGGGTGCGAGTCAGGGGGAAGGGCTGGGAAATCAGTTTTTGTCTCACATTCGGGCCGTAGATGCGATCGTCCACGTTGTGCGTTGTTTTGACAATGATGATATCATTCACGTTTCGGGTTCTGTCGATCCTCAGCGAGATATTGAAATTATCAATCTGGAACTAATTTTAGCAGATTTAGCTCAAATTGAACGCCGGCTCGATCGCACTCGCAAACAAGCCCGCAACAACAAGGAAGCTCAAGCAGAAGTGGACGTACTCGAAAAGTTAGTCCTGGTTTTGAATGCGGAAAAACCCGTGCGCCAGTGCAGTTTAACCGAGGAAGAAGCTGAATTAGTTAAAGGCTTAGAATTGCTGACAAACAAGCCGATTATCTATGCAGCTAACGTGTCTGAGGAAGATTTGGGAACTGGAAATAGCTATGTCGAACAAGTACGGGAAATCGCAGAAGCAGAAAACGCTAAGGTTGTCATAGTTTCGGCGCAAGTTGAGTCAGAATTGGTAGAGCTACCAGAGGAAGAACGGGCGGATTTCTTAGACTCTCTGGGGGTGACTGAAGGTGGCTTAAAATCTTTGATTCGAGCTACTTACGAATTATTGGGTTTGCGGACTTATTTCACCAGCGGGCCGCAGGAAACTCGCGCTTGGACGATTATCGCGGGAATGTTAGCACCGCAAGCTGCGGGAGTTATTCACTCGGATTTTGAGCGGGGTTTCATCCGGGCCGAAACTGTGGCTTATGAAGATTTGGTGGCTACGGGCGCGATGAATGCGGCTAAGGAAAAAGGCTTGGTTCGCAGTGAAGGAAAACAGTATGTTGTACAAGAAGGGGATGTGTTGTTGTTCCGATTTAACGTTTAGTCTTTTAAGGAGATAAGCAAATGGATATTGTTTCACTGGCAATTGCTTGGTTGGTAACATCTGTGAGCTTTTTTATTATTTCCAAGTTGCCCATCGGCGTGGATATTGACACTTTTGGAAAAGCGATGATTTCGGCTGCGGTTTTTGGATTGCTGAATGCTTTAGTGCGGCCGATTTTTATGTTGTTTAGTTTTCCAGCTTTGTTGATAACTTTTGGTTTGTTTATGATTGTTATCAACGCTGCTATCTTTGGATTGGCGGCTTGGCTAGTCGATGGGTTTCGGTTGCGCTGGGGAATTTGGAGTGCTTTGTTGGGGGCTATAGCCCTCGGTTTTATTAACTCTTTGCTCTATCAGTTGTTGAGTACCCTGCCAAGTCGGTAGAGAAAGGTAACTCGAACAAAAACAAAGAGGGCGGGTTTATCTATCTTGTTAACTGTGGCAAGTATTTCGGGTGGAACCCGCCCCTACGGCAAATATCCCCGGTAAAACCCGCCGCTAATGACTAATGACTAATGACTACTGACCAATGACTACTGACTACTGACCAATGACTACTGACCAATGACTACTGACTACTGACCAATAACTAATTATCAGTATCAGTAGCAAAAGCCTCTCGACTGCGGCTATTTTCAACAGGCCAGTCGATATTTTCCCCGCCAATAATCAGTTCTTCAACTGTTACAAATTCTTTGCTGAGTTGCTGGAAAACATTAATTAAAACATCGATGGCGAGAGCGTCGCTAGTCCCCAAATCAAACCAGCATCGAGCCCACACTCCCTCGTACTCCATTTCTCCCATATTGTGCATCAAAGCCATCATGCTTCGGTCGGCTAGATTAACGTCATAATTCATGTCACTGATATCTAAGCCTTCATCTTGAACTTGCAAATTTTCCGCATTAAATCCTCCCAGTTTTCCCAAGAAAAACCAAGAGTCAAACACTTCTTCTACATACTGTTTTTCACCGTTTGAAGGCACGTTGCTGAACTTCAGCCAAATCCAAAGGTCAAAGGGGTTAAACTCGCGAAACTGTACTTGCATAGTTTTTGGGTATTTTTATAGTGCTGGTAAAGCCGTCGGCCCCCAGATTCCATCTGCATCTCTAATTTTATCGCGCATCGGGTCACAGTCGCGAGATTTGCTGTCGAGACGGTTGCGGGTTTTGCACTGCTGAAAGAAGATTTCGGCTACTAAACTGCGCGGTAGTTGGTCGGGTTTTGCTAAGGCGGCGTCGAAGTTTTTTCGGGCTTCTTCAAGTAAGGTTTTGTTGCTGTCTTTACCCCGGGCTTGGGAAAACAGGATTTGTGCTTTTAGATAGAGGATTTCGGGATTGTTGGGCGTTTCTGCTAGGGATTTGTTGGCAAATTCTAGGGCGCGATCGTACTTTTTCAAGTCTCGATAACCTACGGCCATGCCGCGATAAGCTAAGTAGCGGGGAGAGGCTTTTTCTTCGAGTCGTTGAATGGCTTCGCTGGGGTTGGAAAAGGGCAGGTTTTTGGCTAGCATTAAGTCCATGTAGCCTTTGATCAGGTTGAGTTCGGGGTCGTTGGGAGCTATTTTTTCGGCTGCATCTAGGTATTGAAATACTACTCGCAGTTTGTTTAGTGCTTGGGGCGCGCCTTTGGCTGTTCCTTCTTTGGCTATGGCATTTGCTCCTTCTAGAAAGTGACCTGCTGCTGTGTAGATGTTGCCGCGCAAGGGGTTTGTTTTTGTCAATTTTTCGCCGACTTCGCGGGTTTTTTGCGCGTAGGAATTCATCGAGTTGAAGTCCTGCTCGATGTATGATAATGAGGCTGCCATTGCATAGGCTAGCGGTTCGTTTGGTTCGGTTGATAGTGATTGTTGAACTTGTGCTTTTGCTTGTTTGTAGTTCCCTTGCTGAAACATTGTTTTGAAGGCGGTTTCGGTGTTGGGCCCGATCGCCTGCGGGTTGTTGGCGCGAAAGGGATCGCCCGCTACTGCGGAGTTAATGCAGATGCCCAGGGCGATCGCACTTGCTGAAAGGGCGATCGCCCGCACTGTCTGTTTAGAACTTAACATTTGCTTGCCCAGCGATGCTAAAGGGTTTTTCGTCATCGTCAATTCTCGCTCGTGTAATATACTGTAAACTAGAAACTTATCAGTTATATTCTCAGACTAAGAAAGCCGCCACCAAAAAAGAGTAAAATTTGCTTGATTTTTTCGGTCTCTTGAGGTATATTTTAATAATGGGAGTGTGACTTCTAATATATGAACTGACGGATTTGCATTATTAAATAATACCATGAAACAAGTTAAAAATCAAACGCCCAAGCTCGAAAAAAAAGGAATTTTTTGTAAAGATTTATGTAAAATTAATGTAAAATCATTATGGGCGCTCGCCACGAGCCAAAAACACCTTAACTATTAATAGCACAAATCCGTTAACTCCGTTAAATAATCCGTTGCCGAACTTCCTTCTCCCCAATTACCAATTGCATTAATGCTTTATCTAAAAAACATAGTCTATCATCCTACAGCCTGTCCCAATGCTATTCTGAAAAATATCAACTTAGAACTGCCGTCGCAGCAAATGGGGCTAATTGTGGGCCGCAGCGGTTCCGGCAAAAGTACGCTCTTAGAAATATTAGCAGGTTTAGCAGAAAAAACTAGCGGCGACATCCGCTGGCGCGACCAAGAATTAACACCGGAACACTTGCAACAGTTGGGAGGTTTAGTGTTCCAGTTTCCAGAAAGGCATTTTTGCGGAGGCACAATTTTAGAAGAATTGCGGTTGGGACATCCCGAATTGGGACAAGAACAAATCAACAAAGCAATGACAGAAGTGGGACTCGGACATTTGCCGCTGAAGGCTTCCCCGCACGCTTTGAGTGGTGGACAACAGCGCCGGGTAGCCCTGGCGGTGCAGCTAATTCGGCAGCCGCATTTGCTGCTTTTGGACGAACCGACGGCGGGTTTGGATTGGTCGATGCGCCGCCAGTTGGTAAGCTTGTTGGGTAAGTTGAAAAATCACTGGACTTTGTTGATTGTCACTCACGATGCTAGCGATTTGTTGAGCGTTGCTGATAAATTCTGGACTTTAGACCACGGGGATTTGCAGGAGGTCGATCGAGCTAAATTAGAGGCTAAGGAAGCGAGTTGTGTGAGTCAGTAGTCAGTTGGCAGTTGACAGTTGGCAGTTGGCAGTGGGCAGTTGGCAGTGGGCAGTTGGCAGTGGGCAGTTGGCAGTGGGCAGTTGACAGTTGGCAGTTGTCATTAGTGCGAGCGTCCCCGCTCGCGAACATTAGTCATTAGTCCTTTCGATAGTTATTAGAAGATGAACCAGATGGAAATTATTATGTTGCCGGAGATGAATGAGTTGTGGCAAAAAACGCTGAATTGGCAGCCGGATGAGTCGCAGCAGCAACAATTTCAGCGGCTTTACGAGTTAATTGTTGAGGGTAATCTTTCCTTGAATTTAACTCGAATTACTGAGCCAGTCGAGTTTTGGGAAAAACATTTGTGGGATTCTCTGCGGGGCATTGCGAGACTGCTGCCAGGTAATCAGAATTCGGCGGAAAATAGCGAATTGCCCGCCGAGTCGGTGTTAAAAGCGATCGATATCGGGACTGGTGGGGGTTTTCCAGGTCTGCCGATCGCGATCGCCCTGCCCCATCTATCAGTTACCTTGCTCGATTCTACTCGCAAGAAAATTACTTTCTTGGACACAGTTTTGCCGTCTTTAGGGATAGAAAATGCTGTGACTTTGCTGGGCAGATCCGATGAAATTGCCCGACAGCCGCAGCACAAACAAGCTTACGATTTCGCACTTCTCAGAGCAGTTGGAGCCGCTTCTCTGTGCGCTAAATGCGCGCTGCCACTGCTGAAAAATGGCGGTTTGGCTGTACTTTACCGGGGAAATTGGACGGTAGAGGAAGAAACAGAGTTGCAAAGTGCGATCGAGCGTTTAGGCGGCACAGTTGAGTCAGTCGAATCATTTACAACGCCGACGAGTCAGGGCGCGCGACACTGCATTTACTTGCGGAAAACTGTACAGCAGTTCGAGCGTCCTGTTCGCTAGCTGAAGTACAGATATGGGGTAGGGAAACGGCACTGCCGTGTCCTGTATTTCATCAGATTGAAGACTGCTATAAAGTGACTCGCTAGCTAATATCAATTCCGGTTACTAGCCGATGCTATTTTCTAGTGAGCTTCACTCTTGGACTTTTGAGGACTGAAGTCCTCACTACAAACCTAATGATAATTATTTGACATGACTTGATATCAAGTGATATTTATATTTTATATTTCACAAAGTTTGTAGCAGCCCTGAAGTGAAGACAGCGCAACTACAAACAATGTTAAACTAACCGATCGCCTTTTCGTAGCGCTTGTTAATTTCCGCCCAATTAACAACGTTCCACCAAGCTTTTAGGTAGTCAGCACGCAGGTTTTGGTATTTGAGATAATAAGCGTGTTCCCAAACATCATTGCCCATAATTGGATAGTTACCATCAGTTAAAGGACTGTCTTGATTGGCAGTAGTTGCAATCTCAAGTTTGCCAGCTTTATTGCGTACCAGCCAAACCCAACCGCTACCAAAACGCTTAGTACCGGCGTCGTTAAACTTGGCTTTAAAATCCTCAACACTGCCGAAACTTTGCTTGATTGCTGTAGCAATTGCCCCTGTGGGTTCGCCACCCCCTTTAGGACTCATGATTTCCCAAAACATACTGTGATTGAGGTGTCCGCCGCCATTATTGCGAACTGTTGTGCGAATATCTTGTGGCACTTTGCTCAAATCTTTGAGCATATTTTCAACAGTTACATTTTTGAGAGCCGGGTATTTACTCACAGCATCGTTGAGGTTTTTAACGTAGGTGGCGTGGTGTTTGTCGTGGTGAAATTGCATTGTCCGCGCATCGATGTGCGGTTCTAAAGCATTGTATTCGTAAGGCAGAGGTGGCAGTGTAAAAGGCCCGGGAGTTTGAGCTATTTTTGGGCTTTCTGGAGCTGAACTTGCTTGCACTACATTATTATTTCCTGACGCTTGGCAAGCACCTGCGGTAATAGCTCCGACGCTGGCCGTTACCAAATACAAGAAATCTCGGCGTTTGAGTGTCATAAAATATCCCTAACTGCATTATTAACTGTTTTATCTCAGATTAAAGCAAAATGGAAGCGAGTTGAGAAAAAAGTTTTATCGCCCGAATGGATGAGACGGATGGGTGATGTTCGCGAGCATAGCTCAAGTTTAGGCTAATCAGGTGCGTGTAAATAGGTGTCACGTGCTCCGGCTCGCAAACCCGGTTTCTTTGTCGAAACTGGGTTTTTTGTATTATTCTTGGGACAAGGGCTGCTGGGCTTCACGGCTTTTTTGCCGGGAAACCAGTGGCTGGCGTTACCTGAGAAGTTGTAGCGCATCTTGCAATAGTCGTGAGTCTCGCCAGCATTCGCCAAATTCCACAGCCACAAAATTACTCGAATGTTAACACTTCTGGGAGTATTTTCGATAGTTAACAACCGACGTGCCAAGTCTTAAACCAATCTTCTGCTTATCGATCGATTGCTGCCTTTTGCAACCTTGCTAATATCGGCAGCAAAATTTCATCGCCTCTATCTAACAATACTACAGCTTTCAGATGCTCGTTAAAATCTTCAGATTTAGCTGCTCCCAAACTCAAAGTTTGTACTTACGCTTGTGATAAATAAAACAAATCGTTAAACACCATCAGACTCAGTAAATAGCACCAATCTACCAATTTTTGCTACGAATACTGTTACCTGACGAAAGGAAAATTGGCATTAAATCCCTTCAGGTGCGCAGGGCGCACCTGACAAATGTGAGTTAGATCGCACGTTTTGTTAGTGTTTCTTAGGGTTTTTGGGAAAGGGAATTCCTAAACTTTCGTGAAAAACAAGCTGAGTTTTATAAGTCAAGCGGCGGTTGACTTGTTTGATGATTTTTTCCAAAAGGGCATCGCCGGTTTTTTCAATGAGAGGTTGAGACATCGATCGAATAAACTTAGGAAAGCAAACCCCCACCGCTAAATCCAGCTTCCACGTCGCACTGGTAATCGCAGGCGGTAGCTGGGCGCGTTGCGACGCAGGCCAATCGGCGGCAAACTCCTGAGACGGTATCTCCACTAGCTTCATTGCCGATCGAAAATCCACTTCATATCCCGGTGAGGTATAATTCGGAACCGGGATTGTCTTAATCAAATAGCAGCCTTCAGCGTCAGGCGGTAGCAACTCTAAACCAATTCTCGCTTCAACTCGGTAGCCGAAGGCCCCAAAACGCCCGATTAATAGATCGTAGCCGTTTTCGCCGATCGGCTCAGCTTTCATCGGCGAAGCGCACTGACAAAACCAATTCTTGTGATTGTTCAAATGCTCAGCCACCGTAGCAGCATCGGCGTACATCTCCATGCTGTCTTCAAAATGCGTGTGAAACCAAATCGGTTCAACTTCATCTGTTGCATCAGCACTTCCACTTTCGGGCTGTCTGAAACTCGCATCTGGGTAGCAATTTTCGTCAGAAGCTTGAACAGTGTGATATTCAGCGGAATCCTGCCTCATCATATGCTCTCCTGTAATACACGCCAATCAGTCGGGTTGGGGATGTGATCGGGGAGTTTTCTCCCTACAATTGAGAAATAGATAGCCACAAAACTTACCCTAGAACAGCATAACTCGACTTATGAAAGCATTTGTAGCAGGAGCCACAGGCCAGACTGGCCGCCGAATTGTCGCAGAATTAGTCAAGCGGGGCATTCCCGTGCGCGCCCTAGTCCGAAATCTAGAGACAGCTAGGCAAATTTTACCACCGGAGGCAGAGTTAGTGACTGGGGATGTATTAAATGCGACTTCTCTGGGGGATGCGATCGGCGACAGTACGGTGTTGCTGTGCGCGACGGGGGCGGCCCCCGGTTTTGACCCGACTGCGCCTTACAAGGTGGATTTGGAGGGTACTAAAAATTTGGTGGAGGCAGCTAAGGCTAAGGGAATTGAGCATTTTGTGCTGGTGACTTCTCTGTGCGTTTCTCAGTTTTTTCACCCGCTGAATTTGTTTTGGCTGATTCTGGTTTGGAAGAAGCAGGCGGAGGAGTATTTGCAAAAAAGCGGTTTGACTTATACGATCGTCCGTCCGGGCGGTCTCAAAAATGAGGATAATTCAGATGCGATCGTCATGACGGGCGCAGACACAATGTTTGAGAGCAGCATTCCCCGCACTAAGGTAGCTGAAGTCTGCGTGGAAGCGCTGTTTCAGCCGGCTTCTCGCAACAAGGTTGTGGAAATTGTGGCGAAGCCGGAGGCCCCGCAAAAGAGTTTTGAGGAGTTGTTTGCCGGTGTGGTTTGATTGAATTAGGGTCGATTGGTAGAGTGCGGAGCGAGAAAAAACAATCTGATCAGAGTCAAAAATTTGGGCGCTCCGCACTCTACATCTGTGCAGTAAATCTCAAATCTAAAATCGACGCTCCCTACAACAATTTTCCGATCGCAAAATCTGGCAAAATCTTAAGAGTTTGACAATCCGCCATTGAAATTTCCCTCTCCCAGCATGAAAACTCTCAAGTGGCCAGCTTGGTTCCCCTATCCGATTTCGTGGTTAAGGGCATTTGCTCTCGCTCAGAGTTTTAGTTTCGTCCTTCGCAGGGGTATTCCTTTCGCCAGCGACGATATCGGCTTTCTGACTCTGCTGCTGGCGGCTTGGCTGATTCAGTTACCTTTGTTCTTTGTCGCTCACTTTTTAGCGGTCAAAATCTTAAATCCCTTACTGACTATGCTACCGGGCCCCAACGCGAAAGCCCGTAAGTTCAAGCGGCGGCATACTGGTATTCGATCGCACTTCCGAGAAGGGTTGAATGCTGTTGTAGTGATTTTTTTTGCATTCAATCTGGCGCTGTTGGTGCAACTGGCGATTTATTATTGGCCCGCGCGATCGATCGATCCGGCGCAAATGCTCGCAGGCATCTCTACTTTAACAAATGTGGCGATCGCCGGTGAATTTGATTTCTGGCTCATCAAATTGGCGGGGGCTTTATCTAGTTTAACCCTGTTAGCCGCGCCGCTATACCAACACGATTTTCGGGTGCGCCGGCTGCGGGTGACTCGAAAATTAGCCGAAATCGCGGAAATGGAAATGACTGCATTTGAATCTGAAAAATTTCGCCGTCACAAAAGAGGTTTGCTGAGGCGATCCGAAATTCAAATCCTCGGATTTTTACTTGCAATCGGCGCTGTAATTAGCGGCGCTGTTTTTTTGGTTGCCAATTTGCGGGGAAATCAGCAGTTATCGCCTGCGGCGAGTCAGGTTAGCAAATCGCCGCCGCTGGCTATGAAAACTGGCGATCCTTACATTCGAGCTTTGATGCGGACTATTTCTGCTAGCGAGTCGAATGTTTCTCGGCCTTATCATGTTGTTTACGGCGGCAAATATGTATTAGATTTGAGCCGTCATCCTGACTGGTGCGTGAAGATTGTTAACGGCCCAAATGTGGGCAAATGTACTACAGCGGCGGGTAGGTATCAATTTTTGACTACGACTTGGAAGGATAAGGCGAAGCGCTATCACCCGCGGCCTGGTAATTTTGTATGGTGGCAAGATTACAGTTTTGAACCGGAAGATCAGGATGCTGTGGTTTATGCTTGGTTGAGCGATCGCAAGTTTTGGAAAGCTGATATTCCTGAGATGTTGCGGCAGGAAAAATTAACTGAGGTTTTGCGGATGCTTTCGGGAACTTGGACGAGTTTGGGATATGGAATTGAGAACAACTCTATGAGTTCTAGTTTGCCAAAAGTTTACCAGAAGATGCTGCGGGAAGAATTGGCAAATGCTGGCTCTTAGCAATTTATATCAAATCCCTAAGAACGACAACAATACAATTGGTTTGTAGTGAGGACTTTAGTCCGCAGATGAGTACGGTCGTAGTCACTACAAACTTACGCGGTAGTCTCCGTCAGGCAAGCTTTGCAGAGTCGGTCTGATTTGAGCTAGAACTGTTGCTGCACAGAGAGTTAGCATCATTTATCTGAATTCCTCCTGTGAAATCGGCGATGGCGGTGGCTGGTGTTTGGGCTGCTGTGGGCGATCGGCTTAAACAAACGCGCCCTGTAACAAATTCATAATAGTTCTTATCCAGTTTAACTTGATCCCTGAGTGTGATAAATAATTATTTCCTGGTTTCATCTCTATTACCGAATATGAGTAATAATAGAAATATCGAGCAAGCCCCGAGAAATTTTACGGCCCATATCTAGTGATTAATTGAGGATACTGCTATGTTTGACCTGACGAGAAAAACGAAAAATTTAGGGCGGGTTGAAACCGGAAATTGTGAAGGCGGAGGCTCTGCGTCCAAAAGTAGCCGTGCTGTGCGATCGCGAGTTTACAAAGATGAGGCTTTGGTGTCGGCAACGCTGGCGGGACTTCCGGCTCTTTTGGCATCCCTGGAAAGCTTTTGCGAGTAGTAGAGTTTGACAATTTATGTTGTTGAACATCGGGAGTTGACTCAGCTAATTATTGCCACACGCCGGAAAAGATATTCTTGACTGCGATCGCAATTCGACTTAAGTCTTCTTTCAGCAGCGGCGGCCAAGAAACTCCTCTGCGAAGTCCGGCTTCAAATTGCAGCAAACTTTCTACTGAGAGTAAATGCAGTGCGGAGATTAATTGTCGATCGAGCATTGGAGATTCTTGCAGCCCTTCAAACAATATTTTTAAAGCTAATAAAATCGATGTCACCTGTCCGGGTACGGGCGGCTGACCTTGTTTCAGGCGCATCAGAAAGGCGTCGGGATTTTTCTTAGTTTCGAGGGCGGTTCCTTGGTCGATCAGAAAACTGCGGGCTGTCTTGTAATCCATGGGACGTGCGATCGATACTCTGGCAATTAATTAGTTAGCATTATATCATCTTTTGTCGCGCTCAATTTGGTAATATAGCAAATAAGCTGTTCTGCATTTAAACGGTGTGTCAAAAATTAATCAAATTCTTGTGGGACGTTGCTCTGAGCATCGTCCCGAATATCCAATTTAAATGCGTAACAGCTTATAGCAGAACCAAGAAGCAATAACCAACTCGCGAACTGCTTCTTGCCGTGTAGCGTACAGCTCTCGGAAGGCGCGCATTGCCCACCCTACAGCTACTCTTGGTAGGTTTTACAGAATCTGAAAATAAAACAATGGCAAGACAGCAGGGAAATAGCAGAAAATCAAAGATTTATCGCTACTTGTGGCTGTTTTTTTTGTGTCTGAGCTTCCTGTTAGTTCCGACAATCAACAAAATAGTTGCCCAGACGCCATTTCCCCTGCCCGCTCCTATGGCAAATAATGCTAGTTTTGGAGCTAGGATTCAAAGAACAATGGGTTTACTTGCCGCCAGCACTCCCACAGAACGCCGCCAAGTCCGTATCCTATTTTACGGTCAATCCATCACTGAGCAAGATTGGTGGAAAGATGTAGCGCAGGATTTGAAACAGCGATTTCCCTATGCAGATTTGATTATTGAAAATCGCGCGATCGGAGGATTTGCTGCCCCAATTTTAATCCGTCCCAGCGAACACGATTTATATCCTTTTTATCCCGACTTGCTAATTTTTCACGTCTACGGAGGCGATGCAGATTACGAAGCCATAATTGCCAATGTTCGCCGCCGCACTGCTAGCGAAATACTCTTGCATTCTGACCACATCGACTGGGTGCCGACAGGCAACAGCGACGATTCAAATTCAGTCAAAAGATATGAATGGCACAACAATCATTCTACTAAATGGCTGCCTGAGTTGGCAGATAAATACGGCTGCGAAATCGCAGAAATTCGCGCACCTTGGCTCAGGTATTTGCAAGACAATGGCTTGCAGCCACAGCAGCTATTGAGCGACAGCATTCACCTCAACGCTTGGGGGAATTTTCTGCTGGCGGCTCTGATTAAGCCACACCTGCGATACAACCCAAATTCTCCTCAAGCGCCGCAGGATTTAGTCAAAACCTATACGGTTGGTAGCGATGTGAAGTGGCAAGATGGTAAGTTGGTTTTGGAGTTTGAAGGAAATCGGATCGATGCGATCGCCGATAAAACTTTCAACGGCAAGGCAATTGCTGCTAAAATTGCGATCGACGGCAAAAAACCCTCAGAATTTCCCGAACTGTACAGCATCACCAGGCCCAGCCCTAGTCTGGGCGTCGGTTGGCCCGCAATCATCCAAATATCAAATCAAAAACCGCTCATCGTCGAAGATTGGAAAGCCGTAATTACCGAGATCAACAGCGACGCCAGCAAGTTCAAATTTGACGTTGTAGGTTCTAAAACAGGTTACGACGGCAGCGGTACAAACGACCAAATGTTTGTCTCAAACTCGGGCCGCGTTGTGATTGAACCGAAAAACTGGTGGCTGCAAAATGCCTATGAATCCTCGAAAAAGCCGACTCCGAAAGGGTTTGAGATTTTCTGGCAGGTTAAGCCGATGTTTGTTGATTCCTACATTCCGCCACAGATTGCCGATCGCACCCGCGAGTATTCTACAACATTGGCTCAGAATTTGAGCAACTCCAAACACATCCTCGAAATCATCCCCGAAGCAAACGGGAAAGTTCCAATTCAAGCAATTCGAGTCTATCGCCCTCCTTATATTCCTGAGCCGAAACCCTCTGTTTAATCTCAAATAGACAAGATTGCCATAAAATAGACTTGAATTGCAAAAGCCCTTTGAATCAAATTTTAGGACGATGCTCAGAGCAACGTCCCACAAGAAAAACAATTTTGTGGGACGTTGCTCTGAGCATCGTCCTAATTATTTTTGTAATCTTGTCTAATCTAAAATCTAAAATCAATTACCAGAAAGAATTGGTTTAAAGCCTCTTCCTTAAAGGCGAGAAATTAAAACAAGACTATTCATTACTCGAATCCTCGGACTTCCAGGTAGAGGTCGCCCTCAACTGTCAACTGTCAACTGTCAACTGTCAACTGTCAACCCCCGCTTCTGGTAATCCCCAACTCGTGAAACATCAACAGCGATAAAAAGAAATCCGCCACAAAGATAAACACCCAAGAAGTCACCACCGCCGCCGTTGCAGCTTGGCCTACTCCTTTCCCTCCGCCCGTCGTAGTCAACCCCCAACCGCAACCGACAAGGGCAATTATCAACCCAAAAATTACACTCTTAATCGCCACAGTTACTAAATCCCAAGGCCCCAAAAAAGTCCGCACCGATTCCAAAAATACCGACGGTTCCAACTCGTAAAAATAAACCGCCACAAATAGCCCTCCCAAAATCCCCACCGCTACCGAAAAAATTGTTAAAATCGGCAGCATGACGCAGCAAGCTATCACCCTCGGTACTACTAAATAATCAACCGGATTTGTTCTCAACATATACAGGGCGTCTATTTGTTCCGTCACCTGCATTTCTCCTATCTCCGCCGCAAAAGCCGAACCTACTTGTCCCGCCACCACCCCCCCCGTTAAAACTGGTGCTAATTCGCGGCAAAATGCCACAGCAAAAGCACCTCCCACCGCCCCAACCGCCCCAAACCGAATCAATTCTCTGGCGGATTGAACGGTAAAAATCATGCCCGCAAAAAAGGCTATTAGCAGCACGGAGCGCAAAGAATCCAGGCCTACTGTTACTAAATGTTCCATGATTTTGCGGCGGTCAATTTTGCCTTGGAGTACGCGCAGCAAAACTTGGCCGCCCAGGAACAGGGTGACTAAAAATCGCTGAAACCACCTGTTATTTAAGGTTTCATCTAAATGTCGATCGCGCTTTTGGTATTTTTTAACCAATGACTGACGGCTGGCGATTAATTGCAAACAGAGCGAAGCACTGTCACATAGAGATTATCGCCAATTGTACAGCAATTATTGCACGATTTGTCAACATATATTTTCAGTCTGTCTGCCCTGCTGTTGGTGGATTAGACGATTTTCCATTTTCGATTTGAGATTTGTATAGCAATCGCCACAGCGGTGAGGACATAAATAACCTCATGAATAGAGCCTCCTAACCCATAGCCTAAACGGTGTGATTTCCTGATTCTGCAACTGTCAACTGTCCACTGTCAACTGTCCACTGCTATACTGATTGATTCTGTACGATTTTGGAGCTAACCTCAAGTTACATTCTTTTTTTTAATTGGTGGGTAGGGCGCGGTTTAAGATTTATTTATTGGTGATTTAAGTTAATCGCCGCGCCCCACCCACACAATTTGACTGATTACTCTGCCAGCAACAAATCGATAAATTTATCCAACTGTTCGCTATACTTTTCCGCTTGCTCCTTGCCAATTCTCAGGAGTTCCGATATTTTCTGTTCCGAAGCATCATCAATTGGCAGAGGTTGTTCCTTGCTCAAATCTGGATTAATTCTCAAATATTGATTGGGTTTTTCAATCGCATCATAAATTTGGATTAGTTGATAATTTACAGTTTCAGCAACTCCCGTCATCATGATACTAATCAAAGGCTCAACCCACTCAACTTGACCCCAATTTTTCACTTCTTCGTAGGGGAATTTTTTCTGAGCTTGTCCCGTTCCCAGCGATAAAATTACCATGTCTTTTGCTGTGGGGCCTCTGTCGGGACGGTCGTCGGCAATTCTCAATTTATTTCTCACTTCCGCATAGGCACAAAGTGCGGGATTGTTTGCGAATACTCCCCCGTCAATTAAAGCGTAGGATTCGTTTGTCAAAGAGTAGATTTTGGGAATTTCAAAGTAAGAAGGAGCGGCAGATGTGGCTCGGGCGAGATCTCTGATAAAATAGTTGGCTTCTGGATATTTTTTAGCATCTATTTGATTGAAAAAGGTAGCTTTTCTCCTTTCGACATCGTAACTGGTAATTAAACAAGGTTTTAGCAGTTCGCTGAGTTTGCAATCTCTAAAGTTTTCCCTAAAAAATTGTTCTAAGGCATCGCTGGGATATTTCTCATCTATTAAACCGTCTAGAGAGTGAATTTTTTGCCAAAGTGAACTCTTAAAAACGTCGCGGCCGCTCTTGATGGAAAAATTAACAGCATCTTGGGCCGTCCACCGAGGCCTGCTGGGATTTTCGGTATCGGGACACAAATAGAGGCAAGTTAAAATTCCTCCCGCACTTGTGCCGGCGATTAAATCAAAATAGTCAGCTATTCTCGCATCGGGGTTGCCGGTTTTCTGTTGCAGCTTTGACTCAATGCTGACTCCAACTTGCGCGGGGACAATCCCTCTAATTCCGCCTCCATCTATGGATAAGACTCTGGTATATTTAGCCATAATGTTTGTTGCCTCTTCTTGATGTGTGCTCGTTTCCTAAGTTGGTGGATGCAAAAGCTGGTTTGACACACTACTCTAATGCAGTAAGGTGCGCAGTGCGAACCTGCAATAATTCAATACCGTTCAGTTAATCATGTTTATGCCCCCGGAGATCCCCCTCGCATCCCCCAAAAGCAAGGGGGACTTTGAGCAATTTCTTGTCCCCCCCTTGGGAAGGGGTGTGCCAGGGAGATCAGTCTTAAGTAAACCGTATTGTGCAATAATTAGGTTTTGCGTCTCAGACTGTCCTAATCTAACATTTTCAATCTAAATTTAATTGGTGGGCTGCGATCGTGTAGCGAAAAATGTATTCTACAATTTCTACGTAATTGTAGGCGGCGGCTGGCGAGTTCGCCCAGACTGTGATGCCGTGATCGCGAATTAACAAAGCGGGTACAGATGGTGTACAAACGGCAAAATATTCACAAATTTCCTTGGCTATCTTAGGCACTTCCAAATAATTTGCAAATAGGGGTATCGCCACTTGCGGGTTTTCCTCCCACACCCCCAAACCTTTGAGCATTTCGATCGCGGGTAAAGGCACTGCATCGCCGGAGACTAGCCGAGAAACTAAGTTTGCCTCGATCGAGTGAACGTGATAGCAAGCTTGAGCGTCTGGAAAACAATTGTAAACGGCTAAATGAATGCTGGTTTCGGCGGAAGGGCGGGCTTCGGGAACAGGTTGCTCGACGATCGCACCGTCGGAGCTCATTCTGATAAAATCTGCTTCAGTTAACTGCCCTTTCTGGCGCCCGCTAGCAGTAATCCAAAAACTGCCGTCTGGTAAGCGGGCTGAAAGATTGCCAGCAGTCCCCACCATCCAACCGCGATCGTAAAAATGTTTGGCTGCTGCAATTAAATCCGATCTCAAATCGCCACTCATTCTCTGCAAATCCTCAGTTTTTTATCTACTTTTTTTTACTTGATAGGAATTTCGCTGGCAGATCTCAACATAGGGTGCTAGTGGAACACCTTACCGATACATACATTCCTGGACGAATGGACGAGGCCTAGAAACCGGGTTGTTTACTATTTCTGCGGGTTGTAACGACAATACTCCGGACACTTTTCGATCGCCAACGGTAAAATCCGGGTTTCAGTCGCAAGCCAAAAAACTGTCCGCAGTATCGTGCTAAAAAACCCGGTTTCTCACCACCCGCGCGCACCTCAGGAATACATATAGCTTAGAGTGAGATTTTTGCCCAATTCCTATTTTGGTTTCACTTCCATTTCTGGGACAAATGTTCTAATACGTCAAAAAAATTATCCCATTTAGTATAAGGCTTTTGCTGTTCGTCCAGATATTCGGCAAGCCGATCGCGCGCCAACACCGAATTCGCCTGCAAAGCCATATTAAAATCCGTCACCGAATCTCCGATCGCCACCTGTTCAGAAGCCGGGTGCAGGCGCATCACCCGCACCTTAGACACCAATTCTGCATCTCCTTCAAACTCAGAATTGACTTGCAAGTGGAGACCGCTAGCGTCCACATCCACAGCGTAAATAGCGATCGCCCGGTGTGCCAAATCGCCCATCACCGCCTCTACCATAATCCGAAGCCCACCGGAAACGATCGCAAAATCCACCTTTTGCGCGTCCAAAAAATCCAGCAATTCCACCAATCCCGGCCGCATCAGCTTTCCCCTAGAAAATTCCACAATTTCCCCGTAACATTCCGAGGGAATAGACTCTAGTAACTGCCGCACTCCCGATCGCAAACTCAGCCTTCTAGCGTAGATTTCCGGCATCAGTTGAGACGACAATTCCGGTGCGAAACGCTTCAGCATTGCCACAAAAGTTTCTTCAACAGTTATCGTGCCGTCAAAGTCGCAGAACACCACCCGTTTCTGATTATTTGGGGTAGAATATTTTTGCTTGTCATCGGTCGTCATTGTCTGTCGCACCTTTCGAGAACGGAAAAAGTTTACACAATTTGCAGAAAGCAGAAGTCAGATAGAAATCGTCCGATGGAAGAGGGAAGAGGGAAGGCTTAAGTTATCTTCGCGAGATCGACAATCGATCGCTGATATTTCAGCAATTAACAACTTCCCACCATTTCGGCGATTTCTCTAATAGCGATGCGCTATTTGTGGGGAATCACCCGCAGGATTTTAGGCAAATTATTCAAGAGAATCGTCTTCAATATCGTCTTCAATATCGTCTTCAATATCGTCTTCAATATCGTCTTCGAGGAATGCTTCTACATCCTGCTTTTGATTTTTAGTCTTTTGGGGGGTAGACTTAGCCGGCAAACAGATCAAATTATCATCCTCAGTATTAATCAAACCTTTCGATCGCAATTTCCCCATCAGCCGCGTCACCGTCACCCGCGTCGAGCCAATGGCGCTACCAATTTGAGCGTGAGTCAATGTCCAGGGCAGTCGGTAGCCCCGAACCACATCCGGTTCTGCCTCACCTACGTAAGGTTCGCCGAACTCTTCGATCAACAAAGTGAGAAAACCCAGCAGTCGGTCGATCGTGCGGCGCTGTCCCAAAGTGCTCAACCAGAGCAGTTTCCGCTGGTGCTGGTAGCGAAACGCATCCAAAATTTCCCGGCGGAAGTGAGGCCAATTATCCAAATCGTGCCAATACATCCACACTACGTGAGTTTGATCGGCGTGAGCGAAAGCTTGGAGCGTAAACGGGGACTGAGCAACCAGTTCAAAGGGCTGACCCGCGCCGACGAAGCCCAAAAAAGCTTCTTCTGTAGTTTTGCTAGCGGATTTTAACCCCGGCTTCGCAGTAGCGCTAACTTGAGCGCTACCTACGAGCCGCACAGAACCTTTCTGCACTAAATACAGCAGTCCGGGTCTGGCGGGAATCTTTTCGTCTTTGCTAAAAGTGCGGCAGCGGTAGTGTTCCTGGGCCCAGTCGATAATTCGCTGCCAAGTGATAAACGGTCGATCGATAGTCTCTAGAGGTGTGGAAGTTGATTGCATAGGTGAGGCTCTGGGATATATTTAATCAGTGAGAAAAACAGCTTCTGCCAGCAGTGCGATACAAAGTGAGACAACCAACCCCCAATCGAGCTTGCACGCTGGTTAACTGTGCTGACTCTTCTCAGTTTTACCAAGAAATTTAATGTAGCAAAAAATACATCAAAATGGTAGAATTCAGCAATGAGTCGATCGTAAATTATTGTATATTTAGCCAAAAAATCCCTAGAAAGCTGATTGCTTGGATGTGACCCAGCCCGGAGAAGCCGATCGACCATCTCTGACATCAGCAGTTTAACGTACAACAACAGCGCCAGCGGTAACACTCCTCAGTCACTTTTACCGCAAAATCAGCCAATATGGATACACTAAATATCTTTCAGTGCCCCGAAGTTACAGTGAAACGTTTCTTGCTCTTAAGGTTGCAGGGCGCGATCGCCCGGGAAGGGACAATCGGCGAAATTCCGTTAAATCGGGGTAAAAATAGCGTGCGGGTGGTGTACGTATCGGCGATCGCCCTGAAATTGGCTAAAACTTGGCAGCAGACACCGCAGGCGATCGCCACACAGCTTGCCGCTACTCTCGAACCGCTATGTTACCCAGATTTCGCCGTTAAAGTCGCACCGGCGGGAATTATTGAACTAGAGATGACTGATGCGGGTTTAGCCCTGTGGTTGCAGCGTTTAGCTCAAATTCCCCTACCTGTTCCTGAATCTCGCATATTCTCTCCTGTGGTGTCAGCCGATCGACTGTTTCCGATTCAGTACAGCCACGCACGCTGCTGTTCCCTGCTGCGAATGGCCCACCGCGATCGCCTAATCTCGATCGCGCAGCCGGATGTCGCTACAGCACCGCAAATTTGGTCGCTGGCGGCCCCAAATCCCATACCCTGGGTTGACGGGGGCGATCGGCTGCGGTTAGTGCACCCAGGCGATCGTAGTTTAATTTCGCAACTAATAACAGTGCTAGATACCTTAGATCCGGTTTTTGGGAATTGCCGCCACGAAAAACCAGTCAATTATCTAACAATAGCTAATAGTTTGAGCCAAGCATTTCAGACTTTTTACAGTCAATGTCGGATTTGGGGCGAAGTTAAAACAGAAACACCAAAACTCGCTCAAGCCCGATTGGGTTTAGTATTAGCAACTCAATCTTTGCTCAGATTTATCCTAGAAGAATTATTAAACGCCGTTGCTCCTCTAGAACTTTGATTGCAGTCCTACAAAATGTTCGAGCGTTCGGAATGCAAGTCCTCATCTTTCATCATAGGACTAAAGTCCTCACTACAAACCAATTATTCCGTTGCCGAACAATCTTCTAATTAATTGCAGGAGCAAAACTTTGTGACTGTGGAGGTTTCGGACAAGTTTTATTTTTCCAATCGCACTGATAGAGATGTTCTTTTTGCCAGCTCAAAGGAATTTCCAACAAATCGCGAGTCCCCGTAACACCTTGACCTAAAAATAGCAGCAGGGCGATGCAGTTTAAAACAGTGTGAATTTTCCGCCAGCCGTGCGATCGATCCTGATAAATTTCCGGCGCAATTGCCAGGGAAAAAACCATCAACAGCGCCGCCGCAATCCCGTAATAAAAATGAGAAACCAGCCATTCGTCATCCCTGCGAAAAATCCCCTCTTGGAATCCCAAAACCACCAAACCGACACCAGTCAAAGTCGCAAAAACTCCCCGCCAAAGTTGCAGTCTTGCTTGATACAAAAATACCAAAGAAGCAATTGTCGCGGCAAACATTAGTGCAATGAAAACTACTTGACTGGGGGATTTTCCCCACAGATTTTTTTCCAAAATACTTTTAAAATAAATAGAGTAGGCAAGAGCAATTAACGTAATTCCTACGATCGCCCCAGTCAGCAACTGGCCCAACTTCAAATGCTCCGGGCCAACCACCGGCGGAATTTTGCTTTTACCACCGTCAGCGACTTGCAGCCTGCGCTGGCGAGTTTGCCACGCTGCATTGACAACAGTACCAATAATCGGGAAAACTACCGCCACTGCGATCGCCGGATGGACGAGTGCCATTACATCTGCGAGTTCCATACTGAATATTCCAAGATAATACCTGTATCTAGTTTAAGGCGTTACAGGCGAGAGTTGCTCTTCTTCAATTTTGGCGATCGGCAGCGTTACCGTAAACGTACTCCCGACACCTTCTTCGCTGCTCAACGTAATTTCGCCACCGTGCAAGTCCACGCACTTTTTAACAATACTCAACCCCAGTCCAGTACCGGGAATGATACCCACATTTTTTGCCCGGTAAAACGAATCAAACAGTCGTTCTTGGTCTGCAAAAGGTATGCCAATTCCGGCATCCTGTACCGAAAAAATAGCCTCAGTTTCAGTAAGTTTTAATTCAAATATTACTTGAGTATTTGGGGGAGAATACTTAATAGCATTTGACAGCAAATTGCTGAGAATGCCCCGCAGCAAGCTCACCTCCAAACACGCGAGCGCCGATTGACAGTGATTCACAAAAATCAACTTCACCGCATCATTTTGACGCTTCAAATTCAGGCTGCTTTGAAATTCTTCTACCAACTCATTACAAAACTTTGCCAAGTCTAGCGGTAGCAAACGAAGCGCAATTTTTCCCGACTCCGAGCGGCCCAGCAGCAGAACGTCATCTAATAACAGATCGATGCTTTTTGCTGCAACTTGAGTTTTGTCTAGCAGTTCTTGTGTTTTCTCATCTGATAATTTCGATTTGTACCTGGAAAGAACTTGCGTAGTACCGATGATGAAGTTTAAAGGATTGCGAACGTCGTGGGCAATCATGTACAGCAAAGAAGTTTTTATCTCGTTGAGTTCTTTAGCTGTTTGCAGGGTGCGATCGAGTTGATCGTGAGACAATTTGAGAGTTAAAGACAACTGGCGCGATCGCAGCAAAATCTCCACCCGCGCTTGCAATTCTATCTTCTCGATCGGAACAATAATTAAATCATCAATAGTTTGCCAAATAAATCGCGTTGCCATTCCCACATCCGAGCGGGATGTAATCAACAGAAAAGGCAAGCATACCGGGCCTTCTGCTTGTTTTTGGGCGGCGATCCATTGCCCGTGCCGTTTCAGGGCAAGACCGTCAACTATCCCCATGTCAAAAGATTGATTAAATGGTAAAATTTCATCAATATTTTCCGTTGAGTTGGGCAGCAATACCTCATAGTGAACTGCCAGCCATTCTAATAATAAGCGACGATTTTCTTTCTGTTCGACAAGCAATAAAATTTGACTCACGCAGGTTCTCCTAGCAAACTGTGAACAATGCACAGCAAATCTTTAACTATCAAAGGTTTTACCAACATACTCCGAGCACCGCGGGAAAGGCTTTCGTGCTGAATCGCCGCGCTTTGTTTGGGCGAAAGTATCAGAAAAGGGATTTGGTGATTTCGCAGTTGTTCGCAGCAGTCCCAAATTCGGCGATCGAAACCAGAAATATCTACTAAAGCCATCCCGATTCTAGCAGGTTCGCCGATCGCCTGTGCCACCTCTTCAAAGCTAGAAGCCCCGATCGTCTGGTATCCTTCTTTATTGAGGAATTGGGCTAGGAGTTCCAGATTTCGCTGATTGCGGTCTACCGCTAAAATTATTGAGTTGCCAGTCATCGATCGGCTTCCTGTGAATACGGTTTACCTTACTTTTCGGCGAGCTATTAGAAGTCAGAAAATACACAATTTTACCGAGATATTTAACTTTTCCAGGACTTATGCTGCTGGCGCGGTGCGCGCACTACTGCTATTGCTGAGGTGCGGGCTGCGCGCACTACTGATTAGATCGACAACTGCTTTCATTAGCTGCACTCCGCCAAAAATAGCACTGAGAACCTTGATTCAATCTTCATCCTCTCCCACCTCAACCCACACCGGGGCCGCACTCAAAATGCCGCGCAGTCCCCGTATCGGTTTGCTGACTTTGATACCATAGCGAGTAATATCCAGTTCTCGCATAGTTTTCTCGAAATTGCTGACTCGTTTTTTAATTACGCCGATCGCCTTGCGGATTTCTGTTCTATTATGCAGTTGGCGCTCCAGATAGCGAATAAACATCAGATTGTCCGCCAAATAACTAATCCCGATCTCAGTCAGCCGAAAATCTCCGCCAATGGCTTCTACCTCATTAATCAAGATAACAGTAACTCCCATATTCTTGAGATACTTGCACAAAGCGTGCAAATTATTCACCAAATCTTGCCCCCGCATCGAAATCTGATAGCCAGAAATACTGTCAATCATCACAATCCGCGTCTTTTGCTGCTCCACCTCTTGCCGTACCATACTCGCAAACTGATCCGGCGAATACAGCAACGGTTCCACGGGTATCACCGAAAGATTTCCTTGCGCCATCATCGCCCCAACCGGGATATTGACAGATTCGCAGCGGCCGAGCAGAGTAGAAATTGACTCCTCAAAGATGTAAACTACCGATCGCTCCCCCCTTCCCGCCGCCTCCTTCATAAACTGCATCCCCACCGTCGTTTTACCCACCCCGCTAGGCCCAGTAATCACCGTCACAGTCCCCCGTTCCAGTCCCCCATGCAGCAGTTCATCCATTTCAGGAACCCCAGCAGAAATCGGTTCAGCCACAAAATCCTGTTGATAGTTGTCAGGAAGCAGTCGCGGAAACACCTCCATCCCAGCCCCAGTCAGGCGCAGCGAATGGCGGCCGTCGCGGAAGTTGGAACCGCGCAGCTTAGTGACAGACAGAGTGCGCCCTTCTGGCCGCAATTCCAAATAAATTACGCCATCGCTGATGAATTGCAAATCGTCGTCGGGAGCATTTAATGTCCCTTCCGAGGTAAACACCACCGTCGCCCCCCCTTCCACCAAAAACCGCAGAAAAGACAAAACTTGCTTGCGAAACTGAAACTCATCCGCAGCTAAGTAGCGAAATTGAGTAATCGCATCCAAAAACACGCGTTGCGGCTTGACAGCTTGGACTCGATCGATAATTTTGTGTGTAGTCGGTTCTCGCTCAACTTCCGACGGCGAGAAAATGTCGTAGGTTTGAACTTCGGTAAAAAATTCTGAAGAGGGGCTCAAATCCAGGAAGGACATCGCCTCCATGTCAAAACCGAGACTTTCGGCATTGGCGCGCAATTGCGCTTCCGGTTCTCCTAAAGTAATGAATAGGGGCGTTTCTCCCAGAGCAATACCTGCCGCCAAAAAGTGAAAGCCCAGGGTAGTCTTGCCAGTACCCGGGCCGCCGCGTACCAGATAAGAGCGTTGAGGAACCAGGCCACCGTCTATCACTTCGTTGAGACCGGTAATTCCTACAGAAAGTCGGTTTTGAGACATTTGTTGGTTCATGTTTTGAATATCGGGCCCGTATTAATATTTAATGGTTTGAGGCAGTGTTTTGATTATTATTTTTACCGGGCGTCCGATAACCTTCATGAAATCTTTTTCTACCAGAAATTACGTTAGCACACAAGAATTAGAAAGTATTGTCGGCACTTCTGGCATCTGTCAGCAGCAAGATACAGAGGCTTTTTGGCAAGAACGGGTAGAAAAAGCAGTTGCGCCCGGTACTTCGATCGCCTGTACCGTTTACCCCAATACTCAGGAAGAACTCGCGGCGGTGATTGCTTGGGCAAGGCAAAATCGCTGCGCCGTCTTGCCTTGCGGAAGTGGCAGCAAGATCGATTGGGGCGGTTTAGTTAAATTAGAACCCCCCAACCCCCCTTACCAAGGGGGGCTTTCAGAACCCCCCTTTTTAAGGGGGGCAGGGGGGATCTTTGCCGTCAGTACGGCGCGCCTGAATCGGCTTGTAGAACACGCTGTGGGCGATTTAACCGTGACTGCGGAAGCGGGAATGATGTTTGCAGATTTGCAGGAAATTTTAGGTAAAGCCGGTCAATTTTTGCCGATCGATCCAGCATATCCGCAACAGGCAACTTTGGGCGGAATTATCTCTACTGCTGACACGGGTTCCTTGCGGCATCGCTATCGAGGCGTGCGCGATTTGCTGTTGGGAATGACGTTTGTGCGATCGGACGGTAAAATTGCTGTAGCTGGCGGTAGAGTCGTGAAAAATGTCGCCGGTTACGACTTGATGAAACTGTTTACCGGTGCTTACGGCACATTAGGCATCATCAGTCAAGTAACATTCCGAGTTTATCCGCTGCCAGAATCATCGGGAACTCTCATACTGACAGGAGAAACTAATGCTTTAGCTGAAGCCACTCAAATCTTATTATCTTCTGCTCTTACACCGACGGCTGTTGATTTGCTGTCACCGCAGTTAGTAGAAAAACTGAGTTTAGGTAAAGGTTCTGGATTAGTGGTGAGGTTTCAAAGCATCGCCGAAAGCGTTAAACAACAATCAGCCCGCTTGCTGGAAGTTGCCGAAAAGTTGGGTTTGCAAGGCACTAGCTGCGGCGAGAACGATGAGCATCAGTTATGGCAAAGATTACCAGAAACTGTCTGGAATTATAGCACAAAGTCGGCAATTATTTGCAAAATAGGCATCAGACCGTCGGAAGCTGTCAAGGCAATTAACGAATTGCCGGTACAGGACGCTTTGATTCATGCCGGCAGCGGTTTGGGGGTTTTGCGATTTGAGACTGCGACAGCCGAAACGCTGTTGCAGGTACGCAGGGGGTGCGAGGCTAAAGGCGGTTTTCTGACTGTTTTGGTAGCGCCTGCTGACATCAAGCAAGAGTTAGATGTTTGGGGCTATACTGGAAGTGCGATCGATCTAATGCGCCGGATTAAGCAAGAGTTTGACCCGGAAAATATCTTGAATTGCGATCGTTTTCTAGTGTGAACTAGATTTTTTTAACGAACCGGAATTTCATCCGTTAAATCCGTTAAATAATCCGCTGCCGAACTTTCTGCCATCCGTTAAATCCGTTAAATAATCCGCTGCCGAACTTTCTGCCATCCGTTAAATCCGTTAAATAATCCGCTGCCGA
>NZ_JAUBVZ010000002.1:605313-649342 GCF_036702805.1 Microcoleus sp. A006_D1
ACTTTCTGCCCTATGCAAACTTCAGAAACATCTCAAATTCCCAGTGACGATTTAAAACCCGCGAAAGAAAGCAATTTCCTAGCCCAAAATCCCCACTTACAAACCATCGAAATCCCCGGTTTCGACGCTAACAACCCGCCCGATCCCAAATTAATCGATACTTGCGTACACTGCGGCTTTTGTTTGTCAACTTGTCCGAGTTATCGCGTACTCGGCAAAGAAATGGATTCGCCTAGAGGCCGCATTTACTTAATGGATGCAATCAACGAAGGCGACGCACCTTTAAACGAAGCAACTTCGCAGCATTTCGATACTTGTTTGGGCTGTTTGGCCTGCGTCACAACTTGTCCGTCGGGAGTTCAATATGACAAGTTAATTTCCGCAACTCGCCACCAAGTTACCCGCAATCAAAAACGCACTTTTTCCGACAATGTAATTCGCACTCTGATTTTTAATCTCTTCCCTTATCCTCACAGATTGCGGCCTTTACTCGTTCCTCTGTTTATTTATCAAAAATTAGGACTGCCAAAACTAATTCGCAAAACAGGTTTGCTGAAAAAAGTATTTCCCCGCTTGGCGGCGATGGAATCTATTTTGCCAGAGGTAACTGTTGATTCTTTTCGAGATAATTTGCCGGAAGTAATTCCCGCACAAGGAGAGAAACGCTATCGAGTCGGCGTGATTTTAGGCTGCGTGCAGCGACTATTATTCTCGCCTGTTAATCAAGCTACGGTGCGAGTTTTGACGGCCAATGGTTGCGAGGTTGTGATTCCCAAAAGTCAGGGATGCTGTGCTGCTTTGCCGGAACATCAAGGACAGGCCCAACAGGCGAAAGCTTTGGCGAGACAAATGATTGATAGCTTTGAAAATACTGGTGTTGATGTTGTAATTATCAACGCTGCGGGTTGCGGTCATACTTTGAAAGAATACGGTCATATCCTAGCAGATGACCCGGAATATCGGGAAAAAGCAGAAGCATTTGCTGCTAATGTTAAGGATATACAAGAATTTTTGGTAAGTGCGGGAATTACCGCTAAACTCAATCCTTTGGCAGACGGAGATTTGACGATTGTTTATCAGGATGCTTGTCATTTGTTGCACGGACAAAAGATTAGTTTGCAGCCGCGTCAGTTGTTGAAACAAATTCCGGGGGTGAAGTTAAAAGAGCCTCTGGATGCAGCTTTGTGCTGCGGGAGTGCGGGGGTTTACAATATGCTTCAGCCGGAAATTGCTGATGAATTGGGAGTGCAGAAGGTGGAGAATTTGCTGAATACTGGGGCCGAGTTGATTGCTTCTTCTAATCCAGGTTGTTCTTTGCAGATTAAGAAGCATTTGGAGTTGCAGGGGAAGGAAGTTACTTTGATGCACCCGATCGAGCTTTTGGACTATTCTATTCGTGGGGTGAGGTTGCAGAGGCATTAGTTTGGTAGGGCGGGCGGTGTCTGCCCTGCTTTTGATCTGCTCTTTTGTGGATGAGATTTTTTTAATGAACCGCAGAAATTCGTTGAAAAGTCCATCGCACTTCTCACCATCCCCAACCAGCTAAAATTAAATTAAACAGTCCCCAACCCCGGACAACAGTTATGGTAACTCAAATCCCAATCCCAACTCAGCAACAGATTATCTACCCCGAAAGCGACGGTAAACCAATAGCAAACAATACCGACCAGTTTCGCTGGATTCTAGTCATTCAGCAAAATATAGAATGGATGTATGCTAATGACGAGAATGTATTTGTAGCGGGCGATTTGTTTTGGTATCCGGTTCAGGGAAGACCAAATATTGTTAATGCCGCTGATGTGATGGTTGTCTTCGGCACACCGAAAAGGAGACGGAGTTCTTATCAGCAGTGGAACGAGTCAGGAATTGCACCACAAGTTGTGTTTGAGATTCTCTCTCCTAGCAATAGCCAGGATGAAATGGACACGAAATTACTGTTTTACGATCGCCACCAAGTTGAAGAATATTATATTTACAATCCTACTAACAATCAACTCAGAGGTTGGTTGCGGGGAGAAGACGGCTTGGATGCGATCGCATCTATGGAAAACTACGCGAGTCCAAGGTTAGCCATCCGCTTCGATTTGTCAGGCGATCAATTGCAAATTTATCGACCTGATGGCACTAGATTTTTCTCCTACGTTGAGATTTGTCAACTGTTAGAACAAGCCGAACAGCGGGCAGAACTTGCAGAAACAGCTTTAGGAGAGGAACGGCGGCGATCACAAATTTTGGCGGAACGCCTGCGAGAAATGGGAATTAACCCAGATGAATTAAGTTAGACAGACTGCTTCGAGGGCTTCGCTAACGGGCGATCGCACTTTTCAAGTTTAGCAAAAGTGCGATCGCCACAATAACCAATGACCAATAACCAATGACCAATGACCAATGACTATTTCCCTTCTTCCAACCTCAAAAAATGCACTTGTCCCGAAGCTTCCGCCGCCACAATTGTCACCCCATCCGGTGCAATAGCGCAAGCTTTCAAAGCACTATCTCCCCTAAAAGTAGCAACTACTTTTCGACTCAATAAATCCCAAACTTTGAGAGTATTATCATCGGAAACAGAAATCACCTTATTTCCCACCGTCGCCACAGATGTTACCGCATCCCCATGACCTGCCAAAGTAAAAACTTCTTTTCTACTTGACAAATCCCAAACTTTCAGATTTTTTTCTCGCCCGCCCGAAATCGCCCATTTGCCATCCCCCGTAACTGCCACAGCATTCACAAAACTCTCATGGCCTTTGAGTGTGAAAAGTAGATTTTTGAGGGCAAAATTCCATAGATTTGCCACAATATTTTTTTCTTTCCCCAAACTCCAAACTTTCAGAGTTTTGTCGCCGGAAGCTGAAATAATCCGTTTTCCATCAGGAGTAACTGCCACAGCTTTTATCCCGTCAGCATGACCTGAAAACGTCAAAATTTCCTCTCCAGTTTCTAAACTCCAAACTTTAATAGTTTTGTCTCCCGAACCCGAAATCGCCATCGTTCCGTCGGGAGTCACTGCTACAGAATTTACCCAGTCCGTATGACCCCTGAAAGTAAAGATTTCCTGGCCTGTTTCGAGATGCCAAACTTTTACGGTTTTGTCGCCGGAACCTGAAACTACTCGCTTGCTATCGGCTGTTATTGCTACAGCTTTTACCCAATCTTTATGACCGGGAATAGTAAAAAGTTCCTGTCCGTTTTGGAGATTCCAGACTTTAATGCTGTTGTCTCCAGAACCGGAAATTGCTTTTGTACCATCGGGAGTAACTGCTACAGCATTTACCCAGTCATCGTGACCGGCAGATGATAAATTTTCTTTGCCTATTTCTAAGTGCCAAACTTTGATAGTTTTGTCAGAGGAACCCGAAACTATCCGCTTGCCGTCGGGGGTAACAGCCACAGCATTCACAGGCGCGATGTGATTGGTAAAAGTGAAGAGTTCTTCTTTTGTTTCCAGATTCCAAACTTTCAGCGTTTTGTCGCCAGAAGCGGAAATTACCCGTTTTCCGTCGGGACTGACTGCTACTGCTTGCACGAAACTGTCGTGTTTTCCTAAAGTAAAAAGTTTGTCTCGTGCACTCAAACTCCAAACTTTGACTGTGCCGTCGTAACTGCCGGAAATGATTTGTTCGCCGTCGGGAGTTACTGCTACAGCTTTTACCCAATCTGCGTGACCGATGAGGGTAAAAAGTTCCTTTCCAGTTTCTAAGTTCCAAACTTTAATGCTGTTGTCGCCGGAACCGGAAATCAACCGCTTGCTGTCGGGAGTTACTGCTACCGACTGGACAAAACTGCTGTGACCTTTGAGGTTGAAAATCACTGCCCCTGTTGACAAATTCCAAACTTTGATACTGCCGTCCCAGGAACCAGAAATTACTCGCTTGCCGTCGGGAGTAACGGCGACTGCTTCTACCGCAAAAGTATCGCCTGCAAATGTCAATATTTCTGTTCCCGTTGCTAAATCCCAAATTTTAATAGTATTGTCCCAAGAACCAGAAATTACTCGCTTGCCGTCTGGGGTGACGGCTACAGCGTTGACGTAGGTAAGATGACCTTTGAGGGTGGAAAGTTCTTCTCCTGTTTCTAAGTGCCAAACTTTGAGAGTGTGGTCGGATGATGCAGAAATTGCTCGCTTGCCGTCGGGGGTGATTGCTACAGCTTGTACCCAGTCTGTATGTCCGGTGAGGGTGCGAAGTAATCTGCCGCCTGGAGGGGTAAAGCTGGGCGTTAGCGGCCGCAGCCAGGGGTTTTTCTGCTGTTTTGCTTGTGCTAGCAGTGCTTGAATTTCGGGAATTTCAAAGCACATCAAGCGCGCAATTAGTTGGGCTGCTAGTTGCGTTGGATCTTTGGCTAGAATGTGGGCAGATAGCCGTATTGCTTCTTGGATTAATTTGAGTTTGTCGGCTTTTTGGTCGGATGTGATAATATCGGGACTTGTTGCTAAATCGTAATCTTCTATTAGCGCTTGTACTCCCGATGCTGAGAGCTTGGCTTCAATAAAATTGTAATCTGTTAGTAAGCTGTATAATTTCTCTGAGTCTGAAGTGGCTGCTAGCTGACTTGGCAGGATTCCCAGACAGTGTGTCTGTTCGGCAGGCTGCATTTTATCCAGCCCTTGTGTAAACTCGCTCATAAATTTGTGGATGTCTTTTTTTAAATGTATGCGATCGCTAGCTGCACCTTACCCAAAACCCGATCGAGAATCTTTTCTCCCTTACTTAGCATGGCATATTTGAATGCTGTTGTGCGAGCGGGGTGCTGCCCTGGCTTGGACTATGGTTGATGAATCGCTGATTTTTTAGTCTGAGTCTACTTTGAGCATTTTCAAGCAGTCCGATGACGATAAACTAGCCAATATGATTGGGATCGACAGTGCCAAATCTACCGGGCGATCGACAATCATCTGACATATATCTTTGCTTTTCTTAACGAATAGCTGGTGTTTTGGTAATGATTGTCGATCGACTGACACTGTTAAGCTAATTTTTTTGAGGTGTGGCAATCCTATTTGATGTGCGAACTAGAGTTTTTTGAACGCCACACTTCTGGCCGGATACTCTAATTTTCTCTGCTTTTGCCCGCCGGAGCGAGGCAGATATCAGGCCGCTGGCGATTCGGCAACTCAACCGCACCTGCAATCTGGTTCGCCCAAAGCTCGGGGAAAAATTTACAGGCGCGCCCCATTCCTTTAAAATACAAACAGGACTTGCACTCTTAAACCCGGTTTCTAGCTAAAATCTATGGGTTTGACCGCTAGTTACGCAGTTAGAAGCCGAGTTTCTGACTCCAGAGCGTGCAAGTCGCCATTGAAAATAAAGAAGTATTTAAGTTTAGAGACAAATTTCATGGATGTTAGCGAGTTTTTCGCGTTAAGCGCAGGCAAATGGTTTTCCCAGCGGACGGTACACAATCTCAATTCTGGGGAATTGCAGGCAGGTAAATCCGAGCTGAAAATAGAAATACTGACCGCTAGCGATGCGGCAGTTGTTAAACTTTGCCAACAACACTCGATTAACCCGGCTGCAACTGGGATCGAGGGCGTTCGGATTTCGTGGGACGGTGTTCCCGATCGCACTCAAGCTAAACAAGTCGGTTCTACAATATTAGCGATCGTACCCAATCCTGACAATCCTTCTGAAGGCCAAGTGTTGCAAGACAAGGGAAACAGCCGCTACGTTATGGGCGGCGACGACGTGCTGACATTGATTACAGAATCAGAGACTCTCCATGCGGAAGAAAGGCTGTGGTATCTGATGCCCAACCTGCGGCTGCGGACTAGCGTTGTCAAGCAAGCTAACGGTACGGAACAAGCTTCTTTTTGTTCGGAAATTCGGATGGGAGTAACTGCGAAAAGTTAACAGTCACAAACAACTATCTAATTCCCCAAGTTTACACCTTATTTCTGCTGTCTCCTTTCTTTCTGCGACCTTCTCGGGCAACGGCTTTTAACTTGCTGTGAAAATCAGTGTGTTTGGCAACTGAAAATGATTTTGCTACAGGTTTTGGCGCTAGGAAGCGATCGACCTCAGCTCGATCGGCTAGGGCAGTAACATCTACATCTTCATATACTACAACTTCGGTATTTTCTTTGGTGCGATCGGCTGCGGGCAAGTTTTCTGTTTCCTGAGTCTGTGCGTTTGAGACTTCTGCATCTGGCGCGCGATCGATTTTGGGATCTGGCGGCCCAGCCAAATCTAACTCTGCGATACCGACTTCCGATTCGGGCTGCGATAAAATTATATCGTCCTGAGGTCGCCCTGCATCACTTTCGCCGGTTAAATCTTGAGGAAAATTGTTGCAGACCAAGCGTTCAAACTCACGATTGAAATGATAGAGCGGTTCACCTATCCGCTGCCACATACTCAATAGCTGTCCGACAGAAACAGCCTTGTAGCGCCCTTGATAAAGCGCTTCAACCACTGCTAAACGCAGCCAATGACCGGGATACTTGGTCAGCCATTCACCCGCCAATTTCTCTGCTTTTTTGCCACCTAGGTCAAAACCGTAGTGAACCAGCAGAGCCGCTGCTTCCGCAGATATTGCCCTCACTTCTGTCATGGGAATTGGTAATTAGTCAGTTGTCAGTTGTCAGTTGTCAGTTGTCAGTTGTCATTAGTCATTAGTCATTAGTCATTAGTCATTAGTCATTAGTTATTAGTTATTAGTTATTAGTTATTAGTCAGGAGTGCTTTCCCCCCCCGAGCGAACCCGATCATTAGTCATTCTTCCTTGGGAATTGAGAATTGGAGAGTTGAGAATTGGAGAATTGAGAATGGGTGATTTTTTTTGCTTCGTTATTACCAATTACCAATTACCAATTACCAATTACCAATTACTAATTACCCATGACCCATTACCCGTTACCCAATTGAATTAATCGGACAAACGCACGCCTCCTTCTACAGTTCGCACGTCCCCTGAAAAAGGTTGGGGAGTGCCGTTCCAGTTAAAGTCACTAATTCTAAAAGTCAGGCTGCCGACTTGACGCTCAGGATTGAAACGCAAAATAAATGCGTAGCTGCGGCGGCTGTATTCTAAAGTGTAGTTGGTACTGATTGCTTCCTTGCTCTCTAAATTAATAGCACTTTGAAACCCGACTCGAAAGCCTCCGTAAACTTGCTGTACAAGTCCAAAAGACAAGACTTTCAAATCTACCAAGCGATCGAACAAATAAGGCGATACGCCGTCCCGCGCTACCTGAGTGTAAGTCACATTAAATCCAGTGTAATCGAGGAAAGGGCGGGAGAAATGACCGAACTGCCCTTGAATGCCGATGCTGCTGGCGATCGAATTTTGTCTGTCGCCGCTGCTGTAATAAGAGCCAACTCCCCGGACTCCCAAGGCCAGTTGCAAGAAAGGAACCACCGGCGTCCGGGTGTACTTCAAACCTTGGGTAGGAGTGCGGGGCAGCGGTTGACCTTGCCACAGGTTGAAGCCGCGGCTCAAGGCGACGCTGACTTGGGCGCGGCTGAGGTCGATGCGGTTGTTTTCGCGCACTGGTTCGAGCAAGTCTGGTCGATCGGTGTCAGCATTGATAAATTGATACCCGGCTTGGTAGCTAAGATTGATGCCAGTTCCTCCGAGTTGGATGACGGGGGAAGTCAGGACGGCCCCGAGGCTGCTCTGCACGGTTTGAAAGCCTAGAGAACCGTTAAATAGTCGATCGCGATAACTATATTCTGCCGCCAGAGAGTGAGTGCCGATCGACTGGCGCAAGCGCAAATTGCCCCGAAAGCTGTTTTCCGGCAAATTCGGGAAATTATCGAAACTCAGAAATATCGCCGATCCTTCGAGGCTGGTGCGCGGGCCCAGAGTGGCGCCCAACCTGGCTTTCAGCCCGTAGCTGTCGGGGAAAAACGGATTGCCGCCGTGCTTTTCGACGACCCGCTGAAGGTAAACTTGGGGCGTCAGGCTCAGCCTCACAGGCCCGTTTTGCAACACCTCAAAAGCGCACTCGGCATACAAACCGCCCCTGTCGCCCCCGTCGTAGCCAAAGGTCAAACAAGGGCCGTTCTGCTGCCGGCTGTCAAACACTTGTCTGCGGGGATACACAGGTATTTTGACGCGGTTGTCGAACACGAGGCGGGGCGAATTTGTGACCAATTCCTCAGCCGTGGGCGAAATTCTTCTAATCGTCGCCCTGCGGGCCCTGTATTCGAGTTCTGGGGGCGAAAACGGGTCGTTAGTAATCCGAATGTTGGTGGCTACCCGGGTGCCATCCGGCAGCAGTTCGAGGCGTTCTGCTTCAAAGCGGATGCGGTTGACGGCGCCGATAACTTGGGGGGCTGCTAGCTGTCCGCCGCCCCCGATGGTGACTGTAGCAGCTCCAGAGGATTTGACTCCGCGCACGGGCTGCTGGCTGGTAATTCGATCGCTCAGGGGCTGTTCGAGAATGGTTCCGGCACTGATATCTGTCGGCAGTGTGGGCGTCAATTCGCTACCTGCGGCGGGCAGGAAAAGCTCGCCGCTTGCTTGTTCCACGGCGCCGGAGTTGAGGCCGAGATTGAATTCCATTTGCTGGCCGCGGATTACTTGTTGGCCGCGGGTATAGGCGACATTGCCGGATGCTACCACTTGCCGGGTGACTAAGTTGACGATCGCGCGATCGGCATCAATCACAGTTTGCCGGAACCGCACAATTACCCTACCAACCGCCGTGACAATTTGCTGCTTGTCGTCAAATTCTTGGCTGTCGGCCTTGATTTCGATAGTATCGGCCGGGTTCACCGGAAAAGGTACCGTGCGCTGAGATGGTGCTGTGCGCCCTCCTGGCGGCGGGGCTGGTTTGGGCTTCGGTTTCGGCGCTGCGGGGGCTCCGGGTTGGGGCGCCGTTCCGGGAGTTGGAATCTCGAACTGCTGCTGGCCTGCTGGAGCTGGTTCTGGCGGGGGTTCTGGTTCGGGAGTCTCAGGAGCTACGGGAGCGTTATCTTCTAACTGCTGCTTTCCCTTGGCCTGATACGCGCTTTCCGGCTGCGGTACCTTATTCCTCTGCTGTGGTTTCTCAATAGTTCTCTGCGCTTGTGGAGTGCGTTCTTGATTTGGGCTAGAAACAGCATTTTCGATCGGCGGCAGCGGGTAAGCAGTAAACGAGGCATCTTTGGGAACTTCCGCAGTTGCGGGTTCTCCACCTGTAGCCCGATGCTGAAATCCCACCACTGCATCGCCACTTTCGAGGGAGGCTAGGGGGTCGGGGATTTTTGGAGGTTGGCTGGTGGCTGGGGTGGTACCGAGGAGTGCGGCTCCGGTTTCTGGTTGGGCTGGTGTTGGTTGCGGCTGAAGGATTTCTGGGCTTGGTTCCGGTATTTCTGGGCTGGGGCTGCGGGTGTCTGCATCACTCTTCGCCGCAGTCAGGACTGCTTTTTTTGGCTTGGCGATGTAGATGATGGCAGATGGTTCGGGTGGCGGTACCGGATAGGGCATAATTACAACAGGTGAGTCATCCGATTTTATAGCAGAGGGCAGAGGGCAGAGGGAATCGACTGCTGATGTTTCAGTAATTAAAGAACGTCTAACTGTCTTGGCGGTTGCTAGAGATTTTAGATTTTATAGGGTACAAATTATTAAAAATTTTTGCATCTCAAGTTGACTATTTAAACATTAAATCTGAGCTGTGAAATTTGCTTTGGCTTGGGCGCGCTGGAATCTGGTTGCTTTGTGAACTTGCTTTCGCCATAAGATAACCTCGCTGCGGGTGCGAGGTCAAGTTTGGTTTGACTAATTTTTGGGGTTTTGGGGGCTGGTTTGGGGGCTGCGGTGTCGCGCCCCAAACCAGCGACGGAGATAGCTTGTTTATTCCATGTCTCTGCGGTTGGGGTTCCGGGCTGGGTCATTGGACAAAAACCCAAATATGAACAGGGAAACAAAAAATAGAACAACTACATTAACTACGATTTTGAGGGTTAGCACGCTAGGGAGTCTCCAAAGATGGCATAATACTGAGCTGATTTGCTGCGGTTGCTGCAACTTTATCATAAGCTAAAGATTAGTCAATTTTATCTTTGCTTTTGAGGATTGTTGGCAAGTTGCTTTTTGCCCAATTCCAGATTTGCTCGGCGATTTGTTCTAGGCGGAGCATGAGTAGATCGAGCCATTCGAGCACTTGTTCTAGCGGGTGCTTAATGTATCCCATCGATTCGGCTTTTGTTTCTAAGTAGTCGTTCTCGGGCGAGAAGCCTGCGCTCGGTTTTTTTGGTTCTGGGGCGCTGGTTTGTTGGGTGATTGCTGCTGTGGATTGGCTGGTTTGTGGGGTGTTCGGGTTTGTGTGTTTTGACACTTGGGTTTCCGGCGCGCGCCCTGGGGTTGATGGTGTTGCTGCGAGTGCAGTGCTATTTTCTGGAGTAATTTCTAAATTTGATGCTGGTTGGGGTTGACTTTTTGGCACTTTTGTGACCAAGCTTTGTTTGAGCTGGGCGACTAAGCGGTGAATTGCTTCGGGGTAAGGGGAGATTGAGATTGATGCCGATCGACCTTCTGGCAATTCTGCTATTTCTGCAATTTCTGGCTTGACTTTGGCGATGGCTTGTGCTATGTCGGCTTCGGAACTGCCCTCGATTAAGTGCTGCGGTGCTGGTTCCCCGAATAAGTCTTGCCAATTCAGCCACGGTCGATCGACCTCTGGGACTTTTGGCGTTTTTTCTAGCTGCTCCCGCTGTTTCAAATAATACTGAATTGCCACGGCTTTCTCCGTGTTATCACTGGCTGCTGTTTCTTTTCCCAAAAGCTGGTCTACTGACGACCAAATCAGTTTTTCGATGTTTTGAGCGTATTTTTCGAGGATTTCGCGGGCGGTAACACCTGTATTGGTTGCGGGGGTGGCTGTATCAATTGTTACTTGGAAGTTGGCGGCTGGGGGGAGGGTGAATTCTTCGAGGTTGACGGCTGCGCGATCGATTAAGGTAACAAATGAGAGCGGATTGGCGGCTGGCTCGAATTTGCTGTTAAAATTAGTTTCTAATTTTGGGGTATTGCGGTCGATCGCCTTTGATGGAGCAATCGACTGCTGTGCGGTGTTGGCGCTGGCGTTTTGGAGTAAGATGGCATTGCGGTCGATCGCGGATTTCACCGCCAGGATTGATTCTCCAAACTGATTTCTTTTCAGAGCAACCGGACTCGTCTGAAGCCAAGCCATCAATTCCCAAAAACGGCGTACCGGCGGTAGCTGCGCTTTTTTAGCAGCAGACTCCAAACCGAGATTAAATTTTAATTCTTTTTGGGTAATTTCGCGCCGTTGGGGTTCGCAGTTGGCGACTTCCCAGGTGATGCGATTTTCCAGCAATTCTTGCTGTTGGGGCGTCAAAATATCTAAGATCCGATTTTCTCCTCCCACCAAGACTAAAGTGCGGGCGGGGATAAAACTAGCGATTCCTTGAACTTTTGGCGGGCTGGTTAATTTAGTTTTAGCCAGGGGGTATTTTTGGGCAGAAGTTGTTTGATGTTTGGCTATTTTTCCGCTAAGATTGATTGCTTGATGCAACGGGCGGAGGGCTTGCTCTGTTGCAGGATTTGGGCGATTGATTAACTGCGGGAAGCTGGCTACAGTTGTGGCGGTTTGCGACGAGTTTAGCAAATTTTCTGCCAGGTGCAAAATTTGGGCGATCGAACTTGCTGCGGAATTTTCCGGCAAATACCAATTTTCCGACAAATCGGGATTTTCGTCGCCTGCAAATTCTTGCAATTCCGGTAAATCTACTTTTTGACTGGATTCCCGCAACTGTCGGCTCAACATTCGGGAACTTTGCACCAGCAGGTAAGCTGGATAAAGTAGAATTTGGGTAGCGCTGAGGGTTGTTTGTTTGATTTGTCGCCAAGTGCGATCGCAATTATCGGCAACTTGGCGGGACTGTTTGGATATAAAATTTAATAGTCGGCTTTGGTATGGGCCGTAGTAACCGTTAGACATAAGTTTAATTATTGAATTGCTGATTTTAGATTCGCGCCAGAGTTGCTGAATTGTGCAGTAAAATCAAAACGGATATCAATCGCAGTTTCAAACCCTCTGAAACCTTTATTTCTTCGCGTCCTTCGCGTCTAAGCGCTTCGCGCAGGCTACGCCAACGCGGTTCGATTTCGAGCCAGATTCCTACGCAAGTCCTATTTTAGCTAAAAATGAACGCTTCTGTGCCACCTGCTAACAATAATATTTCTGAAGTAGTAGAGAAGTTGCGCCGCCTCTGTCAAGTGGAGGTTCAGTCTGGTTGGAGGTACTGCGATGCTGACTCTGCTGTTGTGGCTGTAGATATTTCTAACGGACAAGTTGCCGAAATTAACGCCAAAGGACATATTGCTTGGCCGTCGGGGAAGCAAGTTGTTTATTTGGGGCAGAATTTTGTAATTCCTGACAATTTGCACGGCTATCCTCTGCTTGGTTTCCGGTTGCTGCTGGGCTTGACTTGGTGGGCGGAAGATGCTCAAATTTTTGTGAACGGTGAGTTGGTCTCAGAAGGCGATTTATTTGATTGTGCCGATCGAGTTTTGTTGAGTTCGTCGGTCAATCCCGGAGATCAATTTTTAGTTATCTTGCGGTTGGTAAGTCCGGGACACGATCGCGGTGCTTTAGTGCGATCGATTTGTTTGTACGAAGCTGCGGACTCTGCTTGTTTCGATCCGGGTTTTGTGGCTGCCGAATTAGAGATTTTGCAAAATTCACTGACTCAAAATTTAGAAAATAAAAATTCCCAATACCTCCCCTCTAAAAGTATAGCAAATCACCCCTGGTTTGTCAAGGGGGAAACGCTGAAATCTGAGATTGATTTGGCGCTTGGTTTGATTGATTGGTCTGCTTTGCCCGATCGCGAAAAGTTCGATCGCTCGCTGTCTGTTTTGCGGCACAATTTACTGGGATATCTGCGGGCTTTTTCTGGGGATTTAGATGATTTAACCGCAGAGGGCGCAGAGAGCACAGAGGGAGGAAGAAGAGATCAAGTTTTTGAGGTGGGAGAAAATCGTAACGCTACATCTATATATATAGGAGAAACTGGTGAGGGGACATCTTTTTCTGGGGATTTAGATGATGTAACCGCAGAGGCCGCAGAGAACACAGAGGGAGGAATAAAAGAGCAAGTTTCTCAGGTTGGAGAACATCGCCGCAGTACATCTATATATATAGGAGAAAATAGCGGGCGGACATCTATATATACAGGTAAAATCTATTTAGTTGGTCACGCTCATTTAGACTTAGCTTGGCTGTGGCCTATACCGGAAACTTGGAAAGCGGCAGAACGAACTTTTGAGTCGGTATTGAAATTGCAATCGGAGTTTCCTGATTTGATTTTCTGTCATTCAACTCCGGCGCTTTATGCTTGGATGGAAGAGCATCGCCCGGACTTATTTGCTGCAATTCAAAAACAGGTGGCTGCGGGTTGTTGGGAAGTTGTCGGCGGGATGTGGGTGGAACCGGATTTAAACCTGATTTCGGCTGAATCAATGGTGCGACAAGTTTTTTACGGACAGCGTTACGCGCAAGAAAAGTTTGGGGAATTGATGCGGGTGGCTTGGCTACCTGATACTTTCGGTTTTGGCTGGCAATTACCTCAGATTTTGCGCGACGGTGGAGTTGATTATTTTGTGACGCAGAAGTTGCGCTGGAATGATGCGACGGAATTTCCCCACGGTGCGTTTTGCTGGGAAGGGTTGGATGGTACTAAAATATTTAGTATGATGTCTGGTGCGATCGGCGAAAGTATAGAATCTGTTAAAATGGCAAGTCATGCTTTTGATTGGCAAGTTAAAACTGGTTTGCAAGATGCTCTTTGGTTGCCGGGAGTTGGCGACCACGGCGGCGGCCCGACTCGTGATATGATTGAAGTTGCTAAACGCTGGGAATTGTCGCCTTTTTTCCCGAATTTGCAGTTTGCAAAAGCCGTTGATTATTTGTCTTTGATTGAGAGTCAGTTTTTGCCGGAAGTTGCGGCAACTTTGCCCGAAAATGATGTTCCAGAATCGGACAATCAGGAGAATTTGCAAGTTGGCGAAACTGTCGGGAATTTGCGGGCGCTAGAATTTTCCAATTTGTCGAGAATTTCGGATGCAAATCCTTCTATCTCACAACTCAAAACTATTTCCCGCACTCTGCCGATTTGGCAAGACGAACTTTACCTGGAATTCCACCGGGGTTGTTACACGACTCGCGCTGACCAAAAACGCCAAAACCGCCGCTGCGAAGATTTGCTCTATCAAGCGGAATTGCTGTCTTCGCTAGCAACGATTTGCACTGATGCGGTTTATCCCAAATCTGAGTTAGAATCTGCTTGGAAACAGGTGTTGTTTAACCAGTTTCACGATATTTTGCCGGGTTCGGCGATCGCCCAAGTCTACACGGATGCTAATCTAGCCTTTGCCGAGGTCGATCGCACTTGCCGCCAAATCCTGCTAAAATCCTTAGATGCCATCGCAGCTCAAATTTCTCTGCCTTCTCCACCGCAGCCGGACGCTCAACCGATTCTGATTTTCAATCCTCTCAATTGGTCGCGGTCACAGGTTGTCGCCGTAACTCTTCCCGATTCCACTGATTCAGCTTGGCAAATTTACGACTTATCCCGACAGCGGTTGACTTCCCAGATTGTCAAGGGCGATCGGCTCCAAGCGCAATCCCAATCTACACTATTATTTTGCGCGAATGATGTGCCTGCGATCGGCTACCGCCTATTTTGGCTCTGTCGCCAAGAAGCTCAAACAGTCGATCGCCCGCCAGCAAGCCCAGCCACCGAAAAAAAGACAGACTTACCAAAACTTACATACGGTATAACACAAAAAAACACGCCTTGTCAAGAAACGCATTTTGCCACCCAAGAAATGGTCTTGGAAAATGAACTTATTCGGGCAAAAATAGACGCCAAAACTGGCAATTTATCCAGCATCTGGGATAAAGCAAACAACAGAGAAGTCCTGAATGCAGCCGGAGGCAATCAACTGCAAGCATTTCAAGACAGCGGTCAATATTGGGATGCTTGGAACATCGATCCGAATTATCAAAAACATCCTTTACCTGCGCCGATACTCAAAGAGATTTCTTGGGTTGAGCGGGGAGAAGTGCGGCAGAGTTTGCGCGTAGTTATGCAAATTGGTAAATCGGAGTTTTGCCAAGATTATATAGTAGAAGTAGGTTCGCCACTGCTGAAAATTAAGACAGTCGTAGATTGGCAAGAACAGCACGTTTTAGTAAAAACAGCCTTCGGGTTAAATGTCGCAGCAGATTTTGCAACTTGCGAAATTCCCGGCGGTGCGATCGCACGCACAACCAAGCCGCAAACAGCCGCCGAAAAAGCCAAATGGGAAGTACCGATTTTGCGCTGGGTAGATATCAGCAATGACGGTTTTGGAGTGAGTTTGCTCAATGATTGCAAATACGGTTGCGACATTCAGCCCAATCAAATCCGGCTGACTTTGCTCCGAGGTTCGACTTGGCCGGATGAAGCAGCAGATAAAGGAGTTTCGGAATTTACTTGTGCAGTCTATCCCCACGCTGGAAATTGGCAAGAAGCCGATACAGTTCCGCGCGGATACGAGTTGAATTTGCCACTGCTGGTACAAGTCTTGCCAAAGTTAAAGGAAAATTGCCATAAGACTCTGCCAGCAGTTGGCAAATTGTTGGATTTGTCCGCCAAAAATTTAGTGCTGATGGCATTCAAACAGTCGGAAGATGATGCTAATATGTGGATTTTGCGGTGTTACGAGTGTCATGGTGAAGAGGCTAAGTTGGAATTAAAGAGCGATTTGGGTTTGGCGATTAGTCAGCCTGTCAATTTATTAGAACAACCCATAAATTTACCCCAGAAGTCAGACAATGGGAAAGATTTCAGAATATCAGCGTGGAAAATAGCCAGTTTTGCGGTAAAGTTATAGCAACCTTCTCGACGAGCGAGATGTTTTCAATTGCCGAAACCATCGATATTATTGCCTTCTACCTGACCGTTACCAGAAACAATTGGTTTAAAGCCGGAACCCTTAAAGGCGAGAAATTAAAAGAAAACTATTCATTACTCCAATCCTCTTCCTTTTAGGTAGAGGTCGCATTCAACTGTCAACTGTCAACTGTCAACTGTCAACTGAATGAAATCCTCTGAAAGCGAATCCGCTGCCGAACTTCTACGCCAACTTAGTGCGAACAAAATTTGTTAACCTGCGCCAATTAGCTCTCACAACTTTCTTCTGAGCTAAAATATGCAAAATCGCGAATGCTAAAAAACTGTACGCCAGCCAAAAATGCAAACTTCTTCCCACCTCAACCATTGCGGAATTCTGCGGAAACACATCCGGCAAAACAATTCCCAAAAATTTCACATTGTTACTTTTGAAAGAGTTAGAAAAAAAGAAACCAGCAACCGGAACTAGCCACATAAAAACGTAAAGAGTCCCGTGCAGAGCCAGATTTTTGTACCACTCCTTCGTAAACTTTGGCAGGCGTTTCGTATACTTTTTCCACCCTACTCGCAGCAGAGTCAAAATCCGCAAAGTCAGCAAAGCCATCGTCAGCACTCCTACAGATTTATGAAAATCGTAAAGGGGGCCTCGAATCAACAATTCTCTCGGCAATTGAGCCATAAACGTACCGCCAATAAACAGCACTAAATAGCAAGCTGACATCACCCAGTGTAAGGACATCAATTGCTTGAACGCAGAATTAAGTCGGGGTTTATCAACGGGTTTTAGGGTAGTCACTCTTCTTTACCTCCTTAGCATTTGCTGCACAAGATTCAGTATAAACTATGGTACTAAAGCCTGTGGTATATTGTGCGCGATCGGATTTACTGAATTTAATTATTGCCAATATTTATTAAACCGTCGAATTAACTCTATTCACGATCGTCATTCTCGGCCAAAAAACGATCGTACTTGGGTCGATCGCCTGCCAAGCGGTTTTCAGGTCGAATATCCCCAAAGTCACCGCACTCATCTGACCCGACAATTGCCGAGGCCGCCCGGTTCATCCGCAGCCCAGGCAAATATCCCAAACCGAAATTCACATAGGTCAGTCCCAACACTAGATATTGAAGTGTTATCATAGATTATTAAAACCCTTGATTGCCTATTTTTCCATTGTCGAGAATCCTCAAAGTACAGACGCGGTAATTGCAGCTAAACCTGTCGGCACCGCCACGAGTGAGCAATGGGTCTGCACGCAATCTACTAACTACAAACAAACACAGGGGTGGCATTTGCCAGCGAAAACCAGCGCGCTGGACAAGTGGCAATTCTGTTACAAATTGTAACTTTTTGCAAATAACAGGTTAAATTTAGTTTCACAAGAAAGTTAAATCCCAGAAAGTAAAATTAATTACAGTCGAGTTAAGCTAAAAGTGTTTGCAAAAAAAAGTCATTCCAGCCACCCAGAAACCAAGAACTCTCACTTGACCGGCACTGGCGGCGAACTCGCGGCCTCAAAACTTTCGTGCAGCCCACAAGTCGAACAGGATTGGTATCGAACTCTTTATGACAATTTTCCGGGCATTTACTTCGTTGTAGACGCTTTGGGAAGAGTTTTTTCGCTAAATAAATTCGGCGAGTCCCGCCTCGCTTACAGGTCGCAGGAATTAATCTGTCATTCAATTTTTAACATATTTTACTGCCAAAATCAAGGGAAAATGCAGGCAGAATTTGCCGAATTGACACACCCCAAAAATGGTACGCCAACTGCACAATTTGCTTGTTGGGAAGGTCACTTGACTTGCAAAGACGGCAGGGCGATCTGGGTAAAAGCAACCGCGCGCGCCTGGGCTATGGTAGACTGGAAAATAGGGGAAAATAGCGATGGGTCAATTGCCAATTTCCAACAGCCGGCTGTACTTTTAGTTTGCGAAGAAATTAAGGCCGATTCCTTGGTAGCAGCGCCGCCCAAGCAGAGAGAAAATTGGCGCAGTCCAACTTTGGCGATCGCAAAATTAGCCCAAAGTCAACTTAAAGAACGCCACAATATAGAAGAATTCATCCGCGAAGTCACAGAAACTGCTGTCAGTGTTGTCAGATGCGATCGAGCCAGCATTTGGCTGTACGGCGAAGACAAAACGCAGCTTCACTGCATCGACCTTTACGAAAAAAATACGAAACTCCATTCCGTACAAATAATCGTCACCGCCGCCGACTGTCCGGCGTATTTTCAAGCCTTAAAATCTGCAAGTGCGATCGCAACGGTGGCAGCAGAAAATGACCCAAGAACCCGAGAACTTGCCAGTCTTTATTTTGCCGAGCGGGGGACGACTTCTCTGTTAAATGTACCGATTTTGCTAGCAGGTCAAAGGTTGGGAATAGTCAGCGCCGAACGCCTGGGTTCCGGCAGCGCCTGGACGGAAGAGGAACACGAATTAACCCAAATATTAGCAGACTTTGTATCGTCAAGCTTGTCAGCTAGCGAAATATCAAAATTAGAAGCAATGCGGCGCGAACAGCAGCAAAACTTACTGAGCCAATACTACGACCAACTAGAAGAAAGAGTAGAAAGACGCACTGCCGAACTCAAAAAAGCCAACAAAAAACTGCAACAAGAAATAATCAAAAGAAGACAAGCAGAAGCAGAAATGCGCCGCCAGCATCAAGAACAACAAATTATTTTTGATTCCGTGCCGGCGATGATTTGGTACAAAGATACGGAAAGCCGCCTGCTGCGAATTAATCAAGCCGCCGCTGCATCCAGAGGTTTGCCCGCAAATCAATTAGAAGGAAAATCTTTTTATGAAATCTATCCAGATGAAGCAGAGCAATATTATTTAGAAGATTTGGAAGTAATCAATTCCGGGGTTGCCAAACTGGGAAAAGTCGAACTGCTGCCAACTGTCTCCGGTCAAAAATGCTGGGTGCGGAAAGATACAATACCTTACCGCGACGAAACAGGTCAAGTCGCCGGTGTAATCGTGTTTGCAGTAGATATTACAGACTTGATTAGAGTCGAAAAAGAACTGCGAGAATATCGGGATCGCCTCACCGAAAAAGTGGAGAAACGCACTGCTATGTACAGGCAAGCAATGGCCGCTTTGTACTCGGCAAATATGCAAATGCAACAGCTAATTACCAACAGCTATTCCGGCGAAAATGGCAGCAGCACAGCAGCACCGAGCTTGCTCGAATCAGAAGCTTATTTTGAAGCAGTTGCGGTGGCTGACCGCGACACAATTTTGAGCGTCAGCAGCAATTTTGGCGAGCTGTTCGGTTACGAACCTGGGGCAATGGCGGGCATGAGCTTGCTGGAACTGCTGTCGCCGAAATCCTACAAACAGGCACCGCAAATGATTTCGGCAGCCAGCGATACAGTCTGCGAAACGATTTTTCTCAAGCGAGATGGAACTGCTTTTCCTGCTGACGTGCGTAGTAAGTTCGTAGTCTACGAAGGTCGTTTAGTGCAGGTGAAAGCAGTGCGAGACCTCACGGAACGCAAATTGATCGCAGCAGAATTAGAACGATCGCGCTCTCTGCTGCACGCTACCCTGGAAGCAACCGCAGACGGCATTCTCGCCGTTACTAACGCCGGAGAACTGATTAGTTTTAACGAAAAGTTAGTCCAAATGTGGGGAATTTATGAAGAAGTTAGAAACTCAATGGATAGAACGGTGCGGCTGACATTTCTCACCAAGCAAGTTAAAGATCCGAGGGCTTTTTTGCAGAGAATCAAAGAAATTTATAGCGATGCGGAGTCGGAAGGCTGCGATCTTCTAGAATTTAAAGATGGCCGGACTTTTGAGCGCTACACGCAGCCGATTCGAGTCGGACAAAATATTATTGGTAGGGTGTGGCGCTTCCGCGATATTACTTCTCGGGAAAAGGTGACGGCAATGTTGGGCGATTCTCAACGGCGCTTTCGGGCAATTTTTGATTCTTCTTTCCAATTTGTCAGCTTGTTGAAACCTGACGGCACTCTGCTGGAAGCTAACCAAACTTCTCTGGATTTTGCGGGAATTAAGCTGCGGGATGTGGCAAATCGCCCGTTTTGGCAGGGGCCTTGGTGGGGAGTTTCTGAGGAAGTTCGGGAACAGTTGCAAGAGGCGATTTCTCGATCGGCAAAAGGTGAATTTGTCCGCTATGAAGTGGAAGTTCAAGGTGCAAACCGCACGGCAACTATTGATTTTTCGCTCAAACCGGTGGCGGACGAAACTGGTAAAATTGTCTTGCTGCTGCCGGAAGGTCGAGATATTACTGAAAGCAAGCAGGTGCAAGTCGCCCTGCGGCAGCAAGTTGAGCGGGAACGTTTGATTGCCCAGATTCAATCGCGCATCCGTTCTTCTCTGGATATTACAGATATTCTCAACACTACAGTAGCTGAAGTGCGGGAGTTTTTGGCAACCGATCGCGTGATTATTTTCCGCTTCCGGCCAGACTGGAACGGAGATGTGGTGGTGGAGTCGGTTGGGGAAGAATGGATGCCGCTGATGGGGATGGCTGTAGAGGATTGCTGTTTTGCTAATACTTACATCGGACAGTATTTAAAGGGCAGAATTCGATCCGTGGAGGACATTCACGCTTCTAATTTGGCCGAGTGTCACGTCAATTTTTTGGCTGGGTGTCAGGTGAAAGCGAATTTGGTCGTGCCCATCGTGCAGCAGGGAATCGAACACCGTGACGGTAATCCTACTTGTCAAGTGCCGAAGTTGTGGGGTTTGCTGATTGCCCACCACTGTTCGGCACCCCGCCAGTGGCAGCAGTTTGACATGGATTTGCTGAGTCAGTTGGCTACTCAAGTGGCGATCGCGATCGAACAATCTTTACTTTACCAGCAACTAGCTGCTGCCAACCAGCGGTTGGACGGATTGGCGAATTTGGATAGTCTGACTCAGCTAGCTAATCGCCGCCGGTTTGACGAGGTGATTAACCGGGAATGGGAGCAGTCGAGCAGTTCGCAACCGCTATCCTTGATTATGTGTGACATTGACTGTTTTAAACTTTACAACGATAATTACGGCCATCAAGCCGGGGATGCTTGTTTGCAGCAAGTGGCGCGGGCGATCGGAGATGCTTGCACGAACGCACCCCCAGAACGCCTTTATTTGGCTGCTAGGTACGGCGGCGAGGAATTTGGGGTAATTTTGCCAAATACGGATATCGCGGCTGCAAAGGCTATTGCCGAGGGAATCCGGCGGCGTGTCAAAGCTCTGGCAATTCCCCACCTCAAGTCTGTTGTCACGGATTGCGTGACTCTCAGCATGGGGGTGGGGACGATTTCTGAAGGTCAAAATTCGCCGAAGATGTTGATTGAAGCTGCTGATAAGGCGCTGTATCGGGCTAAGTCTGGCGGGCGCGATCGAGTTGACAGTTGACAGTTGACAGTTGACAGTTGGTGGTTGGCCGTTGTCAGTTGACAGTTGGCAGTTGTCAGTTGTGAACAGCTTACTAAAAAAACGATCGCCCTAACCGGCATAAGGTCAGTGCGATCGCGGTACTATGAATCAGCTATGTATCTATCAGACTCCGCGCGGAGTTTTTACGCATTTTCCCGAATATTGTTACAAAACTTCACCGAGAGCAGCATAAAAACATAGTCCTAGACGCACGCTAACCTCAGAAACCCGGTTTCTCTATACATTTCTCGTTACTCAACCCAAAATCTCGTAGAAACCGGGTTTCTCGCCCCCCACAGAGGACACAGTAGCTAACTAACTATACCAATTCACAATGCCCAATGCCCAATGCCCAATGCCCAATTCCCCACCTATTTCGCTAACAGTTTCTGAAACACCTCATACATATCCTCAGCCAACTTTTTAGGATTCCACAAAGGCGCGAGATGTTCTGGCTGCTTTGACTTAATCAAATGCTGTTTCACCGCATTTCTGAAACCAGCATCGCGCCCAAACTTAACTCCCCACTGCGTGTATTCCTCCCAACTCCAAGCCGCGCCCACATCAAGATTTGCACTTTTCAGAAAAGCGTAACCCATGCGCGACAGATATTGGTCGCCGGAGCGAGTTACCACTGGCAAATTCGCCCACAAAGCCTCTAAATTGTGAGTCCCGCCGTTGTAAGGATAGGAATCTAAAAGCACGTCAGCTACGTAATAAATAGCGCGGTGTTCTTCTTCGCTTCTAGTTTGTCCGATAAACTTTATCCGCTCAAAGTCTACTCCCTGAATGGCGCATTCTTCGCGGTAAGTGCTGTGAATCACATCGGGATCGCCTTGACCTTTGCGAATCAACAAACTATCTGGTACTTGCTTAAGTATCCTAACTTGAGCTTGCACCATTTCGGGATTTGTTTTTCTGCCGGGAGCAACGCACAGATAAGTCATTTGCTCCAAGCCAATTCCCAGAGCATTTCTAATTGCTTCTCGATTCACAGGAATGCTTTGCAGTTCGCCAATTGCTACCGAACAACTAGGCAATCTCACTAACTGTTCTAAGTAATTTTTTTCGACACCAGGCGGGTGAGTGTGTTCGTCGCAGAGAAAGTAGTGATTATCCGAAATGTATGGCGCATCGAATCCCAACCAAGAAACGCAAATCCCTGCCGGATATTGATACAGCACTTCGACATTTGTCGGCACTGTCATCGAGTCTAAGTCAATTAAAACATCCAAATCGTCTTGCACTACTTCGGCGAGGATTTCGCCGCCGTCAGCAAAGCCGTTGGGATATTTTTTGGGCCAGTAAAACTTGCCCGCCATGTCTTCAAACCGCTGCGTAACTTCATCTCGGTTGAGTTTACCTGTCACGTAAAGGTGAACGTGGGGAGTGATGCGGCTTAATTCGCGAATTAGAGCTTCGCTGCACCACCCTACGGAGTGGCGGCGGAAGTGTTTGGAAAGGAAACCGATTTTTAAGGGCTGTTGTTTTGTTAGGTAATTTGCGGATTTTATTCTGTTGGGTTGCAGCCGCTGCGGGACGGCTTTTTGGTAGTATTTTTTGGCAATTAGTCGGTAGAAACTGGCATTTTTTTCGCGGTTGTCTCGCAGGTGGGAAACTGCAAATAGGAATATTTCGTAGAGCAGTTTGAGTTCGATGACGCTAAAGGTTTCGACTTTTTCGTAGCAGAGTTTTTCGATTTCTTCGAGTTTCTGAATTGCCTGTTGGCTGACACCTGATTGTAGGTAGGAAAAAACGTAGGCTGTGGCTGACATGACTGGGGCCTTGTCGCCGCAGAATTCGCAGTATTTGTCGGCTACGTTGCGGGCTCCGGCGAGGTTGCTGGAGTGGCTTAGCAAGTCGCACAGTTGTTGGTGGGCTTCGCTGTATTGGGGGTTGCATTCGATCGCCTTTTCAAAATGTGCGATCGCCTCCAACGGCTTATCTTGCTTTTGAATGTGTCCCATCCGGCAGTAAACCTCTGCCCAATCCGGTTTTAGTGCCAAAGCTTGCTGATAGCTGATTAAAGCTTCTTCCAGCCGCCCCTGCATTGAAAAACAACTGCCGAGGTTAGCATGAACTTCCGGCCAATCTGGCTTGATTTTCAGAGTATTTTGGTAATTAGTAATCGCTTCTTCGTACTTGGATTGCTGTAAAAAAGAATTGCCTAAATTGAAGTGCAGCACTTCTAATTCCGGCTTTAAAGCTACAGCTTTCTGATAGTAAGCGATGGCAGCATCGAGATTGCCTTGTTGCGATCGCGCGCTGCCGATGTTACCGTAAGCTTCAGCCCAATCCGGTTTAATGGCGATCGCTTTTTCGTAGCTTTCGATGGCTTCGTCGCGCTTGCCTTGCCCGAAAAGTCGGTTAGCCAAGTTAAAGTGGAAGTCTGCGCCGACAAGCTGGGGGTTGAGTTCGGATGTTCTCTGAAAACAGGCGATCGCTGCTTCGACGTTGCCATGTTTGTGATATACTTTCCCTAAATTCCAGTGAGCGCCTGCCAAATCTGGACTCAGGGCGATGGCTTGCTGGTAATGTGCGATCGCCTCTTCCAAACGCCCCATTTTAAAGTACATACTGCCGATATTAGCGCGTACTTCCGCAAAATTTGGCTGCAATTCTAGGGCTTGAGAATAGGATCTAATAGCAGCTTCAATTTTGCCTTCCGCTTGCAAAGCATTGCCTAAAGTGACGTAAGCGTGGGTGAAATCAGGTCTAATTTTTAGTGCTTGGTGGCACGCTGCGATCGCCTCTTTAATCTTACCTTGAACTAAAAAGTTTTCTGCCAGTGTTTTGTACTCTTCTACTGCTTGAAAATTGGCAATCTGTGTGCTATCGGGAACATTCAGTGAGGTAACTTGTTCGGAAACTTCGGCGGGGTTAGTAAACGGAGTATTTAAATTTTCAGGGGTGGGCGCTGGCGGCAAATTGATACTCGAAGGCTGCAAGCCGTAGCCTTCATCTTTGTTGACAGATACTGGTTGTTGTGCGTCTGATTCTGTTTCTAATTCGATAAATTTGCTGGCCTCAGTTTGCCGCTGTTTTTGTTCTATCAAACTGGATAGTTTCTCAGCAGCGCTGGCATCTTTCGGTTGCAATTGCAGCACTTTGTTACAACAAGCAATTGCTGCATCTAACTTTCCTTGCTGCTGAAAAACGCTACCCAGCATCAAATTCACCGAACACAAACCGGGATTAATAGCAAGAGATTTTTGGTAAAAATTTGCCGCCTGTGCCAATTCCCCTAACTTGTAATACATACTGCCGAGATTCGCGCTGGCTTCGGCAAATTGCGGCTGAATTTCTAAAGCTTGCAAATAAGCTTTAACTGCCATTTCCAGCTTGTTTTGAGCGTGCAAGGCATTGCCCATTGTCAAGTAAGCAGCAGCAAAATTCGGTTGGAATTTAAGAGCGAGATTGCAACAGGCGATCGCCCGCTCAAATTCTCCTTGCAAAACATAAACTTCCGCCAACTTCTTATGAACTTCCGCATCTTGTGGATTGCACTTTAAAGCTTGCTGATAATTCTCGATTGCGCCACCGAGATTGCCTGCATCTTTCAGTCGATTTCCCTTGACAAAATATGCTTGAGCTGATTCTAAATCCACCAAAAACTCCGTTATCATTTGCTCTGCCACTCTTACAGGTTTTACACTAATACTATTCAACCATTCTACCCAATCTCGGGAACCCACAGACCAAGTACACCCTCGATTTATATATTCTACCTGCTGTCTCAGATGATTTTCAGCAGTTGCGCCGCCCGCACCCGTACACTCTTTTAAAACTGCAACTGTCGCCTCAAAAAACCGCCTTGTATATCCTTCCCAATCCGGTTTGCCCGCACGGTTATAATTAGTTAGCGATGCCAAATTTTCTCTCCCTGACATGGAAACTAGACGCGAAAATCCCGCAGTTGTTTCCGGCAAAGCTGCCAATTCACTCGTCACAATCCGGCACCCGCTGGCCATCGCCTCCATCACCGCAATAGATGACGTTTCCAAATAGGTATTTGGTAAGCTAAAACCGCGACTGAGCGCAGTTGGCGGACGAGTTCGGGCTGCGGTACCGAGAGGACACTGAAAACCAAAATTTTCGCAGAGCAAGTTTAAATAATATGCTCTTTTCCCTGTTTTTTTCCTCTCTGCGTTCTCTGCGTTCTCTGCGGTTCATTAAATCCATAAATGGTATAATCTTAAAATTATTGAGGAGTACCGAACATGACCACAGAACAAGACCCCGTAAAATTGATGAAACAGCAAGTTGGCTTTGCTGCCGCCGATCGCGTAAAATCTGGTATGATTGTCGGACTCGGCACGGGGTCAACTACAGCTTATACTATTCAAGCGTTGGGCGATCGCATAAAATCAGGCGAACTCAAAGATATCAAGGGAGTACCCACATCCTTTCAATCAGAAGTGTTAGCCAAACAGTACGGAGTGCCCCTGACAACTCTCGACGAAATTGACAGAATTGATGTGGCTATCGACGGCGCTGATGAAGTAGATCCCCACCTCAACTTAATTAAAGGTGGCGGCGCCGCCCACACGCGCGAAAAAGTAGTCGATTATCTGGCAACTCAATTTATTGTAGTAGTTGACAGTTCCAAAATGGTAGATAAATTGGGTTCGACTTTTCGTGTACCCATCGAAGTTATACCGATGGCGATTACCCCCGTTACCCGCGCCATCGAAAAATTGGGCGGTAAACCAGAACTCCGCATGGGTGTGAGAAAAGCAGGCCCGGTAATTACCGACCAAGGTAATATGGTAATTGATGTTCAATTTGATAACCTTGACAACCCTGGGGAATTAGAAAAAACTTTGAATAACATTCCTGGCGTGTTAGAAAATGGCTTGTTTGTAAACTGTACAGATTTGGTTTTGGTTGGCGAGATTCAAGACGGCAAACCAGTCGTCCGGGAGATTTCTAAATAGTTATTCCAGGCTGCGTCAGGACTGAATGTTTTCACCACCTACTCGATAAAATTTACCCTGACGCACCCTACAGTTAATTAGCTATAATATCAAAAATAGTTTGACGTATTGTTGGCAATCTGAAAACCTAAGTGTACAGATGTATTGTTATAGCAACCGCCACATCGGTGAGGACATAAATAACTTCATGAATAGAGCCGATAGCCGTCAATTATCAATGGTTTGATTCCCGTTATGCAACCCTTCGGCTTCGCTCTTCGGGCGAGCTGTCAACTGTCAACTGTCCACTGTCAAATGCTATACCTGGTTTAGCTTTTGATACGGGCAGAACGAACACTATTTATGGCATAATTATTTCAAATCGGATGCCATCAAACTCGATAGCATTCTGATTAAAAAAATCTGCTTGTGTGATGATGCTTTCCCTGCTTATGGCCTCACGATCGAGCAGTGTAGCCGATACAAGTCGAAAAGCCTCTCCTATAGCGCGTCCTCAGGCAGGAAGTGTCTCAGATCACAAAGCAGGTCGATCGCCCTCACTGCCAAAAAACCCAAAAATATGTCAAATTAAGTAATGGGTTATAAGATAACTCTTGGCATATCCTTAGATAGTTATGACAACAAAACTAAGAGCTACAGACACAGAAAAAATGGAGATAGACTTGCAGCAGTTGAGGGCAGATCAAGAACTGATTCTCAACCAAATAGACAATGCGATCGCTCTGTTCGACTCGTCTGACAGCTTAGTTTTGTTTAACAAAAAATTGGCGGAAACTTGGGGACTGTCCCCAGAATGGCTCGACACACAGCCCAAGTGCGACTTGCTGTTTGCCGAAATTGTCGATCGCGGTTATTTATCCCTTCAGCAGTGGCAACAGTTTCAGCAAGCACTGCAAACATCTCAGGATCAAAGTTTATCATTTTATTTCGAGCAATCCAACGCCGTTTGTTTGGAGGTGTGCGCCACAATTACCAACAGCGGCGGGCGGCTGTTTACCTTTCGAGACGTTACCGTACACCAAAAATCACAAGCTAGCTTGAACGCAGAAGTCAGGCGCCTGACATTTCTTCTAGGTTTAACCGAACGCCTGCAAAACTCTCACAGTTTGCAAGAAATAGGTCAGTTTGCCCTCAGCTATCTGGTAGAAGCGACGAATGCTGCTTTCGGAGACGTGAAAGTCATTAGCGGCAAGGGAAAAGACCGGCAAGCAGCGACGGTTTCCAATCGAGTTTCTACTCAATTTGTGGCTAGTTACGGGGAACCCGTCGCCGCAGAAATGCAAGAATTGCTCGATAAAGGCATTCCCTGCGGCACCGGTTTGCTGTGGGAAGTCGTGGAAACAGGTAAACCTTTGTTTGTCGATGATTATGCCCAACATCCCAATGCTGTGCCGGAATTTCGACATCCGGGAATCGGACAATTGGGCATTTTTCCGATCGCATCTACCGATGGCACAATCATCGGAGTGCTGACGCTGGAGTCGCGCAACGTCAAAAAACTGCAAGCATCCCTCCACCAAGAAGTGTTGGAGGCTGCTTGTCGGACACTGGGGGCGGCGATCGAGCGGGCTCAGACACAAGAAAACCTGCGCCAAGTTAACCAACAATTAGAGTATTCTTCTCAGTTAAAATCCGAGTTTTTAGCCTCGATGTCCCACGAATTGCGAACGCCTCTCAACAGCATTCTCGGGTTTTCTGACTTGCTACTGCGGCAAACAGCCGGACAGTTGAGCGATCGACAAATCAACTATGTAGAACTAATTGAAAAAAGCGGTCAGCACTTGTTGCAGCTAATCAACGATATTCTCGACCTTTCTAAAATTGAAGCGGGGAAAGTAGAACTAAATTTGCAGCCGGTGCGCGTTCACGAACTGGCGACAGACTGTCTGAAAATGATTCAGCCGCGGGCGGACAAAAAGCGGATCGGTTTGTGTCTAGAACTCGATTACCGCATTACTAAAGTTTTGCTCGACGAACGCCGAGTGCGACAAATTGTGATTAATTTACTTTCCAATGCCATCAAATTTACCCCGGAACGAGGACAAGTTAAACTCAGCGGGCGTCTCGCCTACGGCAGCGAAATGAACGGCGATTATCGCCCTGATTGTTCTCCTGTAAATGCCAGCACTCCTTATTTTTGTCTTGAGGTGAAAGACTCTGGGATCGGCATTCCTCAAGAGCGCTGGCACTTGCTATTTCGACCTTTTCAACAGGTGGATTCTTCCCTGACTAGGCGCCACGAAGGCACGGGTTTGGGTTTGGCTTTGACTAAGCGTCTGGCGGAATTGCACGGGGGAACTGTTTCTTTTCAATCTGTTTGCGATCGCGGCAGTCTGTTCCGCGTTTGGCTGCCTTTGACGGAGATGCGTCAAGAGTTGGGAAGCTTTGCTGCTTGTGCCTTGGATGCCAAGTTAGTGGCTGCTTCTGCGATCGCATTACCAATTGGCAGCAAGCGGATTTTGGTGGTGGAAGACCAGCCTTTTAACCAAATGTTAATTTCGGAGGTGATGGAATTGGAGGGCTACGGGGTAGAAATTCTCGCCGATGGGAAGGCGATGGTCGATCGAATTCTTGCCGCCTCTACTGCGCCGGAGTTGCTGCCTGATTTGATTTTGATGGACATTCAGTTGCCCGATGTTGACGGTTTTGAGTTGATGCGCCGAGTTAAAGCAAATCCTGTCTGGGAGTCGGTACCGATGATTGCGGTGACGGCGATGGCGATGCCTGGCGATCGCGATCGATGTTTGGAAGCTGGCGCTTCCGCTTATTTGAGCAAGCCGCTCGATCTGAATTTGACGATCGCGACTATCCGTTCTTTTCTCACTTAAACAGCATTTATACAGAGGTTGTAAAAGTAACTGTTAGCTTGCGTGGGATGAAACCACAATCTTCAATATCAAAAGTTTGATGGAGGTAGATTTTGCGATCGTTAAGAAAATTTAAATCCTACCCATAATCAGCAACCCCGATATATATTGGTAATGTTGCAAAATCTAAATCCGAATAAAATTAAGAAAACTTTAACATTTTTTCAAGTAACCATGACAAATTTTAAACAAAAGGTTGTTGGAATTGACAAGCCCACAAACCAACACTTGGGACGCCAGTGGAAAGGAGAGAGGGTTCCGATTGAAGTAGTTTGGGTTACTTACCCCGATCGTGATAACAAACAGATTAAAAAAGAGGGGATTGCTGTGGAGGGGAAAATCCTAGGCCCCTATGCTCAAGACTTATCGCAATTACCTATCGGAACTCAAGCGATCGCACAAATTTTCCCTGAGTTGGGAAAAGCAGTGCTGGCAAGAGGCAAGAGGAAACCTGATGGTAGTCATAATTTACTCAGGATTGAAGTATTGGAACCCTATGACTATGCCGAAGTCGATTTCACAGGAGAAACGGCAACTTTAACTGTTGACTTTATTCCAGATCCAAAACCTAGAAGGAATACTCAACCTAAAGACAAACTGATGATTGCAGTAGTGAGGCTTAACGGTAAGATATTGGGACACCTGACTCAAGAGTCAATCACTCTGCTCAGAAGCTTAGGAAAATCTATCAAAGGTACTGCAATCAATGTCACTTTAGAACGAGTAAACCTCCCAAAAGCTCTGGTTATCCTTATCGACCCAAAAACTATTGTTAATAAAACTAAGAAGACACTTGCAGGTGAGGACGTGTTAGTTTGTTGCCAGAGTATGACAGTCGAAACAAACAATGGAATGAAGCTCATAAAATCTATTCCAATAAATTTTGAAGTATCTTGTGTGGCTATTAGCCCAGAGGGTCATAAACTAGCATTTGCTTGTAAAAGTTCTATTGAAGGCAATATTGAAACAATTGTAGTTAGTGAAATAGACTCTATTATCAACAACGGTTTGAGTTGTAAAAATCTGGCGAAAGTCAACCATATTGTTAGTAGCCTTGCTTTTAGTCCAGATGGAGAAATGTTAGTCAGTTGTTATCTCAATGGTATATCAATTTGGAACTTAACAACTAAAAGAGAAAAATTTATATCTTTATCTATTCATGATTTTGCTATTACGCCTGATAGTAAAAAGTTGGTCACAGCAGTAGATGAAGAGGTTTTGGTTTGGGATATCAAAACAGGAGAATTGCTGCAAAAATTTACTGGAAACTGGGATTACACCTTTAGTGTGGCAATTAGCCCTGATAATGACACGATTGCAAGTAGCTGTAAGCGGTTAGTTCTGCTCTCCAGTATGAAGACGGGAGAGCAAGAGGTTCTACAAGGTCCAATGCATTCAATTCGCTTCGTTGCATTTAGTCATGATGGTTCTCTTGTTGTAAACGAATTAGGGGAATTGTGGGATATCAAGCAAGGGGAAAAAAATAATAGGTATCCATTGAAATGGAATTATGAAGAAGGAGTTAGTCGCTATTCTGGCTCGGTTGTTGTTTTCAGCCCTGATGGCTCTCTTGTTGCTTTCATTTCTAAATCTATAATTTATTTTTTGGATCTAAATACTAGAAAGCTAGTTGCAGAGAAACGTTGGCCTTCTGAGGAAAAGTCCGGACCTTTCGCTTTTAGCCTAGATCAAAAAACACTGGTAACAGGTGCAAGCAAGACTATTAAACTGTGGGATTTTTGGAACTAGAGTTGAGAAATAGCAATTCATAATATAGTCTAATCTGTGGCGATCGCACCCCTCATCCCTCCTATAAAAATGCAAAGCGATCGCACTCACTCCTCAAAAGAACCATCCCCAAGCAATTCCAACAACTCATCCCAAGAACAGCCAAATGTTTCCTTAATACGGCTAACTGGGTCTATTTCTATCTTCGCCATTGGCTGCATAGCATAACGGCGAACGGTAGTGTATGTGACACCAGAACGTCTGCTTAGTTCGTTAAGGCTCCAGTTCCGCTCTTCGCAAAGCTCTTTGACTCTAACTTTTACTCGATACATACCCATTAGCTTATGAGTATTTGAGTGTCAGAACTAGAACTTTCACACCTACGCATTCATATATATGCGTTGACATATATGCGCTAGCGCTATAAAATGAATATCAAGTCAAAAGCCAGCGCCTCTACCTACCAAGTGTCCGCGCTGGCTCTAGCTCCCTTATGCAATGGAGACAAAACCCATTATGACCTATAAAGAGTGCTTGAAGCCTTGGGCGGTTGCCCGTTTGCTGCCCAATTTGCAATGGGCGATTGTCGGGCGATACCGCAATCGATCGGATGCTGACGGACATCTTCAGTTGTGTCGCCAGCGAGTCCCCGATATCCGATTGAAAGTTGTGTTTGCTTTGCCCGATCGCACTGATTTGACACCTCAAGGCCGATAACCGATCGTAGGAATCGGTTTTTTAGGCAGAACTTACGCACTCCCGACAAAGAAACCGGGTTTTTTACCCTTACTGCGGACTATAGCAGAGGATTTTCGTCCATCAAACCCGGTTTCTGGCCACCCGTGCGTCAGGACTATTAGGGAAAAAGAAAACAGCCCCACGTGAGGCTGTCTTCGATCGCACTATTGTATTTGACACTGCTGGGCGTCCTACTTTTCCAACTGCCACTAATCCTGGGTTCACTGCCACAGAGGTGTAATTTATTACATTTCATGATGCGAAACGCTAAACTCAATATTAGAGAAATTTTAAATTGAATGTAAAATCAACTTCTACTAAGCTAACTCAGCTATGTTGGCGATCGGGGGCATCTCTTTTCAGGAACGAGGGGAAAGGCTAAAGAATACAACACAATCTGTTCTGGACGCTATTAGACTAAAGAAACCGGGTTTTTTACTCCGATTAAAAGTCTGGATGCAGTATTTTCGGCAAAAATCCGATTTCTAGGCGATCGTGCGTCAATCCTAGCTAAATCCCTCAATCCTTCGTCCTTGCCGATCGGTGACCAAACTTTACCTATCATATTCCATGTCAAACAAGTCGCCCTGCATCATGTTGGTTGATGACGAGCCAGCTAATCTGATTTTATTAGAAGAGTTATTGCAACTCAAAGGATACGCCACAGTATCAGCGCGATCGGGCGATGAAGCGCTCTCCCTCGCCCGCGCATCTCAACCCGATTTAATTTTACTGGATATCATGATGCCAGAGATGGACGGTTTTGATGTGTGCGACATCCTGCGGAACGATAAAACATTGCAAACAGTACCGATAATTTTTTTGACTGCCCTCGATGACGACATATCTCGCCTCAAAGGGTTAGAAATGATGGCAGATGATTATTTAACAAAGCCTTTTAACAGTCGCTTGTTGCTGGCAAAAGTTGAAAATATTTTACAGTTGAGCCAAATGCGATCGCAAGTTGTATCCTCCCAATTCAACAAGCAGGTAAAAGAGCAAAGCAAGCGCCAAATCGCCGCAGCTTGGGAGGCCAACGAGTATCTTTCCGAAAAATTTCAGCTCTTTGTGCCGGAGCAGCTTCTAGAACGAATTGCGCCTAAAGGAATAGAATCGATTCAGTTGGGCAATGTCACAGAAGAAGAGCTGACTATTCTGTTTTGCGACATTCGCGGGTTTACTGCGATCGCGGAATCTCAAGAAGCCCGCGAGACTTTTGAATGGTTGAATGCTTTTTTTACTAAAATGAACGAATGTATCACGTCCCACGGCGGGTTTATTGACAAATACCTAGGCGATGCTATCATGGCAGTATTTGACCAGCCGCATTCTCACGCTATAAATGCGATCGAAGCAGCAGTAGCAATGCAAGAAAGTTTGCAGGAATTTAATACCAGCCGCCACAAATACAATTTACAATATCCCGTCAATATCGGTACGGGAATTAACACAGGAATCGGCATGATCGGCACATTAGGTTCCGATCGCCGCATGGACTCTACAGTCATCGGCGATGTGGTAAATACAGCTTCTCGGTTAGAAAATTTAACCAAAATATACGGCTGCCAAATTATTGTTAGCGAAAGTGCGATCGTTCATGCGAGAGAATTTCTAAATAGCATAAGTCTGAACTCAAAAGAAAGTCTATTATTAAAGTGCAACTTGGAAGCCGAAACACCGGAAAGTATGATTTCTACTTCTCGCGCGACAGCAGCCGACAGCCATTCGCCCAGCAACAATTATTATTATCGCTGGATCGATCGAGTAACCCCGCGCGGCAAGCAGCAAGCCATTGAAATCTACGAAATCTGGGCCGCCTCCAGTCCCGACTCTCAAGCAAAACAGCTTACCCAATCTTTATTTGACAAAGGAATTCAAGGATGGCAATCCGAAAAATTTGTCGCCGCCTTGGGATATTTTCAGCAACTAATCCAACAAAACCCCGCTGATACAGTCGTCAGTTTTTATATAGATAGATGTCAGGAAAAACTAGGTCTTATACCTGCAAATATCAGCTCAAAAAGGAGCTAAACGTAATTCGTTCGTAGTGAGGACTTCAGTCCTTCTGAGGTTCGTAGTGAGGATTTCAGTCCTTCTGAGGTTCGTAGTGAGGATTTCAGTCCTTCTGAGGTTCCTAGTGAGGATTTCAGTCCTTCTGAGGTTCGTAGTGAGGATTTCAGTCCTCATTCTCAGCGCCAATAATGACTAAAGTCCTTACTACGAACCTATAAGAAGATTCTAATTTAAACCCACATCAAACAGTCGTCAAAACTTGTTCTCTCAACTTCCCGATCAACTCATTAACTCCCCCCGCATTCAAACGGTAACTCAAAGGATGACCGATCAAATAAGCCGAACTTTGAAACAAAACATCAATTTCCACCAAACCATTTTCCCGCAAAGTTTTGCCAGTCGAAATCAAATCCACAATAGCCTCCGACATACCCGTAATCGGCCCCAACTCCACAGAACCGTAAAGTGGCACAATTTCCACAGGCAAATTCAAATTATGAAAATATTCTCTCGCACAGTTTACGAACTTAGAAGCAACTCTACCGTGAGGAGGCAAATCCACACTTCGCCGATAAGGACTAGATTCTTTCACCGCCACCGATAGCCGACACTTACCAAAATTTAAATCAATTAAATTAGCAACTTTCGGCTTTTTTTCCCGCAATACATCATAACCCGCAATCCCTAAATCAGCTTGACCGTATTCCACATAAACCGGGACATCATGCGTCCTGACTAGCAAAGCTTTAGCAGTTCCGGTAGGGTCATAAATTTGAAGTTGGCGGTTAGAGGAATCGAGAAAAGCACTAAAGTCTAATCCAACCGATTTAAACAGTCGAATGCTATCTCCTAACAGTCCGCCTTTGGGAAGTGCAACAGTAATCATGTCAATTTTTAGAGTGTAAATTGCTCAATTTGGGAAGGGGCGATTGCGGCACAAGCAGAAACAGCTTTTACCAAACCCAGAATAACACATAGAGTTCACAGCGGAAAATAAATTTCGGGTATTGCTCGATCCTTTGTTTGGGTATATATTATATTTAGTCATTTTTTTCAAGGGCGGTCAGTATGGAAAACAATCAAGAGTTTGACAGTCAAGAATTTGACGGAGAATTTCACAGTGTAGACCCGGATTCCCTGAAAATTACAGTAGATGAAATCCTCTCAGGCGGCGGTGTAGAGGCAGAGGAAATGCACTATACAGTGGTCGTACCTACCGCTAACGATGCCAAACTCCACGGAAAAAAATTCAATGCCAAATCAGGTGTGATCGTCGATACAGCCCCCCGATCGCCGTTTGCAGAAAAACGCGGAACGCTGGGAGGCTGTTAATGTAAAATGCTTGCAGAGGCTGGTGTGTCACGCATCTAACAGTGTATTCAACTCTAAAACTTAAAATTTAACGGGCGATCGCCAAATAGCTGACAGCTAAACTATGACCGAATTGACACTTGTTATTGGCAACAAAAATTATTCCTCTTGGTCGCTGCGTGCTTGGCTGGCGATGAAACAAGCTGGACTGGAATTTGCCGAAGTCAGAATCCCCCTAGACGCGCAGACAACTCATGAGGAAATTCGGCGGTATTCTCCCTCGGGAAAAGTGCCAGTTTTAATCGACGGCGACTTGAAAGTCTGGGAATCTTTAGCAATTTGCGAATACGTTGCCGATCGCTTTGCGAAGGATTTGTGGCCGGCCGATGTAGCGGCTAGGGCTTACGCCCGTTCCATCTGCGCCGAAATGCACGCGGGGTTCCAAAATTTGCGCGAAAATATGCCGATGGACTGCCGCAACCGCTATCCGGGAGAAGGAATGACGGACGGTGTACAAGCAGAGATCGATCGCATCTTTGCCATCTGGCGCGAATGCCGCCAAAAATTCGGCACAGGCGGCAATATGCTGTTCGGAAAATTCACAGTAGTTGACGCTATGTTCGCCCCCGTTGTCATGCGTTTTGTCACCTACGGAGTCAAATTAGATTCCGAAGCAAAAGATTATGCTGATGCGATTTTAGCACTGCCTGCCATCCAGGAATGGATAGCAGCAGCTTGCAGCGAATCGGAAAGTTTTGCACATTTTAAGGTGTAGCTAAAATTAGTTTACTTAACCTAAAATGTCAAATCTAAAATCTTAAATTTAAAATCAGGATGCGGATTCTTTTAGTTGATGATGAAGTTGAGTTGACAGACCCTTTGAGTCGAGTTTTAAGCCGCGAAGGTTATACAGTTGATGTGGCATTTGACGGAGAAAATGGCAGCAATTTAGCAATGCAGGGAAGTTACGATTTGCTAATTTTGGATTGGATGCTACCGAGACAAACCGGATTGGCAATTTGTCAACAATTGCGATCGCAAGGACGGAATACACCAGTCCTATTTCTCACCGCCAAAGATACCCTAGACGATCGCGTACAAGGACTCGACGCAGGCGCAGACGACTATCTAGTCAAGCCATTTGAACTGCGAGAGCTCCTAGCCAGAGTCCGCGCCTTGCTGCGGCGGCCTCCTACTTTTGACGCCGATGTGGCTGTCGGGCGGCTGCAAGTCGCAGATTTACAGCTAGACTACGACAATCAAATAGCTTATCGGGGCGATCGAACAATTGACCTCTCCGAAAAAGAATGTCAACTATTAGAATACTTAATGCGCCATCCCGGTCAAATACTAACACACGAACAAATCCACAAATATTTATGGACTGAAGCCGAAAAACCCAGCAGCAACGTATTAGCCGCTCAAATTCGCCTGCTGCGGCGCAAAATAGAAGCCCCGCGCGAATCCGTCCTAATTCACACAGTCTACGGCAGAGGCTATCGCTTTGCAGAAGCCAATTAATAATAATAGGAATTGCCCATAAAGACGGCGGTTGAAACCGCGTCTAAACTTTCTTCCGCCGACGCGGACTGAACAAAACAACATAATTTTAACCTTCCAGTCTTCAACCCGCGCACCATCCGGGTTTTGTCTGTGTAGAAGCGGTTGAAACCGCCCAATCTTCTTGACAAACCAAAGTAATTACTGTCACCTCCGGCGGACAAAATAGCCTCCCTGGCGCATAAGTTCCCAAACCGCGATTTACATACAGCCAATTATTCCCAACCTGATGCAAACCGCTAGCCCATTCCCAGTGAATCACCACGCGATCGCAAGCCGACAGATAAGGAATCCACTTTCGGATTGATTGAGGAATCAAATAGCCAATTTTTCTGACCCAAGCATACAAAGGCCCGATACCAGGAATCACAATTTGACCGCCGTGAGTGTGTCCAGAAAACTGCAAATCAATCCGCCATTTTTGTAGCTTTTCAGCAGTATCAGGATTGTGAGACAATACAATCCGAGGAATTGCCGGATTGATTGATGCCATTACAGGCGCAGGTGCAAAATCGCCCGACCAAAAATCTGCCAGCCCAACTAAAGCCAATTCAGACCCCAAAGGATAGACTGCTTCGTTGTACAAAACCCGAATACCTGCCTTATTCAAAGCATTAGCAATCTCAGTTTTTGCCCCCGGGAAATAGTGGTCATGATTGCCCAAAACGGCGTAAATTCCCACCCGACTTTGCAAGCTTTTCAAGCGTTGTACTAAGTCGTGAATAGGCGCCGGATCGTAGCTAATAAAATCTCCGGTTAAAAAAATAAAGTCTGGTTCAGCTTCATTAGCTGCCACAATCGCCTCTTCTAGCAACCATTCCGACAGCCGCTCTCCGTCATAATGAAAGTCGGTAAGCTGTACAATTTTAGTACCGGATAGATTTGCGGGCAAATTGGCGATCGGTATTGTTAAACATTCTACCCGCAGTTTCCCAGTTAATAACCTGTGCATAAATCTAATGTTTATTGACAGAGCGCAATCTCTAGTGTAGCAAATAAACAAGCAAGACCGCCAAACCCCATATTATTTACTTTTCATTCTGCCATCTGACCAATAACCAATAACTAATAACTAATAACCAATAACCAATAACCAATAACCAATAACTAATAACTCCTAACTAAGCAATAAGGTGCTTCTGGCTTCTGGCTTCTGGCTTCTTACATCCGTTACATCCGTTACATAATCCGTTGCCGAACTTCCTTCACTTTTGATAAATCACCTCAAAAGTTTCGACAGCTTTCTTCTTACCTTTAACTATCACCGAGCCAATTTTCCTAAATTCAAACATATCTTTAGTAGCGCTGTAAACGCTATCGCTGACCAAAATTTGCCCTCCCTGGGCCATTGACTGCAACCTAGATGCAATATTCACCTCATCCCCTATTGCAGTATAGTCCATGTGCTGCGGCGAACCAATATTACCAACAACTACCTCCCCCGAACTAATGCCAATACCAGTCAGAAAATTATCCGCAATCCAAGAAATCGACATTCTTCTAATCCGGCGCTGCATATCGATCGCAGTTTCGATCGCCTTCCTTTCGCGATCGGCCACCTCCGAAGGCGCCCCAAACATTGCCACAATCATATCTCCCACAAACTTATTCACAGTACCTTCATGACTAAAAATCACCTCTACCATCTCCGTGAAATACTCGTTTAAATACATCACTATTCTTTCAGCCGGAAGCTCTTCACACTTAGTAGTAAAATCTCTAATATCAGAAAAAAGAACCGTTATATTTCGCTTAGTCGGATTGAGAGAAATCTCTCCTTTAGCTTCAATTACTGCTTGCACCACCTGGGGGGAAAGGTATCTTTCCAAATTATTTTTAATCCGTTCTTCCTTCAATTTACTTTCATGTAAAAGCGCATTTTCGATCGCCGCCGCCGCTTGCGATGCCAAAGCCGTAAATAATTTTAAATCCTGTGCCGTATAGTTAACAAGTTCGTTATGACTAATATTGATTACGCCGATCGTACCATTCTGCGTTGTTAGAGGCGCACAAATCAGAGAACGCATCTCATTGTCTCCCGCAACATATCTGGGATCGGACAAGACATCATTGACTATTTCAGCTTTTCCCGAAACAAGAATATGACCTGCTATCCCTATATTTGGGCCGATTTTTGTTTTGCTGTTATACTCCTTACCCCGCGCCGAAACAATCTCCAGTTTGCCGATTTTTTCATTAATCAGCATGACCGAAATATTGGTAGCTTCAATCAATTTTTTAGCTTCAGTTACCACCAATTGACTGACTTCAGAAACTCCCAAACAAGTAGCTATTTTGCTAGAGAAATCGTACAAAAAATTAACTTCTTCGTACTTATCTAAAGTATCCACAGCCAAAGTTCTTGTATCCAAGTCGGCGCTGGCAGCAAAACCCAGCATATCGGCAATAAATGCTGCTTTTTCAGTTCCTGTTACGTAACCGATAACTTCATCGGCTAGGATGATAGGATAGGTATTTAAGGATGTCTGACAGTCTTCGCCAAATAAGATAGTTCCTTCAACATTCCGAATTGCGATCGGAGCGTCTAAAACACCGAGCGCGCCCTCAATTACCGCCCGCAAATCTTTCTTAGAAATCAATTTTTTGAGATTGATGCGAACCATTTACTTTGCTATTAGTCATGAGTGAGCGAGCGTTAGTCATTAGTTTTTAACCAGTCACAAACGACCAAAAACTAAAGAATATTCTTGTCAATTAATTGTGTACCTATCCCTACATCTGTGCCGTCAAACCCAAAATCTCCCTAGCTTTGACTAGCACTTCTTTCGGGCGAAAAGGTTTAGTCATATAAAGATTTGCCCCCACCGCCATACCGCTTTGCTTATCATATTCTTGTCCCTTAGCTGTCAACATAATAATGTAAACATCCTCCATCCCTAGTTCATTTTTCACCGTATTGCACACCTCTAGCCCACTCATTTTTGGCATCATTACATCGAGAAAGACTAAATCTGGCTTTTCTTCCTTAATTATGTTCAATGCCTCCAGTCCATCTCTCGCAGTCAGCAACTCTACATCATCCTCATCTTCCAACTTTTCTAGAGCCTGCTCCATCAAAATCAGAATATTCGGTTCATCATCCACAATTAAAACTTTTTTCATAGAAATTCCTCATTAATTTGTTTGTTCATCGCGTTATCCTCTGCAATATCTCCCAAAACAATTATGGAGACTTTTTCCAAGCCCTTAGTAAGGCGCAATTTTTTGACTAATTCTTGGTCTTGAGATAACGCTTCGTCAATAATAATTAAATCCAGCTCGATCGCCCTAACTCGATCCAGGCATTCTGTAACATCAGAGGCCTCGATCACATTATATCCCTGAAAAACCAACGTAGCCGACAAAGTTTTGAGAGTAGAAGCATTGCTAACAACCACCAACACCGTCTTATTAGACATCTCTTGCCGCAGCAGTAAGCCGATCTCCTTTAACAGTGCCGCTATATTTATAGGCTTGGTAAAATAACTATCTACTCCCAAACGCCAGCCCCTGTCTCTGTCTTGAATCAGGGAAACGATGATAATCGGAATCCCCAGAGTTTCCGGGTCATTTTTGAGAACCGCCGCCACATCAAAACCGTCGATGTGAGGCATCATTACATCTAAAATAATCAGATCGGGTTTGACTGCTTTAGCCTGAGAAATAGCATCTATACCGTTAATTGCTTCCGCGACTTTATACCCTTCTTCTTCCAGGGACTGTCTCAGCATTTCCCGGATGTTAGGCTCATCATCAACAACTAAAATCTGCTGGCCCTTTTTAATAGAGAGCGGAGTTCTGCTGAGCACTTGCTGTTTCACTTGACCGATTAAATCATTAATATTTTCGCATTTTTCCACCAGTTCAATATTTTTTACGAGCGGTATACTAAACGAAAAAGTGCTGCCCCTGCCCAACTCACTTTCTAGCCAAATTCTACCGCCGTGGTGTTCAATAATTTGTTTGGAAATTGGCAGCCCCAAGCCAGTTCCTTTCGGCTTTTCTGTCAGGATATCTCCGACTTGTTTAAATCTTTCAAAAACTTTGCTTTGGTCTTCTCGTGCAATACCGATGCCAGTATCGATAATGCTAATAACCAACTCGTCATTTTCTACTCGGGCACGACAGGTTACAGAACCTGATTCTGTGAACTTGACTGCATTCGAGATTAAATTAATCGCGACTTGAACCATGCGATCGCGGTCTACTAATACCTGCGGCAGTCCGGGGCTAAAATCTTTAATCAAATTCAAATTATTCTTTTGTAATAAAGATGACGTAGCAGCGATCGCCTGTTTTAAGATTTGCACTGGATTTGTGGGCCGCAACTGCCATTCAACTCGCCCCGCTTCCATCTTAGCAATATCCAAAACATCATTAATTAAAGATGTCAACCGCTCAGCTTCTGACACAATAATGTTGATATTGTCTCCCACTCTATTCAAGGCTTTTTTTATTTTGCGGTCTGCCGCTGGCACTCCTGGAACAATTACTTCTTCTAGTTTTTCTTTAATCAGCGAAGCAAAACCCAAAACCGAAGTTAAAGGCGTTCGCAGTTCGTGAGAAACCGTAGCCAGAAAATCTGTTTTCATCCGGTCAACTTCTCGTTCCACCGTCACATCTCTAATCAAAATCACCGAACCCAGAGAGCGATCGGCTTCGTCTTTCACCGCCTCTTTGAGAATAGTTGTCGCTAAAGCTTGACCGATCCTAGAATTTCCCAGTTCCACTTCCAGCGTCACAATTTCTCCCTCTCGATGCTCTGTCGCCTCCACCAATTTTGCTAATTTTTTAGGAAATATTTCAGATACTTTTTTCCCCTTGAGGTCAACATCTTTCAATTCAAACATCGCCCCCAGGGCCGGGTTAAACCTGGTAATTTTACCTTCAATGTCAGTAACTAATAACCCGTCAGCTAAATTGTCAACGATCGCATTTAAGTCGGCCAAAGTCGTCCGCAATTCCCAGGACTGCTTTTTAGTGCGATCGAGCAATTCTGCTTGGTTCATAGCTACTCCCAATTGACTGCCAATCTGAGCCAGTAACCTCACTTCTCCCGCTTCCCACTCACGGGGGCCCGAGTTCTGGTAAGCTGCTAGCAAACCCCAGAGATTTTCCCCCACAAAAACAGGCACTACACAATATGCTTTGGCTTGAATTTGCTCTAAAATTTCTACGTGACATGGAGAGTGACCAATTTTGTAGATGTCATTAACTACAAAATTTTCTTGATTGCGATACCTGCCGCCCTGAGTTTTTTGCAAATAATCATCTTGCCAGACTGTTTTAACTTTTTCAGTTACTAAAGGTATCCAACCTTCTGCTACCGACTCCGAGACAAATTCCCCGCTCCAGTCAGGAAAAAAACGGTAAACTCCTACACGATCGCAATTGAGGAGTTGCCGCACTTCTTGAGTCGTCGCGCTAAATATTTTGTCAATATTTAGCGTCTGGCGAATTCGTTCAATTACTCGGGTTAATGTGCGTTCCTGTTCTACTGCTTTCGCCTGCTGTTTAGCTTGAAACTGTATTTGTTCTAGGTACTCGGACTGCTGCAAAGCCACTCCCAAATGAGTACCAATTTGATTTAGCAACTTGACTTCCGTTTCTTCCCAGTGCCGCGCACCTGTATGTTGAAATGCACTGAGCAATCCCCAGAGTTTCTCTCCTTTAAAAATCGAAACTACCGCACAGGATTTGACGCCAAAATATTCTAAAGCTTCTATGTGACAATCGCTCTGACCGGCCTTGTAGATATCATCAGCTATAAAGGTTTCGGCGCACCGGAATCGACCTCCTTGGTGTTCGTTTAAGTAGGGGTCTTCCCAACCGCTGCCTACCAATTTCGGCCATTCGCCGGATTCAGATTCAAAGATAAAGTCGCCGAAATAGTCTTCCCGGAATTGATAAATAGCAATGCGATCGACATTCAAAAGTTTGCGCACTTCTGTCGTTGCTGTCTGGAAAATTGTTTCCATATCTAAGGTTTGGCGGATCTTGTCAATCATCCGAGTTACTGCTCGTTCTCGGTCTGCTTCCTTCACCAGCTCTTCAGTGCGTTTTCGCAATTGAGCCTCCAGAGTAGTCTGGAGTGCTGTTGACCGCTTCTGGGCTTTTTGTAAAAGTTTTGCTTGCTGTATTGCTACTCCCAAATGCACCGCAATTTGAGTGACAAACTCAATTTCATCTTCTTGCCACTGGCGTGGGGCGTGACATTGGTGAATGCACAGCAATCCCCAAAGTTGATGTCCTTTAATTAAAGGTACAACTAGGTTTGCTTTCACCTGAAACTGGGCAAGAATAGCAATGTGACAATCGCTCAATCCAGCATTGTAAATATCAGAAACAACCTGAATTCTTCCTTTCTGATAGTGTACTGCGTGTTGTTCTCCAAAGCAGTGGTCGTGTACCTTGACAGCTTTTGCTGAGTCAAACTCAGGCAACACGTCTTCAGACACAAATTCGCCGTCGTCAAATCCTGAATCCTGGTAAAATTGAAACATTCCCACTCGATCGGCATTCAGCAGTTGGCGCACTTCCCGGGCGGTTGATTTAAAAATAATGTCTAAGTCTAGGGACTCCCGAATTTTGGTCACTACAGCAAACAGCGCCTTTTGTTTCGCAATTCTAGCGGCTTCTGGTTTAGCGGCAGACTCTAGTTCGGCAACGCGCGCTTTGAGGGTTTCTACCTGGCTTTTGAGGGACTCGTAATCTTCGGGATCTAATACTACATGATTTTCTGGCATAGGTTTGACTCTCTTTTGGTAAGCTTATTAAGTATTGATAGTTGTTTGTTCTGATAATTCTGTCTTCAATTTTATCTTCTATTCAATAAACTTTCGACAGGATTGGCTGCGATGGTTTTATAAGTAGCAACTAAGGCTCTGTGCGCGCTGGCGTTGCGATCGCACGATCTCAATTGTCGTCGATCGAACGCTGCCCTTATTGAAGCGGCCTGACGCCCCCAACTGCGACAGTATTTTTATGATATATGACTTGCGTGACAAGCTGTTTAAAACGCGCTCGATCGCCTTCAGACAGGCATTCCCTGCCCGCATTTATATTCTTTTGGCAATTTTCAAAGCTGCGACACCGCGCCGCATCCCGATCCGGGAGGGCAACTGCGGGGATTACCCCTACTGGGTTAATTACGCATTTTGTATTAGTTTCCGCAACGTCCTCGCGTGCTTGTTCCACAACAAATCAAATGTTGTGGCGCGGTTAGAAGCCCGGCCAGAGAGGGACTGTGGCGACGGGTGGAAGATGTGAGTTTATCCTCAAAACATCAATTCATGCGGGCGGTTCACACTCGGGATAGCTACGCTTCACGGCTTTTTTCGCCCACGCATCACCCTCATCAGCTTTCCTGATGAGCGTCATCAGGTAAACTGTCGTTACACCCCTTTACAAACCTTAACAGTACCGTTAATAATAGAGACATCATCCGAACATTGACAACCAAATACAGCAATCATAAACACATGACAGCAACCTTACAACAGCGCGAAAGCGCCAATATCTGGTCGCAATTCTGCAACTGGGTCACCAGCACCGACAACCGCCTCTATGTAGGCTGGTTCGGCGTCTTGATGATTCCTACCTTGCTCACTGCTACTATCTGCTACGT
>NZ_JAUBVZ010000003.1:0-104345 GCF_036702805.1 Microcoleus sp. A006_D1
TTTGCTGGCATTTTTGTATTGATTGATTGATTGAGTTACTATTTATAGTATACCCTATTTAAATGCGCAACAGCTTACCCAAGTCCATAGACATGGAAAAATGGAGAAAGGGCAGCAGGGATATAAGTGTCCTTGCTGTTGTGGTAAAACTTTCCCCGAACACTTTGACAGTCTCTACTATGGTCGTCATTTAACAAAGAGAGGAAGTTCATACCATCCTTCAAGCTCATGGAGAGGGAAGTAGCCTTCGGGGAATTAGCCGTATCAGTGGCAGAGACTACGGGACGGTAGTTTCCCTTCTTTAAGCCCACATTCCGCAGATATTCAGAATTTATGTTAGAACTCGCCTACGCCGTAATTCATGGAGTAGAAGTTATACCAAATCCGCCTTCAAAATCTCCGATCGGACTCGGCGGTTTTAACCTATCCTCTACAAAGGAATTCCACTCCCAGCGGACTAATAAATAAAGGGGGTATTTAAGCCGGATTTGGTATTAGAGGAGAAACAGGAAACTACACAATACAACGTGTTAAATTTAACTCCAATCAGGCTGCTTAGCATTTCGTTACATAAAGGTGATTTTTCCCACCTACCTACTTAGTGCGTCAGATTGTGAGTTTTTCTCAAAAAACTCACAATCTGAGAACTGACGCACGCCTGAATAAATGGTGCGGAGCGAATTAGATTTTTGATGCGGAATTGAGAATTACCTTTCCTAACGCACCCTACCGCTCACTGTTTGTTAGGTGCGTCGATCGCTCGATTGTCCATATTTTTTTGATGACTTTTCTGTGACGACGCACCCTACGACGACTACTTCATCTCATAGCCAAACAAATTCGGATCGACCTCACCCAAATTCAAATCAGCCAAACCATACTCAGCCCAACGCCGCTGAACCATCGCCACCATATCAGGATCGGACTCCAAAGGTTTCCCCCATTCGTGATCCGTTTCCGGCGGCATCTTCGTAGTAGCATCAATCCCCATTCTGCCGCCCAAACCAATCTTTTCGCTGGCAAAATCCAAACTGTCAAACGGCGTATTCGGCAAAATAAAAACGTCTCGAACTGGGTCAACTTTAGAACTAATTGCCCAGACTACTTGACGCGGGTCGCGAATGTTGATACTTTTATCGACAACAATCACAAACTTAGTGTAAGTAAACTGCGGCAACGCACTCCAAAATGCTAAAGCAGCCCTGCGCGCTTGACCGGGATAAGCTTTATCTATCGAAATAATTGCTGCTTTGTAACTCAGCGCTTCCATTGGTAAGAAGAAATCGACAATTTCTGATACTTGCTGCCGCAAAATAGGGGTATAAATGCGGTTCAGCGCGATCGCCATCATAGCTTCTTCTTTCGGCGGCCGCCCGCTAAATGTGGTCAGATAAATCGGATCTTTCCGGTGCGTCATGCAGTTGAATCGCACCAGTGGCGAATCTTCCACACCGCCGTAATAACCCATGTGATCGCCAAAAGGCCCGTCGGGCAGAACTTCACCGGGGGTAATCGTTCCTTCTAACACGATTTCCGAGTCCGCCGGTACTTCTAAATCTACTGTTTTGCACTTCGCCAACTGCACGCCGGAACCGCCGTAAAGTCCCGCAAATAACCATTCTGACAAGTCAACCGGAATCGGTGTCGCAGCAGCGAGAATAATCAGCGGGTCAACTCCCAGGGCGATCGCAACTTCCAACTTTTTACCAGCCTGCGCCGCTTTCCGCAAGTGCCGCGCGCCGCCCCGGACAGATAGCCAGTGGACAGTCATCGTGTTTTTTGACTGCAACTGCAACCGATAAACCCCCACATTCGGCGTGCCGGTTTCGCAATCCTTGGTAATTACCAAACCCAAGGTGATAATTTTGCCCGCATCTCCCGGATAGGGGCGAATCATCGGGATTTTGTTCAAATCGACGCCTTCTCCTTCAAATACCACTTGCTGGCAAGCTGGGAAGAAGTCGCGGCCTGGTTTGGCTTTCACTACGTCGAACAGGACTTTGCCGAATTCTATGGCTTGGGAAATCTTTTTCGGCGGTTTGGGCTGTTGTAGCATACCTAATTTTTTGCCGAGCTCTTCAAGTTCGATCGGCTTTTCCATGTTCAGGGCCCAGCAAACCCGCTGTTCCGTGCCCAACAGATTAATCGCCACGGGGAACTCTGCCCCTTTGACGTTTTCAAACAGCAATCCGGGGCCGCCTTTTACCAGCATTTGGTTGGAAATTTCGGCAATTTCTAGGTCGGAATCGACTAAAGCGGTGATCCGGCGCAGTTGTCCCCGGTCTTCTAGCAGTTTGAGGAAGCCTCGCAAGTCTCTAGCCATTTTTTTTAAGAATTGTTAACGTTCTTTTGTTATTATGAGGCGATCGACCACCCTAAGTTAGGCTACGATCGTCAGTTAATGAAAAATCCCCGACGCTCCCCCGATCGATTTCGCAAAAGAGGTCGTTCCTGTGGCAGGCAGTTTTATTCGTCCCAAGCTCGCCGCCAACAATTGTTTGAGCCTTTGCCGCCGTCTAACAGTGGGTGCGCCGAAAGTACGATCGCCCCAGAAACAGCCGTAAAGTGCGATCAGGGAATTGCGATTTTATTGCTAGATGCAGAAAACTTGAAACTCGACATTAATACGGAAAAGTTTTTAGCCAGTCTGTGCAGCTATCCCCTGCAAGTTAAGATTGCTTTTGCTAACTGGAAAAACCCGCTAGGGGGCAAGCTAGATGCTGAACTTTACGATCGCGGTTACGAACTAATTCACGCTCCGGGCGGTTCTAACAGCGCTGACGGTAAAATGATTGCCTTTGGTGCTGCTATTTTATACCGCTATCCTGCTGTCCGACAAGTTTTTGTTGGTTCTTCGGACAGTTTGTTAAATCACCTCTGCAATCAACTGCAAAATCAGGGATTGACTGTCTTTCGGGTACGCAGTCAAAATGCTGTGTTGTCTGTAGAAAATCATCTGACTGGGGAGAGCAAGCACTATTCTTGCAAAGAGGAAGTGGAACTCCCTACTTTTGCAGAACTGGCTAATAAAATTGGCGATTTGCTGAAGGCAGAAAACCAATCTATCGAGGAGCGGATAGCTTGGTTTTCTAGTGTTACTCAACTTTTTCAAGAGCGCCGCGCAATCGAATTCAATCCTATAAATTCCCCCAATCTAGGAGGATTTTCGTCAGCCCAAAACGAAATTACTGCCGCAGAAGAACCCGCAAGTTCTCTTCCCCTCGCTCAAATTTTTCAACATCAGAACTTGCCAGAAACTTTACCTGCTAATTCAATTGCTATTGATTCGCTGGATGATTTAGAAAAGATACTTTTCGAGATGATTGAGGCGACGAGAGTTGAGTCGGGAGAGGATGCTATTTCTGTGGCAAAACTCAAGAAAAAAGTTTTCAAGACATATGACTGCCATGCCGATTTAATTGTCAAACATTTTTTGGCTAATTCCAGTTTGATCAAATTTTTGCAGTCGCGAGCTTCGGTTTTCAAACTAACATTAAATGGCAGCGAACATCAAGTAGCGATAGCTGAAAAAGATGCGCCGTCAAAAACTGACTCTCCGGCAGCGCTGAAAGCATCTGAGCAAAAATTGTGAGAGCTTTAACCGCTCAATCTCCCGGCAACTTTATTCCGATTCCCCACGTAGCCAGCGAATTAAACAAGCAATACGGTCAACCAATTACTAAAAAACTGAAAGCGCTCAAATTAGACAGCCCATTTCCCGATTTTTTGCAGTCGTGCCCAACATTTAAAGTGCAGAAGAAAGGTAAGGGGTATCAAGTGGCGATCGCCCCAAGCTCATCTTTTTAATCTAATTAGGACTTAGACACGGGGATAGGGAATCGGGTTTGTGTACGAAAAAACTTGATTGTGAACCGCAGATTTAGTAAAAAACCCGGTTTCTTCGGCCAGGAGTAAGTAAGTCCTGCTAATGTTAACTATAGATTAAAGAAAGGTTATCGTTTGTGCAGCCATTGCTTAATCATTAAAAGCTTAATCTATTCTTAACCATAATTTAAAACAAGCTTATCATTTCCCCTGTTTTTACTTAGGATTTCAGTCTATCCTATGGAAGAGATTTGTAAAGTCTGCTATTAATACTAAGGACGAGGAGTTATGGTTTTCTTCACTAAAGGCTGGCGACGTGGCTTTATTGTTTCGCTAGCAGTAGCAGCATTGTCGCTAAGTTTGATTACTTCGGCTGTAGCTGCGGTAACATTAAACGGTTCGGGAGCAACTTTTCCTAAACCTTTGTACGATCGCTACTTCTCTCAGATGAGAAGTGCAAATCAAATTACTGTAAACTACGAAGGCACTGGCTCCGGCGCTGGTATCAAAGCATTAATTTCAGGTACTGTGGATTTCGCTGGTAGCGACGCGCTGATGACTGCTGCACAAATCTCTCAGGTAAAGCGCGGTGTCATGGCAATTCCGACTGCTGGCGGCGCGGTTGCAGTTGTCTACAACTTGCCCGGAGTCAACAATGTCAAGCTGAGTGCCGATGCCATGAAGGGCATTTTTGAAGGCAAGATTACCCGCTGGAATGATGCGAAAATAGCAGGGATTGCCGGACAAGCTAAAAACTTGCCAAATACTGCAATTCGAGTAGTTGTGCGGGCAGACAGCAGCGGTACAACCTTTATTTTTGCTAACCACTTGCAGGCGATCGGCAGCAGCATCAAAGGTGCCGCTCAACCGAGTTGGCCCGGTAGCCCTCTCAGCGGTCAAGGAAACGCTGGCGTAGCTGGTTTGGTGAGACAAACAGCGGGTGCAGTTGGCTACGTTCAAGATACTTACGCTCGACAAAACAAGCTCCAAACAGCGTTTATTCAAAATAAAGCTGGTCGGTTTGTAGACGCTAACTTGGCAGAAGCCGAAAAAGCTTTAGCAGGGGAAACATTCCCGGCAGACTTCCGCTTGGTTGAAGGAAATCCTAATGATGGATATCCGATCGTTGGCTTGACTTGGCTGTTAATCTACAAAGAGTATCCTACTGCAAAAGCAGATGCTATTAAAAAGATGGTGAATTGGGTGATGACCACAGGTCAAGGTCTCAACAAACAACTAGAGTTTACCTCGATTCCCCAAGGCACAGCTCAAAAGGTGATTCAAACAGTGAATCAGAGTGTAGTTGCTAAAGGTTAATTCAAAAATTTTTCAGGGAGTTGAGTAGGTGAGCACAAAAAAGATAGTATTTGGTAGGGGCGGGTTTAGCTAAGAAGCTCTGATACAAGCGAGTATATAAATGCAAAACCCGCCCTCCCCATGTCAGATTTATTTGTTATCACCTACTTATGAGTTTTGAGTTAAATGTATGACGAAAAACTCATAAATTTCAGGGGCTTTGGTGCGCACTGCGCACCCTACAATATCGTTTAAGGGTCTTTGGTGCGTAATTCGCACCCTACTAGCTAGTTTCAGGGTAAGGTGCATAACAAGCACCTTACAAGCTAGTCTCTCAAGCACATATTTCGCTTTTTACGCCATAACTTGGTATGACCAATTCTTCAAAGAAACCGAAAAAATCGACTCGGAAGCTTGCTGAAATCAACACGCACGTAGACTTGACTGATACTGCTGGCGAAGGTTTATGGCTGGAGTCGGGATTTACAGTATTTGTATGGGCTTTTGCCTTAGCGACGGCGGGCACACTGTTCTGGATGAGCTGGATAATTTTCAAGGATGCTTGGCCCGCGATTAGCAAGTTTGGACTAGGGTTTTTGTGGAATACCAAATGGGATATCGGGGAGTTGCAGTTTGGGGCTCTACCTTTTATTTACGGTACAGTAGTTAGTTCTGCGATCGCCATTATCATCGCAATTCCTCTAGGACTTTCAGTCGCTCTCGTTACCAGCGAGAACTTTTTGCCGAGTTGGGTGCGATCGCCCTTGGGATTCATGGTTGAATTAATCTCAGCCATTCCCAGCGTCATCGTTGGCCTGTGGGGAATCTTCGTATTAATTCCCTTTCTGCTACCTTTACAGCAGTCGCTGTTCAACAATTTTAGTTGGTTTCCCCTATTCAGCAGCGAACCCTTTGGGCCGGGAATGCTACCCGCCGGGATACTTTTATCGATTATGATTTTGCCGACAGTCGCCGCCATCAGCCGCGATGTCTTGATGTCAGTGCCAGTAGATTTGCGAAGTGCTTCCATGTCCCTCGGTGCCACCCGCTGGGAAACCATATTTAAGCTGTTATTGCCAGCAGCAAGTTCGGGAATTATCGGAGCGACTATCTTAGCATTGGGACGCGCATTGGGCGAAACAATGGCAGTCACAATGGTAATTGGCAACTCGATTCAAATCAACCAATCCATATTAGCTCCAGGGTACTCAATTCCCGCCGTTTTGGCAAGTCAATTTCGGGAAGCTCAAGAAGAACTGCACATCGGTTCTTTAATGTATTTAGCGCTAATTTTATTTGTGATCACCCTATTAGTGAACGCAGTAGCAGTCTTGCTAGTTCAGCTAATCGGCGTTAAGGGAGCTAAGAATTAATCATGACTCAAACACAAAATTCAAACAGTATTCTGGATACGGAAATCTACAAACCCCTGTCACTGAGCCGCAATTTTTTCAGCCAGGGAATGACAGTTATTGCTTTCGCTCTCACAGCTCTTGCCCTGCTGCCTTTGTTCGCTATTTTGTACAAAATATTGGGCGAAGGACTGACACATTTGAGCTGGGAAGTGCTAGTATCTCTGCCCGCACCCGTCGGAGTTGAAGACCAGCCCAACGGCTTTGCAAATGCGATTTTCGGCACTGCTTTAATGGTAGGAATTGCCACATTATTTAGCGTACCAATCGGCGTGATGACGGGAATATTTCTGTCAGAATTTGGGAGAGAAAATAAGGCGATAGCGAATACCATCCGCTTTATCACCGTCATTCTCAGCAGCGTTCCCTCAATTGTTGTCGGCGTGTTTGCTTACGCCCTAATTGTAGTTACAACTAAGGCATTCTCAGGATTGGCCGGCGGTTTCGCTCTCGGCATTATCATGCTGCCCGTTGTGGCCCTGACAACAGAACAAGCATTAAAATTAGTGCCTGCTTCTTACCGCCTCGCTTCTGCTGGTTTGGGAGGCGGACGCTTTCAAACTATTTTTAGGATTATTATTCCCTCAGCACTCCCGACAATTACCACAGGCATTTTACTAGCAGCTTCCCGCGCCGCCGGCGAAACTGCACCCCTAATCGTAACTGCCTTGTCGAGCCAATTTTGGCCTCCTTTAGTTGAGAAACTGGGCGAGATAGTTCAGTCTCCCGTCGGCGCAGAAACCATCGCAAAAATCCAAGAAATTCCACAGACATTGCTGACTCCGACTCCTTCGATGTCAGTATTAATATACAGTTACGCCAGCTCTCCTTACAAGGAGCAGAACGAATTGGCCTGGACTGCTGCTTCTGTCCTTTTGGGAATGGTTTTGGTGACCAGCTTGGCTTCCCGCGCCGTCACTCGCAAACGCTTGCAAAATCGGTAAATTGCTGGTGAAGGAAGTTCGGCAACGGATTCTGTAACGGATTTAACGGATTGATGTGAGACAAGATTGCATTCATTCTATTTCCTATCTTGAAATTATCTGCCTTAATCTGTGTTTATCTGCCTTAAATCTGCGGTTTGTGTATCAATATATCCGTGATTTAAGAAATGAGTGCATAGCTAGAACGTCTAACTAAATAAGGTCATCGGGTAATCTTCTGCCTCTAAAAATCTACTACCAACACTAGAACAACTGCAAATCATGACACCCAAAAGTAACTTAAAGAGTGAAAAATATAGCGACAATTTCCTAGAAGACGCAACTCCTGAAATCGACCCCAATGCAATGCCAGCATTGCGGGTTCAGGACTTGAGTTTCTCCTACGGAACTCACAAAGTGCTCGAAAATTTGTCGATGAATATCCCTCACCCGCAAGTGACCGCGATTATCGGCCCTTCAGGTTGTGGCAAATCAACGTTTCTTAAAGCTCTCAATCGCATCGGCGAATTGGAAGGAAAAGTTCAAATCAAAGGCACGGTTGAGTTTTTTGGACAGGATATTTACAGTCCGAAAGTCAATATTAATAGTTTGCGCCGCCAAATGGGCATGGTGTTTCAAAGGCCGAATCCTTTTCCGCTGAGCATCTACGATAATATTGCTTACGGAGTACGAATTTTTGGTCGCAAAAGCAAAGCAGAATTAGATGAAATTGTGGAATCTGCCCTGAAAAGTGCGGCGCTTTGGGATGAGGTGAAAGACAATTTGAAGAAGTCGGCGCAGGGGATTTCGGGCGGACAGCAGCAGCGGCTTTGTATTGCTCGTGCTTTGGCGGTGAAGCCGAAAATTTTGCTGATGGATGAACCTTGTTCTGCTCTCGACCCGATTTCTACTATGAAGATTGAGGAGTTGTTTCAGACTCTGCGGCAGCAGTTGACTGTGGTGATTGTCACGCACAATATGCAGCAGGCGGCTCGTGTTTCTGATTATACGGCTTTCTTTAATACTGATGAAAGTCGCATCGGTCGCATGGTGGAATTTGGGCCGACTAGCCGGATTTTTACTTCTGCAAGTAATTCGAGTACGAGGGATTACATTCAAGGTCGTTTTGGTTAATATTTAGTCGCAATCCCACCGTGACATCAGAAACCGGGTTTCTACGGGATTTGGCGTTTAGTAACGACAAATATAGCCTTTCTCAGAAAGATGAGGTACGCTTCCGGCATAGGGCATAGGGCATAGGGCATAGGGCATAGGGCATGAGGCTCTCCTCACTTTTTTGAGAACCGCTATATACGAAGAAACCCGGTTTCTCGCCCCCCACCGTGAGCACAGAAACCGGGTTTCTACGAGATTTGAGGTTGAGTAGCGACAAATATAGGAAGAAACCCGGTTTCTCGCCCCCCCATGCAAAGCACAGAAACCGGGTTTCTACGAGATTTGAGGTTGAGTAGCGACAAATATACGAAGAAACCCGGTTTCTCGCCCCCCCATGCGAGCATCCCGATCGCATATAATTCCAATGTTACCGTATTTGAGATCAGTCATTACTGCGAACAATTTTTATATGTCTCCCCCACTTTTAAAGCGAGAATTGGGTGTTTTCGGTGCAACTCTCATGGGCTTGGGCTCGATTGTGGGCACGGGCGTGTTTGTGAGTATCGGAATTGCTGCGGAAATTGCGGGGCCGGGAGTTATTTGGGCTGTGGCTGTGGCGGCTTTGGTTGCTGTCTGCAACGGCCTTAACAGCGCTCAGTTGGCGGCGAGTCACCCTGTTAGCGGCGGTACTTATGAATATGGTTACAAATATCTCAATCCTTGGCTGGGTTTTACTGCCGGCTGGATGTTTCTTTTAGCTAAAACGGCTTCTGCTGCTACTGCTGCTTTGGGTTTTGCGGGGTATTTTTTAAATGCAGTTGGTGTAGCCGATCGCACTTACCTAATCCTAACAGCTTTAATCGCCCTCGCCGCCCTAACTTTAATTGTGTTGACCGGAATCAGGCGATCGAATATCATCAATACTGCCATAGTCTCAGTTACACTCTTATCTCTGACTGTCTTTATTGCTGTCGGTTTGCCAGAGGTAAACTGGGAAATGCCCACGCTACAGCATGATAGCTCGATCGGCTCCATCCTCCACGCCAGCGCCCTAATGTTTGTCGCTTACACCGGTTACGGCCGCATCGCCACCATGAGCGAGGAAGTGCGGGAACCACAAGAAACTATTCCGAAAGCCATAATTTTAACTTTAGTCCTGACAATGGTGCTTTACGTGGCGGTAGCAATAGTTGTCGCCGGCGCGGGGGGAGCCGATAAATTGTCTTTGCAAACAGGCGGCACGGCTGCACCTTTGGAAGTCATCGCCCGCAGTTTCCGAATTCCCGGAGTTTCGCAACTGCTAGCCGTCGGCGCAATTACTGCCATGCTGGGAGTCTTGCTGAACTTAATTTTAGGGCTGTCGCGCGTCTGGCTGGCGATGGGGCGGCGGTTGGATATGCCGAGAGTCTTGGCGCGGCTGAATCCTGCGGGGACAACGCCTTATGTGGCTGTCGTGTTTGTCGAAATTACGATCGCACTTGTAATCCTCATCGGCGATGTCAAAACCACTTGGTCGTTTAGTGCTTTTAGTGTTTTGATCTACTACGCTATCACCAACGCAGCCGCGCTGCAACTTTCTCCCGCCGAAAGGCTTTATCCCCAGTGGTTGGCTTGGGTAGGTTTGGCTTCCTGTCTGTTTCTGGCTTTCTGGGTGGAGAGGCAAATTTGGCTGACAGGGCTGGCGTTAATTGCCGCCGGTTTAATTTGGCGGGCGATGATCGTCCGACAGTCACAGAGAAACTAACATTATGATAGATTTGGGTTTAAAACCCCGTCCTTCGCTTGACGGCTTTTCTTGGATTCCAAACATCTTACAGAATAAATGCTATAGTGTAAGACATGACACAGAAAGCATTCAAGTACCGATTCTATCCAACGCCCGAACAGGAATCCCTGTTGAGGCGGACAATGGGTTGCACCCGTCTTGTCTATAATCGTGCCCTTGCCCTGAGGACAGAAGCATGGTATTCACTGCAAAAGCGAGTCGGATACGCTGAAACTTCTGCAATGCTGACTGAATGGAAAAAAGAAGATACTCTCACTTTTCTAACAGAAGTGAGCAGCGTTCCACTTCAACAGGGATTGCGACACCTCCAAACAGCATTTACCAACTTCTTTGCAGGTAGGGCAAAATACCCGAACTTCAAGAAAAAGCATCATGGTGGCAGTGCAGAGTTTACCTCATCCGCTTTTCGCTGGAAAGATGGTCAAGTCTACCTGGCTAAATGCGTTGAACCACTGGCTATTCGTTGGAGTAGGTTGCTGCCTCAAGGCATACAGCCATCCACTGTGACAGTGAAACTATCGCCGGCTGGTAGATGGAGTGTTTCTCTGTTGGTAGATGTCGAGATTGAAACATTACCTGAGTCTCCTAATCAAGTTGGGATTGACCTGGGTATTACAAGCTTGATTGCATTGAGTACGGGCGAGAAGATTGCTAACCCTAAAGCTTTTAAAGCTAAACGCCGCAAGTTGCGTAAAGCGCAGAAGGCTTTGAGCCGTAAGCAGAAAGGCTCGAACAACCGATACAAAGCCCGTTTGAAAGTCGCTAAAGTCTATGCTGAAATTAGCGACGCTCGTCAGGATTTTATTCACAAGTTAACGACTCGATTAGTGCGTGAAAACCAAACCATTGCTGTCGAAGATTTGGCTGTGAAGAATCTGATGAAAAACCACAAACTTGCTCTGGCAATTAGTGACGGTAGTTGGGGGGAACTGGTCAGGCAACTTGAATATAAGTGTGATTGGTATGGTCGCACTTTGGTCAAGATTGACCGATGGTTTCCTAGCTCTAAGCGTTGTGGGCATTGCGGTCATATTGTTGACAAGTTGCCTCTAAATATCAGAGAGTGGGATTGTCCCAAATGTGGGGCGAACCATGACCGTGATATTAATGCCGCGAATAATATTTTGGCGGCAGGGCTTGCCGTGTCAGTCTGTGGAGCGAATGTAAGACCCGACAGAAATACTTCTGAAGGGCAGTTGCGAAGAAGCAGAAAATCTAAGAAGTGATTCTTAGAATCCCCCCGGTACGGCCGAGGAGTATGTCAAGATAGATTGAGACACCATCCGCATTGTAGAGGGCCATGCCCGATCTAACTCCCTTGCTGACGACTCAAGAATCAGTCGCATTCAGCGCCATCAGTCGCTATATCGCTCAAACACTAATTTCCATTCAGCAACAGCACCCCGAATGGATAGCTGAAAAATATAGGAAAACCCCCTGGGGTCAACCTGATTTTCAGTCAGTTTTGATTGGAAAATTGACCAAAAGTTTTAGAGTAGCCAGCGATACAGATTCCCTGCTGCTGACGGCCAAAAAATATCTCCAAATTCTGCTGATTCCCGAATTCATTAATTCACCTCAATTCAGCAAATTATTGGCCAAAATTCAGCAGCTAGCCGCACCCCAAACACCACCAGCCCAATCACAAAACTCTGTTTCCTCAAAACCTCCAACTCCAACAGCCAATCAAACAACCCCCCTTCCTGCCGGCATTGCTATCTTGCTGCTAGATGTTGAAAACTTGCAACTCAACATCGAAACCGAAAAATTCCTAGAGGGAATCTCCCACTATCCCATCCAAATCAAAGTAGCCTTTGCCAACTGGCGCAGCATGGGCAAAAAAGACGCCGAATTTCACCAGCGCGGCTATCAACTGATTCACGTCCCCCCCGGCAAAGACAGCGCCGACTTGAAAATGGCGACTGTTGGCGCATCGATTTTCGTACATTATCCCACAGCCAAGGAGATTTTTGTCTGTTCGTCCGATCGCGCCCTCACCCACCTCAGCAACACACTGCAAGCCCACGGACTAACAGTCTTTCAAGTCCGCAAGCAAATAGATAAAATTATAGTTTTAAACAGCAAAACAGGTCAAGTGGAAACCCATTCCCTGGTAACAGTACCGGAAATTACACCTGTAGAACAATTAGTTATTCAGCTCAAAGAATTAATCAAAAAAGAGCAACAACGCACATCAGCTCAATGGATAAAACTTTCTACAGTTTCAGCTTTATTTAGGGAAAATTACGGTTTAGTCCTCAATGAAATTGTTGCAACTCATTTCCTAGGCACTAAAACCCGGGATATCTTTATCAAATATCCAACCGAGTTTGTCCTCCACAAACCCTCAGAAACTTCTCAAAGTTATGTCACTCTCTTTGAAATCAAATTGTCGCCCCCACCGCCAATACTGAGCAAAGAAAATCTCACTAACACCCCGGCAGCACCTGCGACATTAACAGACATCAATTCTCTGGAAGACTTGGAAAGAGCTCTAGTCAAAATAGTTAGCGACTTAACCGGCAACTCTCGTGATAATTCTGTATTTCTCTCCAACGTAGGCAGCGAATTTCACAGACAATACGGCAAACAAATTACCCAAATAATTAAGGAATTTAATCTCGGTAGAAAGTTTCCTAAATTTTTGCAATCCTGCACTTCTCTCCACCTCAAAAAAGCCGAAAAAGGCTGGCAAGTTTCTCTAAATTAATTATAAATTAAACAGCAATTCTCAAATAGGTAATGGGTAATTGCGAATTGGTAATGAGTAATTGGTAATAGGCTGGCGAGTACCTCACGAAAGTTTAGAACCGCTATACTTCGCTGTCGCTCCCCATGACCAATGACCAATGACCAATGACCAATGACCAATGACCAATGACCAATGACCAATGACCAATTACTAGCAACTTGAGTTATCATACAATCGGGACGTAAAGAAATGTAAAGCGATATGCAAGACAAAGTTGTAGTTGTAGTGGGTGCGACTGGTGGCATCGGTTCAGCAGTAGCCCGCAAACTCGCCGATGCGGGTGCGACGCTAGTGCTCGCCGCCAGAGACAGCAGTAAATTAGACGCTTTAGCAAGCGAACTTTCGACAACAGAGGTACTGTGCGTACCGACAGACATCACCGATTTGCCGCAAGTCGAGACGCTGATGCAAAAAGCTGCGGGGCATTTCGGACAAATTGATGCCCTCGTAAACGCTGCCGGTGCGGGAATTCTCAAGCAGTGGAACAAATTAGAACCCGCTGATTTAGATGCGATGCTTGACTTGAACTTGAAAGGCAGTTTTTACACATCTCAAGCAGCCGCAAATGTGATGAAAGACCGTAAATCTGGCCACATCTGCAATGTCATCGGAATTTTGGGCAAGCATTCGATGGCGATGGGAACGGCTTATTGCGCTTCAAAGTTTGGGGTAGTTGGTTTCAGCAAGTGCATGGCAGATGAGCTGCGACGCTACGGCATTAAATTTACGCTATTCTATTTTGGTGGGGTGGATTCTCCGTTTTGGGATAATGTGAGTTTGAAGGTAGACCGCTCAAAAATGCTGAGTACCGAAACTGCTGCAAATGCAATTATGTTTGCTCTTTCTTCTGACCCGCAAGCTGTGCCATTAGAAATTAATATTCAGCCAGAAAGTCATTTGTTCTTTTAGTGGTTTGCAGGGTGCGCAATGCGCACCGATTGAGTCCATACTAGGTAGCACGTCAACCATTTTTTGAACCCAGAACTGTTGGCGAAGGCCTCACCACAAAACTCAAGTCATCCCAGACACCGCGTTTCTTTTAAGTGCCGATGTATTTCTGCCTTCAGAGGGAGCTAGGATATTCAATTTTTGGGTTATGATTAAACGAGTATACAAAAAATTAATGAAAAATCTCCATTCCTCAGTCTCTCCCTTGCAGTTTAGCCCTGAAAATCAGCCAATTTTCAATTGTTCACGTTCCATTTTCAATTATTGATTATGGAGTTCGATCGCATTCAATTTTACGTTGAAAATGCTAAAGTATCCCGCGACTGGTTTGTCAGCCACTTAGGCTTTCAATCAATAGCAGGTTACGCCAACAGCCACACTCGCACTGAAGTTGTCAGCAGTGGCAATGTCTGTTTTGTGTTATCTTCGCCCCTGACACCAGCCAGTCCGGCTGCTAGTTGGTTGAAGTTTCATCCTGCCGGGATTGCGGATGTGGGTTTTAGGGTAAAAAATATTGAATTAGCGGTGGCTAGAGCGCAGGCGGCAGGCGCTAAAATTCTGGAACCGATTCAAGAAGACCTAACAACAGCAGGCTGTTTTAAGCGGGCAAAAATCTCTGGCTGGGGAGATTTAAGCCACACGCTTGTTGAGGGAATTGGCGAGAATTTGGTGATCCCCACTTCTGGTAAGCAGCCGCTGTTTAGGCTCATCGACCACGTAGTGTTAAATGTTGAATCTGGCGATTTGTCAAGTGCTGTTAGTTGGTATCAAAAAATATTCGGTTTTCAACCGCAGCAAAATTTTGATATTCAGACTGAGAAGTCGGCTTTGCGGAGTCAAGTTATGGTGCACGCTGAAGGTGGGGTGCAATTCCCGATTAATGAACCGGCATCGGCTAATTCTCAAATTCAAGAGTTTTTGAGTGCAAATCGAGGGCCGGGTATTCAGCACATGGCTTTGCAAACTAATAATATTGTGCAAGTTGTTGGAGAGTTGCGATCGCGCGGTTTGCCTTTTCTGCCAGTTCCTCCAACATATTACTCCGAATTGCGGCCGCGACAAAAGTATTTGCCCGCAGATTGGCAAGAAATTGCAGCTTCGGAAGTTTTGGCAGATTGGCAAGAAGATACTCCCGCTGCGATGCTGCTGCAAATCTTTACCCAGCCAATTTTTGCAGAACCGACTTTCTTTTTCGAGATTATTGAGCGCCGAGTTACTTTAGTTAACGGCAAACAGGTGCAAGCAGGAGGTTTTGGGGCTGGAAATTTTCGAGCTTTGTTTGAGGCCATTGAACGGGAACAAATGAAGCGGGGAAGTTTGACCGATGATTGATAAAAATTCCACTTTTTAGGTCATGCCGCCTTGTTGATAAGCACTGCGATATCCTTCCACCCATAGGCAATTTCTTTGAGTAGAACTCCTGCCCTGCTTGTCTGTTCTTCGTCCACTTTTTCACCTCCTAAAAATACATAAAACTGGCAGGCTGAATTGTCTCCCAGTACCCAAACCAGCATCGAATTTAAACTCAATTCTGCCAATTTTGTGGCAACTGCTCGCACGAGTTGCTGTCCGATTCCTTGACGCTGATATTCCTCCAATATATAGATGGCAAATAATTCTCCTTGATAAATATATTTGCCCGTGCGCTCGCAACCGCCCGCAGCAAAACCCACAATTTGTCCCGAGTCATTCTCAGCAACGCAGACAAAACCCCCAGTATTTTTGACGTTTGCCAGGATTTCTTGCCAACTGCTTTCTCGTTTTTGATATGACTGTTGCGCCAGGTAATCTGGCGGTACAATTTTTCGGTAAGCTGTCCGCCAAGTGTCTACGTTAACCCGTGCAATTGCAGGTGCGTCAGCGATTTTAGCTTCTCTCACAATCATCATAAAATACTCCTTTCCCGCTCTGAAATTCTCTCTTCGAGTCTAGGTAAACTATCCGATCACGCCCTTCTAGTTTAGCTTGATACAGCGCGCGATCGGCCTCCCCAATCAACCACTCCACAGATAGTTCAGGAGCGGGCACAGCACTAGCTACGCCCATACTCGCCGTCAGGGACTCACTTATCTTTGAACCTTCGTGGGGAATTGCCATAGCATTCAAATCCCTGCGAATTAATTCAGCTACCCGCTGGGTTCCCCTGGCATCAGTCCCGGACAAAATTACCGCAAATTCTTCGCCACCGTAGCGGGCTGCTAAATCGCCTCCCCGGTGAGCATTTCTGTCTAAAATTTCAGCCACTTTTTTGAGACATTCGTCGCCTCCTTGATGCCCGTAGCGATCGTTGTAAAGTTTAAAAAAATCGATATCTAGTAAAATCAAAGATAGTGGCTCTTTCTCTCTAGCCATCCGCTGCCATTCCGATTGCAATGTTTTGTCAAAACAGCGGCGGTTAGCAATCTGAGTCAAACCGTCCACAGATGCCAGTCTGTGCAATGCCTGATTAGCAGCTTCTAACTCTAATTTAGTCTGTTCTAAAGCTAAATTTTGCTGAGCTAATTTTTCACTTTGTTGTTTTTCTTGCTCGTACAAAAACCGGATGGAAGCTTCAGCTTCTTGCAATTCTTGCTCCGCATATTTGCGCTTGACAAACTGCCCTAATTGGGAACCGATCGCCGCCATCATTTGAAGCAAGTCTTCATCCGACGGCTGTTTTTCCCGGCAGAAAAAAGTCATTACCCCTACAACTTGACCGCTAGCGCGAATCGGGAAACCGAAAGCCGATCGCAATCCTGCTTTAGAGGCTAAGTGCGATCGTACAAAATTGCGATCCTTAAGAAGATCCGTAATCCACTGCGGATAACCGGTGTTCCAAACTATTCCCGGCAAACCCGCACCAGGCTCTAGACTAATCTGCTGGCAATTTTCCACAAACTCCCCAACTTCACTCCCCCGCCGCCAAACTCCCACTCGGAGCAACAAAGGTATATCTTCAACATTACTATCTGGTACAGTCAACAAAAATGGTACTCGTTCGCGCGTATATTCCGCATCAAATTTAGTCTCTTTTCCATCCATAGGCGTCCAAAGTTCGCCGATATCCCACCCCAAACTTTCACAAATAGCTTGCATAATTTTCGGAGTGGCGCTTTCTAAAGAACCCGATTCTGACATGATGCGAGCTACCGCATACTGTGCTGCTTGACGCTTTTTTGTCCGCTGTTCCTCGGTGATATCCCTGCCCACATAGACAAAATTTTGTATGGTTTTGTTGTCTGAGTGCTGGCTTTCTATGCTTGTCTCGATAGTAGAGCAGGAAAATGCAACTGTCAGCTTTGAACCTTTTTTAGTTGTACAAGCTACTTTTACTTGATGCCAAGATTCATTTTTAAGTTCAGGAGGTAGCTGGCTAACTTGACGCAATAATTCCTCGTCAGTCGTAATCATTGAGATTGGTTGACCGATTAATTCTGATTCTGTATATCCAAATAATAGTTGGGTAGATTTATTCACTTTTTTGATTTTTCCCGCTTCCGTTGTCACCAATAAAATATCATTAATAGAGTTAAGGATTTTATCAATATAATCTCGATCGCTCACCAAGTAATCAACTTTAATACTGTTTTCGTTTGCTGCCTGAACCATACTTTGCTGAAGCGCAGTAGTGTCTGTTACGTCTTCGCATAAAACAATCAATCTCTCAGGCTTCAGGTGATCTTTCTGAGCAAAAAAATATAAATCTAGATACAAATAAGAGCCATTAGTTAAAATTCTTGTTACTGATTTCAATTGAAAAATTGGCTGTCGTTGTTCAAGAATATCGTCGAGGAGTTCTTCAATTCCGATCAGTTCTGGAAAACTATCGCGCACATCTTTGCCTTTTTCGACCCCATCAGGAATGTCGGCAAACTCTTGCACGTTTAAGGATGTTTCTTGAATCTTCAGTTCTCGATCGACTGCGAGGTATTCAATTCGACGTAGGGATAACAATTTTTCAAGAAAATTGTTAATAGTTTTGGGGCTGATTTGTAAGCTTAATTTTGGCAGCATTTCGTTGTTATAGAACATGAACTTTACAGGTTAGCAGTTAAAGTTAGTTGTTATTTGATGCCTATTTTGCCTGAGAATTGTTATACTGGCAGATGCCAGCAATTGTTACCGCTGGCTAATTTGTCGAAACAGTAAACTTTTGATTCTCCAAGCAGTTTCTTTCCCTATTTTGAAAATCGGAGAACATATTAATTTGACCCACTTTTCTTGAGTAAGCGCGGTCAAAATTTGTCTCGATTGAGGCTTAAATTTATTAACAATATGTAGCGGTTTGCACTATTTGTGCTGCACATTTTAAATTGTAGATTCCCTGATATTGGTTACAACCGCTACAGTTGATGATCGGCACAGTTGAATTTAACTGTTTTCTTTAATTAGCACCATTCCTATAGACTTTACCTTCTGTGGGTAGTTGTGTCAAGTTTTGTAAATAGACTCTGACGTTTAAGTGATATAATCGCTAACAATTTGTATAAAATATTAAAAATACTCTGTTCAATGCTGAGACTTATTACCGACTTTGATGGCCCAATCATGGACGTGTCCGATCGCTACTACCGAGTTTACCAGCAGTGTCTGGCCGAGACTCAACGTGAAGGCGAACCAGTGCGCGAACTCTCAAAATCCGAGTTTTGGGACATGAAGCGGGCGCGGGTTCCCGAAACCGAAATCGGCATCCTCTCAGGATTAGACGCAGCCCAAGCCGTCGAATTTGCCCGCAAACGCCGTCAAACTGTCCACACTCTCCCGTTCCTGATGTACGATCGACCAGTTCCCAGCGCCGTGGAAACGCTCGAAAAGGTGCAGCGCGCTGGAGTAGACTTAGCGGTGATGACTATGCGCCGGGTCAGGGAATTAGACGAAGCCTTCAACCGCTGCAATTTAGGGCATTTTTTCCCAGAAAACCGTCGCTATTGCCTCCCCAACGATTACCTCAAAACCGGGGATGTTAAAGATAAGCCCCTGCTGATGGCAAGAGCTCTCGCCGAACTGCCGCCGGCTTCTGAGGTTTGGATGGTGGGGGATACCGAGGCGGATATTATTGCAGCAAAAACGCACGGTGTCAAGGTTATTGGTGTTTTGTGCGGAATTCGCGATCGCACCCAACTAGAAATGCACCAACCGGATTTAATTGCTAACAATTTGAGCCAAGCAGTTGAGATTATTTTAGTTAATAGTCATTAGTCAGTTGTCAGTTGTCAGTTGTCAGTTGTCAACAGTCATCAATCATTAGTAAACAGTCATTAGTTATTGGTAATTGTTAATTGGTAATTAGTAATTGGTAATTGGTAACAATCAACTAACTACTAACACCTAAAAACTACGAACCAACCAATAACAATTAATCAATAACAATAATTAACCACTGCCAACTGTCAACTGTCAACTGTCAACTGACAACTGACTATCGCAGAAAACCGCTGACCAGCCACAGAATTAAAAACGTAAACAAAGCGATAAATTTCTCTGTTGTGATAAATGGCGTAGCCGTACTGAGCAAAGGGCCCAAAAGACCTCCCAGCACCAAGCCTATAACCAAGCCAGCCACAGTTAGCAGCACAGCCCGACCAAATTTTTGTTCCTTGCGATTAACAAAATAAAGACAAGAGCCGACCCCAAGAGCCAGAGTCAATTGCAGTAAAGAATCATTAGCCGCCGGATAAATACTCAGCCCGCCTAACCCCGCATAAACTCCAGCCGGCCACAAAATGTCCGATCGACTAGGAGTATCGATCAGCCGCTGCAACCAAGCTGGGCTTCCCGAAGGAGGAGACGGAGTAAAGCTGGCGGGTGCGGGAGTCAGCCGCTCGGGAAAGCGGATGCGTTCGGGGACTTTAATTTTACCTTCCTGTCGCTGCCGCAGACGATCCATGAGGATCGCGTCGTAAGCAGCTTCGATGGATTCCAAACGTTTCTTGTCACCGCTGTACTGCTCGGCCTTGCGCGTGCGGGCCTCTTGCACTTCATCAAAGGAAGCATCTTCATCGACTTCAAGCAGTTGATAGGGAGTTGGCTCACTCATTGTAATAACCCGCTGAACACTCTTGTTATAGGGCAATCTTAACAAAAGAGGAAAGCGGGGCGGGGGCTCTGCCGCTTTCCCAAAAGTTTTGCTGCTAGTTTTTAGTGTTTTAAGACAGGAACCAGCAAACCTTACGAAGATAAAAATAATTCGGCATTCGGCATTCGGAAATAAAAAATTATGAATCCCAAAGATGTTTATTTTTACCTTTGCTGTCTCAAATTTTACCGAATGCTGAATGCCTTCAGCAGAGACTTGTCCCGCAGGCGCTCACAATTCCCGACCACTGGACTTTTTTAAGTCGATCGCGGCGGTAGGAAAAAAAGCGAGCCGAGTCAGAATAAGTACAGAAAGGAGCGATCGCCACTTGAGAACGATCGATTCCCAACTGTTGCAATTGCAGAGCATTGCAGAGGCGAACATCCAAGCGTACTTTTCCCGGTTCTGGATCGGTCAAAACAGGCGATTCGGGGAGTTGGTGCAAAAACTCTAAAATGCCGTCTGCTGTCGCACTAACGGCACTCTTGGGAGCAATCGTGGCTCCGAGTTCCGCTGCCACTTCCACAGATACCTGGTAAACCTCTCGAGCGATCGCCGGCCCCATAGCAATCTTCAGATTTTCTAGTTGACTGCCGACGGCCACAAGTTGAGCGATCGCCTCTGGTAATATCTTAGCAGCAGTCCCGCGCCAACCCGCATGAACTGCCGCCACCAGTCCCGTACCACTATCAGCAATCAGCACCGGCACGCAGTCAGCCGAGCAAACCCACAGCGCCTCCAACGGACGCTGGGCTACCAAGCCATCGGCATCCGCATAGGTTGGGGTAGCAGTTTCCGGGCCCGGAGCCACAACCGGGTGCAACTGAGTGGTGTTGAGTACCGCATTGCCGTGTACCTGTTGGAGACGGTAAACCGGAGATCCGGGTGCGAGAACTTCCGTCAGCTCGATCGGCCCAGAGGGCGAAAAATCGCGAGTAAAAAAGCCGTGAGACCACGGAGAAAGCAAGCTGCAAGTCAGATAGGGTAAGCCTTCGGCACTTTGCTGCCACTGCCAACTGATACCGTCAGGTTGTGCGGGGCGTTCAGAGTCAGGAAAATTTGTCAAGCGATCGCCAGCTACAGTCATGAAACTTATCCTTCCCCAAGCGCATCATTTAGCTTGTATTTTAAACAATCAACAATTTTGCCAGCCAAGTTTAAAAGTCCGATCGGCTGTAATCAAAAAATCGGGATTCCTCGGCGGTTAACGGCGGCGGACACTGCCGAATTTTTCTATAACCCGAGAGAGGGGGAGATGATTTGACCTCTTGCAAAAGTCCTTTTAATAATCAAATTTTTGGACGGGCTCTCCCGCCCATCCCACAATCAAAAAAAAATGTGGGATGGGCGGGAGAGCCCGTCCTAGGTATTTTTGCAAGAGGTCTATTTGACTGTGAAGCGGAATAGTTCATTGAAATATACAATTTAAATGCAGTCCAGGTTAATTAACAGACAGGAACGCCAAAGCGCTATTATCAGTGTGGCCGTCACAGGCAAGTTGTGCGATCGGGATCGCAAAAACCAAGGTATCGATCGCCAATCGACGCAGTAGCATCATGTGCTAGTTCCACGCACTAAAAAAAATTGCCACCAGCCCGGTAAAATCATTTAGGGCTGTATAAAGACAAGGATTGCCATACATTCGATCCTGACTTCGATCTCCTTGCGCCCCCTGTTGAGTTGGGAAAAAAACATCGTGAAACCAGTTCCAGACAAGCAAATAACAGCCCATTTGAACACCAAACAGCAAAAAAATCACCCCACAGGCGCCCGGACTCGATCGCGCCTTTTGTCCGAACGCTCACTGCTGGTGGGACTGGGTTGCCTTGCCAGTCTGGGACTGCTCAGCAAAGGCATAGTGTGGGCCCAAAGCGAAACACCCCCAGCAGAACAAGCCGTCCCCGGCGCAGCAGACCTCCAGCCATTATTTGAAGCTCCTCTGGCGCCTCCGGAACCCGCAGCCCGCCAATGGCAGCCAGAACCAGACCCTGCACCGCAGGCAGAAGTTCCGGCCCAGGAGCCAGAGTACGCCACCGAACCACCTCCGGCCCAATATTATCTGCCAGAGCCAGCGCTGATGCCCCTGCCAGAAGCGACGGCCCAGGAGCCACCTTTTGAAGCGCCAGTTAACCCAGCCCACGCAGAAACCGACCAAACAGACTACAGCGCTGGCGCTACCAGCGGCTACGAAGCGCCGACAACAATAGAGTTTGCAGAACGATCGACCGGCTGCCAAGGTTCCGTATCATCAGGACAAGGAGTAGGCGGTTTATGCGGGCCTGCTGCTGTTTCCGAGCCAGTGACGGCAGAAGCAGCCCCTCCCAGCTACAGCCCGGAAACTCCGATCGCCGACAGCTCCTATATTGCACCGCCTCCGGCTCGAAATCTGCCAGCGGGCATACCCAGCAACAATCCAGAGAGCCTTCCGAGCAATATTCGCCCAACAGTTGCCGGAAATAATAGCGTCCATGTCGTCGGCAAAGTCGGTCAAGCCGTTCAACAAATAGGCAACCAGCTTTGGGGACAGGGAAACCCGCAATCAGCCGATCCACGCCCAGGATACTCCGCAGACACCGGATACTCGGCTAATCCCGGATACTCAGCAGACACTGGATACCCTGGAGGCGGTGGATACTCCGTTAACCCTGCATCTTACGGCGGCTCAGCTCCACCGCCCAGCATGGGACTCGGGCCAGTGCAAGTCGGTGCGATTAGTGTCAGCAGCGGCAGCAATACAGGTTTTGCTTACTACAATCTCACGCCGCGTCCTTTAGGAATGCCCGGGAATGGCAACAGCAGGCTGCTGTTTCCCCTATCTATTGCTGCGGAAATTACTTCGCCGTTTGGGTGGCGGACTCATCCAGTTAGCGGCTACGGCAGGTTTCACACCGGAACAGACTTGGGGGCTCCGATGGGAACGCCCGTACTGGCCGCCTATGCGGGTCAAGTGGCGATCGCCGATTGGTTGGGCGGCTACGGTTTGACAGTGGTTCTCAACCACAAAAAAGAGTCTCAAGAAACGCTCTACGGACACCTTTCGGAACTGTTTGTCAAGCCCGGAGAGTTTGTCAAACAGGGTGATACGATCGGCCGCGTTGGTAGTACAGGAATGTCTACAGGGCCTCACCTCCACTTCGAGATCCGGCAAATGACTGACCAGGGTTGGGTGGCGATCGACCCCGGTGCTCAGCTAGAATTCGCTGTAGCCAAAATGCTCGGCACTTTGGAGACTGCCAAAATACCCCAAATGCCGAAAATCGTGGAAACACTAAGCGCTAGGGGACTCAAGGATTTGGAAAACGATCTGCCCCAGCTTCCACCTCTGCCCCTGGGAATGGACATCGAAGTTCACAACCTCCAGCCGCCATTCCCAGAACTGCTAAAACCTGACATTTCTAAACTCAAAGCTTCCGAAGCTGTCAAACCGAAAATTCAGAAGCAAGCTAGCAGGTAAAAATTGGGGATTACCTAAACAACGAGATCCATTAAATAGGTTGGCAGTGAGGAATTTAGTGTTCGCTACCAACCTATTTATTAATTGTAATTAACCGAATATGATATGATTTGTAGTTACCAGCAAAAGACTGGTAATGTGGAAAAATAAATAAAAATTGGTAACTTGCAGCCTATGTTAATAGCGCAGCATTTGTGGGAATTAATTTTATTTCTGATTATTGTAGTCGGCCCGATTCCCCTCAGCTTGTCTCTTGCCTTAGAGAATCAGAAGGAAAACAGTAACTATTCATTTCCTCATTTTCTCCTCGTACTGCTGACGGGATGGAGTGTTGCACAAGTTTGTATCGGTTTGATTTTAGGGAGTGTCGATCGCCTAAATATTGCTGTGGTTATTATAGCAGAAATTCTGATTTGTGCGATCGGCACAATCCCTATTTATACCAAAAAACACACAAAGTCTAGCTTCTGGAAGTCCCAGATCCCCAAACTCAAGCAACCTCTGAACCCATCCGAACTTTTGATTGTTAGTAGCGCCACTTTTGCGGGATTTGTGATGTGGGAAACCCTAGCAACCAAACCCACAACCAATTATGACTCATTGTGGTTTCACCTCCCCGCGATCGCCCGCTGGTATCAAACCCATTCATTTACACTATTAGATGCCGCCGGAAATTGGATTTTTGAACACGAGCAAGCCCGAGTATATCCCTACAATTGGCACGTCTTATCTGCCTTGTGCGTGCTCCCCTTCCAAGAAGATTTTCTCGCAGCTTTTCCCCTGCTAATTGCCTGGGCAATTGAAGGAATTGCCGTCTATCTATTGAGCGTCAAATTTGGAGCAAGCCGCATTCACGGCATGGCAGCAGCATCTTTAGTATTAACAGTACCAATGATGCTCAACCAAGTTAACACCATTCACCCCGACTTACCGCTAGCTGCCATATTTACAGTCGGTTTGTATCTAGGTTTATCCTATCACAGTAGCCGATCGCAATCCGAACTCTCCCTATTTTTGGCAGCCGCAGGAATGCTAGCCGGAATTAAAATCACCGGAATAGTCTATGCAGCCTCACTTGTCGTAGGATTAGCAATATTAGAAATTACAAGATTCGCGGTTAATAAAAAATCCAGACCAACTAATTTTAGAATTCGCCACCTCAAACCAGTCTTGCTGTGCGGCATAGTTTGCTGCTTGTTTTTAGGAGGTTTTTGGTATGCGAGAAACTTGCTGCACATTAATTATCCTGTCAGCGATGGCAGCGATATTAAAGTTCCCTTAGAGCCGGTTCCCTTACCGTCTCCCGTACCTGCACCAACACCTCCCGTACAGCAGCCAACACCTACCATACCTGCGGCCCCAGCTTCGCCACTTTTCAAGATTTGGCAAAGCACTTTAGCAGCTCAATTCAATCCCAGGAATACTGCTCACTGGCAAACTCTCGGCTGGCAAATTATCGTGAGGTTGCAACTGCCATTTCTGGCGATCGCACTTCAGGCCTGTTTTGCACCTCTGGCTTTCTTCAAACGTAAAAGCAGAATAATCGATCGCCATAATATCATCTTAATTGTAGTTCTAGTCAGCACCGGAATACTGTATCTAATTACACCTTACACATCCGGTACTGCGGGAGAGTCGATCGGTCAAATCAGCCCTTTACTCGGTTTCAATCTCAGATACGGATTTCCCTTTTTAAGCTTACTAGGCATCGCCGCCGCAGCTACAGCAACCAACTTGAAAACTCGGAATCAAGTTGTGGTACCAGTCGTCTTAATTAGCAGCATTTCAGGCATTGTTAGCAGCACAATTTTTGACCTGATTAAAAATGCTTCTTTTACTGGTAACAGTATTGTTTGGGGAAGCGGCTTAATTGACACCTTTAAATCTAATTTCGGTGCAGCCATCAATCAGCTCATAAAAATATTATCTCCCAGTTGGCAGTATTTAGGAATATACCCGTTACTTTATATTACTGGATTGCTGTTGCTGACTAAGATTGCGAGCAAAAACAATCCGAGTTTAATCAAGTTAAAAAAGCTCCTCGCCCGTCAAAAAAAGTCGAGTTACACCATGATAATTTGTGCCTGTATAGCATTGATGGTAAGTGCGAGTTGGGTGGCGATGGAAAAGCGAGATGTTGCTCGCGCCCAACTGTATCGCGGCATTTACGAGTATATTGATACAAATACAGTACCAGATGAAAAAATCGGCTTCTTTTTAAGTTCCCGCAGTTACCTGTTTTACGGCAAAAATTTGGACAGACAAGTTTTATATGTGCCGTTTAGAGCCGATCGACTTCCGGCATGGATTGACAACCTCCGCAAAAATAAAATTAGCACTGTGGGATTCGGGCCCCTGACTGAAACAGACGACTATACCAAACAAGCTTTATCTTGGTTGACAAGTCCCGAGGGCCCACTGCAACAAGTTTTCGGCAAAGATTTTAATACTGAGTCTGTATTATATCGCTTAAAAAATTAAGATATAAGTGCAAATAAAGATTAGACGGGAGAGAGGGCGGGTTTTGCACTTGTCAAATCGTTTGGATCATAAATTATCAGCTAAACCCGCCCCTACAAGATGCTATGTTTTTTGTCCTTACCTAATTAGTTATAATGAACCAAGCTAAAACTGTATTTTCCATCATTGTTCCGACTTACAATCGGCCCGAGAAATTAGCGCAGTGTCTTCAGTCTTTTGTACAACTAGAATATCCGCGCGATCGATTTCAAGTAATTGTTGTCAACGACAGCACCGAAATATCTGTAGAAACTACTATTTCCCCTTGGCAAAATCAGCTAAATCTCACAATTATGACACAACCAAACTCCGGCCCCGCAACAGCGCGAAATACTGGAGCTTTTGTCGCAGCAGGCAAATTTTTAGTGTTTACAGACGATGACTGTACTGTGGCGCCAGATTGGCTGCAAAATCTGGAAAAGCGATTTGTGGAAACACCAGACTGCTTAATCGGAGGTCGAACTGTCAACGCGCTGCCTGATAACATCTATTCTACTGCCAGCCAGCAACTAATCGATTATCTTTACAGTTATTACAATGCTATTGGCGATCGCGCGCAATTTTTCACTTCTAACAATTTTGCCCTTCCCGCTGAGGCTTTCCAGAAAATCGGCGGGTTTGACACGACTTTTTCTCTAGCGGCTGGAGAAGACCGGGAATTTTGCTTTCGCTGGCTCAATTTGGGAGGTCGCGCGGTCTACGCTCCCGAAGTTACAGTTTATCACTCCCACGCACTAACTCTCCGCAAATTTTGGCGGCAGCAATTCAATTACGGTAGAGGTGCTTTTTTGTTTGGGCAAATTATCTCGAAACGTGGGGCTAAGGGGAAACGGCAACATCCGTCATTTTATCTAAATTTGCTAACTTATCCATTGTTTCACGGTTCCGGCATTCAAATGTTATTAATTACAGGATTATTTTTGGTTTCTCAGGCGGGAATTGCTGCGGGATTGTTTTGGGAGAAAAAAATTTTTGTTGAGAAATAGTTCGTTGGTAAGGGGCGTCAGTTTTAATAGTTATGTTGATTTTATATTTTAGATTATAACTATTAAAAAAGAGATTTTAATCGATTTTTTGGACGGGCAAGATGCCCATTCCACCCTCCAATCATTGGGACGGGCAAGATGCCCATCCCACCCTCCAATCATTGGGACGGGCAAGATGCCCGTTCCACAATAGAACAATTTGGACGGGCAAGATGCCCATTCCACAATAAAACAATTTTGTGGAACGGGCATCTTGCCCGTCCTAGCTATTTTTGCATCCCACCATCAAACAATTTTGTGGTACGGGCATCTTGCCCGTACTAGCTATTTTTGTAAGAGGTATACTCTACGATTAAATACTTCGCGTACAGCCCAAGATTACATAAATCCGTGCTCAGCTAAAAATTCAGGAGTAATTGTTCCCAAACTGTTGATGGCGGGTGTTTCTTCCCAGGGTTCGGGATGCCCCTCCCGGCCGCTGCGGAGAAATTTGGCTACATATTTGCCGAGAATATCTGCTTCTAAGTTTACTAAGCTTCCCGGCTGCAAATAGCTGAGGTTTGTCTCGGAAAAACTGTGCGGAATTACGGCAATTTCAAACCAATTTCCGTCTGCATCGCAATCTGCCACTGTGAGACTGATGCCGTTGACGGCGATGCTGCCCTTGGAAACAATGTATGGTGCGATTTGACGCTGCCATGCTGAATTGGCTGTTGGTGGGGCTGCAAACCTCATCTCCCAAGCGTTGGCTGTTTGGGTTGATGTGGCTAAAGCGCCGATCGCATCTATGTGTCCCGTTACGAAATGTCCGCCCAATTTGCTACCGGCGCGCAGGGAGGTTTCTAGGTTCACCCAAGCATCGGGGAACGATCCCAGAGTGCTGCGGCGCAGGGTTTCTGGGGAAGCGACGGCGACAAAACCTTGGGGCACAACTTCTACTACCGTCAAACAGATTCCATCCACGGCTACGCTATCGCCAATGGCTAAATCTTGTAAAATCTGATAGGAGTTGCTTGAGGTGCAGGAAATTTGGAAGTAATCGTTGCCTAGCGACTTCAGCTTTCCGAGAGATTGAATTAGTCCTGTAAACATAGGGATTTTCCTGTAGTCGATCGCTTATTTAAATCTAACCAGAGGCACAAACAAACCAGACACATCAGCTTTAGCCGTCCCCCGGATGCTATCGAAAATCGAAAATCGACAGTCCCCCGATCGCTTGTAGATTCAGGCGAAGATCGAGTCATACTGGATTTAGGTCATCTTTATGTCCAAGTTCTCTACCGCCTTACAGTTTCTTTTTAATTCTATGAGGCCGATCGAATGATTGAAATGAAAGTCGCTGGAATTGCCTTAGATGCAGCCACGCGCAGCCCTATTGTCCTGTTGAGAGACTCTACTGAGCGACGCGCTTTGCCTATTTACATCGGTCAGGAGCAAGCAAAGGCTATTATTAGCGCTATTGAAGGTCACAAGCCTCCTCGACCTTTAACTCACGATTTGATGGTCAATTTCCTCGAAGCCTGGAGCCTGACCTTGGAGCGGATAGTGATTCACTCGCTGCAAGATAACACGTTCTATGCCGTCCTAGTCGTCCGTCAGGGTGAAGTTAAAAAAGAAATCGATGCCCGCCCCAGCGACGCGATCGCCCTGGCCCTGCGTACGAACAGCCCCATCTGGGTGATGGAAGAAGTCGTCGCCGATGCTTCGATACCCGTCGATCGAGATGCTGATGAGGCCGAACGCCGCGCCTTCCGGGAATTTATTTCAAACCTCCGCCCGGAGGATTTGATCAAGAGAAGCGGTTTGGGCCCGAGCGAAACTTCGTCGTAACATTTATGCGCTATCGACGGTTTGGCAAAACAAAGTTGCACCTGTCCGTATTTTCCTTGGGAACCATGCGCTATTTGGCTTCTGAGGAAATTGCCTGTCAGACTGTACAACAGGCGGTGTCTCTGGGAATCAATCACCTCGAAACGGCGGCGGGTTACGGTTGCAGCGAGGAATATCTGGGCGCGGCTTTGTCGGCCCTGCCGATCGATCGATCGCGCCTCCACGTCACCACGAAAATCCCCCCAACGGACGATGCTGCTGCCATGGAACGCTGCATCGATGAGTCCCTCAAACGCCTGAATCTAGACTATATCGACTGTCTGGCAATTCACGGTGTGAATACTATTGAACATTTGGCGATCGTGCGATCGCCCACAGGCTGCATGGAATCTGTACGCAAAGCCCTCGCTGATGGCAGAATTCGGCACGTCGGTTTTTCGACTCACGGGCCTCTGGATCTGATTTTGGCTGCAATTAATACAGATTTGTTTGAATTTGTCAACCTGCATTATTACTATTTTTTTCAGCGCAACGCCCCGGCAATTCAACTCGCCACAGAAAAAGATCTGGGCGTTTTCATCATTTCCCCGGCAGACAAAGGAGGGCAACTTTACACGCCCCCGGAAACTCTCGTACAATTGTGCTCGCCTTTCTCGCCCTTAGAGTTGAACTATCGGTTTTTACTTAGCGATACTAGGATTGGGACTCTCAGTGTGGGGGCTGCAAATGCGACAGAATTAGAGCAACCTCTAAAATATTGCGATCGCGACTTTCCCCTTACCGATGCCGAAATCGCTCAGTTTGCGAGGCTAGAATCGGTGATTGCAGAGCGCTTGGCAACCGACAAATGCAGCCAGTGCTATGCCTGTTTGCCCTGCCCGGAAAACATCAACATTCCCGAAGTATTGCGGCTTCGCAATCTCGCTGTCGGCTGCGACATGACAGACTTCGGTAAATACCGGTACGCCATGTTTGAAAATGCCGGACACTGGTTTCCCGGCAGCAAAGGCAACCGCTGCACCGATTGCGGCGAATGTTTGCCCCGGTGTCCCGAAGAGTTAGACATCCCCACCTTGCTCAAAGATACTCACCAGCGGCTGGGCGGCAAACCGGGCAGGCGGTTGTGGGATTGATGTGAAGCAGCCAAAAGGTCGATCGAGCCGATCGAGCGTGCTGCAATAATTAAGTTAGACTTTGTTCTAGGTGGATTCACGATCGAGTCAATCAAAAAACTACCTAATTTCGGGACAGTCGGCAGCAGCCTCCAGATTTCGCAAACAAAGTTTTTTATGTCTAGCGAGCATCCTGCACCACAAAGCCGATATTTCTGGCTTTGAACTCGCGTAGTGCACTCCCGCGTGAAAGCGCACTCCGAAAAGATGCTCCCAATAAACTTTTAAATAGCAGCGAGCAGCATATGTGAAAACAACTGAAAAACCAAATCTGGTTGCACCGCAAGCAACCCAGATTTTGGGAAAATACCCCAGTTATTTCCTTACTTTGTTGGCGAGAGTCAGAGCTAACAATTTTATGATTAGCGATTAACCGAACTCGAACTCAAAGCTAAAATCTATAGCAACTGTCCCCGACGGTGAGGAATTTCTGGCATTGCTGAAACATCAGCTTTGATTGCGGCTTCACTGGGGACTTCTGACTTCTTTATTCTGCTATAAAATTTGAAATTGATGGCGTTTCAGATTAATTCGTCGCCTGTCATCTACAACCGATTCAGCAGCATCTACTACTATGGCTCAAACTCAGTTAAACGACAGCCAGCTAAATTGTCACCCGCCCACAAAAGTTGCGAGTTCCGAAATATTAAAAGCAGCTTTAAAGCCGCATCTCTACAATTTTTGCCTTAGCAGAAAACAGCTAATCGGACTGCTGGCCTTACAAACAATCTTGCCAGTCGGACTAACGGGAGCAGCACTTTGGCTGACATCAGCAGTTGGCAGCACTCAACTGCAAAATCAAGCTAAATCAGAATTGAGCCTTAGTGAAATCAACTACAATGTCCAACTCGATCGCGCCGCTGACCGTTTGCAAAACTCCTCTGAAAGCCAAACCATCGCCCAAACAGCCTCAGCTTACAACAGTGGCACAAACCTATCAAATTTGCGTAAATCTGTCAAGCAAATTCTCGAAAATCAAGTCAGCACAGGGGAAATAGACAGCGCAGCCTTATTTGGAAAAAACCGACAGATTGTGGTTAGCGTCAATCCCAACCAGAAGGGAAAAAGTTTTAACCTGCAAAAAATAGTCGATCGAGTATTCACCGCAAAAGAGCCAATAACCGCCAGCGAAATTATTGCTAAATCAGAAGTTCAGAAACAATTGGGTTCTTTGGGGCCCGGAATGGGCGACGGCAGCGTCCTCGTCCGCTACGCAGCAACTCCGGTAAAAGATCCAAAAACTCAGACAGTGATGGGTATCTTAGTGTTAGGAAAAATTCTGGGCCAAACGGCGGAAGTTGCTAACAGCGAAACCATAAATTTACAGGGCGGCGGATATAGTGCTATCTACAAACCGCTGGCTGACGGTAAATTTGTCTTGGCAAGTTCCCAAACATTAACAAAAAATCAACAGTTGCCCGATTTGCCTACGATCGACAAATCGCTACTAAAATCTGCACTCGCGGCAGATGGCAAACCAGTCGCCGCACAGGTAGAAACAGGCAGTCAAACTCATGCAGTAGCTGCCAAATCCCTGGACAATTTAGCCGGGAAACCCGGAGCAATTTTAGTGCGATTCATCCCTAAAACCTCCGAAACCTGGTGGGGGAAAAATTGGCTGCTGCTGGGACTGTCTGCCGTGGCTGTCCCCCTCGCCTTGGCAGTTGCAGTCACCCGCCGGAATGCCAAACTCGCTAACTCAGATTTATCAACAGCAGACGGGATTTTATCATCTAATTCTACCGCCGAACCGCAGCAGCTATCACGGATCTGCGTTAGCGAAGCCCGCCCCTACGCGAGGCTCATCAACGAAGACGATCGCACTTCTGACAATTTATCGGAAAAATTAAATTTAGGCGAATTCCCCAGCTTATTTCCCAAAAAACCAATTTTAGATCGTCAATTAGCGCTCGATTTTCCAGATCGAAGCTTGGCCGGTGATCGGGCGAAAATCGCAAATTTCCAAATCCCGCTAACTTTCCACCCCCTAGAATTGCCCGCAAACTGCGTCGTCTCAAAGCAGTCGCGGCCGACAGATACAGCACTAGAAAAAAGTGCGATCGCCCTAAATCAAGTCCAAGAAGCTTGGCAAGACTTAAATCGCGTCAACTTGGAATTGCAGGGAGAAATACTCGATCGCCAAAACGCTCAAAAAGCCCTGCGAAAGAGCGAAGCACTGCTGCAAGCGATTTTAGACAACTCCACAGCCATGATTTACATCAAAGATGTTGAGGGAAAATACCTGCTCACCAACAGGCATTTTGACAATTTGTTCCACATGGCAAAAGAGCAAATAACTGGCAAAACCGACGGCGATATTTTTCCGCAAGACTCTTCAGCAGTCTTGCGAGAAAACGACTTAAAAGTTATCGAAGCCCGATCGCCCCTCAGCATCGAAGAAGTCATCCCTCAAGACGACGGCCCCCACACTTATCTTTCTCTGAAATTTCCCCTCTGCAACTCCAAAGGTAGAACTTATGCAGTCGGTACAATTTCTACAGATGTGAGCGATCGCAAAATAGCCGAACTCACCCTAGAAAAAGCCAAAGCAGAACTAGAAATAGAAGTCCAACAGCGCACCTTATTTCTCAAACAAGCCAACGAACTCTTGCAGTTTGAACTCGCAGCCCGAGTCCGCGGCGCCATCACCGTCAGACAAATGACCGCCCAGGTAGCCCGACACGCCAGAACAGTTGACGGCATTCTCGGCGCTTCCCTCGACCTAATTTTTCTAGTAGATCGATCGGGAAAATACACCTACGTCAGCCGCACCGCCGCCCAAGCTGTCGGCATGAACCCCAGAGAAATGATTAGCAAAACCTGGCAGGAATTAGGCTGGCCGCCCAAAATCATGCAGCGGGTTCATCAAAAGTGCGACGGCGTATTTGCCACAGCAGAGCCGGTGAAAGGCGAAGTAATAGTCCCCACCGCAAGCTGGGGAACCCGCGACTACGAGTACATTCTCAGCCCGGTTTGTGCCACAGACGGCAGCGTGGAAGCAGTCGTGGCGACGCTGCGGGATATCACCGAACGCAAAGACGCCGAGGAAGCATGGCAATTAGCCAAAGAAGCGGCAGAACTCGCCAACCGCGCCAAAAGTGCTTTTCTGGCAAACATGAGCCACGAGTTGCGCACTCCCCTGAACGCGATTATCGGCTACAGCGATATGCTGGTGGAAGATGCCGAAGAGTTGGGCAACTTAGAGGTAGTGTCGGACTTAGATAAAATTCGCACTGCTGGCAAACACTTGCTGCGACTGATTGACGACATTCTTGACATTTCCAAAATTGAAGCTGACAAGATGGAGATTTATCTCGAAAGCTTTGATGTTGGCGGCTTAATCGAGGAAGTGGCAACAACCATCAAACCGTTAATGGATAAAAACGGCAATACCTTGCAAGTATTGAGTGGCCAGAATATCGGCGCCATGCACGGCGATTTGATGAAAGTGCGGCAGGTAATACTGAATTTGCTGAGCAATGCTGCTAAATTTTCTACTAATGGGGCGATCGTCCTGACTGTCGAAAGAATCACTAGCGAAGAATTAAAAAATAAATATCAATCGAAAGTTGCTCAAATGTTAATTTTGGATTCAGAATTTTTAATTTTTCGAGTGACGGACACGGGCATCGGCATGACACAAGAGCAGCAAGAGCGATTGTTCCAACCTTTCACTCAAGCCGACAATTCTACTACTCGCAAGTACGGCGGTACTGGTTTGGGATTGACTATCAGCCAGCGTTTTTGTCAGATGATGGGCGGGGATATTGAAGTTAGTAGCGAGTTAGATTGCGGTTCTACTTTTACTGCTTGTCTGCCTGCTTCCTTGTTTAGGCGATCGGAATTTTGACAGTTGATAGTTGATAGTTGATAGTTGACAGTTGATAGTTGATAGTTGATAGTTGCTTGTTACCAGGATCTGCCTGGTAACGCAGATCCGGAGGCTCTGCCTCCTTTTACCTCACAAATTAATAGGAGAAAGGACTGTGGGAGGTGTTTAAGTTATTAAATTTTCGTTTCTTAGTTGATAGCTTGCTCTGAGATTGTCGAAGGGTTAATTTTTGACAGTTGTCAGTTATTGTATGGTGCGGAGGGGGCTGATTTTTTTAACAACAGACTAATAACTTTCCCGCTCCGCACCTACAGTTAATTAGCTTTTTCCTTCTTCCCTCTGCCTTCTGCCTTCTTCCCTCTTCCTTCTTCCCTCTTCCTTCTCAAATCAAAAATTGTTTCCTCGCAGCGCCAAACTTGCCACCACCGCCACCAACTCAGCAGGATCGAGAGGCTTGAGGAGGTGAATTTGAAAACCCTGTCGCAGCGCCCGCACCCGTCGCGCTTGCAGCTAACTTAGCCTAACTCGTTTTCCAGATTATTTTTGTCTAGTGAGATCTGACTTAATTCTATATTGCTTTGCCTCTCTTCTCTAGCTCAAATTCACGCTTAATTCCGATCTGATTTCCGGAATTGCGATCGCTCCCATCGCAGAAAATCCAAGTTTCTGGTCTGTCTGCTTGATTTTTTACCGGATTCGCCTACCGTGCCACAATTAAAACCGGGCAAACTGTTGGCTGGTCGATCGCCCTCGCCGATTAAAAAGCACTTTTGCAACGCTATAATTAGTGTCAAACTGCATCTATCCAAAGATGTATATTTTAATAGCCTCCGAACTCAGCCTGCACAGAAGGAGGCTGACTTGGGTCAAACAAAGTGCCACAAAAGCTATAGCAGTTGACCGCTCGACAATGGACAGTTGACAGTTGCATAACCCGAATCAGACCATTGATGCAGTACGGGTATCGGCTCTATTCATTCCGGTTATTTATAGCAATCGCCACAGCGTTGAGGACATAAATAACCGGAATGAATAGAGCTTCCTAACCCATAGCCTAAACGGTTTGATTTCCTGATTCTGCAACTGTCCCAGGTCAACTGTCAACTGTCCACTGCTATATGTCCTCACCGATGTGGCGGTTGCTATAAAATGACAGACAGCTCGATCGCAGCAGCTAAACTTGCATTCCCCGCAGCCTTAGACCGACCCAGCGATCCGTTCAGTCCGAGCAAAACAGTATTAAAATATACAATATGGTGAGCTGTTCCATAGCAGGCATAGATAAAAAGCCAGCGCTTTCCTGGCAATAATTCTTTAAAATATAGGTACACCACCGCCGAACACTAACTCTTGCACGTCAGAAAGCGTAGCGGTTAGCAAAATAAGCAGACGATCATCGTCCACAGTAACTTTCAGTAAAGCCCGTGCAGTTGCTTTATTCTCAAGTTTATTCAGGTTATTGCAGCCAGTTACGAGGAGATTTGACCCGCCGTGCTCCAACGCATCAAACAAGACTTAAAAAACGACCTGATCGCAGGTCTGCTGGTAGTGATCCCCTTAGCTACCACCATCTGGCTGACAATTACCGTCGCCAGTTGGGTGATCAATTTTCTGACGAAAATTCCCAAGCAGATCAACCCTTTTGACGGACTCAACCCGATTTTGGTAAATCTGCTGAATCTTTTAGTAGGGCTGGCTGTACCCCTGCTGAGTATTACAATTATCGGTTTGATGGCCCGCAACATCTTCGGCAAGTGGCTGCTAGACTTTGGCGAACACCTGTTGCAGGCAATTCCCCTAGCGGGTTCGGTTTACAAAACCCTCAAACAACTGCTGGGAACAATCCTCAAGTCGAACGACAAATTTCGCCGGGTGGTATTGGTAGAATATCCGCGGCGGGGAATCTGGACTTTGGCATTTGTGACAGGTTCGATCGTGAGTAACGACATTCCGCCTCATTTATCCGGCGAAAGCCCGATCGGCATTTTCATCCCCACGACTCCCAACCCCACCACCGGATGGTACGCTATAGTCCCGGAGGCAGATGTAGTTAATTTGTCAATGTCGATCGAAGATGCCTTTAAAGTCATCATCTCCGGCGGCATCGTCAACCCCAACAACTCAGTCACAGGCGACAACCCCCCAAGCAAAACACTCGAACCCTTGGTATCCGAATCAAGATACCAGCCTGTCCCAGTCGAAGAAGATTAGACCAAGATAGGACGTACGGTTGAAACCGCGCCTAGAAAAACGTAATTTCAACCGCCAAGTCTTCAACCCACGGAGGTGCGTGAGTGTTTGTGTAGACGCGGTTTCAACCGCCAAGTCTTCAACCCACGGAGGTGCGTGAGTGTTTGTGTAGACGCGGTTTCAACCGCCGAGTCTTCTAATAACAGATAATATTTGTCCAAAACCTGCCCAGAAACAATCGTGACCGAGGCAGGTTTTTTGCGAAATTTTCTGCTAAAGTCCAAGTCTATGCTCTCAACCAGCGCCTAGCAATCTCAACAATTACTAAATTTCTAAAGTCCCAATTTCTATCTAAAAATTATGAAAAAAGCACGCGAAACATCACGCGAACTCGCACTCCTCGGCATCAGCCAACTGCCGGCAAATCCAGAACTCTTAGAAGCCAAAAAACTGCAAGATGTCGTCCTCGCCGCCATCCGCACCCTGACTACAGAAGTTCAAGAATCCCTAGAAACAGCAGCCTCCGAAGTGCAGCGGGGTAGCGACAAACTCCTGTCGAGTGAAATCCGCGCCGCCGATATACAAAGTGCTAGAGCAATGGTGCGCGAAGCAATCGAACTCACCCAAACCGCGATCAACCGCCTCGGTTCGGCTATGGAGTTTCCAGAACTGATCCAGCTAGCCAACCAGCAAGATGTCCGCACCTATGCTTTGCAAATCCTGACGAAAGTCAGCGCCAATCGCGTTCAAATTGACGAATTGCTCTCCGAAGCGCTGGTAGACTGGCACATCGATCGCCTGCCCCGGATCGATCGAGATATCATGAGAATTGCGATCGCCGAAATCCTCTATCTCGGTTTACCCGAACAAGTCAGCGTCAACGAAGCCGTCCAACTAGCAAAACGCTACAGCGGCGACGAAGGACATCGGTTTATCAATGGAGTTCTCCGCCGAGTCGTCGATAAAATCAATGCAGAAGTTGTGAGTCAATAGTCATTAGTCTCTAGTCTGTAGGGTGCACGGCGCGGCGCACCTTACCCGGAGTCATTAGCAATCCGCAATCCGCAATCCGCAATCCGCTCTAAACTAGGGACTGAAGACTAATAACTATATTCCCCATTTACTTCTATGGTTTTTAATTGGTTTCGTCGCCAGTACAGCGAAAGCGGATCTTCTGAAACAGAAACTCCCACCGAACAAACCCAAGATGAGGCGGCACAATCGGCACCGGTTGAGCCTCAAACAGATGCAGCAGCAGAGCAAAGCTCCCCCGCTGTAGCCGAAGATTATCTCAATTGGGCCAAAGCTGCTTATAAAAATATTCAAAAACAGCAAAAACCTGACACAGAAGTTGCCGAGACAGCAGCGCCTGAAGTTCCAGCAGCCGATACAGCAGAGACAGAAGTTGCAGAAGTTGCAGAAGTTGCAGAAGTTGCAGAAGTTTCAGAACCAGCGCCGCTTGAAGCTACCGATGCTCAAGAACTCGATGCAGCGCCTACCGCAGCAATTGCCGAAACTCTGCAACCAACAGCCGAGGCGATCGACCTTGCACCTGTTGCTCAACAATTAGAAGTTACAGCCGAAAATATAGAAATTGCCGAACCTGCAACTGAGCTTGCAGACACCTTAAAGATCGCATCTGAGAGCCAAGAAACCGAATCCCTGCCGTTTTGGGCCAGAGCTCAAGCCGATCGCCTGGAACGCATCGAACGCCTCAAAGAAACCGCCCTCGAAGAACCAGAAGTAATCGCAGCCGCCGCCGAAAGAGCCGCAATTATCGAAGAAATTCCCGGTTTCGCCTTTGACGAAGGCTTCCTGTGGTCATCTGAAATCCTCGCCAGTCAAGGCCGCCGCCCAGATCGAGTATCCGTCGAGGAAATCACTTGGCTGCAAAAACTGCGCAAAGGCTTAGAAAGAACGCGCCGTAGCTTAATTAATCGACTAAAGGCGATCGTCGGTCAAGGCCCGCTCAATCAAGATGCAGTAGCCGAAATCGAGACTTTGCTCTTACAAGCCGATGTCGGAGTCGCAGCCACCGACATCATTATCAATCGCCTCCAAGAAAGACTCAAACAAGAAGTTTTGCCGCCAGAACAGGCTCTAGCCTTCCTGAAAAGCATCCTGCGCGACATTCTCGACGCTCCGACAGCCGAAACCGCCGCCGGCAATCCCGCCTACAGTCTGACTTTTGCACCGGAAAAAGACACTTTCAACATCTGGTTAATTGTCGGAGTCAACGGTGCGGGCAAAACTACGACGATCGGCAAACTAGCCCACATCGCCCAAAAATCCGGCTACAAAACCTTAATTGCCGCCGCCGACACTTTCCGCGCCGCCGCCGTCGAACAAGTGAAAGTTTGGGGCTCCCGCAGCGGCGTCGAAATTATTGCCAACCCCGGGAAAAATACCGATCCGGCTGCTGTCGTGTTTGATGCGATCGCCGCCGCCACCGCCCGAGGCACAGAATTGTTGATCGTAGACACCGCAGGCCGCCTGCAAAACAAGAAAAATCTGATGGACGAACTAAGTAAAATCCGTCGCATTGTAGATAAGAAGGCTCCCGGCGCTACCGTAGAATCTCTACTGGTCTTGGATGCGACACTGGGTCAAAATGGTTTGCGACAGGCAGAAGTTTTCGCAGAATCTGCAAAATTAAGCGGAGTAGTATTGACAAAACTCGACGGTTCTGCTAAAGGTGGTGTTGCCCTAGCAGTAGTGCAGCAGCTTGGTCTGCCCATCCGGTTTATTGGAGTCGGGGAAAGCATCGAAGATTTGCGCCCCTTTTCTAGTTACGAATTTGTGGAAGCCCTGCTCGATTTTAGATTTGAGAGTTGAGATTTTAGATTGATGAGGTGTCTGTAGCCGTCCCGATTTTTTGAGGCGGATACAGAGCTTCAAAATATCAAATCATCGGGTGTCAAACTACGATCGCAGGACTTGTGCAGATAGTCACGGGCGATCGAGTGAAAACTAAATATCTAGAAATAATACCTTCGTTCTGTTCTTGCTTTGTTGGGTTCAAAGTGCGATCCAAAGCGTGTCAAATTGAGCTACGGATGTAGTATTAGTCTGCTGTCTGATTGCACAGTCTTCCCGATCCCCCCTTAGCTTGCCCCCTACTCCCCCTTAAAAAGGGGGGGACAAGAGCGCTCAAAGTCCCCCTACAACCAGGGGTACAGGAAATGGTCAAAGTCCCCCTACAACCAGGGGGATTTAGGGGGATCGGGCCTCAGCTATAAACGAGATTTCTTAAGGATTTCAGACTTAAGTTGATACCAATACCCTACTGCCCAAACTACTTGCTCCAAAAAAAACCGGGTTTCTATTCAAGTGGCCCGTAAGTCCTCACTCAATCATCCTCCTTTTAAGATCGAAAATCACAAATCAAAAATGACTGCTGTGCCCTTGCCTCGCCCCTCACCTCAACCTGCTGACCGCCCTCCGAGTCGCAATTCTACCGACGCGACGCCAGTATTTGCCCTCAAAGAACTGGTGGCGCGCTTGCACCGATACCAGCACAACGTTCAAGATATGTTGAGTTCGCTGGGATTTGCCCTGCGGAGTTTTAACAATCTCAACCAATTTTTGGAGTTGGTGCCTTTGGTGGCGACTCGCATTACCGACGCCGACGGGGGAGCTCTAGTGCTGTTCAAACCCAACGGTCAAGTCAGGTTCCAGCAGTTGCACTGCCAGGAAGGACGGCAGTGCCAAGATATGCGAAAAGCGCTGGAAATAGCCACCAGGCAAGCTACAGCAGGTGCGGGCGCGGCGGGTGGTGAATCTTTTTCCGAAACCTCCGGGCAGGCTTCTAGTCTCGACTTGCAAGTAAGCCGTTATTTGGGCCCTGAGGTTCATTTGTTTGGGGCGCCAATTTTAGTCAAGAATTTGGAACGCGGACGGCTTTATGTTTTTAGCAGCGATCCGCAATATCTCTGGACTCCCGGCAGACAGAAATTAGTTCGGTTGGTGGCGGATCAAACCGCCGTGGCGATATGCAAGGACGAACTTACTGCTAAGTTGGCTGAAAAAGAACGCTTGGACAGAGAGTTAGAAATCGGGGCGGAAATTCAGTTGCGCCTGCAACCCCGCAGTTGTCCGAAAATTCCCGGTCTTGACGTGGCCGCCCGCTGTCAAACTGCTAGCAGGGTCGGCGGAGATTATTATGATTTTATTCCCGCTGACTATGACCCGATCGGCAAGGAAGATGAGGGGGAACACCCCCCATCCCTGATTAAAAATCTCAAGTCCAAAATCGACAAGGGCCGCTGGAGCATCGTCATCGGCGACGTGATGGGCAAAGGCGTACCCGCCGGCCTGCTGATGACGATGACGCGGGGTATGCTGCGGGCGGAGGTTTTGAACCGTCACTCGCCTTCGAGAATTTTGCAACATTTAAACCGGGTAATGCACGCGGATTTGGAGAATTCCCACCGTTTTGTAACTCTGTTTTATTCGGAATACGACCCGAAAACTCGCGTTTTGTCTTACAGTAATGCTGCTCACCACCCGCCTTTGCTGTGGCAAGCTGCAACTAATTCTATTGTGAGGCTCGATACTTTGGAGGGAATGTTGATTGGCCTGGATGCTGATTCGCACTACCAAGAAGCTCAAGTGCAATTGCAGCCTGGTGATACTATTATTTATTACACTGACGGATTTACTGATGCTGCTAATCAAAGGGGCGATCGGTTTGATGAGGATAACTTGATCTCGGCTTTTCAATGGGCTTGTCAAAATTATCAGCAGTCTGAGGAAATTTTGGATTATTTGTTCGATCGGGTTCACCAGTTTATCGGCATCGGCAACCGCAATGAAGATGACATGACACTGGTTGTACTTAGAGTAATACCTGCTACTGGAGAAAATCACCATGATAGTTAATTTAATGCCGGAAATTACTACTGGATTGACCAGCTCAATTAATTGGAACGATGCCGCTCATTTGTTAGTTGTGAAATCTCATTTGAGTTCGACTCTGTTTTTGGGTCAAAGCTACGATATTTTTACGAATTTTCAGAAAGCTTGGAATAATTTTGTGTCTACTGGTCAAATTGGAGCTTTTTTTATAGGTATGTTTGTCGGCTGGTTCTTCAAGGGAATTTTCCGTTAGATTTGTGGTGGGGATTTGGGGGTATTAGGAAAGGATTTGAAAAGTTCATAGTGAGGACTTCAGTCCTTTCTTATGCAGCACAATTTTCACGATTTTGTAGTCAGGACTTCAGTTTTTTATTGTAAATACAGCTATAAACCGGGAGAAGGACTTACATTCCTTACTACAAACCGGGAGAAGGACTTGCATTCCTTACTACAAAGCGGAGGAAGGACTTGCATTACTTACGAAAAATCGGTTTTTAGAGAGTTCTGCAAAAGACATATAATCTAGTTTTAGCTTCAGCAATGACAACACAACAAAAAACTTGGAGTCAAAGATTTGAATCGGCGCTGCACCCGGCGATCGCCCTATTCAATGCTAGTATTGGCTTCGACATCGAACTGATTGAGTATGACTTGACCGGTTCTATCGCTCATGCTAAAATGCTCGCCAAAACCGGGATAATTTCCGCAGCAGAAGGCGAACAGTTAGTCAATGGCTTAGAACAAATCCGCCGCGAATACCGCCAAGGTCTTTTTGTTCCGGGAGTTGATGCAGAAGACGTTCACTTCGCTGTAGAGAAGCGGCTGACGGATATTGTGGGGGATGCGGGGAAAAAGCTGCACACGGCTCGATCGCGCAACGACCAAGCGGGTACTGATACTCGTTTGTATTTGCGCGATCGCATCGCCGAAATTCGCGAGCAATTGCGGGAATTTCAAGAGGTTTTGCTGGAAATAGCGGAGCTTAACGTCGAAACTTTAATCCCTGGTTACACGCACTTGCAACGCGCTCAGCCGATTAGTTTGGCTCATTACCTGTTAGCTTATTTTGAAATGTCCGATCGCGATTGGGAACGCCTCGGCGATGTCTTGAAGCGGGTGAATATTTCGCCTTTGGGTTGCGGGGCGCTGGCGGGGACGACTTTCCCGATCGACCGACATTATACGGCAGAACTCTTGCAATTTGACAAGGTTTATGCTAATAGCTTGGATGGAGTGAGCGATCGAGATTTTGCGATCGAATTTCTCGCAGCCGCCAGCATCATCATGGTACACCTGAGCCGTTTGTCAGAAGAAATGATTTTGTGGTCTTCTCACGAATTTGGATTTATTACGCTCAAAGATAGCTGCGCTACTGGTTCTAGCATCATGCCCCAGAAAAAAAATCCCGACGTGCCTGAGTTGGTGCGGGGCAAGGCGGGGCGGGTTTTTGGTCACTTGCAAGCCTTGCTTGTAGTAGTGAAGGGACTGCCTTTGGCCTACAACAAAGATTTGCAAGAAGATAAAGAAGCTTTGTTTGATACCGTGAAAACTGTACAGGGTTGCTTGGAAGCAATGACGATTTTGTTGCGGGAAGGAATCGCGTTTAATGGCGATCGCCTCGCCGCAGCGGTTGCAGAAGACTTTTCCAACGCTACAGACGTAGCAGACTATTTGGCTGCTAAAGGCGTTCCCTTCCGGGAAGCTTACAACCTGGTGGGCAAAGTCGTCAAAACCTGTCTTTCGGGGGGCAAACTCCTCAAAGATTTGACACTTGAGGAGTGGAAAGACTTGCACCCAGCCTTTGAAACAGACATTTACAGCGCGATCGCACCTCAGCAAGTGGTGGCGGCTCGCAATAGTTACGGGGGTACCGGGTTTGAACAAGTGAGGAAGTCACTGATCGCTGCGCGCGATCGGATCGCCTAAACATCGTTAAATTTTTGGAGAAATTCTGGCTGGCTATCTCTCCTTAGAACGATCGTGTTGTGCACTCTGGTTCTAAGTTCGGCAGATAGCCTGACTCAATTACTCTTCAGCAGCAGCCATGTCTTTGTCCCTTCCGCCACCGCTCATGGCGCCCATGCCACCGCCGTTGCCGCCGTCAAATCGCCTTCTCTTGTTGGAGAACATATCTTGATTTCTCCGCTTGCGAAATTTGCGAGCGTATGCTTGATTTCGTTGTGCCTTCTCTTTCTTGAGATTGCGGCGCTTAGCCATTATGACCTCACTAATAAACATTGACATTCCCCTGGCTTTCACGCCCGGGGATTCTTAAGGATAAACTTTTTTTCGGGATAAATCCGCAAAAAGTTTGATTCTTAAAGGCGCTGTCTGTGCACCAGGGCTCGCGGACTCCGCCATTGAGGCTGAGTTTTTAGCAAATAATTCAAATTAAAACTGTATCTTGTTGCATACTAATTGTTTGATTGACTCTCTTGACTGCTGTTTCCATCCCTGACAAGACCGGAAGCTCCGGAAGCGGGTATGGGGCAGCTATGGCGCCGATCGCTTGCGGGATTTCCACTTGTGGCCAGCGCTGAGAGTCACTTAACTTTGTATGCCGTCGTATATTATATCAAATTTTAGACGCTTTTGCTCTGATTTCACAAATACCACAAATGACGCTCGATCCAAGTGACACAGCCCCTGTCTTCAGCCTGCCCGACGCTGCCGGCAATTTGGTGAGCCTCGCCGATTTTCGGCTTGAGCGGGCAAAATATCACCCCAAGTTTGCAGCCAAATATCAACTGCCTTTTCCCAGGCTGTGCGACTCAAAGGCAGAAGTCGCACAGCAACTACGGCTGTTACCGACTCAAAAAGTTTATGGTTCAAGAATTTATGGGCATTACTCGATCGACCGCGAGCGAGCCAGATGGTACGATGGAAAAGGTTTACCGCTTGCGTCAAACCAAAATCTCACGCAGCGGAGATTTTAGCAGACCTCTCGCCTGACTAAAAAATTAAAAATTAAGACTCGATAGCTGCGAGCTAAGAACCCTGAAATTATTTTTCCCTAAACAAGCTTTTGAGTTAAATGCTTAGATTGTGGCAAATTGTACAAACTGTGCTGGGGCTGATTTTTCGACATCCCGTCACGGGTACTGCCGTGATTCCTGTATTGCCTGACGGGCGAATTGTGTTAATTCGCCGCCGCGACAACGGTCGCTGGGGACTGCCCGGAGGTATGGTGGATTGGGGAGAGGATATTCCGACGACGGTGCGGCGGGAATTGGCGGAGGAAACAGGACTCGATTTAGTCAAAATTCGCCGCTTGGTGGGCGTTTATTCGGCAGCCGATAGAGACCCTCGCCTCCACTCGATTTGTATCGTGGTGGCCGCAGAGGTACAGGGAAAGATGCAAGTTCAGGATACGCTGGAAATCAGCGAGGTTGAGGCTTTTTTGCCGGCAGCGATGCCCGAGGGCCCGCTCAGCCACGATAACGAGCAGCATTTGCAGGACTATTTTCAAGGCCTGACAACTTTGGCTTGACAGTTGACAGTTGACAGTTGACAGTTGACAGTTGAGGGCAACCTCTACCTAGAAGTCCGAGGATTCGAGTAATGAATAGTCTTGTTTTAATTTCTCCCTACAAGGGTTCGGGCTTTAAACCAATTGTTTCTGGTAAACCGAGGATGGGGTATCGAAATTTGAGCAAAGTCGGGAATTAGCTGGCCGGAGCGTCGATTTTCCATTTTCCATTTTCGATTTATAAGGGCAGATGAATCTGGGAACTTGAACAGGAGTCTAAAATTTGGAGTTCTCCATCACTGCTGTCGCAAAGCAAGTATCCGTTTTTGGGCAGGGTCAAAAGCTGCCTGTTATGAGTCGGGAATTAATTTTTAATGTTTTCCTACTTTAATTCACAATCTCTGAACATTAAATTAATCATCTTTTTATTGTTGAATATTTAACCGGATGTACTCACAGCGACGCAATTCTCGGGTCAAACTTTCTGTAGGGCAAATCTTCTGGCGCGAAGTCGGTCAGGGCCCAAGTTTAGTATTTTTGCACGGTTCTTGGGACGACGGCACTCAGTGGCTCAGGACGATCGAACTTTTGAGTTCCCACTACCAATGCTTCGCACCGGATTTGCTGGGGTTTGGCGACTCGGAACGCCCGAATGTTCATTATTCGATCGACCTGGAAGTAGAATGTCTCGCCCAATACCTGGATACTTTGAAGCTGCGACAGGTTTATTTAATCGCTCACTCTGTGGGCGGCTGGGTGGCCGCCAGCTACGCAATCAAATATCCCGATCGAGTTCAGGGTTTGGTGTTGTTGGCCCCAGAAGGCGTCAAAGTCGGTCACCGACGGGCGCGGTGGCAGACGGCTAGCTGGCTGATCGGTCAACCTCCGCTGGCTTTCTGGTTGCTGCGATCGATCTATCCAATTGCTAAGCTGCTGGGGGGTCAAAAGAAGATTGACCAAATGCTCGAGTTCAGACAGCAGTTGATGCAGTCCCCAGTTGCCGTGCAGTTGCTGTTCCGGCGGCGGCGGGCTGAAATTACAGCCGAGTTAGTTGATGAGAGTTTGCCTTTGCTGAAAGCGCCTATTTTGGTGTTGCACGGTTCTGAAGATACTGTCGCCGCTTTGTCTCTGTGTCAATCCTATGCTGCTCTGGCTCCTAATGCCGAACTGCAATCTGTCAGTCCCGGGGAAAGCAATTTGCCGCAGGAAGTCCCGGATATTGTTGCTAAGTATATTCGCGAGTTTGCGAAGTAAATTGGTCGTTGGTCATTGGTCATTGGTGATTGGTAACAGTTAATCTAATTAGCCTTTAAAGTAGACGAGCAATTGCATAAATCTTTAATTAATAGGCTAACCGCAGATGCAAGGCAGATGAACACTGATGAACGCAGATAATTTAAAGATAAGAGAGCTTGGGAGTGCAAGAGGTCTATTGTTGTCAAAAAATAATCAAATTCTTGTGGGACGTTGCTCTGAGCATCGCCCGGAATATGCAATTTAGATGCACAACAGCTTAATAACCAATGACTGATGACTGATGACTAATTCCCCAAAAAATGGCTGCTGGTGCGTGAATTACTGAGGAGGCTGTATCGGGAAAGGCTGCGGTGAGATATTGCAATAGTAAAGTTCGATCGCCCCCAGTGACTGCAATTTTGCTATTAGGAAACAAACGCAGCCAATCTTCAATAAAATCCCTAACTCCTGCCACAGTCGCATATACAACTCCGCTGTGAATTGCCCCGGCAGTATCTGTAGCCCAGCGATGCGGCAGAGTTTCTGGTAAGCTGACGGAGGGCAGTGCAGCGGTTTTTTGGTTTAGGGACGACAACTGTAAACCCAAACCCGGCAAGATGGCGCCCCCAACTAAATACCTATTGACATTAGCCCCAGTAAATGTTAAAGCTGTACCAGCATCTATAAGTAAAACTGGCCAACCTAATTGGCTGCCAGCACCAAGTAAAGCCAAAGCTCTATCAATTCCCAGGGTAGGATAGAGTCCCCCGATCGGCAACTGGTCTAAAGTAATAATTCGGACTTCAGGATAACTCTGCCAGATTGCTGTTTGGTGGGGAACTACTGATGCCAAAACTAGAGGTAGTGGCCTTAAAGAAGGTGTATGAGGATGAGAGACAGCGGGAGTAGCAGGAAGACCAGGTAGATTTCGATCGGCTATTTGCTCGATCGACCTCCTCACTGTTTGCACCAAATATTCTGCCTTTTCCTCACAGGAGAGCCCAGAAACAGCATCAGCTTTGAGATGCTCTGTCTCCCATGTTTTCTCCAGAGTTTTGCCCGCAAATAATCCCCAGTGCAGCCGCGAATTGCCGATCGCCAAAGCTATTTTCATTTGGCCTTTACCTGTCAATCCAAGTGAAACGTTATCGGTGCAAGCTGGCGGGCTAAAATTTTCGGGCATTGAGTTTTCCATGTCGATCGCGCGCGCAAACATTTAACTAAAGACAGATTTTAGATTAATTTTCTTCGCTTAACATGGCGGTTAACTCTAATTGACATCTGATGCACTTTAATGGTGCGTGCCTAATTAGCTTTGTCGGCTACAGAACGCATAATTTATAGTGATAAATATTTGTAAAGGAAATGATTGCTATCCTCATACTGCATCCTTTATAATGTATGAAGATTCCAATAGTCCTGGTAGCTGCGATCTGGCTGTTGGCGGGGTAAGCTTAGGTATAAAAGACCAGACTAAATCAAGATACTGCAAAACTGCTGAGTAAATATGTCTTTAAAAATACAAGAACACGAAAACCCCTGGCCGACATTAACTTCGCGGTTGCCTGAACCAGGAAATTGGAGGGAGGAAGAAGGTCTCTTATTACCAGAAATAGACGCACAAAAAGCCCTGATCGTGCAGATGCAGCAGCAAGTTCAGCTATCAAACTTGCTGAACCAAATTAATAACGAAATTCGCAGCACCCTTGACATTGAACAGATTTTAACATCTGCTTGCCGATTGTTGGGGCAAGCGCTAGAGTGCAGCCGCGTCAGTATTTTAGTCAAAGAATCCAATAGAGAAAAAACGTTAGTCACTCGGGGAGAGTACAACGCGGGGGACTATCCGATCCAACTGGGTATGAAAGTACCGGTTACTGACAACCCGCACTTGACTGCTGTCGTATCTGGGCAAGAGTCGCTAGCATTGACGAAGTTTCTCGATTTTCCCGGATTGAACGAACAAACCCGACAAATTGCCGAGGCTTTGGAGATTAAGTCAATGCTGGCAGTAGCTACTCGCTATCAAGGTGAAGTGAATGGCATAATTGGGTTGCATCAGTGCGATCGCGAACGGGAATGGACTCATTGGGAACAGCAACTTTTAGAAGGGGTAGCCTCCCAATTGGCGATCGCGATCAATCAAGCTAAACTCTACAGCAAAACCCGCCGCCAAGCCGAAAAAGAATCGCTGCTGCGGCTGATCGGCAACCAAATTCGCAGTACCTTGGATCTGGGAACTATCCTGCAAACAGCGGTGAGGGAAGTCCGCCAACTGTTGCAGTGCGATCGAGTAATTATGTACCAGTTTGAAGACAACTGGGTGGGAAAAGTTGTGGTTGAAGATATGACGGTTCCTTGGCCTTCAATTTTAGGAAATATGGGGGCTGATAAGTGTTTCAGGGGAGATTACGCCGATCTTTACCAGCAAGGGCGAGTCAAAGCAATTAATGATATTTTTAATGCCGGTTTAGAGCCTTGTCACGTTGATTTCTTAGACAGTTTGCAGGTGAAAGCTAATCTGATCGTGCCGATAGTTACATCCAGAAGCGAAGAAAATTCACCCGAAATAGACGGAAGTTGTAATTTCAAATTTCCCGGTAGACTGTGGGGTTTGCTGATTGCTCACGAGTGCCATGATACGCGGAATTGGGAGCTGCAAGAAACGGAGTTGCTGTCGCAGCTAGCTGACCAAATGGCGATCGCCATTCAGCAAGCAGAACTTTACAGCAAAGTCCGAGAAGCTGCGGTCAAATCTCAAGCTCAAACCCAGCAATTGCAAGCAGCGATGCAAGAATTGCGATCGACTCAACAGCAATTGATTCAAAGCGAAAAAATGTCTGGTTTGGGGCAAATGGTGGCGGGAATTGCTCACGAAATTAATAACGCTAACAATTTCATTCACGCTAACTTGTTTCACGCTCAAGAATATTTCAAAGTCTTAGACGAAGCTCTCGAATTGTGTGGGAATGCCTGCCCGGAAGCAGCGGCGGCACTTGTCAGAATCAATGAAGAATTAGAACTCGATTACATTCGAGAAGATTTTAGTAAACTGCTCAATTCGATGCGGGAAGGCAGCAGCAGGATTCGATCGATCGTGACAACGCTGCGAAGTTTTTCTCGTTTAGATCATGCTGAATTTAAAGCTGTAGATTTGCATGAAGGTTTAGAAAGCAGTTTGTTGATGCTGCAAAATAAGCTGAAAACAAATATCAAAATCGATAAACAATACGGAAGTCTGCCACGAATCAAATGTCATGCAGGTCAAATCAACCAAGTATTTTATAATTTGCTTGATAATGCTTTAGATGCGATCGACTCAACGAGCAAACCGGGGGAATTAACCATCCGCAGTTGGCAAAGCGAGCCGGACTGGGTAACAATCTCTGTCCGCGATACGGGAAATGGCATTCCGGCAGAAATTCAAGACAAGATTTTTGACCCGTTTTTTACCACTAAACCTGTGGGGAAAGGTACTGGTTTGGGACTTTCTGTGTGCTATCAGGTAATTGTGCAAGCTCACGGCGGCCGGATTCGGTGCGTCAGTCAGGTTGGCGAAGGAACTGAGTTTATTGTGGAGTTACCGCTGAAAAATTAAACAGCCACCCCATAAAATTGGTTCGATCGCATTCTTCAGCGCCCTCGCATCAGGGGCTAGAAACCCGGTTCCTACGAGTTTTTCGTTTACTAACGAGAAATTTATGAAGAAACCGAGTTTCTGAGGTAGCGGGTGCGTCCAATTTATTTGAAATAAGCTGTTGAGCATCTGAATTGTATATTCGGGACGGGCTAGGAGCAACGTCCCACAAGAATTTAATTAATTTTTGACACACAATTTAAATGCAGAACAGCTTATCGAAACGGTCAAATATGAATTATGTCAAAACCTAATTGGTAGATTTTTGCAAAAAACAGTCGATCGCGCGCTGCACGTACAAGCACCATTCGACTCATCTATAGCGGTTCTAAAAAAAGTGAGGAGAGCCTCATGCCCTATGCCCTATGCCCTATGCCGTTCGCGTACCTGATCTTTTTGAGAAAGGCTATATGTTCGTTCATTTTAGGCAGAGAATAGGTGTCAACCTAGTCAATAAAATCAACGAAAAAATGGTCAAAGAGCACACCGAAGTACCAGGCGAAGTAGTCGAAAAAAGTCATCAGAAATAAATGAGCCTAAAAATTCAGGAAAATTAATATTAGACGCAACCTGCGCGCCAGCCGACATTTTAACAAGAATTTTTGGAGACAATTAGCCGATCGCACTTCCGGCAAAATAGAATAATTGCCGGAAGGGCGATCGCACTTTTTGACAGTTAACGTTCGATCGACAATTGCATCGGAATTGGCACGCTGGTTTCAGTTAGGGACAGCGCATTCACGAAAACAAGTGTATGGGAGACGGCGGGCATTAAGCGGCGGAGTGCATTGAGGTAAGATTCCGCATCGCGGCGGCGGCTGAAACGGGCGACTGTTAACCGCTGACAGTTGGGGAGGTGGCGAATTATGCACCAAGGCACAAGTCGATCGCGATAGGTCGATTCTTTTGGTATCATAGATGTGTTCTGCCCACTTTGGTGGGTGGTAAAGGAAAGGCGATCGCTCTAGATTTCTCAGGTCACGGGGCGATCGCCAATTTTGATAATACTAATCCTATGATACGTTCGTATCGACTGTCAAGTGTAAGATGGGGCTAATTAGGTTGCGAGTTCGAGAACTCGCTGAGGAGAAGGGTTGGACGCTTAAAGAAGTTTCTGAGCGATCGGGTATTCCTTACAGTACGGTTAGAAGCTACGCCCATTCTCCGAAGCTGGCAACCGTTGACTACACAGCATTGGATAAGATGGCCCGTGCGTTCGATATTGCGATCGAGGATTTAGTGGAAATTCTGGAAAATTAGGTGCGATCGGGCTTTCTTTCTCTTCCTTCGCGCTAAGAGCGCTTACGCACCGCTTCGCGTACTGCGTCTTCGCGGTTCGTTGTTCGATCGGATCTCGGCTATTTCCCTGGTGTCATCTATTAATTCTTTTGTTATTCTGTCAAGGCGATCGTTTGCATCCTTGGCAAGTTTGAAGCAACCCACACTGACAGCCATGCCGCTAGATGTGGTGACAGCGCCTTCAGTAACTTTGCCTGACAATAGAAGTGCCGCACCGACAAGGCTGATGCAGGTAGAGAGTACGGTTGCTGCTAAAGCAGCGTTAAAGCTATAACGCGATTGGCGCAAGCGCTCTTTGACAATAATCATTTCTAGTGCGGAGTGAGGGTTGGTGATTAGCTTGTTATTCATGATTTCGTAGAACCTGTAGACTTCATACTTTTATTGTCAAGCCAAATGCCTGAAACCTTGACTAGGTAATGATTGTCTTGTTAATCTATTTTGACTTGGCTATGATTGCCTGATGCTTTAGATATGACTGCGCTAAGAATTGTTTTTATGAAATTGAGGTAATCAATGCCAGACGCTAGCCCATGCAGAAAAAAGAAAAAACTTACTCTTGTTGCCTCTAAACAAGGTGTAGAAATAGCAGAAAGAGCTTTAATCAGGCTAGGATTTGACTCTAAGAGCAACTTTGCCGTGGCTCAACGGTTATCGCGCAGTACAGTGACAAACTTTTTCAAGCAAGTTCCTATTCAGCTTGATTCATTTAAAACAATATGTGATGCACTAAAATTAAAGTGGCAAGAGATTGCTGGAATAACAGGAGAGAGCATAAATTATGACCAAATAGAAAGACAGGTTAACCCAAGCCCTGATATTGAAGAGGGAGTAAAACTGAAAATGCTTTCCCGCACAGTAACTGTTGTAGACGAGCCAACTCAGACAAGCAAAGCTGTAATTACATTAAAGGGGGATATAGATTCGATTTCAAATCTCCAGATTCTTGCATTTATTTTAAAAGAATATGGAGGTCATACTATACAAATTACTGATATTAAAGAAGGCAGTATCAAATTAATCATAGAAGGGTCTCAAGAAGATATTGAGCGACTTTTAATTCAGATCCAGTCAGGAGAATTAACCGAACTAGATGGATTTCCTGTAGAGGATGCTCAAATACTAAGCGAAAGTTCAGAAGAACAGCAACACGGTTTGGAACAAGAAGCTACCCGAACAACAGGATTTGTCCTAATCCAAGCAGAGCAGCGATTGCCGAAAGAAATTAAGCCGAAGAGCAAAGAGTACAAAAGGGTGCGTGAAATTGAAACAAGCCTGAAAATGCTGCGAGCGCAGCTACACTATTTAGAGAAAGAAATTATCCTAACAACTTCTTCACCAGCACAATTTCAACTAAAGCGACGTTTGGAAACAGACATTCAGCCACGGATTCAGAAGTACGAACAGGAGTATTGGCAGATTCTTGCCAAAACAGCGGAAACAGTGGAAATTCCCGCACCGGAAGCTGAGATTATTGTTGCCGAGATTGTCGAAGAAGTTGGGCAAATCGAAGTTCAACAACTGTATCCAGATGAAGTGCTTCATATATTGCGGGAGATTCGGGACAAACTGGACCAGCCGGGACCGACAGCAGCCGCGAAACTTAAAGGCGTAATCTCAAGCATTCCGCCGTTTGTGGGAATTTCCTACGAGGCTGAATTGGATACAGAGAATATTTTCCAGCGGCATTTCCCAACCTTTCAGAAGTGGGCTAAGGCACTAGCAAAAAAGTCCTAGACCTGGAGTCAAGTAGGTAGGGTGCGTCAGAAGAATGAGATTTTTGATAAAAACGCACAATCTGACAACTGATGTAGACCCGGAATACATGGTGGGTCAGAATTAGATTTTCGGTGATGATTCAGAATTACCTTGCCTGACGCACCCTACCGCTGTAGCTACGGATGATTCTGATGATTATTTCCTGCTCTTTCCTCAATCATATGCTTGAACAATTCAAATTGCGATCGCTCTTCCTCTATACTCTTTGGAGGATGAAACCATATCGCTTCGGAGTCGGGAGTACGGCGACTGTAAAGAACATCCAAAGCTTCTAAATCCTCCCGATGCGCCAAGGCATAAGCCTTGAGTTCTTGATTAGTCATTTTTTCAAATTTCGGTTGCATCTAAAAACCTCCAGTCGCCATTAGGGGATACGATAATTTGCAGTTCCTCGCCTGCAAATATAAAGACTACTCCGGTGCGATCGCTAAAACGGAATAGTTGGATGTCTCGGTAGCAGTTAGACAACATCTGGCAGACGCGCAGACAGGCTTGGGCTTGTTCGTCAGTGGGATTAATCGTTCGTTCCTCCATTCTGCCACAAACTCTAAAATATAATATAACTCTTTAGCAAAGTATCGTCATCAAGAGTTTCATAGATTCTTACTTTTACATCAACTAAATATTTAGGACGCAGTTGAGGACATAAAAATCTAGCAATTTGATTGATTAACAAGTGATGTATTCCCGGCCAGAGTTCGGGATGCTCTAAATAGGGGTCAATACCGGGGAAGGGAGATGGCATTGATGTGACTCCTTGATTGAAATCTATTTCCAGTTTAACAAGAATTTTTGGGCACAATTAGACGATCGCACTTCTGACAAAATAGAATAATTGCCGGAAGGGCGATCGCACTTTTTGACAGTTAACGTTCGATCGACAATTGCATCGGAATTGGCACGCTGGTTTCAGTTAGGGACAGCGCATTCACGAAAACAAGTGTATGGGAGACGGCGGGCATTAAGCGGCGGAGTGCATTGAGGTAAGATTCCGCATCGCGGCGGCGGCTGAAACGGGCGACTGTTAACCGCTGACAGTTGGGGAGGTGGCGAATTATGCACCAAGGCACAAGTCGATCGCGATAGGTCGATTCTTTTGGTATCATAGATGTGTTCTGCCCACTTTGGTGGGTGGTAAAGGAAAGGCGATCGCTCTAGATTTCTCAGGTCACGGGGCGATCGCTATCTGTATATCATTAAAAGCTATGAGCATAGCTTGTGTCAAGCATAATGGGGCAAATTCGCTTACGAGTTCGAGAACTGGCTGAGGAGAAGGGTTGGACATTAAAAGAAGTTTCTGACAGAACGGGCATTCCCTACAGCACGGTCAAAAAATACGCGCAAGCTCCTAAACTGGCAACAGTAGACTACACGGCTTTGCAGAAGCTTGCCCAAGTCTTCGATTTGATGATCGAAGACTTGGTTGAGGTTTTGGAAAATTAGGGGAGAGGGCGATCGGGCTTTCTTTCTCTTCCTTCGCGCTAAGAGCGCTTACGCACCGCTTCGCGTACTGCGTCTAAGCGCTTCGCGCAGGCTGCGCCAACGCGGTTCGTTGTTCGATCGCATCTCGGCTGTTTCCCTGGTGTCATCTATTAATTCTTTTGTTATTCTGTCAAGGCGATCGTTTGATGGCAAACCGCTAGTTAACACTAAAAATTATGCGATCGCACTTATCATCGCAGGCAATTCAGCTTTCTTCATATCATCTAGAAACCGGGTTTCTACGAGTTTTAGGAACAGAAACCAGAAATATACAAATTTATTTGAAAGCTTAATTTGTAAAATTGGAATTTTGTCAAGACCTAATTGGTAGATTTCTGCAAATAACAGTCGCTCGCGCGCTGCACGTATCAAGAACTTTGAAGTTACTTAACACCGTCATAAGAAATTTTATAAAGATTTACAAAAGAAACGTGTCAGAATGAAAACAATAAGGTAATGGGTAACAGAAAAGGAGGCCTGATGGTAGCGCTGACTGAACGAGTCCAACGCAGATTGACGGTGGAAAAAGTCGAAATTGCCCCTGACACAACGGCAATTCGATGCCTGGACTGGGATAGAGACCGCTTTGACATCGAGTTCGGTCTCAAAAACGGTACAACTTACAACTCATTCATCATTCGCGGCGAAAAAACTGCCCTCGTCGATACCTCGCACGAGAAGTTCCGCCAGCAATACATGGACACTCTGACGGGGGAAATTGACCCCAAAGAGATTGATTATCTAATTATCAGCCACACCGAACCAGACCACAGCGGTTTAGTTAAAGACGTGCTGGCTTTGGCACCCCAGGCGATAGTCGTGGGGGCGAAAGTAGCAATTCAATTTTTAGAAAACCTTGTACACCAGCCATTTGAGCGACTGGTAGTTAAAAACGGCGACAAACTAGATTTAGGAAACGGCCACGTTATCGAATTTGTGTCGGCGCCGAACTTGCACTGGCCTGATACGATTTTCAGCTACGACAGCAAAACTAAAGTGCTGTTCACCTGCGATGCTTTCGGGATGCACTACTGTTCCGACAGCACCTACGATGACGATTTGGCAGCGGTTGAGGAAGATTACCACTTTTATTATGAGTGTTTGATGGGGCCTAATGCTCGATCGGTACTCAGTGCAATGAAGCGGATGGCCGAGTTGGGAGAAATCGGTACAGTTGCGACCGGTCACGGGCCGCTGCTTCGATACAACGTAGTCGAACTTACCGGGCGTTACAAGAAGTGGAGCCAAGAACAAGCTAAGGCAGAAACCACTGTAGCGGTATTTTACACTTCTGATTACGGTTTTAGCGATCGGCTCAGCCAAGCGATCGCCCACGGAATCACCAAAACCGGTGTCGCCGTAGAAATGATGGACTTGAAAATCGCCGACTTCCAAGAAGTTCGGGAACTTGTCGGTAGCGCTGCGGGAATCGTGATTTGTTCGCCGCCGAGTAATGGCGCTGCTGCGGAAAATGCCGAAGCTGCTATCAACACAATTTTAGTCGCAGCTAACAACAAACAATCCTTCGGTTTGTGCGAGTCCGGCGGCGGCGATGACGCATCGGTTTATCCGCTGCGAAACAAGTTCAAAGAGTTGGGTTTGAAAGAAGCATTTCCCAACATTTTGATTAAAGAAGCGCCGACGGAAGCGATTTATCAACTTTGCGATGAAGCCGGGACTGACTTGGGACAGTGGCTGACGCGCGACAAGGCTGTCAAACAGATGAAATCCCTCGATAGCGATGTTGATAAAGCTTTGGGACGCATCAGCGGCGGATTGTACATCATTACTGCTCAAAAAGGCGAGGTTAGCAGTGCGATGTTGGCTTCTTGGGTGACGCAAGCCAGCTTTAAACCGCTGGGTTTAACTATAGCAGTTGCTAAGGATCGGGCGATCGAATCGATGATGCACGCGGGTGATAAATTTGTCCTCAACGTGCTGGAAGAAGGCAATTATCAAAGCCTGATGAAGCACTTTTTGAAGCGTTTTGCTCCTGGTGCCGATCGATTTGCTGGAGTGAAAACTCAACCTGCTACCAACGGTTCTCCGATTTTGACAGATGCTTTGGCTTACATGGAATGCGAGGTGGTCAGCCGGATGGAACTTTCGGATCATCATATCGTATATGCGATCGTCGATAGCGGCCGCGTATCCCATCCCGAAGCTTTGCCGGCGGTTCACCACCGCAAAGTCGGCAATCACTATTAGTCAGTTGACAGTTGACAGTTGTCAGTTGACAGTTGGTAGTTGACAGTTGGTAGTTGACAGTTGGTAGTTGTCAGTTGTCAGAAGCAAGAAGCAAGAAGGAAGAAGGCTATAAAGGCTTCGCGAGCGCGTCAAAAGAAGGGTGAAGGATGTTTCAACAAGTGCATTTAACCCCTGATAAATCTAGTTTACATCCGAGGCCCGATCCCCCTAACCCCCCTTAGGTCGGGGGGAACCGGAAACAGATAAAAGTCCCCCTTTTTAAGGGGGATTTAGGGGGATCTGGCCTCAGCTACAAATGAGATTTCTCAACGTAGGGTGCGCGCCGAACACCTTACCAGCCTCTAAAAGTAGGGTGCGCACCGCGCAGTTTCCTACTTTTTTTCTCGATTTTTACTCTTAGGAATTTGCCAATGCCTGCTAATCTTTTAGAAGACCGAGATTACACAATTATTATTGCCAGAAGCGAGACCAGCAGAGACTCCCAACATCCTTGGTACGAGGAGTGGGTAGAAGCACAGGCATCTCTGATCGACTTAGCAAAAAAATGTCAGGAATTTGACAGCGATGGCATCACTGTTTACGAAGCCTCTACTCCGATGTGGAAGTATAAAAATTCAAATGTTGCCCGGTTGGCTGAAATTTTGCAGCGACAAAATGCGGAGCCGGATGCAGCAAAACCGACTGCAATTAATTTAGCAGAACCTCTGAAAGAAGCTTTTAGCGATTATTTTAAGCTCAAAACAAATGCCAAAGGGAAGAAAGGAGCAGTGATTGTTGCAGTCCTTGATGAAAAACCCGAAAATGCCACTGCTGTCGCCGAAATTATTGTAAGTGCGGCAAATAAAATAGATAAAGATCAAGAAATTGGGGTGAGCTTTATCCAAATTGGCGATGATTTGCCTACTAGGGAATTTCTAACTGACTTGGATACCAATTTACAGGCTCAAGGTGCAAAATTTGATATTGTAGATACCAAGTTTTGGCACGAAATTAAAAGAAGTTCTGTAGTGCAGTTTCTCATAGGTGCAATTAATGACTAATACTTTGACTCCCCGACTCGCATCTGATACCAGACCCCGCGACGTGCAATTTATCCCGATCGCCCTTGATACTTTTATTGCGCGATCGCGCACTTGGGATCGACTAAAATTTGAAGTAGAATACTCCCTGCAAAAGGGGACAACAGCAAACAGCTATATCATTCAAGCCGACAAAACTGCTTTGTTTGACCCGCCGGGGGAATCTTTTACCCAAAATTTTCTGGAATATTTGCAGCAACGGCTGGACTTGACCAAGCTGGATTACGTGATTTTGGGACATTTCAACGCTAACAGAGCCGTCACCATCAAAGCTTTGGTAGAATTGGCTCCTGAAGTAGCTTTTGTTTGCACGAATCCAGCCGCAATTGGTTTGCGAGCTGCTTTTCCCGAACAAGAGTTAAATATTATGATCGTTCGGGGAGAAGAAACTCTCAATTTAGGCAAAGGCCACGCCTTAAAATTCATTGCGACTCCGACTCCCCGCTGGCCTGACGAACTGTGCACTTACGATCCGCAGACTCAAATCGTGTTCGCTGACAAATTTTTTGGCGCTCACGTTTGTGGCGATCAAGTATTTGATGAAGGGTGGAGCGTTTACAGCGAAGATCGGCGCTATTATTACGATTCTCTGCACGCATCTCAGGCTAAACAAGTGCTGACCGCAATGGATAAATTAGCTGATTTACCAACAGCATTTTATGCTCCCGGTCACGGCCCGATCGTCCGTTACGGTCTCCACGAATTGAGCAATTTGTATCGGGAATGGAGCCAGCAACAAAATTCTAAAGACTTGACAGTTGCTTTGATTTATGCTTCGGCTTACGGGAATACTGCTACTCTGGCGCAGGCGATCGCCAAAGGGATTACGAAAGCTGGTGTTGCTGTAGAAAGCATTAACTGCGAATTTGCGGAACCGGGAGAAATTCAAGAGGCGATCGAGAAATGCGCCGGATTTATCATCGGAACTCCCACGCTAGCGGGACACGCGCCGACGCAAATTCAAACTGCTCTGGGAATTGTGTTATCTACAGCAACTAAGAGCAAGTTAGCGGGGGTTTTCGGTTCTTTTGGCTGGAGCGGTGAGGCGATCGACTTAGTTGAAGGTAAGCTGAAAGATGCTGGCTATCGCATTGGATTTGAGCCGATTCGAGCCAAGTTTAAGCCGACGGCGGCGACGATTCACGAGTGCAAAGAGGCGGGAACGGATTTTGCTCAAGCTTTGATTAAATCGCAAAAATTGCGGGCACCGAAACCGCAGTTGACTGGTGGGAGCGATCGCACGGAACAAGCTGTCGGAAGATTAGTTGGTTCGCTGTGCGTAGTCTCGGCGAGGCGCGGGGATGTTACGAGTGCGATGTTGGCTTCGTGGGTGTCGCAAGCCACGTTTAATCCCCCTGGCGTGACGATTGCGGTGGCTAAAGATCGATCGATTGAAGCTTTGATGTACGCCGGAGATAAATTTGTGCTGAATATCTTAGCAGAAGGACGACAGTTGCGGAAGTATTTCATGAAAAACTTTGCTCCGGGAGAAGACAGATTTGCCGGAGTCGAAACAACAGAAGCTAGCAACGGCTGTCCGGTTTTGACTGAGGCTCTAGCTTATCTGGAATGCGAAGTGATAAGTCGGATGGAATGCGGCGATCACTGGGTAGTTTATGCGGCGGTGGAAAACGGTCATTTGCTGAAAAATAACGGGGTGACAGCGGTGCATTACCGGAAATCTGGGAGTCATTATTAAATTGCGATTAGGACACGGCAATGCCGTGTCCTTACAGGTTTGTAGTGAGGAATTTATTCCTCAGATTGTGATGATGAATAAATTCCTGATTACCAGAAAGAATTGGTTTAAAGCCGGAACCCTTGTAGGGAAAAATCAAAAGAGGACTATGGATTACTCCAATCCTCTTCCTTTATATTACTTCCGGTTATATCGTAATTATCTTACCACAGAGAACGCAGAGGAAGCAGAGAAAGAGGAGAGAAATTTATCATTCCGATGCTACCGGATTTGATATCAATTATCAACTGTCAACTATCAACTGTCACTTGTCCTCAGCAGTCTTTTCGGGCCACAGATAGATAGCGCCAGAAATCAAAGTCAAAGCCACAGAAACCCAAAACGCAATTAATGCCGGAAGGTTCCACGCTTCGGATAGAGGAGCGATTAAAAGTGCGATCGCCACAATCTGACTCACCGTCTTCAACTTGCCCCAAATATTAGCTCCCGAAATCGTAGTTTTATTAACACGCCACCCGGCAATTGTCAACTCCCGCCCCAAAATCAAAAACACTGCCCAAGCCGGGACTTTACCCAACTCAATCAATACTAAAAGCGGCGCTAGCACCAACAATTTATCCACCAAAGGGTCGAGAAACTTGCCCAAATCGGTAATTTGATTCAACTTTCTAGCCAAATAGCCGTCCAGCCAATCAGTAGCCGCAGCTACCACAAAAATCGCGGTGCAAATCCAGCGGCTTTGGGTGCTTGGGTCGTACAAACCGTAGAGCAGAAACGGCACTCCCAGCAAGCGAGAAAAAGTAATTGAATTAGGCAAATTCATAAGACAGTTGACAGTTGACAGTTGACAGTTGACAGCTTGGTCGAAGAGCGCAGTCGAAGGGAGCTCGTCGTTGGGTTGACAGTTGACCGAAGGAAGAAGGATGAAGGAATAGTAAAAAAATTAAGGGCAAGCTTTTTACAAGCTTGCCCTTAATTTAACATTTTTTTGTAGCTGTTTAACGTTGAGAAAAACAGCTTTTAGATATATATTCATCGCAGCTCACAAAAAACAAACAGACAACCCAAAACAGCAGGTTAATTAAAACGCACCGTTTTTATTCAATACAACCCAAATTGTTTTGCAAATCAGACTGATGTCGTAGACAACAGACCACTTGCGCTGATAGTCGAGATCCATGCCCACAATCTCGTCAAAGTCTTTAACTCCAGAGCGTCCGTTGACTTGCCACTCGCCAGTCAAACCGGGTTTGACATTTAAACGCTGCCAGTGAAAATCGTCGTAGCCAGCGACTTCATCGGGAGTTGGCGGTCGAGTTCCCACCAAACTCATGTCCCCGACTAACACGTTCCAGAATTGAGGCAACTCGTCCAAGCTCGTGCACCGCAAAAAGCGGCCGACGCGAGTAACTCGCGGGTCATTTTCATTCTTAAAAATGTGACCCTTGGCTTGGTTGGTAACTAGGTGTTTGAGCTTTTCTGCATCCACAACCATCGATCGAAATTTCCACATTCTGAAATCTCGCCCTTTGAAGCCGCAGCGGACTTGACTGTAGAGCAGCGGGCCCGGACAGTCAAACAGCATCACTACCGCTACTGGCAGCGCCACCGCAGCAGTAATAGCCAATCCCACCAGCGAACCCAAAATGTCGATCGACCGCTTTACCTTGCTCGTTACGGATCGGTGAACCTGCTGTTTCGATACACAAACTTTGTAAGTAGATTTGGGAATAAATAGGGACAGTATTTCGGATAATACTGAGGATTTAGAGGCACCCATCGCAATTTTCATGTGATTCGTCTCAAACTTAACGACATCTCACGTCCATCTTATGAGACTCCCCGAAATCGGGAGAAGCGGAATCCTTAGGCTTTGCACAATCTTTAAAAAGCTACAACACTTTTATAAAGTTTCTGTGTATTTCCTTGGAAAACGTATAAGTTTTTAGTAAAATTAAGTACATTCACTGAAAAAAGTGAGTTTTTGGGCGCAAAAAGCCAGTTTCTACGGAGAATATTCGGCAAAGACAGGAGGATTCCACTGAGAAACCTGGTTTTTAGGGGTTCACCGATAACTCTGGGTGCGAATCTCCCAAGCAATTGTGAGCGGCTCTAACAATTTTTGCTGACTGGTAGAGGCGAGTTTCTCTAAATATTCGCGAACAACCTTAGCGTGTTCGATATTCAAGCGATAACCGCGCGAGACATCTTCAAAGAAAAGTGGAAGAGCTAAAATTGCTTGCCAATCGGGATTTTGCCTTGACTCCTGGGCCAGCAGCATGAAATCTTGCTCCTCCGGCAAAAGTCCCGCGGGCAATTTTCCTGACAAAATCCGCAGAATCCTGGACTCGCAGGTGCGGGTATTCACGCCCTGGCGTTCCAACAACTGCAAAATTTCCTCAAATCTCAGAGTTTCTGCGCCCAAAACCTGCATTAATTCCCACAGCAGAACAAAGTCGCTGTACTGCTGCTGCGGTACATCCAAAATTTGAGGATACAGAGCTAAACTCGCCAACCCGCAGGCAACTCGACCAAATTTTGCCGAAATATTTGTAGGTTTAAATACAGAATTAAATGCAGAATTGTGAAACTCAGAAATATCTCGATCGCTCTCGAACTCCTGGTCTTGAACCACGATCGCATTCGGCAGCTTTTGGCGCAACCAGCGGGCGATCGCAGGCCAAGCACCCATGCCCCCCGCACAAATCGCCTGATTGATGCCCGCCGGCGACATTCCCGCGCGGCTGAGCAAAGCATTTAATTCGCGGTTCAACTGCTGCACAAAAGGCACTAAAATCAGACTTTCCAAATCTCGGCGCTTCACATCCCAATGTCGATCGCCAATATCCAAAACAAAACTTTCTTGATGCTGCAAAATAACTTTCAAATGCCTTGCAGCCTCCAACAGTTGCAGCCCAAAAGCAGAACCTTGCAATCGCTGCTGCAATTGGTAGCGACTCGGCAAATCGGGGTATCCCGGACGCGGCAAATCGATCGACATTCCCCAAGTTTCATTTTTCGCCAACAACTGACAGACAATATCCTGATCGAAAGCATTACCAGCCGCCTCAAAACTTTGACAAATAAAATCAGCACGAGTTAAATCTTGAAGATTGGACGGCAATTCAACTAAAGCTAATTCCACCGTCGCCGCCCCCGCATTCAAAATCAAAGTTCCGCCGCTAAAAGACGAAGCATTCACCGCCAGCGACACAGATTTGTCCTCAGCGCCCTCAACAGAATCCAGCGCTGACGACGACTGCACCAACCTGGAATTTTTGACAGGAGTAACAGCAGCAAGCAAAGTGGCGATCGCATCCTCCACCACAAAAATTTGCGAAGCCGAAGCCACCAGATCCGCGCCCAAAACAGCCTCCCGCAGGTTAAACCGATAAGCATCCGACCAGTCGGCCGGAGTACCCAAAATTACACCCTGCAAGTCTAAAAGCGCCGCATCGAGAATTTCCGCTGTCAGTCCCGAAGCCCTACAGATTAAATTAGAAACTGGCAATCCTGCAAAATTTGGCGCCGGGATGGCAGCATCGGAAATTTTCCCCGCTGAGTCAAATTTGTGCCCCTGCTGACTCGGATTCAAAGTAGCCAGCAGCGCCCGCAAACCGTGCAGCGGCAAGGCGATGGAAATAGCCCGATCGGGCGACCACTGCAACAGCGGTTCGTACATCCCAGCAGCTTCGCGTTGATAAGGAATGCTGACTTTTAAAGGCAATTTAAAATTTTGCAGTAAAAATTCTCCCGCAGCTAAAGCAGTCGGGTGCAATCCCACCGACTTGACTGTCACCTGCGGCCCTGTGCCACCTGAGGTTGTTTCTTGCAGCACCGCAGCCGAGGGAATCCGAAAGCTCGCGCCCGCAGTGGCGCCCTTGGCCTGCGGTGCTTCCCAGTAAATCGGGTGCAACTGACCGCTGGTGCGATCGAGCAAAGCCGCCGACAGCCCGCTGCAACCGAAATCTATGCCCAAATACCAGCTAGAATGCGGTCGAGTCCTGGAGGAAGGGGCGATCGTACCTGCAACAGAATGCTGCTGTCCAACAGCCTCGCTCCCTGCGGTTTTCTCCTCAACAAATCCAGCTTTACTCTCTGTCGAAATTAGGTTTTTTTTTTGACTTTCTGGAGAATTCGATCGCAGTTTGTCCGTTTGTGCAGTTTGCGCCGCAGGGCGATCGATCTGGTTCAAACTAGCCAAAATGTCGTCTAGGGTTAACTTCGATTCGTCTTCCTCAGCAAACAAGTTATCCTCAAGTTCGTCTTCCAAAACAAAGGGTTCATCGTCTGAGGAGAGTTCCAACTCATCGGAGAACAAATCCTCCAGCGTGCCGAGTTCTTCTTCAGCAGGCTCCGCAAAGGAATTTTCTGCACCGCCCTCGGAGGAATTCGCCGAAAAATCCAAGCTGTTAAGCGCTGAGAAATTGGAGTTCCCGGAACTCGTATTTGACAATCCCTCCAGATTGTAGAGGTCTGTCTCCAACAGTTCCAGAGTATTGTTGTCCAAATTTAGAGCTCGATCGAGGTCATCTTCTAGAGCCTCGACGGGTAGCAAATCCTCGTCCGGCGAAGCTTGGATGTAGGCATCGTCGAGCCGCTGCGACGAACTGTGTAACTCGCCTGTTTGAACGTCACCGGCACTGGGTACGCGGGCGGCACTGGGGTGGGGAGGGCTAATTTCGGCAGGCGTTCTCAGATCCGGCCCAGGTACAGCAGCAGTATCGAACTGCTCGCCTCGGTTGTCAGGAGTTTCTCGATTTTGTCGATCGTCCGAGTCTAGTTCCGGCTCGGCGGTTGAGGCTGGCGGTTCGGAAATCGATGGTACGGTTGCAGCTTGCGGTTCAAATAAATCTTCTGTATCTAAAGTTAGATACTCTACAGAACCCGCGATCGCAAAGTCTGAATCTTCACCTGCTAGAAAATCTTCCAAGGATTCGCCTTCATCCAGCAAATTCACAAACAAATCTTCGGCACTATTTAGGGGTTCGGCACTTCGATATTCTGCCGCAGTTTGAGATGGAACCGCTGCTATTTCAGCAGCATTTTCTGTATTTTCAATCGTGAAATTTTCTAGTTCTAGTTCGGCGACTTCTCCTGCGAACAAACTCGCGTACAAATCCTCAACATTTTCGCCATTTTCTGCTAATATATCTTCCGACTCAGCGCCGGGAAACCGAGTTGCAGGTCGCGGTATTTCCGGTGCCTCACCCAAGAAAGATTCTTCCAAATCCGGGAGCGAGAGCGGAGCTATCAGGCGATCGCGCTCGCGCCTCAACTGTCCGAATTGCGGAGAAATTTCTGTACCAGCGTAGGGCAATCTGTCTTGTTCTTCGAGTTCGCGACGGAGATTGGGCTGCGGGACTGAGGGTTCGATCGCGGTATTTGAGAGTGCGGGAGTGGCATCAGAGCGATCGACTGGGGTGCCGCGAGCACTTTCGAGATTTGTGAAGTCGATCGTCGGCTGCACGTAGGAAGACGCTGCTGTACCCAACTGTGCCGCCAAGTGGTTAACCAAAGCCGCGAACATCGCCTCGCTCTGCTGGCTCAAACCGTGCATATTTTCGATGCCTTGTCCCAAGGAAGCTTGATAGCTTTCGAGATTGGCGTGCAAAGCCTCGAACACGATACCCATCGTCGAATCAAGCCTCATCAACAAACTGTCGGCACGAGCTTGAAACTCTTCCATTTGCTGGACTCTCTGAGCCGGTGTCAGCAGCGGGTGTTCAGAGGAGGTTTGTGAGTTAAGTGTTACGTCAACAGCCGGTTGCTCAGATTGTGCTGCGCTGCTTGGCAACAACTGATGTTCTAGACTACCGAGAAGTTGGGAAAAATCCCGCTCCAAAGTTTCTTCCAAGCGGGTTCTGAGTACCTGCAAGAATTCAGAAATGATTTGCTGTTGGTTTGCTTGTTGCTGAGCTAGCGATTGTTGCTGCTGCCGTTTTGCTTCTAGCTGTTTGATTTCTTGAATTAGAGCTTGCTGCTCTTGCCGCAGAGCTTCTATGTCTTCTTGAAGCGGCAGAGTCAGGGTGGAACGCAGGTGGCTGATTTCTCCGGTAACAGCCAGCACGATCTGCTCTGCTGCTGAGGGGCGAGCGGGTGGCATCGGCACTTTGGGAACTGGAACTGGTACCGGGCGGACATTTGGGCTGGGGGGCCCCTGGCGGGCCGCTACCTTTGAGTCTGGGGAAACCAGATAAGCGCGAACTCGCTCTAACAGTTGGCGCTGGTGGACAGTATCGATCGAACCCGTCCAAGGCAAGCGGGGTGCGGGCTTGCTGAGTACCTCGTCAATCTCAGCAATCAGTGCTTGAATTTTGTACTTCTGAGAATTCAAGGGGGAACCTCTGGGAATGCGGCTTGGGAGAAACTTTACCGGAAAAAGACTGAAGTCAGGCGGCAGATATGCCAATAGATAGAATAATCTGAATGCGAGTCGGTCAATAATTTACTAACATTTTCTGACAACCGTGAATCAACCTTTTCGCTTCGGATGACTTCTATTGCCATCATAGGTTAGGCGGTACTTCCGCATCAAATGCCCGCTGCTATCGACTGTAAGTGCTCTCAAATTCTGCTGTTTTCCTGGAACCAGCGCAGCTATCGGGCAGGCCGCAACCGTCACCCGGAGTTTGGCGTTGCTGTGGGCGCGCCCCGCTGTGCGATCGGGTAATCTGTCTCGATCTTTCACCGACTCGGAAACAACCTCAAACAATCTGCGATTTGGGATGCCGGGATGCGGGATTGTCCGCGTGCAGTCGATGCGAGCAACCCTTTATGATAGCTTTTTATCTATGTTCATGGCTAGAGATTAATGGTACAATAATCTCGGGGCATCATAAGAGGTTGCTGAAAACTGCGTCGGTTTCGGTGGTATGCGACGATCGCCAACCTTGAGCCGGGAATGGCTGTGGATGTTGTTGGTAGTGCTGACATTTGACAAGTTCCAGGCAGTTGCAGTCGGATTTGGTGGCTGTGTTCCCGGTGTGAAAACTTGTAGTTCCGCTAGCGGACGATCGACTGCCGGGTCGGCTGACCACAAATCTCTCAGCAGTGTTAAGCTTGTCATCGCCAAGTGCTGGTCTTCGGTAACTCGATCGCTCAGTCGCTTGCCACCTTGCTAAAATTTGGTGAATAAAATTTGCTCCGCGGTATATATCTAAACAATTATGGTATAGTCTTTAGTTTCTAGCTCCCAATCTGAGCTTGAGGCTATTAATTTCCATATTCGACCTTTGACGCCAAACTTGAGAGGAAAAATTGCCGATTTTAGATACTTGTTTCTCCGATCGGGAATCTCAAATCGAATGACTCGGCTGCAAGCTATTTCTAACTGCCCAGCGCAGATCAAGCGCATAAATTAAAATGATGGCCTCATGGAAGACCGCTTTAACGCCCGAGATCCGCAGTCCAATATAAATCAATTGATAGTTTCTACTCCTTTTTTTGCAGGCTTGCCAGATCCTGTAATCGAGAGAGCAACTGTCCACATCGTTACCCGCAGTCATCCGTCAAATCAAGTGATTTTACTCGAAAATGACTGGGGGACATCAGTGTATTTTATATTGGATGGTTGGGTGAAAATTCGCACCTACAACCTAGACGGAAAAGAAGTAACACTGAATATTTTAGGAAAAGGAGAACTGTTCGGGGAAATGGCCGCGATCGAAGAAGCACCGCGATCGACAGATGTCATCACCCTAGCCCCGACACTGATCGGGAATATGCCAGCTCAGGATTTTGTGCAGTTGATTCATACCGAGCCGCTCGCAGGCATTCGACTAGCTCAACTGATGGCGCGCCGCCTGCGGCAAGTCAATCGTCGCCTGCGTTTGCGAGAGTCGGACAGTACCTCGCGAGTAGCAGATATTCTCTTATTTTTGGCAGAGGGACAAGGCAAAATCATGTTAAGTGGAGGTACAGAAATTCCCAACCTGCCACACCGAGAATTGAGCAGCCTCAGCGGGCTGGCTCGGGAAACCGTAACACGAGTGCTCAGCAAGCTGGAAAAAAAAGGAACAATTCAGCGCGAACGTGACGTTTTGTGCATTCCCGACCTGCACGCACTGGAGCGTCTGTTAGTCTAGAAGTATCAGAGATTGCTAATTTTAATTAAATTCAAAAGCATTCTCTGTTAACTACTAATAATGATTTACCGCAGGAGGTAAAGCTGTGAGTTTTAAGAAAATTTTCGCCGCCGTCGATGATTCGGATCTCGGCCACCGCGTCTTCAGTCAAGCTTTAGAATTAGCTGTGGGCGATCGAGCCGAGATGATGCTATTTCACTGCGTTACTGTCAACACGCTGGGCGAGACGGCAGTGCCAATTCCGGTAGATTTGGGCATGAATGTCGAGTTAATGAATCAAGCTTATCAAGCTCAACGTTTGCGGCTGGAAAGCGAGGTAAAACAGTCTGAGGGTTTGCTGAAAAATTACTGCGACGCCGCAGCAAAACAAGGATTGCAGGCAGAATTTGACTGCAAAATGGACGGCGATGCGGGGCATTGTGTCTGTGAATACGCCCAAAATTGGGGCGCAGATTTAATCGTAGTGGGGAGGCGCGGCCGCACGGGGTTCACAGAAGCTTTCCTCGGCAGTGTCAGCAATTATGTCGTTCACCACGCATCGTGTTCGGTGTTTGTAATTCAAGAAGTCAAAGCTGAAAAATGATACTGCTGAAAATTTTGGGTGAGAATATCCATCTAAAATCAGACTTGCGTTCGTACTTAAGCCCGGTTTCTGGGAGCAATATTAAATTTGGCGGTAAGGCATCCAAACAGTGAAACCGGGAATCAACTGTATAGGGCGCAAGTCCTGTAAAATCTAAAATCTAAAATCTAAAATCTAAAATCGGGAATCAGGCGTATAGCGCGCAAGTCCCGTAAAATCTAAAATCTAAAATCTAAAATCTAAAATCGGATGAGTGATTTTTTGTCAGCAGATGCCGGGTCTAATTCGGGCAGTTCACCCAGTACAAATAACGAGCCTCCAACCGCCGATATTTCAGAAATGGCGGGCGATCGCACAAATCCAGATACCCGGACGCCCGCTGCTGGGGAAGCGCCTTTGAGGCTGGTAGAAACGGCATTTTTGGCAAGTACCGCTAGTTTGATTTGGCTGGTAAATTATTACTTTCCGCTGGGGCCGTTGCTGCGGGTTTTTTTCCCAGTGCCGATCGCCCTAGTTTACCTGCGCTGGGGCAACCGAGCAGCTTGGATGTCAGCATTAGTTTCGGGTTTGCTGCTGTCGGTACTCATGGGCCCGACGCGCAGCATTTTATACGTGATGCCTTTTGGAATTATGGGAGTTGTGCTGGGAGGACTTTGGAGGCGCAAAGCGAGTTGGTCTCTCTCTATTAGTTTGGGGGCGCTAATTGGTACTGTCGGCTTCTTTTTTCGGTTTTGGCTGCTGTCAATTTTGGTAGGTCAAAACCTGTGGGTTTACGTAACCGTCCAGGTAACAGAGATGGTGGAATGGGTGTTTGTGAAGCTGGGCTGGCTAAGCGTGCCGAATTTGAACACCATTGGGGCGATCGCCGCCGGGATGATTTTAGTTAGCAACCTTGTTTATTTATTTGTAGTGCATTTAGTAGCTTTGCTGCTGTTAGATCGTTTAGGAAATCCGATTCCGCGGCCGCCGCGCTGGGTGCAAGTTTTAATCGATTATGAAGAGTAATACGAAGTTCGGCAACGGATGAGTGTAACGGATGTAACGGATAGAAGTCACAGGGAATAAGTCAGAAGTCACAGGGAAGAATTCAGAAGTAAATCAGAGGGAAGAAGGAAGATTAATGACCAATTCCCGATTACCAATGACAACTGTAAACTGTCAACTGACAACTATCAACTGACAACTGCCAACTGCCAACTGTCAACTGCCAACTGTCAATTGACTAATTATGATTTGTATTTATACAGAAATTGAACAAGGCCAGCGGTGGCTCGATCGCTATCGAGGACAGCAACCGATATTTGCTTGCGTGTTAGGATTTACGGCGACTGGCTTAATTCCGGGGATTTCAGCAGCAGGAGCAACCCCGCGCGATCGACAATTTACTTGTTTAGCGGATGCAGAATTTTTGTACAACGGCCCCCAACCCTCGCCCCAATATCCTTTGCCGCCCCTAGAAGCCGGAGCTTCGCCGGTACTGATATCTCGCGCTGTAATCGAAGCTTTGGAAATTCCCCTTTACCTGTTTAATGCAGGTTTACCCATCCCACCTCCGGTACCTGCAATTGATTTGGGCGGTACTGCGGCAAAATGTCTGATTTCCGGGAATGCTTTAGAACTCGAAACAGTCAAACATTTGCTGGAACAAGGATTAATTTGGGGAGCTAAATTAGCCGCCCAAACTAATAGCAGCTATTTGATTTTAGGGGAGTGTGTAGTTGGGGGAACGACTACTGCTTTGGGCGTGTTAATGGGTTTGGGTATTGCAGCGGCGGGGAAGGTTAATAGTTCTCATCCTCGCTGCAATCATACTCAAAAATTGGCTGCGGTGACAGCGGGACTCGATCGCGCTGGGTGGAAAATTGACCCAGAAAATAGCACTCCCCTGGAATTGGTAGCGGCGGTGGGCGATCCGATGCAGATAGCGGTGGCGGGAATGGCGATCGCCGCGAGTCGGACTTGCGGGGTGCTGTTGGCTGGCGGCACGCAAATGCTGGCAGTGTACGCTTTGATGCAGGCGATCGCCCGAGAATATGCTTTGGTATGGTGTCCCGAACAAGTTGCCGTGGGGACTACGCGCTGGGTGGCAGAAGACCCTACAGGGGACACGGTAGGACTGGCTCAGGATATCGGCGGTGTGCCTCTGTTGGCCGCACAGCTAAGTTTTGCGGGTTCTCGCTACCGGCAACTGCAAGCTTACGATCGCGGATATGTGAAGGAAGGTGTAGGTGCGGGAGCGTGTGCGATCGCCAGCGGCCTAGTTGCCAATTGGACTCCAACCCAACTCCTGCAAGCTGTAGAAGCTTTAGCCTCGCGGTGTGAAATTCAACATTAAGTAAGTAGTAGCAATAGATGCCGGATTTGCGAACTTCTCTATTTCTGCTTTCTCTCTGCGCCCTCTGCGCCCTCTGCGGTTCATAAAAAAAATCTTGTTCACCAAAGAAAGAGGATTGCTATTTCTCTACCAAATCTCGCCTTAATATGCTCTTCCCATCCTAATTGTGCGAGACCAAAAACTCCCTACAATAACTCTATAAATAGACGAGCAGAAATCAACGCAACTTGTATTTTTTACCTTGATTAAAGCTCGATCGCCAGCAGCAACATTTAATTAGACCTGCCTACCTGTTGCGAGTGCATTCTTTTGGCTAGCAACTGTTCTTCCAAGGCAGCAATTCGATTATAAGCCGCTGTTAGCTGAGCTGTAAGGCGCTGGATTTGAATCTCTGAACTCAGCTCTTTTTCCAGGCTTTGAGAATTCTTCTCGAAGTAGCTGTCATCTAACAGTACGTCCTTGTGTTCGAGGAGTCCGTCTAGACGGCTGTAGCTTTGATAGGGCGAGATTTTGTCATTTCCTACCGTCAGGGAGCGATCCTCGCTCTGCTCATGGGCCAGCTTCGTCTCCTTGGCGGACTCCAATAATTTTTCATTAAGGTTTTCTATGAGTTTGTACAGGGAATCGACTTGTTGAGTCAATACTGTAACTTGCTGGCGTAGAGCTTCCATACAGTTATCCGGGGAATTGTAACTTATATCTTTACATTCTAGGGAAATCTTTACATAACTGGGATTTACCACTAAATTATTTAATTTTTGAGGTAATTGTTGTGTTCCAAATCCAGAGGGTAGATTGAGGGACTCAGCTTGAGGATTTGAGATTTGAGATTTGAGATTTTAGATTGTCTTGGACGCTGAAACGGGGTTTTTTAACCGCTACTTCGTTCAAACTTTCAATCAGAGTTAAAAAACTAGGTTTCTGAGAGTCGGAGGGCGGAGTGTCTCGTGAGATTGACGGAGCGCCCCCAGTCCTTTGAGTCAAACCGATCGCGATCGCAGCAGAAGCGAGTACAATAGCTTTGTGTTTGAGGAAGAAATAAGATTAATCGCGCCAACTACCGGACTCGACAAACAATTATTTCCCGCGCCGCAGAACACAAAACATCGGTGTCAATATTTAGAAAAGCGGGTTCACAGGTGAAACGAAGGTCTTTGCTATTGGGGGCCGCCACCCTAACTTTAAGTCAATTGGCGGCAGGGTGCGACTCGAAGCCCACTCTCAAAATTCGATCGCTCAAAAACGGTATTCCGGCCCAAATTGTCAGCAAATTCAGCCGCGATTTACAACCGTCTCCGGTGTTGCAGGTAACGCAAGAAGGACAATTAAAAGAATTATTCGCTTTGTTGCAGGAGTGGAAACGGACACCCTCCGCCAAAAATCAAGCTGACTTGGTGATGTTGGGAGATTATTGGCTGACTTTGGCAATTCGGCAAAAATTGATTCAGCCGATCGATCCTGCTAAACTTGCTAATTGGTCGCAATTGCCCGAAAGATGGCAAAAACTCGTCCGGCGCAACGATGACGGCCAATTAGACGCTAAAGGTAAAGTTTGGGCTGCACCTTACCGCTGGGGAAGTACGGTAATGGCCTATCGCACCGACAAATTTAAGGCTTTGGGGTGGACTCCGACAGATTGGAGTGACTTGTGGCGAGTCGAATTGCGCGATCGAATTTCGCTACCTGATAGTGCTAGAGAAGTTATCGGTTTAACATTAAAAAAACTCGGAAAATCTTACAATACGCAGCAATTAGATCAAGTTCCCAACCTCAAAAAAGAACTCGCCAACCTGCACGCGCAAGCTAAACTTTACAGTTCCGACGCTTACCTGCAACCGTTAATTTTAGGCGATACTTGGTTGGCTGTCGGTTCATCTGGCGACGTACTGCCGCTGCTGCAAACTCAAAGCGATATTGCTGTAGTAATTCCCGCTTCTGGAACAGCACTTTGGACAGATTTGTGGGTACAACCCGCATCAGGAAAGCCAGTTTCGTTAGTTGAAAAATGGATTAATTTTTGCTTGCAGCCTCAGATTGCGCCTCAATTATCCTTGCTGGCTAAGGCTAGTTCCCCGATAATTATCGGCATGAAACCGGAGGATTTGCCGGCAGATATTCGCAGTAATCCTGTGTTGTTACCGGATGCTAAGATTCTTGCTGCTAGTGACTTTCTGCTGCCTTTCGGCGAGGCGGGGATTCAGCAATATCGATCGCTCTGGCAAGAAATTCGGCAAGTAGTTAAAACCAAAGAAACTGGTTTTTTTAGCTAATAGACCTCTTGCACTCATTCACAAATTATCTTGAAACTATCTGCGTTGCATCTGTGTTCATCTGCTTTTCATCTGCGGTTCCTGTATTAATCAAAGATTTATGCAATCTTGTCTAATCTGCGGACTACAGCGAAGAATTCTCGTCAAAAAACCCAGTTTCTGCCCCCACGGTATTACTCTAAAATCCTTTGATTTTGCCTCGAAGACCCGGATTTGAGAGAGATTCTAAATCAATTTTACAGCTTAGCCGATCGCCCTTACACGAATAAACCGCCAAAGCCGTCCCTTGACGGTTGCAAACTCGCAGATTGTAACCGTACTCGCTGGAAGCAGCGCCGAAGCGGTTGACAAACTGATAGCGCTCCATATAATCGAGCAAACTCCACAGTTGGCGGTTGACGATGACGATTACCCAAGTGTTGGTGCGATCGACAAACCAGCGATCGAGCAATTTGCCACCAAACTGTTTTTGAGCTAACCACAGACTCGGCACGCTTGGTTCGGCTTGCGAAAGCGGCGGCGGCGGCAAATTCGCAATGTTACCAGTCGGGCAGACGGGCTGCTGGGAAAACGCCGCAGATTGTCCCCACAGCAAGGCTGTGAAGCACGTAGAACTGGCAATTAGGAACAAAAATAAACTTTTTGTCAAAATGCCCTGCCTGCGGCGGTAAACTTGATTTTTGTGGCGAAATTTGTAGTAATTCAGCATATTATTTTAGATTGGAAATTTCGGATCGGTGCTTCCAGCATAGTTCTGAAGCTGCGCCATCCTCAATTTGAGAGAGCATCGGGACAATTTACCAGAAAGAATTGGTTTAAAGCCGGAACCCTTTGAGGGAGAAGTTAAAATCAGACTATTCATTACTCCAATCCTCGGACTTCTAAGTCAACTGTCAACTGTCAACTGTCAACTGTCAACTGAATGAAGGTTGTAGATCGTCCTGTCAGGTGTTCAAGTGCTCTAAAACAATCGTTTGGTTTGGATGAATTATCTTAGTTGACAACAAAAGAGAGAAAATCTGTGCGAGCATCCTCGATCCGATCGTGCAGTTGAGCTAGTTTATTTCTAGCTTTTTCCCTGCCTTTACTACCTTTTTGTTTAGGGAAAGATTGCGATTGAATTTTCTTACCAAAAACAATTATAAATCACAACAAAAGCTGATTTGTCATACCCCAAAAGTTAGAGATTTAATTGAGGTCAAAATTTGTTGTTTTTGATTGAGATATCAGTTGTAAAAAAGAATACAAATGCAGACAAACTGCAAACCGTGAGAGTCGTCAGTCAATCGATTTTAGATTTTAGATTTTAGATTTTAGATTAACCCCACGGATAAATGCGGGGGCTTGAGGATTTTAGATTTTACATTTTGGATTGATTCCACGGATCAATCCGGGGGCTTGTACCATCAATAAATTCTTGGTCAGTCATGCCAATCTAAAATCTCAAATGGTATGGGTGCAGGGATGCTCTCTTGGAAAATATCGAGTTCAGCAATAGGTGGTTGGCGATCGAAATACCGTGCCGGGCACAATTGCGATCGCACTCCGATGTTTCCCATCGTGCAAGGGTTTTGTTTTGCTCTGGGATTTATCCGTGGCGCCCGGTTCCAACTATCGACTAGATACCAATTGCACCCGACCGGCATCCATTTCATCCATTAGTAACTCTAAAGCTTCATAATCAATATCCGAGATGTACCCCAAACGGGTGAGCTCGTAGTTGATTTCGTTTTCAATGTCAGGCGTCAACTGCTTAATGTAGAGGGCTTTTTCTACAAGATGACGAATAGCATAAGTTGCTTGCATATTAGCTCGGAGAACTCCGTACAATTTAATTATCATCTGAACAGTCGATCGCGCGCGTGATCTAAATCAGAACTAACAAGTGATTTCAATTACATCGTGCAGTTTGACCCAACAGCTAGGGCAAAGTCGATCGCAATTTTGGCAATTTCTAAGACTCAACTTGGTGACCGACCAAGAAATAGTATAGTAGCTAACGTTTCCGTTCCAAATCTTACGGAAACTTTCATAAAAAACAGTAAATAAATAAAGATTCAGTAAAACTACTGAAAACAACTGGTCGGTTTCCTTGCGAGCAAGTTAGGCTCAGAGGAGTCAAGTAAGTTTAGGCTTACAACCTTCTAGCACAGTAGTTGAAAATACACAGCAACCATAGGTTTGATATATGCAGACACTTCTTGCCCAAAAAACAATTACGGTGATTCGACCCTTATACCACCTGAATGCAGCCACATCCGGAGAATTCGGAGTGCAACTAACCACAGCAATTTGTGCCCCCGAAGTTGGAGGGGTACTCGTAGATTTGGGGGAAGTAACATTTGTTGACAGTGCGGGTTTGATGGCATTGATTTCTGGCCTCAAGCAGGCGAAAAAAATGGGACGCAGGTTTAGTATTTGCTCGCTATCCCCTGGGATGAGGATGATTCTGGAACTCAGCCAACTCGATCGAGCTTTTGAGATATTTGAAAATGTCGAAAGCTTTGAAGCGGAAAACTCCTGTTTCAGTTGACAGTTGACAGTTGACAGTTGACAGTTGACAGTTGACAGTTGACAGCTTGCCCTCCGAGCGAATGGGTGATCCCAAGATTTTAGACTAAAGTTCCAGCTCGCAGATTAATCTGTGGAGTCAATCTAAAATCTAAAATCTAAAATCTAAAATCTAAAATTGACTGAGTGCGGTTGGCGTGTTGGCAGATTTTAAGGTAGGCTGCTTAAGAGTCGCAACAATTAGCGAGTCGAGCCGTGGCAGTAAAAGTCGAAGAATTACTTACAGCAGAAATTAATCAGCCTGCTCGTTATCTGGGAAACGAGTTAGGGGCTGCGCGCCAGCCTTGGGATGCAGCGTCTGTGCGCTGGGTGCTCACCTACCCAGAAGTATATGAAGTTGGTGCTTCCAATCTGGGGCACATCATCCTTTACAACATTTTGAATGCTGGGCCGAGACAGTTGTGCGATCGAGCTTATTTGCCCGCACCAGACTTGGCAGCAAAACTGCGATCGACCAAAACACCCCTGTTTGCAGTAGAATCCAGGCGATCGCTCACAGAATTTGATATTCTGGGCTTCAGCCTCAGCTACGAACTCGGAGCAACAAACATTCTGGAAATGCTGGATTTAGCCGGCATTCCCCTAACTTGGCAAGAAAGAGCGACAAATGACCAAAATGGCGGTCAAATGCCGCTGGTTTTTGCTGGCGGACAAACAGCAACCTCCAATCCCGAACCCTACGCTGACTTTTTTGACTTCATCGCTATGGGAGATGGAGAAGAATTACTGCCAGAAATTGGCTTGATTTTGGCAGAAGGCAAAGCTAATAATTTGAGCCGAGAAGCATTGCTGCTGGATTTAGCGCAAATTCCCGGCGTTTATGTCCCGCAATTCTACGATATGGCGGCAGATGGTTCTGTTCATCCCAACCGCCCGCAAGTTCCCGATCGAATTCTGCGCCGCGTGGCGACTCCCATACCAGCTTATTCGATCGGGCTAGTTCCCTATGTCCAAACAGTACACGACAGATTGACAGTGGAAATTCGCCGGGGATGCACCCGCGGCTGTCGCTTCTGTCAGCCGGGAATGCTGACTCGCCCCGCGCGCGATGTGGAACCTCAGCAAGTTGTAGAGGCGATCGAACAAGGGATGAAAGCCACTGGGCACAGCGAGTTTTCCCTGCTTTCCCTGAGTTGTTCCGACTATCTGGCACTCCCAGCAGTCGGGATGGAAATCAAAAACCGCCTCAAAGACAAAAATATCTCTCTGTCTCTACCCAGCCAGCGGGTTGACAGATTTGACGATAATATTGCTGACATTCTCGGCGGTACGCGGCAAAGCGGTTTGACTTTTGCGCCGGAAGCCGGTACGCAGCGGATGCGCGATATCGTTAACAAGGGTTTGACAAACGAAGAATTGTTGCGGGGTGTCAAAACTGCGGTCGATCGCGGTTGGGATAAAATCAAGCTGTATTTTATGATCGGTTTGCCCGGAGAAACCGATTTTGATGTGCTGGGCATCGCCGAAACAGTCCGCTGGCTGCAAAGGGAATGCAGGCTGGATGGCCGCCGGACACTGAATTTTAACTTGACAATTTCTAATTTTACGCCTAAGCCTCACACTCCTTTTCAGTGGCATTCGGTTTCTACTGCCGAGTTTTCTCGCAAGCAAAGACTCCTAAAGGGAGAATTTCGGGGGATGAGAAATCTTAAGGTGAATTATACTGATGTGCGGATTTCGGCGATGGAGGATTTTGTCGGTAGGGGCGATCGACGTTTGGGCGCTGTAGTCCGCCGCGCTTGGGAACTTGGCGCTGGTATGGATGCTTGGTGGGAAAGCTTGGATACAGCATACAAGGCTTGGACAAGGGCGATCGATGAATCGGGCCTTACCTGGAAATATCGTAAAGTCGAAAGCGGCGAGTGGAATCTGTTTGAGAAGGAAGAAGCAAGTTCGGCAGCGGATTCTGTAACGGATTTAACGGATACAAGTCAGAAGTCAGCAGTCAGTAGTCAGCAGTCAGAGGAATCAAGGAAGATTTTCCCAATTCTCCGCATCGAGGGCGGGGCCGCACCATCCACCGCCCCTACAAATTCCATGTCTCTCGATCAGGCTCTGCCTTGGGATCACCTAGACACGGGAATCGACAAAAACTGGCTAAAACTTGACTTGCAAAAGGCTTTAGAAGCAGCGACGGTTCCTGATTGTTCCTTTGAAGGGTGTTCGCGCTGTGGGGTTTGTGGCACGGATTTCGGACACAATGTGGTTGTGGATGCGCTGCCAATTCCTGAGTTTGCTGGGGAGTTTGTGCCGAATACGGAACGGAAACAGCGTTTTCGGGTTTGGTTTGGGAAGGTGGGCGATATGGCTTTGGTTGGTCATTTGGATTTGCTGCGATTGTTCGATCGAGTTGTGCGTCGAGCCGATTTACCCATTTCGTTTACCGGCGGCTTCCACCCGAATCCTCGGATTTCTCTGGCAAATGCCCTGCCTCTGGGCGTTACCAGCACTGGGGAAATTGCGGATTTTGAGCTAACTGAGCTGATGGATATTGAGATTTTTCGGGAAAAATTAGCGGCGACTTTGCCGGAAAATATTCCGATTTACAAGGTTGAGCCGATCGACCTCAAAGCTCCTTCTGCCAGTCAGTTGTTAGAAGCCGCGGAGTACGTGATTACTGTCGCAGCAACAGGCTCTTTGACGGAAAATCGCGAATTAGAGGGCGAAAATTCTGCTGCTGTCGGAGTCGCGGGAAATGCCAATTGGGAAGCTTGGGTGAGGACGATCGCCGAAAGTTCAGCTTTTTGGCGGGTGCACACTACTAAGTCGGGAAAGACTCAGGATGTGAATTTGCGCGATCGGCTGCAAAAACTCGAACTTGTGGAGCAGCAACCAGAAAGCACCGCCTCTGCTATCGGCGGTAAATCTGAAAGTATAGCCGTCTTGCGCTATACCGGCAGTTGTCGCAGCGATGGCAACTTGCTGAAGCCAGAACATATTGTGTTTATGCTCGAACAAGTCAGCCAGCAGGAAATTCAGCTTCTGCAAGTTCAGCGCAGTCAGCTAATCCTGGGTTATGGTTAGAATAGGGAAGCCGTAGGGGAATATTTCACCTCCGGCTCTCGATCGGGGTCGTTCCACGCTATAATTGCTTGTTATGGAAGCCCCGGCGGCTCGAGCGCTTTAGTCGCTCGCCGCCGTCGTCAACCAGCAACGCGGGCTGGGTGCAAATTGCTTCTGTTCAAGACTTCAAGCCTTTTTGTAGATTCACAGGCTAAATCTAGCGCCAAACCCGCAGGAGCGGGCTATGAACCAAGTTGAGGGATTAATTTCGAGCGATCGACTGGTTGTCGATCGTCGGCTTACTCAAAAATCTCACGGTTCAAGCAGCAGAGCGGGCATTCAACAATAGATCTTTTTGACAAGGTTTTAGGGTTGGCAAGGGCGGAGGTTGCAGTCGAATGCCAAGAGTAGAGTCTGTTGAGTGCGATCGCGCTTGAATTCAACAAAAGTCTAGGCGCTTTCACTCCTACTAACTTTCGCTCAAAACCAGCCCTCAACCACCACGCAAGCGGAGTTATCAGTTGGTAGTGTTCAGTTGTGTGTTAAGAAATTGGTACGGTGTCACTGAATTTATGCGCTGAGTTCAACGGAAGAGTTGCAAATATTGAATATTGAGTATTGAGGAAAGCAATTCTCAAATCAAAACTCAAGATTGCTAACTCGATAAAAACCTCCTTATTTCTATCTCTCAGATTTATCTGCTGAGCATAACTCATAACTCTCGTTCGGGCGGGTTTAACTAATTTATCTGTAACAGTTAACAGTTAAATTTCCTGACAGCACCAACTCACAGCTAATAACTCTTCCTGCTACTACTAATTACAGTTAAAGTCAGAGGCACTGAGAGCGCGTAAGTGTCTCTAACTTGCTGCCAGTTTTTTGAGGAAATTGAATGACAAAGCAGATAGTTATAGCAGAGCAGCATCGCATTGCTGCCGTCTTTTCAGAAGATCAAATTCAAGAACTCGTGGTAGCCACAGGCAGCCATCAAGTCAGCGACATTTACCTAGGAATTGTCGAGAATGTACTCCCCGGGATAGATGCGGCCTTCGTCAATATTGGCGACCCTGAACGGAACGGGTTCATGCACGTCACAGACCTTGGCCCGCTGCGGCTCAAGCGATCGGCAGGAGCAATTACAGAACTCCTCACCCCCCAGCAAAAAGTGCTGGTACAGGTGATGAAAGAACCGACGGGCAGCAAAGGCCCCCGGCTGACAGGCAATATCACTCTGCCGGGCCGCTATTTGGTACTGATGCCCTATGGCAGAGGAGTCAATCTGTCGCGGCGGATCAAGTCGGAAGCCGAGCGCAACCGCCTCAGAGCCCTGGCTATTTTGGTGAAACCGGCCGGCATGGGGCTGCTGGTGCGTACCGAAGCCGAAGGCATGACTGAAGAAGCGGTCATGGAAGATTTGGAAGTGCTGCAAAAACAATGGGAAGCCGTTCAACTCGAAGGCGGTACCTCGCGAGCGCCAGCACTGCTCAACCGCGACGACGATTTTATCCAGCGGGTGCTGCGCGATATGTTCAGCGGTGACGTGAACCGGATTGTGGTGGACTCGCAAAATGGCATCAAGCGGGTGAAACAGCAGTTGATGAGCTGGAACGGCGGTAAACTTCCTGCGGGAGTTTTGATCGACCACCACCGAGAGCGCGCCTCGATTTTAGAGTTTTTCCGCGTTAATGCTGCGATTCGAGAAGCCCTCAGACCAAGGGTAGATCTGCCTTCTGGCGGTTATATAATTATTGAGCCGACAGAAGCCCTGACTGTGATTGATGTCAACTCAGGCTCGTTTACTCGATCGGCCACAGCTCGCGAAACTGTACTCTGGACAAATTGCGAAGCAGCCACCGAAATTGCCAGACAACTGCGGTTACGCAATATTGCCGGGGTGATTATTGTTGACTTTATCGACATGGAATCCCGCCGCGATCAGTTGCAGGTGCTGGAACATTTCAATAAAGCTCTCAAAGCTGACAAATCTAGGCCGCAAATCGCTCAACTCTCGGAATTGGGACTGGTAGAACTCACCCGCAAACGCCAAGGTCAAAATATTTACGAGTTATTCGGCCACACTTGCCCTACTTGCAATGGATTGGGCCATCTCGTGCAACTCCCCGGCGAAGATGACATGGCCCCAGCGGTGCGGGAATCGGCCGATCGCACTGTTGCTACCTCCAACCGGGTAATGTTGAACTTGCCAGAAGGATTGGAACGCCGCAGCTTGGCGCCTGTAGCTGCTGCAACTCCTGCACCCGTAAGAGAAGAACGTTCCCCCGAACCTGCTCGGGCTGCTTGGGAACCGAGCAGCGAAAGTTTGGATTTTGTTGAGATCGGCGGCAACGCCTCGGCTTTAGACTTGCTCAACCATCCCAGCTATCAGGATTTGGGCAACGGAACTAGACGGCGCCGCCGCCGCCGGATTGGAGAAGAGACTTTTGCCCTCCCGGTGGTGGAAGAGGAACCGGTACGCAGCAAGTTGCGGCTGCCGAATACTTCGATCGCCCCCGTCGCGGAAACGCGCTCTGAGTACCAGGCACCTCCCGGCATCCGCGCAGCTTCCGAGGGCTTCGGGCTGGTGAATATGGCGACAGTTGGCCGGCGCGAGGATTTCGATCGCGTGCGCCCAACTAAGTCTGAGTTGCTGAAGCCGATGGTGGAGCCTCCAGAGGTGATTGCGGTGGAAATGACTGCCGAGGAGCAGGATGTTTACGCTTTGATGGGGGTTTCTCCTTTGGTGCTTACGGATCGCGGCCTGAAAAATCCTAAGAATGCGATCGTTTCGGTGACTCTTCCGGGAGCAGCCCCAAACAAGCCGCCTTTCGAGCAACTCGAATTTGAATTTGAACCGCCGGCGACAGCCGAAAATGTTGAGGAACATGATTATCCAGAAAGCTTGGTAGCTGAGCCTGCATTTTTAGAGGACGATGAGGCCCAAATTTACGGCGAGAGTTCGATCAACGAAACTGATGATTTTGCTCGCCCGGATGAAACCAGCGATGATGTGATGGGCTTCTCTTATGAGCCAGAGGAATCCAGCGAATTCGATGAGCCGATCGAATTCGATGAGCCGATCGAATTCGATGAGCCGATCGAATTCGATGAGCCGATCGAATTCCATGAGCCGATCGAATCCCATGAGGCGATCGAATCGAGCGAGCCGGAGGAGCCTGCTATCAACCGCCGCCGCCGCCGTCGCTCGTCTGCTGTTTTGGATGAGTGACATGAAGTCCGAGGGAAGGAAGAAGGAAGAAGGAAGAGGGAAGAAGGAAGAAGTAGAAATTTTTACTCTCTTTCCATCTTTCCATCTTCCCCTTTCTCCCTCGGGGGCGGGCACGCACCATCCACCGCCCCTACAATCTCCCTCTCTCCCTCAGATAATTGCAGGTGTTGACGAAGTAGGAAGGGGAGCTTTGTTCGGGCCGGTGGTGGCTGCGGCCTGCATTTTGCCCGACCAAGTTCTCGATGAATTAGTAAGTTGTGGGGTGCGCGACAGCAAGCAGTTGAGTGCCGCAGCCCGGAGTCGGTTAGCCGTGAAAATCCGGGCTGTGGCGGTTGACTGTCAAATTGGTGCGGCTTCAGTGCGGGAGATCGATCGCCTGAATATTTTGCAGGCTTCTTTGTTGGCCATGAAACGGGCGATTTTGAAGTTGAATGTCACGCCGGATTTGTGTTTGGTTGACGGGAATCAAAGAATACCCAATTTGTCGATCGACCAAGAGACGATGATTAAGGGTGATTCGCGATCGATTCAGATTGCCGCTGCTAGCATTGTCGCCAAAGTTTGGCGCGATGAATTAATCCTGCGGATGGCTGTCAAGTATCCTGAATATGACTTGACAAACAACAAAGGATATGGTACAAAAAAACATAAATTAGCTTTAGAACGCTGCGGTGTGTCTGTCTTTCACCGAACATCCTTTAGTCCCTGCCGAGAATCTTAAAATTCACAAGTCGTAGGGTGCGTCGCCATCAAAAATTCCCAAAGAAATATCGACAATCTTATAGCGACGCACCTGACAAACAGGGTTGAGTCTATAGTAGACCTCTTGCAAAATTCATTTTAATCAAATTTTGTAACAGGCAAGATGCCTGTTCCACAAGAAAAAATGTTTTTTGTGGAACGGGCCGAAGAGCCCGTCCTAGTTATTTTTGCAAGAGGTCTAGTAGTAGCGTGCGTCAGGTTAGAATGTTTTGACTACCGACTCAAAAAACACCCCCTGACGCACCCTACGGTTAGTTACTAAAATCTAAAATCTAAAATCTAAAATCCCATGACAGACACTTCACTAACAATTCCTGGGTATCGCATCCTCGATCGCATTTACAACGGCACCAGAACCCAAGTTTACCTAGCCGTTTCCCAATCAGACCAAAAACCAGTCGCCATCAAAATCCTGTTGAGCGAATATCCCACTTTCAACGAACTCGTACAGTTTCGCAATCAGTACACAATCACCAAAAATCTTGACCTGACAGGCATAGTCAAACCCCTGGCACTCTCAAACTACCGCAACGGTTTTGCTTTAGTCATGGAAGATTTTGGCGGCATCTCTCTTTCCGAATATACCGCCCTTCACCAACTAAGCACCGACGATTTTTTACCAATAGCTATTCAAATAGTCCAAGTATTAGAAGGACTCTATCGCAATCGAATTATTCACAAAGATATCAAACCCCAGAATATTCTAATTAATCCCAACACCAAAGAAGTCAAAATCATCGACTTCAGTATTTCTTCCCTTCTACCCAGACAAAACCAAGAAATTATCAGCCCTAACGTTCTGGAAGGCACACTACTTTATATGTCTCCCGAGCAAACCGGGAGAATGAATCGAGGTATCGACTACCGCACCGATTTCTACTCGCTGGGAGTCACATTTTACGAACTGCTAACAGGACAATTGCCCTTCAAATCTACCGATGCGATGGAGTTAGTACACGGACATCTTGCCAAAACTCCAACTCCCCCTATCGAACTCGTCCCAACCATCCCGGCAATTCTGAGTGACATCATAATAAAATTGATGGCAAAAACTCCCGAATCGCGCTATCAAAATGCTTTCGGACTCAGGTACGACTTGGAAACCTGTTGGAAACAGTGGCAAGAAACAGGCAAGATTAACCAGTTTACCTTGGCCAGTAGAGATATTTGCGATCGCTTCGCCATACCCGAAAAACTCTACGGCAGAGAAACAGAAGTTAACACATTATTAGCAGCATTCGATCGCATCAGCACTCCCCTCGATGGGCAAGGGGGAGTCGAAATCATGCTAGTCGCCGGCTTTTCCGGCATCGGCAAAACCGCCGCAGTCAACGAAGTACACAAACCAATTGTCGGAGCGCGCGGTTACTTCATCAAAGGGAAATTCGACCAATTCAATCGCGATATTCCCTTTTCAGCTTGGGTGCAATCCTTCCAAAATTTGATGCAGCAACTCTTCGCAGAAAGTAAGGCTGAAATACAAAAATGGCAAGCTAAGATTTTAGAAGCATTGGGTGAAAATGCCCAGGTAATTATCGATGTCATCCCAGAATTAGAACACCTAATTGGCAAACAGCCAGAAGTACCCGAACTCGAAGGAAGTGCCGCTCAAAATCGGTTTAATTTACTCTTGGGTAAATTTATCCGAGTTTTCGCCACAAAACAGCATCCTTTAGTGGTTTTTTTGGATGATTTACAGTGGGCAGATTCTGCTTCGCTGAAACTAATGCAGTTGTTGCTGGGCGACACAGATACCCGCTATCTGTTGTTAATCGGGGCCTATCGGGATAACGAAGTTTTTCCCGCCCATCCACTGATGCTGACATTGGATGAAATTCGGAAAGATGCGGCAACAGTCAATCAAATTACTTTAGCACCCCTAGATCAACATTCCCTAAATCGCCTGATTGCAGATACCCTGAGTTGTCCGTTAAAAAGAGCAGTTCCTTTAACAGAACTGGTGCTTAAAAAAACCCAAGGCAATCCTTTCTTTGCAACTCAATTTCTCAAATCCCTTCACAGCGATGAGTTAATTACCTTTGATTTTGACCGCAACTATTGGCAGTGCGACATTGCCCAAGTCAAGGCGCTAGCTTTGACCGATGATGTCGTAGAATTTATGGCGATTCAGTTGCAAAAGTTGCCTATAAATACTCAAGAAGTTTTGAAATTAGCTGCTTGTATTGGCAACCAATTTGACTTATCAACTCTGGCTATTGTCAACGAAAAATCTCAAGTAGAAACGGCGATTGACTTGTGGATAGCATTGCAAGAAGGGTTAATTATTCCCATCACAGAAGTTTACAAGTTCTTTCAGGACTCAGAATCCGTTGAAGTTACACAAACGTCTGAGTTATCGGTTCCCTACAAATTTTTGCATGACAGAGTGCAGCAAGCAGCATATTTTCTGATTCCCAAAGAGCAGAAACAGTCAACTCATCTCAAAATTGGGCAACTGCTGTTAAGCAATACGCCTGAAGCAGAAAAAGAAGATAAAATTTTTGATATTGTCAACCAGTTAAATATTGGAGTCGATTTAATTGACTGTCAGACTCAGCGAGATGAACTAGCTCAATTAAACTTAATGGCCGGAAGTAAAGCTAAAACTTCAACAGCCTATATAGCCTCCCTAAATTATTTGAATTTAGGTAGAAAACTTCTGGCAAAAGATAGCTGGGAAACCAGTTATGACTTAACACTACTTTTGTATGTAGAAGCGACTGAAGCAGCGTACCTCAACGCCGACTTTGAACAGATGGAGCAATTAGCTTCAATTGTGCTGCAACAGGCAAAAAATATTTTAGATCAAGTCAAAGTATATGAAGTTAAAATTTCCGCCTCCATAGCAGAAACTAAACAACTAGAAGCTATTAAAATTGGTTTGCAAGTGTTGCCTCTACTCGGAGTCAACTTGCCGCATCACCCAACTCATCAGGAAATTGAACAAACAGTAAAAGCCACAGCCGAGGCTTTAGCAGGAAAGAGCAATGAGGAACTAATGAACCTGCCTCCGATGACAGATGGGTATAAATTAGCAGCCCTGCGAATTATATGCAGTCTGACTCCGGCGACGGCTCAATCTGCACCATTTTTAACTCCGCACCTGGGGTGTGCAGAAGTCAATTTGTTGCTCCAATATGGCCATTCACTTTTCTCACCTTATGCTTTTGCTGATTATGCGATCAATCTCAATATAGTAGTCGAAGACTTTGAAGCATCTTATCGTTATGGCTGTTTTGCTGTCAATTTAGTTGAGCACTTAAATGCTAAAAAAATCAAGAGTGCTGTGTTATTTAAAGTGGCAGCATTTTCAGTTCATGGTCAACAGCATCTGCGGTTAACTCAGCCAATTTTTGCAGCAGGTTATCAAAGTGGTTTGGAAAATGGAGATTTAGCGCACGCCAGCTATTGTGCTATGGAAAAATGTCACTATGCCTATTTTGCCGGACAGGAACTATCAGCACTTGAAAAGGAGATGGCTAACTACAGTTATGTAATTGCCCAAAAACGGCAAATAACTCCTTTGAATTGGCTGAAAATATTTTGGCAAACAGCGATTAATTTATTGGAGAAAACAGAAAATCCGCTGCTTTTAATAGGTGAAGCATATAACGAAGCACAAATGCTGCCAGTTCTAGAAAAAGCCAACGATAGAGTTTCACTGAACTCGCTCTATCTGCATAAAATGATTCTTTGTTATTTATTCGATCGCAGCGATATCGGATTAGAAAATGCCGTAAAAAGTGAAGAGTTTCTCGATGGCTGCCTGGGTTTAATGAATGTTCCTATCTTCTATTATTACGATTCTTTAGTGCGACTTTCTGTTGCTAATTTTTCACCAGAACTCGGGCTGCTGAAGGTGGAAACTAACCAAGCAAAGCTGCTGAAATGGGCACAGTCTGCTCCGATGAATTTTCAACACAAGTATGACTTGGTAGAAGCTGAAAAAGCGCGAGTTTTGGGCAACACTATCGAAGCGATGAATTTGTACGATTGTTCCATAAAGGGAGCCAAAGAAAATGAGTACATCAACGAAGAAGCCCTAGCCCACGAACTCGCCGCTAAATTCTATCTCACATGGGGCAAAGAAAAAATTGCCCAAGTCTATTTAACCGATGCTTACTATGCTTACGCACGCTGGGGTGCCAAGGCAAAAGTTGAGGATTTAGAAAAACGCTATCCGCAATTACTCGCCCCGATTCTCAACCAAAAAACCAGCTTGCAGACAGGCGGAACACTTTCGCAGATGACTGATGTCACCCTCTCAATGACTAGCAGTTTGGAAAGCTCGGGATTTCTCGACTTGGCAACAGTTATTAAAGGATCTCAAGCTCTTTCAGGGGAGATTCAGCTTGACAAACTGCTCTCAACTTTGATGCAAACGGCAATTGAAAATGCTGGAGCTTCCAAAGGCGCTCTGATTTTGTACCGAGGAGGTAACTTAGTAGTTGAAGCTCTGGGAACTAGCGACTCTTCAGAAACAATATTCCTGCAATCCATTGCCCTGGAAACCAGCGTCAGAGTTCCCATAAATCTGATTAACTACGTAGCCAGAACTCAAGAATTTTTGCTCTACAACAATGTACCTAAAGAAAGCCAAAATATCCACGATCCTTATATCATTGAGCGACAGCCGAAGTCTGTTTTGTGCCTGCCTATCCAACACCAAGGCAAAATAATCGCCATTTTGTATCTCGAAAACAATCTGACAACAAATGCCTTTACTCCCGACAGATTAGCAGTATTAAAAATCTTGTCGTCTCAAGCAGCCATCTCCATAGAAAATGCCCAACTATATGCCAACTTAGAAGCCAAAGTCGAAGAACGCACCGAAAAACTTCAGCAGTCAGAAACTCGTTTTCGACAACTTTATGAGCAATCTGCTGATGCTATTCTGCTGTTAGATAACGGCGCTTTTATCGACTGCAACCCCGCCACGGTCAAAATGATGCGTTGCACTGACAAACAACAGCTTCTTTCCCTGCATCCGGCTCAACTTTCCCCGGAGATTCAACCTGACGGTAGAGACTCTTTTGAGAAAGCGAAGGAAATCACAGCCATAGCTTTCTTGCGAGGTAGTCATCGGTTTGAATGGATGCACCGCCGCATGGATGGAGAAGACTTTTGGGTGGAAGTATTGCTGACAGTGATTCCTGTAGATGGTAAGCAAGTTTTGCATACGGTTTGGCGAGAAATTGGCGATCGCAAACAAGCTGAATCAGCTCTGCACCAGAAAAATCAGGAACTAAGCGATACTCTGCAACAACTCGAAGCCACCCAAGAAGGATTGATTCAATCAGAAAAAATGGCAGCTTTAGGACAACTGGTTGCCGGAGTTGCTCACGAAGTTAATACACCCTTGGGCGCAATTCGCTCCTCGGCGGGAAATGTTTCTAAGTTCTTGAATCAAACCCTAGAACAGTTGCCGGCACTGTTTCAATCTCTCTCCCCAGAAGAAGCAGATAATTTCTTAAAATTACTCCAGCGTTCCCTGCAACAAGCAGCCAGCTTATCAACAAAAGAAGAACGCAAATTGAAAAGAGCTTTGAGAAGCCAACTGGAAGAATTAGGAATAGCCGATGCAGATATCGCAGCCGATCGCCTAGTGATGATGGGAGTGTATCAGGAAATTGACAGCTTTGTGCCGCTGCTGCAAAAACCCGATAGCTGGCAAGTCCTAGAAATGGCCTACAAACTTTCTGAACTAAAAAGAGGCATCGCCACGATCGACACAGCCACTGACAGAGCGTCAAAAGTCGTGTTTGCCTTAAAAACCTATGCCCGTTACGAACAGTCGGGGGAAAAGACAACAGCCAGCATTACAGAAGGCATTGAAACAATCTTAACTCTCTATCAAAATCAACTCAAACAGGGAGTTGAAGTAGTGAGAAACTATGCCGAAATCCCGCCGATACTTTGCTATCCAGATGAACTCAATCAAGTCTGGACAAATCTGGTTCACAATGCTTTGCAAGCCATGGATTACCGCGGCACTCTTACAATTGATTTGGCGGAGCAAGACGGGCAGGCTAAGATTAGTGTGACGGATAGCGGTAAGGGGATACCAGAAGAGATAAGAGCGAAAATATTTGAGCCGTTTTTTACTACTAAGCCGCCAGGAGAAGGTAGCGGATTGGGGCTAGATATTGTGAAGAAAATTGTGCAAAAACATCAGGGGAAAATTGAAGTCGAATCGATTCCCGGTCAAACTACATTTCATGTTTTTCTGCCCATGGGCGGTGTCTGAGCTGATGAGGGCGATCGCATCGCAGAATTATAGCGCCAGGGATCATCGCGATAGTCCCGATCGCACTACACTCCAAAGTATATTATTCCAACAAGGGAAACAATATTAGTCGATATTTTTACTGAATAAGCCGGATTTAGGCGGAAACTAGCGATCGAGCCGGAATACTTGCACTATGTGGATTATACTTGGCTAAGGCTCTGCGTAAACCCTTGTTGAATCAAAGTTGTGGGAGGCTCGATCGATCTAACTTGCTTGATCTTAAAAGGCGATCGGGCCCACTAAGTTAATTAACTATTTTTGCGTTAATTACTAATGATAAAGGAGGAATAATAAATGTCCAAACCAGTTATTTTGTGTGTTGATGATGAAAGAATGGTGTTGGACAGTCTGCGGACGCAGCTATCATCATCCTTTGGCAATAGTTATATCTATGAAGCAGCCGAGGATGGTGAGGAAGCTTTAGATTTAATTCAAGAATTAAATGAAGACGAGGTGAGTATTGTGGTGATTATCTCTGATTGGTTAATGCCCGGCATGAAAGGAGATGAGCTACTAATTCGCATCCACGAGCAATTCCCTAAAGTTGTTAAAATTATGCTGACAGGTCAAGCTGACGAAGTAGCTGTTAACCGAGCTAAAAAATTTGCAAATCTCCATTGCTGTTTATCTAAACCTTGGTCAGAAGCCGAATTATTGGAAGCTATTAAATCAGGTTTATCTCAACTATGAAACAACAGGTAATTGTCTGTGTAGATGATGACAACACTGTCCTCAAAAGCCTCAAAGCAGAACTCCAAGAAGCTGTCGGGAATGCTTATCTCATCGAAATTGCCGAGGGTGGGGAGGAAGCATTAGAGTTGATTGAAGAATTATTGTCAGATGGGTATGAAGTACCGTTAATTATTTCCGATCATATCATGCCGGAGATGAAGGGAGATGAACTATTAAAACAAGTCCATATACTCTCGCCTAAAACTATCAAAATCATGCTAACTGGGCAAGCAGATATTGAGGCTGTGGGAAATGCGATCAAAAATGCAAATTTATATCGTTATATATCCAAACCCTGGCAACGAGAAGACTTGAGTTTAACAGTAAAAGAAGCAGTAAACAGTTATCAGCAAAATCAACTGCTGCTAGCACAAAATGCCCAGCTTCAGCACATGAATCAGGAATTGGCGGATTTAAACCGCGAGCAATCGCTACTGATTGCGACACTCCACGACAACGAAAATCGCTTTATGCAGTTTTTGGAAGCAATGCCGGTGGGCGTGGGAGTGCTGAATGCGGATGGCAAAGTTTACTATATCAACAAAAAAGCAAAGGAGATATTTGACAAAAAATTCGTGCCTGATGTGCCAGGGGAACAACTATCAGAGGTTTATCAAGTTTATCAAGCCGGAAATCTTCAACCTTGCCCCGTGGAAAACTTGCCCGTCATCCGGGCATTGAGGGGCGAAACTTCTGTGGCTGACGATTTAGAAGTCCGGCACGGCAATCGGGTTATTCCCCTAGAAATTCATGCTACCCCGATTTACGATAAACAAAATCAAATTGTCTATGCTATCAACACTCTTCTAGATATCACGGAACGCAAAGAAGCTGAGGCAGAGCGCAAAAAGTTCATTGAGGAGCTGTTTGATGTCAATTGCAGTTTGGAACTTTCATTGGATGCAGAATTACAAATAGTTGAGGCGACAAGCCGTTTTGTACCCAATCAGTTTTTATCTTTTTTGGGATGTGACAGCATTGTGGGTGTGAAATTGGGAGACGCGGTGGAGCTGGAAATGTCGATTTTGTTTTCTGATATCCGCGACTTTACCACTCTCTCAGAACAGATGACACCGCAGGAAAATTTCAATTTTATAAATTCATATTTGAGTTATATGGAACCGCTGATTGTGGAAAATCAGGGGTTTATTGATAAATATATTGGTGATGCAATTATGGCTTTGTTTAGCGAGGGCGCGGATGATGCTGTGAAAGCGGGAATTGCGATGCTGCATACTCTTGCTGAATACAATCGACATCGCGCTTCTGTGGGCGATGTGCCGGTTCAGATTGGGGTGGGAATTAATACTGGTTCTTTGATGCTGGGTACTGTTGGCGGATGCAATCGGATGGACGGTACTGTGATTGGCGATGCGGTTAATTTGGCTTCTCGGATTGAAAGTTTGACGAAGAATTATGGGGTGTCGCTGTTAATTACTCAACAGACTTTTGAACGCTTGACAAATCCTGCTGATTATGCGATTCGGGTAATTGATCAGGTTCAGGTTAAGGGTAAGTCTGAATGGGTGACTGTTTATGAAGTTTTTGATGCGGATTTGCCGGAAGTGAAAGCGGGGAAGTTGGCTAGTTTGCAACTATTTACTGAGGCTTTGTCTTTGTACAATATGTATAATTTCAGGGAAGCTGCGGGGTTGTTTGCGGATTGTTTGCGGCAAAATCCGGGGGATAAGGTGGCTCGAATTTATTTGGAAAGGTGTCAATAGTTAAAGTCAGGGGGAAGATTATTAGAAGAAGAAAGACCGGGCGATTGAAATCGCGTCTACACAGACAAAACCCGCCTCCGCGGGTTGAAGAATGAGTGGAAATTACGTTATTTTCTTGAGTCCGCGGAGGCGGACATCGTTTGACGAGAAGCGGTTTCAACCGCCGTCCTGTCTTAAAAGACCGGGCGATTGAAATCGCGTCTACACAGACAAAACCCGCCTCCGCGGGTTGAAGAATGATTGGGCGTTTGAAATTACCTTATTTTCTTGAGTCCGCGGAGGCGGACATCGTTTGTGTAGCCGCGGTTTCAACCGCCGTCTTGTCTACGAACCGTTACTCGTTATCTCGACGCGATATTTATGGTTGTTCGATCGGCATTTCGATGATAAACTCGGCTCCTTGACCGGGTGCAGACACGCAACTCAGTTGGCCTCCGTGTTCTTGGAGGACTTTGTAGGAAATTGACAAACCCAAACCGGTGCCTTTGTTGGCGGGTTTGGTGGTAAAAAAAGCCTCGAACAACTGCTGGCAAACTTCATCGGGTATCCCGGGGCCGTTGTCAGAAATCCGAATTACAGCCTGTCCGTTTTGGACTTCTGTCTTAATTTTAATCTTGCTGCGGTTGGCTTTGGCTTCGGCAACGGATCGCCCGGCGTTGTATTCCTCGATCGCGTCGATCGCATTTCCGATCAAATTCATAAACACCTGATTGATTTTACCCGAATAGCACTCAACCAAAGGCAAATTTGCATAGTCCTTAATTACCGCAATTTCGGGATAGTTGCCGCGCGCCCTCAGCCGGCTTTGCAGGATTAGCAGCGTTCCTTCAATGCCTTCGTGCAGATTCACCTTGGTCATTTGAGAATCGTCTTTGCGAGAGAAATTTCTGAGCGATCGCACAATTTCCCGAATGCGATCGGCGCCAATCTGCATCGAAGACATCGCTTTCGGCAAATCTTCTAGCAGAAACTCTAGCTCGATATCCTCAATTTTATCTTGAATTGGTGCCGGTGGCTGCGGGCAGTGCTGCTGGTACATATCGAGCAAATTCAGCAAATCTTCGGTGTAGTGGCCGACGTGGACGAGATTGCCGCAGACGCTGCTAACGGGATTGTTGATTTCGTGAGCTACACCGGCTACCATTTGACCGAGTGTTGACATTTTCTCAGTATGAATCAATACTGCTTGAGTTTGCTGCAATTCGTGCAAAGTATTTTCGAGCTGAATTTTTTGTTGGGTTAACTCTGTTTGCGATCGCAGCAAAGCTTCCTCGCTGCGTTTTTGTTCGGAAATATCCGTAATCAACCCTTCCAAAGCGATCAATTCGCCCGAGTCCGAATACACTCCCAAACCTTGCTCCCAAACCCATTTAACTTCGCCGTTTTTAGAAGTAATTCGGTAATTTAGCTGATAGGGTCGATTTTCTTGCAAGGCAACTTCTACGGCATTACAGAAGATTTCGCGATCGTCGGGGTGAGTCAATTCCGAGAGAGAAATTTGCCCAGTCCCGATAAATTCTTCGGGAGAATAGCCCGATAACTGATAGCAACCTTCGCTGACAAACTCCATACTGCGATCGGCATCGTTGCGAAAACGGTAAGCCATCCCCGGCAAATTGCTCATCAGCGTGGACAAGGCGCGCTGGCTTTCCCGCAGTGCTTCTTCGGCGTGTTTGCGATCGGTAATATCCGTCATCACCGCCAGCATACAGAGTTCGCCATCCAAATTAATCAACTCTGAAGACAGCAAACACACCACCACCGATCCCGACTTCATCTGAAACTCGCATTCCTGACTGCGAACCACACCTTGTTCGTGCAAACTTTGCCTAAAATCAACTCTGTCTTGCGGCTTTACCCAAATATTTAATTCCGGTACTGTATGACCGATTATCTCCTCCCTAAAGTAACCGAGTGCCGACAAAAAACTGTCGTTAACTTCCAGAAACTGCCCCTCAGCAAAAGTAGTAATAGTCATTGGATCGGGACTCGATCGAAAAGCCTTAGAAAACTTTTCTTCCGACAAACTCAACTTTTTAATTGCTGCTTCCAACTGACTTGTCCGCTCTTTAACCCGGCACTCCAACACCTCGTTAGCTTGTTTCAGAGCCACCTGGGCTTGCACGCGATCGGTGATATCGCGCACCACGGCTTGCAGCCCCATTTTGCCGCCGATATCCATAGAAGTTAGCAGCACTTCCGCCGGAAACTCGGAACCGTCCAAACGGCAGTGCATCCAATCAAAACGGCAATTTCCTGTTTTCATAGCCGTATTAATTCGCTCTTGAGACAGACTTATAGAATCTTGTCCATTTGGTTGCAATAGCGGGCTAAATTCCGAAGGATGCTTGCCGCAAAACTCCGATTCTGTGCTGCATCCAAATAACTTTAAAGTAGCCGGATTGCAATCCAAAAAACCCTGTTCGTCTAGCAGCATTACCGCATCTGTCGTCGATTCGTACAGAGTGCGGAACTTCTTTTCTGATGCTTGCAAAGAAGCAATCAACTGCATCCTTTCCTCTCCCGCCCGCTTTTGCTCGGTAATGTCCTGCATTACTTGAGAAAAGCCCTGCAACTCTCCGCTTTCATCCCGCAAAGGAGTAACAATAATCTTCGCCCAAAATCTGGAGCCGTCTTTGCTCAAGCGCCAGCCTTCACTTTGATATCTACCTGCTGCGGTAGCTGCGGCTAATTTTTCTTGCGATTTGCGAATTTTAATATCTTCCAGCGTATAAAAGCACTCAGAGTTGAAACCGACTATTTCGCTGGCTTCATATCCCAAAATCCTTTTTGCTCCAGAATTCCAGCTCGCTACATATCCCTTAGTATCTAACATGAATATAGCATAATCTTTAACACCTTCGATCACCATACGCAGGCGTTCTTCACTTTCTCGCAGTCCAGCTTCTGCTTTTTTGCGCCCAGTAATATCTTCCACAAAACCTTCGTAGTAAAGCAGTTCGCCGTCTACATCGCAGACGGCCCGCGCATTTTCTGCAATCCAAATTACTGTTCCATCTCGGCGATAAATCTGCGACTCAAAATCGGATACGATGCCTTGTTCTTGTAAAGCTGAAACAAACTGATTGCGGCGATCGGGATTGACGTAAAGCTGATCGCTGATATCAGTCAGACTACCCATCAATTCTGCGGCGGAATTATATCCGTAGATCCGAGCTAAAGCTGGGTTAGCGCTGATGTAGCGACCATCGGGCGTTGTCTGGAAAATGCCGGACACAGCATTTTCAAACATACTGTGATATTTTGCTTCCATTTGGTGAAGTGCCTCTTCGATATCCAAGCAGTTGAGTGCTTTATTTTCCAATGTACACTCGATCATTGTGTTTTCTAATTTTTGGTGTCTCACTTTTGAATACCCTGCCCTATTTTTGTGTAAAATTCAATATTTTTGGCGATGATCTATTGGTAGCATGGAGGCTGTGTCGCCTCCGATAAATCAACGACCAAGCCGTGCGATTGTTGTCGGAATTCTCTAGGGGATGCAACAGATATCTGGACAGAACACTGTTGTGTCCCTACAGAATATGTGTATTCGCTCCGATCGAGAACTGCTAGAGTCCGAAAAAGTAATCACAACGCTGTATTTATTGACTTCATCTACTGCACCGTTAGTTGTTAGTAGAGTTATGAAACTTTAAGCAGTCCGACCAGTTTTTGTTTGGGCTAAAAATGACTATCAAAATCGGATTTGCTAATGTCTCTGCTGAAAGTTACAGTCGTTTGAGAAAAACCCGCCTGTTAAAAGCTCCTTGAATATATGAGAAATTACACACCCTGAAATTAGTTAACTGCAAGCTAGTTTTTGCTGTTTCGGCAGTGACTTCTAGAACGATCGAGCTTCCGGTACACCACCAACTGTCGATTTTTAGCCGATCGCTCTGAATGCTTGCCACCATTGCCAGTTAAAATTGATTTTGAGGCGGCAGATAACAGAGCTGACGGGCGATCGCTCTTGACGAGGCGGGCACCATATCTAAAATTGTCACAATCCCGGGGACGATTGTTGTATCAAAAACTTCATATTCGGATACTGCGGGCGGATAAATTCTGTAGCAGTGCTGTCATTTCGGCAAAAATCTGGGCTCCGGGGCGCAAAATTGGGTCAGCAAGTCTGGTAAAATCCCGATCGACTCTCGGCGCAGGCCCGACATCAACCAACCCACCCCAGCAAAAAAATCATTGTCGCTACATGACTGATTCTCCCGTACTTGCAACACCAGATATATCCGCAGCTTCAAGTTTGAGGGCGGATTCTCCCCTGTGGCCAGCCCTGCTGCAACAACTGTTAGACAGACAATCTCTCTCGCGCCCCCAATCCGCCGAATTAATGCACGGATGGCTAGCAGAAGCCATACCCCCGGTGCTTTCCGGCGCGATTTTAGCAGCCCTCCAAGCCAAAGGCATCTCCGCCCAAGAATTAGCAGGAATGGCTCAGGTATTGCAGTCTCAGGCCCTTACAGGCGAGCCAGAGAGCATTTTAGATCGCCAATCTCCCATCTCCAATCTCAAATTAATCGATACTTGCGGCACCGGCGGAGACGGCGCGTCCACATTTAACATTTCCACCGCTGTCGCCTTTGTCGCCGCCGCCGGTGGAGTTCGAGTCGCCAAACACGGAAATCGATCGGCATCCAGCAAAGTCGGCTCTGCTGACGTGTTGGAAGCTTTGGGAGTCCACCTGGGCGCCGATGCCGCCAAGGTAAAAGCTGCGGTAGACGAAGTAGGCATCACCTTTTTATTCGCGCCTGGGTGGCATCCCGCACTTAAGGCTGTTGCGCCGCTGCGGCGTACTTTGAATGTGCGGACTGTTTTTAACCTTTTAGGCCCGCTCGTCAATCCGATGCGCCCTACAGGGCAGGTAATCGGGGTGTTCGATCCCAGTCTGGTATCAACTATTGCCCAAGCTTTGGGCGAGTTGGGGACTGAGTTGGCGATAGTTGTTCACGGCCGAGAAAAGTTGGATGAAGCGGGTTTAGGTGATGTTACTGATTTGGCGATTTTGTCGGGTGGGCAAGTTGAACTGACTACTTTAGATCCTGAACAGGTAGGATTGACACCAAGTGCGATCGGCTCATTGAAAGGCGGAAATGTTGAGGAAAACGCCGAGATTTTGCGGAATGTTTTGCAAGGCAAAGGTACAGCAGCACAAATGGATGTTGTAGCTTTGAATGCGTCTTTGGCTTTTCAAGTCGGAGGTGCAATTCCTTTGGGCGATCACGCGGCAGGAGTTAGTTTGGCTAAGGACATTTTATCGAGTGGCGAATCTTGGTTGAAGTTGCAGCAGTTGGTAGAGTTTTTGCGCTAAATAAAGAAGTTCGTTCATTCAGTTGACTGTCAACTGTCCCAGGTCAACTGTCCCAGGTCAACTGAATTGCATCCGCTGCCGAACTTCTCTTTATGAGCGCGATCGAAATTCAATCACATCTTGCTTAATAGTCACATCTTTATTACCAAAAAAGTCGTGACCCAGCAGCCCGATGTCTAGTGCTGGGGATATGGGTACAACTACATTTTTAATCGCCAAACCGCCAGCTTCGATTGAAGTAAGATTGCCGAGAGAAAAAGTAGCCACTCCGTTGGGAGTTTTTGCTTGCACAGTTCCTTGCGGAACTATCCCCAAAGCGGTAGCCATTGCTGGGGTAATTACTGTGCGGCTGGCTCCAGAATCCACCATCATCTCGAACTTTTGTGTGCCGTTAAAGGTAACTTCTATGACTGGGATATTAGCTTCTCGGCGTTTAATTTTGACCAGAAACACTCCCGACTTGGCATCAGACTTAGGATCGGACTTAGCATCAGACTTGGCATCAGGCGAAGCAGCGGGGTTCAATTCTTGGGGGAGAAAACCGCAGACAGAGCGGCTCAAGCTGAGTGTTTGGCCGCTGGAGTTCCGCATGAAGCACCCCTCACTTTCTTGAGCCGTCGCTGGCGAGGAGTTGACTGCGGTGTAAACTAAAATTGAACTGCTCAGAGAAATAACCGCTGTTAAAGCCAGTACAGGTTTTCGCAGGTTTTGAGCGATCGGCAGAGGCTTTTTTGAGTTGGAGGGTAAAGGCAAGGGAGATTTGCAGGCCATGGTTTGATAAAACGGTTTAGGTCGATCGTAACAACGACAACTGCCTTTTGGTATAGATAGTCCGGGACTCCGGCACCAGCACTTTTTACCCTCGGCTGGCACAAATCAAAATAAGATCTGTATATTACCGGCTAGCATCAAATCCCAGGCAGTGGTAAGAATTAAACCAAACGAAAGTAATTCAAGGATGCCATGTCACTTTCAACTGCACAACCCGCCCTCCTAGTCCTGGCTGACGGTACTGCTTACCGCGGCTGGTCGTTTGGTGCTGACGCCACCGTCGTCGGCGAAGTAGTCTTCAATACGGGAATGACTGGCTACCAAGAAGTTTTGACAGATCCCAGCTATTGCGGTCAAATTGTCACTTTTACTTATCCAGAATTGGGCAATACCGGGGTAAATCTCGAAGATGAAGAATCTTCGCGGCCGCAAATTCGAGGGGCGATCGCCCGCAACGTATGCAGCCGCCCCAGCAACTGGCGCTGTTCCCAATCCCTGCAAGACTACCTGAAACACTACGAGATCCCCGGCATTTACGGCATCGACACCCGCGCCCTCACCCGCAAAATTCGCACTGTGGGAGCGATTAACGGCGGCATTTCCACCGTGATTCTCGACCAGGCGGAGCTTTTGGAGCAAGTGCAAGATGCCCCCAGCATGGACGGGTTGAATCTGGTGCGGGAAGTGACCACCCGCGAGGTCTATGAGTGGTCAGAAGCCACAGATGCGGTGTGGGAGTTCAGTCCCACAGTCAAGCCGGATAACGGCGAAATGTGGACGGTGGTAGCGCTAGATTTTGGGATCAAGCGCAATATTCTGCGGCGTTTGGCGAGTTACGGCTGTCGGGTAATTGTTGTACCCGCTGACACGTCAGCCGAAGCAATTCTCAAATACAACCCGGATGGCATTTTTCTGTCCAACGGGCCCGGAGATCCCTCGGCGGTAACGGAAGGGATCGCGACTGCGAAAGCTCTGCTGAAGTCGGACAAACCTGTGTTCGGCATCTGTATGGGACACCAGATTCTGGGCATTTCCTTGGGTGCAGAAACTTTTAAACTCAAGTTCGGCCACCGGGGATTGAATCATCCGGCGGGTTTAACTGAGCAAATAGAAATTACTAGCCAAAATCACGGTTTTGCGATCGACCCTGATTCCCTAGTCCCGGAAGTAGAAATTACTCATCTCAATTTGAACGATCGCACCGTCGCCGGATTGAAGCACAAAACCTTGCCGCTGTTCTCAGTCCAGTACCACCCGGAAGCCAGTCCGGGCCCCCACGACGCTGACTATTTGTTCGATCGATTCGTGCAGTCAATGCGAGAAAATCAGAAAGTACCAGCTTAGCCAGTGGGCAGTGGGCAGTTAGTAGTTGGTAGTTGGTAGTTGGCAGTTGGTAGCCAGCCCGCTTGCTTGCCGAAGTGTCGAAAATTTAGCCGTAGTTAGCCGTAGTTAACAGAGGCTATTGGTGCAGATGGCTACCGACAACTGGCTACTGACAACTGACGACTGACAACTGGCTACTGACAACTGACAACTGACAACTGACTGCTGACAAAAAAAACAGTAGACAAAAAACCAAAAAACTCGTATAATGAAGCCTCGACTTTAAGCCATATCTAGCTAGGAGGGTGTCATTCCTGAGTCATTGACCCTGACCGTTAGCCTCAGAGGCACTCGCGAAGTCAAGAATAACCATCAGTTATTTCGCTTGACTGGCCTGCTGGACGCTTTTTCTGAGGCAACTTTTCGGAAGGTACTAAGCAAATGTATTGACGAGGGCCCAAAACACGTAATTTTGGACTTGTCTCAGATTGACTTTGTGGATAGTTCCGGCTTGGGTGCTCTTGTGCAACTTGTCAAGAAAGCCCAAACCTTGGAAGGGACATTGCAAATTGTCTCAAATCCCCGCGTAACTCAGACTGTTAAACTGGTTCGCTTAGAGAAATTTTTGTCTTTGCAGCCTTCGGTTGATGAGGCGGTAAAAAACGTCAAGGATGCTTGACGCCAAAGTGGATTTAATTAGCTATCCGGTTCTCAACGCTGGATAGCGAATTTTTATGGTTGTGCTGGTAAAACAATACCGATTTTCAGAGAAGCTGCTCAAAGCGCCAGCCACGATTTCCCCCGCTGCTTTGAACTCCTTTCTGTGGAGGGGGATGAAAATATGTGTGGCAAACACGCGAAAAAATGGTATAAGAAAGGGAACTAGCAGGTGTAAGCGATCGCCTTAACAAAGCCGTGCAGTCGCTATAATTGCTGAAGAGACGAAAGACGAAATAAGTAAGTTGTAGAAAAACCAAGCTGTGCGGAAGTTTTATTTAAAAAAGTATGTCGCCTCTAGCCGATGACGGGCTCAAACTGAGTCTGACTGATATCAGTTTAAATCGACAGCATCCTGCGAGGGCGACAGCAGCAGAAATAGAAAGGATTTCGCCCGCAGCGTGGGCATATTTGGGAGATGCAGTATACGAACTCTACATTCGGAGTTCGTACTTAATGCCACCAAAAAGATTGCAAGCTTATCACGAATTGGTGGTGGGGCAAGTACGAGCCGAAACTCAAGCGCGTCACTTGCGATCGATCTCTCCTTACTTGAGCAGTACAGAATTAGCAATTGTCAAGCGCGGCCGCAATGCCGTATCGGGCCGTTCCAAGCGAGCCGATCCAGAAATATACCAACAAGCCAGCAGCTTAGAAACTTTGGTGGGATATTTGTACCTCACCGATCCCGAAAGATTGACCGAAATTATGGCACTTTTAGAACTAGAGACTGAAATAATTTAGCAGTTAAGAGTTGGGAATGGCGAGGGATTAATTAACAATTATTGCACGGCGACCAACCTAAAACAGCAAAAATCTCGCTCCCGTCAAACAGGATTTATCAGTCAATAATTAGCAAGTTTAGCACCGCAAAATCCTTGCTCCCGAACCTGCTTTCTCTAAAATCTTAAAGCCCCAAGATTGCTCAGTCAATCAAGAATCAACAACCTCAAACCCCCAAGATCGATCGATCTCAAATCTAAAATCGTTTTCACTGCGACAAGAAACCAATGAGAAAATTTACCAAACCAAACTCCTCGCGCCCAAATTCCGACAGCAAGCCATTCAGAAGCGAAGGCCGCCGTCAGGACTCGCAACCATCCTCTCCCCGTTTTGAACGCAAGCCCCGTCCCGACAGCTCAGGAGACGCGCCTCAAAGGCGATCGAGCTTCTCCCCCCAATCGCGAGAAATGCCCGTGCGAGCAATTTACAAACGGAATGTCGAAGGCGACAGCCAACCCTCCGCGCGCAGACATTTCAAAGACAGAGCTCAAGACAGCAGCCCGCAGCCAGCCCGCAACAATTTCCGAGACAGAGACAGAGCTCAAGACAGCAGCCCGCAGCCAGCCCGCAACAATTTCCGAGACAGAGACAGAAACGCAGACAGCAGCCCGCAGCCGGTGCGCCACAATTTCCGAGACAGAAACGCAGACAGCAGCCCGCAGCCAGCCCGCAACAATTTCCGAGACAGAAACGCAGACAGCAGCCCCCAGCCAGCCCGCAACAATTTCCGAGACAGAAACAGCAGCCCGCAGGAATCCCGGGGCAATTTTTACAAAGACAGAGACAAAAGCAGCAGCCCGCCGGAATTTCGGGGGAATCATTTCAGAGACAGAGACAAAGACAGAGACACTCGCCCTGTTGACACTGCCTCAAATACAGTCGTACAACCAGACACAGACACAGACGACATGATTTACGGCCGCCACGCCGTGCAAGCAGCCTTAGAAAGCGACCAAGTTCTGAACCGAATTTGGGTTGTCCCCCACCTGCGCTACGATCCCCGCTTTCACAGCTTGCTCACCGAAGCCAAGGCCAACGGCAGCATCATCGACGAAGTAGACGATTTGCGCCTCGACTACATCACGCGCAAGGCAAACCACCAAGGCGTAGCCGCCCAAGTATCCGCTTACGAATACCTGGATTTGAGCGAACTAATCGCACAGGCTAAGGCTGCTTGCGAAGATCCCGTAATTGTGGTAGCAGAAGGACTCAACGACCCCCACAATCTAGGGGCGATTATTCGCACCGCAGAAGCACTGGGAGCTCAGGGCATGGTGATTCCTCAGCGGCGGGCCGTTGGGATTACCTCGGCAGTGAGAAAAGTGGCAGCAGGGGCATTGGAAAACCTGCCAGTAGCCAGGGTGGTCAATCTTAACCGGGCGCTGGAAGAATTGAAAGAGGCTGGATTCTGGATTTATGGCACTGCCGCGGGCGTCGGTGACTCGGTAGAGACAATCAAGTTCTCTGGGCCCACTGTTTTAGTTGTGGGCGGTGAAGCTGACGGTTTGAGCCTTTTGATACAGCGCGGATGCGATGGATTAGTTTCAATTCCTTTAAGGGGAAAGACTCCTAGCCTGAATGTCTCGGTAGCAACGGGAATGGCTTTATACGAAATTTACCGCCAGCGCGGGCCCAAAAAATTTCACGTACACGGATCGTAACGGTCAGTCGATTTTAGATTTTAGATTTTAGATTTTAGATTGACTCCACAGATTCATCTGGGAGCTCGAACTTTGCTCTAAAATTTGGGAATCATCCACGACTCAAGTAGGGGGGTTGTACCCGTTTCTTGCGGGGCATTAGCCCACATCCTAAAGCTGGGGGCTTCTGGCCCCCAAACTTCCCATCTTTGGTGATTGAAAAAAAGAATGCAACACAGTATAACAAAGTGTAAATAACGAAGGCCTAGGCCTTGCCCGCAGCACTCTGGAAAAAACCGTAAAATACATTGCAAAATCACATGAAAGAACTTTTGATTAGCTTACTCAACTTTTTCGGATTGGCTTGGTGGGTTGAAGTTAAAACTTCAGCGCCTCGGTGCATTTACTATTTTGGCCCGTTCTTGAATGCTCAAGAGGCGGAATCTGCAAAAGCAGGATATGTAGAAGACATAGAAAATGAAGGTGCAGAAGGTCTTAGTGTTTCGATTCAGCGCTGCAAACCTATTGCTTTGACTGTTGCAGATGATTTGGGAAAGTTTGGTGATGGAGGGCTGTTGCCTGTTTAGAGCGGTCTGTTTGGTGATTAATTGCTTATGAAAAATTCAAAACTCAAGACTCGCAATTGCCAATAGCTTGGGGGAAATTCTCTATCCATCGATCGATATCTGCGATTACCCGATCGGGAATTTCCCAAGGAAACAAGTGGGCTGTATCGGGATAGCACTGCCACTGACTATTGTGTAGGTGGCGGGCTGTTTCTAAACTGGATGCTGAGGTGATATGCCGATCGCCCTCTCCGGCCAATACCAAACTGGGACATTGAATGTCGCCCAGGTGGAGCAGTCGGTCGTATCCGGCCCTGAGAGCGGTATTTAACGCCTTTGTAGCCGCGCTGGAAGTCTGGAGGTAGGCGGGAGTACCTGCCTGTGCTAAGTAGCGGTAAGGGGTGGCTGTATGCTGCTGTATCAAGTAGCGAAAGAGCGATCGCCTGCCAAAAGTATCGATATTCCACTGCCAACCGGGTATCGCCCAGTTGATAATTCCAGCTAAACCGGTGTAAAGGTTATCTTGCCAAGAGATGGGCGGGTGACTGCCGCGCGGTTTGGCGGCGGATGCCAGGACAATCAAACCTGACACTCGCTGGGGATATTTTATGGCTAATTCCAGGGCTAAAATCCCTCCCAAAGACCAGCCGATGACTAAACAGCGATCGACTCCCAATCGGTCTAAAAGTGCTTCTAAATCAAGCAGGTGGTCGGTCATTTCAAAGGGATTTGAGGTGCGGCTGTTGCCGTAGCCGCGCAAGTCTGGGGCGATGGTTTGGAAGCGCTTTGATAGGTGTTCTGTGAAGACGGACATACAATCGCCGGAACCGGGATGGCCGTGCAAGCAGAGAATCGGAAATCCTTCGCCTTTGACGGAAACGCTGAGTTTTTGGTGGGGCATTTTTAAGAGAAGGAAGAAGGAAGAGGGAAGAAGGAAGAAGGAACTTCTTGATAAGCTGTTGCCCTTTTAAATGGCCGATTCGGAACGGGCTAGAAGCCCATTCCACAAGACTTTGATTGTTTTTTTGAGATACAACAATTAAAATGTAGAAATTCCTAATCGTCTTGGCGGTTGCTATAGCAATCAAAAGCAGGATTTGTGGGATGGGCTTTGAGCATCGTCCAGGGATTTGTGGGATGGGCTTTGAGCATCGTCCAGGGATTTGTGGGATGGGCTTTGAGCATCGTCCAGGATTGATGCTTGAACCAGATTCGTATTTTGGTGAACCTAGCCCCGGAGTGGTTAAAAGCTGGGATTCTTACTAATATAATCGGCAATTTTAGCAATAGACTGGCGGATTTGTAGATCGCCGCTTGTGCGGCTGTCAATCACAGTCATCACATAGGCTTCGCCGTTAATGCTCATTGCCAAAGTTGTGCCGAGTACCAGGGAATTTTCACCTGTTTTTTCGCCCAACCACTGAGCTTTGGTTCCTTGCAAGGCGGCAAATCCTAAATCGCGATCGTACTGGCGGTTGAGAGTTTCTATTAATATTTTAGCACCGGGTGTTTCGCCGTTGTAAATTTGCACCATCATTTCGGTGAGTTCGTTAGCAGTCACGCGGTTGGCACCCGAACCGGGGTTGGTGGGCATAATGTTTGCCCCCATTAATTTGTAGTTGACTCTGGTGACTTGGTAGCCACGATTCTCTAAGAATTGATTGATGTAATCGGCACCCAAATAATCGATTAGTTGATTGGTGGCGATGTTGCTGCTGCGATCGATCATTTCTTCTAACAGTAGCTGTAGCGGGTAATTGCGATCGGACAAAATCTTCGTCGATGAGTCTTCGGTGAAATTGCCAGGTTCGACGAATACTTCCTTGTTTAGACTAATTTTTTCTTTTTCGAGTTTTTGCATTAGGGCGACAGCAATCGGCAGTTTAATTAAGCTGGCCGGGCTGACAGGAGGCAAATCGCCCCGCAGGTTGACGCACTCTCTCGAAAGGTGGCAAATGCCGATCGATGCTTGATTCGACAAACCACTTTCCCTGGCAACCACCGCCAAAAAATCTGATTTTGCTTGCTGTACTTGAGAGGTGGCTGCTGTTAAATTGTCCCTGTATTCTTGAGTTTTGGAGGCTGTGAGGGGAGCTAAAAATGAATTTTGCGGAACTTCCTGCAAATTGTTGAGGGCCTGGTGCCACAAAAATTGAGTTTGCTGCCCCGATGCGATCGACTGATTTTCCTGCCGTCCAGTTTCTACGGCTTTGTTAGCCAAACGGACTGCTTGCTGCAAGTTGTCGTTAGCTCTCTGTTCTACTAATATTTGAACTTCCACCGCTTGCAACTGAGAAAGCAGTTTTTCTTGAGGATTGCCGGCGAGGGGAACTAAGCCCGAGAGCAGGGTTGGTTCTGGGGAGGGTGAGGCGGGTTGTTCTAATTGAGTGACCAGCCGATCGCGAATTTTGTAGAGTTCGTCTAGGGAACGCGGGTTAGATTGAGAGAATGAACTGGCGATGGTTAACACCTGAACCAGTCCGATGCCTGCTACTACTGCCGCCATTTTGTTTGCGATCGACCAAAAATGCTTTAACCCTCGCATATTCCACATCCTCAACACAACCAAATTCAATCTAAGCAGCTATTGTTACATCAGTCAAACGATTTGAGATTTTGGATTTTAGATTGAAGAAGAAATCTCGAATCAGAAGTGTAAAAGTTCGTTAGCGAAGCCCTCGAAAAGGATCGCGCCGCCGCGCCAAAATAAATAAACAGTCCTGGACGCATCAAGCCAAAGAAACCGGGTTTTTTACCTAATCTACGGGTCAAAACCCAAGATTTCGTAAAAAAAC
>NZ_JAUBVZ010000003.1:104445-324210 GCF_036702805.1 Microcoleus sp. A006_D1
CCGGTTTCTGACCACCCGCGCATCAAGCCAAAGAAACCGGGTTTTTTACCTAATCTACGGGTCAAAACCCAAGATTTCGTAAAAAAACCCGGTTTCTGACCACCCGCGCATCAAGCCAAAGAAACCGGGTTTTTTACCTAATCTACGGGTCAAAACCCAAGATTTTCGTAAAAAAACCCGGTTTCTGACCACCCGTGCGATCGCGAACTAATAAAATAAAGGGAGCGATCGCACGGAATGGCGATCGACCCCCTCTAAATATTGTGAACTATCTACTTTCGGCGACGGCGCCGCCAGTCAACACCCAACCGCTTGAGATAATCCCAGCCGCGTTGGGGCCAGACATGAGCGCTACCGGTCTTTTCGGCAATCCAGCGAGCTACTTTGGGGCCTGTCCAGTCTCCGCCGTCGGGGGCGGGACTTTGCAGGGCAAGTCGCAGTTCTTCTTGCTGTTCTGGACTCAGCAAGGATTTTGCGGGAGGGGGCTGGCGGTCTCCGCTGCGATTTCTCACCGAGGTAGGCCCTTCTCGGTTGTAGCGCTGGACAATTTCTTTGGCGTAGTCGTAGTTGAGCCCTACGACTAGGGCGGCTTGTTTGATAGTCCAATTTCGGGAAACTAAGAGCAGCAAGTGCCAGCGGCGCGACTCTGTGGTGTTTTGTGCCTGCCGGTAGCGAAGTTTGAGTTCCTCTGCCGTCAGGTGAGATTCTAGGTGAGCTTTAGGTGGCATTCTTCCAACGGGGCATCGGGAACTTCTTACCATATATCTTTGGTTTTGGGGATAATTCCGGATGAAATTGTTTTGCTGGGGATCGTTGCGGCAAATACGTAGGTTTTTTTCGCCGCCGATGCACGCAGAGAGACGCAGGTGAAGAAGGGCTGTAAGTGGGTACAATTGCCAGCTATATTGGCTAAGTGGCTGAAAGTAGAAATGATAAAGGTACGAGCATGGCATCCATCCGCGAGTTGCACCGACAACTAATCAATAAAGAACGCTCTGCTGTGGAAATTACGCAAGAAGCATTAGACCGAATTACCCAGCTAGAGCCGAAATTGAAAAGCTTTCTGTGCGTGACGGCAGATAGCGCATTGGCGCAGGCCCACAAAGTGGATGCCCAAATTGCAGCAGGCGAGGAAATTGGGCTGTTGGCCGGCATCCCGATCGCCGTTAAGGACAATATGTGCACCGAGGGCATTCCCACAACCTGCGCTTCTCGGATTTTGGAGAATTTTGTGCCTCCCTACGATGCAACCGTCGTCTCCAAACTCCACGCAGCCGGTGCGGTGATTGTGGGTAAGGCGAATATGGACGAGTTTGCAATGGGGAGCTCGACAGAAACTTCTGCCTACCAAGTTACCGCGAATCCTTGGGACTTGGAGCGCGTGCCCGGAGGTTCTTCTGGCGGTTCTGCCGCAGCGGTGGCTGGCGGAGAATGCGTCGTGAGCTTGGGTTCGGATACTGGGGGTTCGATCCGTCAACCTGCTGCTTTTTGCGGTTTGGTGGGGATGAAACCGACTTATGGGTTGGTTTCTCGCTACGGTTTGGTGGCCTATGCTTCTTCTCTCGATCAGATCGGGCCCTTTGGCCGGAATGTTGAGGATACGGCGATTTTGTTGGGGGCGATCGCCGGTTACGATAACAGAGATTCCACGAGTCTGAATGTTCCAATTCCTGACTACGCCCAAGCTTTGAGACCCAGTTTGCGACCCAAGGGTCAGATTAGAATTGGTGTAATTAAAGAAACTTTTGGTGTCGGGTTGGACGCGGCGGTGAAAGAGGCTGTGACTAAGGCGATCGAGCAATTTCAACAATTGGGCGCAGAAATTCAAGTCATTTCCTGTCCCCGGTTCCGCTACGGTTTGCCCACTTACTACATTATTGCTCCCTCGGAAGCTTCGGCAAATTTGGCGCGATATGATGGAGTCAAGTACGGTTTCCGATCGCCCGATCCCGATAATCTTTTGGATATGTATGCCAAAACTCGCTCTCAAGGGTTCGGTGCGGAAGTTAAACGCCGGATTGCGATCGGCACTTATGTGCTGTCGGCTGGATATTACGACGCCTATTATCTCAAAGCTCAAAAAGTTCGGACTTTGATTAAAGAAGACTTTGAAAAAGCTTTTTCTCAAGTTGATGTTTTGGTTTGTCCCACTGCTCCGACTACGGCTTTTAAGGCAGGGGAAAAATTCAATGACCCGCTGAGTATGTATTTGTCAGATTTGATGACTATTCCGGTGAATCTTGCTGGTTTGCCTGCTTTGAGTTTGCCCTGCGGATTTGATGATAAAGGACTGCCGGTGGGCATACAACTGATTGGTAATGTTTTGCAAGAATCTCGGCTGTTTCAAGTGGCTCACGCTTACGAACAGTCTACGAATTGGCACTTGCGCCGCCCAGAATTGCATTAATTTTTGAAATTCGGCGGAACGGGGCGACGGAAGTTAGTAATCGATATTGGCTAATTATGTGAATTAATCATTGACCGTTAGCTTTTAACCGATCGCTAATTTCCCGCTTGCCCTATTTTCTATGAACAAGTTTTTGGTATTCCTTTTGTCTAAATCGCTAATAACTTTTGGGATGGTTTTGGCGATCGCTTATGCTGCTGGTTGTCTAATTCTATTTGCAGCCCAAGGTAAGTTTATCTTTTTTCCGGCGCGGGCGATCGAAACTACCCCAGATAATTTTCAGTTGAAATATCAAGATGTTTTGCTGCCAATTCCAGCTAAAACAGGGGCGGTGGAAACCGTGCACGGGTGGTGGATTCCTGCCTGGGAAAACCCCCGCAAGGAGAGGGGGGAAGTCAGAGAGGCGGTTCCGGTTTACCCACAGGAAACCCCCCCCAGCCCCCCCTTGTTAAGGGGGGGAGCAAGAGAGGCTGTTCCTGTCCCCCCCCTTAACAAGGGGGGGTTAGGGGGGGTTCCGGTTCCTCACCTGAACAAGGGGGGGTTAGAAAGGGTAGTTTTGTACCTGCACGGTAATGGTTCAAATGTGGGAGCAAATGTCGAACACGCTAATCGATTTCATGGGTTGGGTTTGTCGGTATTTCTGATTGATTATCGCGGTTACGGAAAAAGCCAGGGCGATTTTCCCAGCGAATCTCGGGTTTATGAGGATGCTCAACTTGCTTGGGATTATTTGGTGCAACAGCGGGGGATTAACCCGCATCAAATTTATATCTACGGTCATTCTTTGGGAGGGGCAATTGCGATCGATCTAGCAGTGCGCCACCCGGAGGCGGCTGGGTTAATTGTGGAGGGCTCTTTTACTTCGACGCGGGCAATGGTGGATTTCCAAAAAGGGCTGTTTTGGATGTTTCCGATAGATTTTTTGCTGAGGCAGCGGTTTGATTCTCTGGCAAAAGTCGATCGCCTGCAAATACCTGTGCTGTTTATTCACGGGACTGCTGACAGTGTAGTTCCAGCCGAAATGAGCCAAAAACTGTTTGATGCAGCACATGAACCCAAACAGCTTTACATGGTTCCTAATGGAGGACACAATAATGCGGCACAAATCGGCGGTGCAGAATATCTGCGGGTAGTGAGCAAATTTTTAGGTACTTCCAAGTAGAGAAAAGCAGTTGTATAGCAAGAAACCGGGTTTCTGAGTTGAGTTTGTAGTAGTTAGTGACGCATCGGGGGCGAGAAACCGGGTTTCTACGAGTTTTGGGTTTGGTAACGAGAAATCTGCGAAGAAACCCGGTTTCTGGGTTCGCGAGTGCGATCGCCAACAAAGAAAAAAGCGATGGCGACGATACCGATTAATTAAACCTTAAAACATTCAGCCACCAGTCATTAACGGCACGGCAGTAATTGCAGTAATTGTTCGAGCTAATCGGTTGTTGTTTGTTAACTTCGCAACCTCGGCGAGATATTTTTCGGTTCGGCATCCTGGCACCGCAGAGATTGGCATCTGTGAGATTAGTTTTGTTCAATCTCGCATCGGTCAAGTCTGCCGCTCTGAGGTCTGCACCGGTGAGATTTGCACCGCTTAAATCAGCTTCTTTGAGGTCGGCACCGCTGAGATTTGCACCAGTTAAATCGGCATTTCTCATGTCAGTTTGATTGAGTTTAGCGGCGCTCAAATTACTACATTTTAAGTTAGCCAACTGGAGGGATGCGTCTCGAAGAGAACTCTCGCTGAGGTTGGCATTTTCTAAGTTGGCTCCCCTGATGTCTGCCCTGCTCATATCGGCTTTACTGAGATCGGCATCTGCCAAAAAGGCGTTTCTCATGTTGGCATTATTTAAATTGGCTTCCATTAAGTCAGCCGCCGTCAAGTCGGCATCAACTAAGTCGGCTCTGCTGAGAGTGGCGCGGCTCAAGGAAGCACCGAACAAATCTGCACGGCTTAAGGAAGCGCCAAATAAGTCGCATCCGGGACATCCTCTTGTTGCTAGCAGCCGCTTGATTAGAGACAGATTTTGAGCTTGTAAGGGAACTGCTGCGCCAAATGGGAGTAGCAGTATTGCTGCTAGAATTGTCAGTTTAATTTTGGTCATAAGCTGTTGCGCATTTAAATTATATATTTCAATTACCTATTCCCTTTCACAGTCAAATTATCTCTCCCTCTTCCCTTCTTCCCTTCTTCCTTTCTCTGCTTTGCTTGCCTCTAACATAACAGACTATGTAAAGGCAAGCGAAGCAAAGCTTAGTCTGAGTAAATCCTGTACGGCCTTTCATCAGCTAGTTTTCTGCTGGAATCAGGCGCGCGGGCTAAAAACCCGGTTTCTTAGTGACTTTTTCGCTGTCACACCCAATATTTTTAGCAGAAACGGCTTTGTTTGCGCAAGTCCTAGTCTAGGGGGCTGAGGCGGGCTGGCGGTGTCAGGTTCGCTGGGACTTGCGCTCGCGGATATTACTTACGTCTTTGGAATGAGAGCGAGTACCTCAAAGCAGCTTGGCAGGCATCGGCAAACCGCCGTTCGCAGGCGCTGAATGCCTTGTATTTTGGAGCTTGCAAGGGCTGGGGCAAATGGCTGGCGACAGCGGATCAATATTTATGCTCGATGTAGTTGGATTTTGCTGCGGGGGGCGATCGTTCTCCGTACAGGCGATCGGTAAATAAGCCAATTGGCTTAGACTCTTAAGACATATTGCTGATGCGCTGCCTTCTATAAAAAAGATAGCATTCTTGGGTAAGCGCCGAAATAATACTGAGCAACTAAGTATAAAAAACTACAACGTGTCTCGGCGGGTGTGAAAACTCGGTACAGCTAATACTTTCAGGAGAATAAAATAAATGTCGAACAGCATAGATCAACTGGCAGAAGGCGGCAGAGGAATCAAACTCATGTGGCAGATTGCAGACGAGTTACGTTACACCCGGACTCTCGATGGTAGAAATTGTTTGGCGCTGAGCAAAAGTTACGAAGTAGAAGGTTGCAGTCGATCGCAAAATATAAAAAAGGCTAGCGCTTTAGATGGGTTAATGAATTTGTTCAAGAGCTGGGATTGGCAGAATCAAATAGAGCAGGAAGAAGAGCTGCATGACAGTTTTGTGAAACAAATCAGCCTGCAAGTTAACACAGATGTGAATGCTTTAACTACAGTTTTGGAGTGGTTTGAGCAGTTGCAAGATTTATCGCTCCCCAATAAGGTTTGGTTCCTGCTTCAGTTAGCTTTGGCTGAAGGTTTCACTAATGCAGTTCGCCACGCTCACAAAAATCTGCCAGTAGAAACTCCTGTGCAACTGGATATTATGGTATTTAACGGACGCTTGGAATTCAAAGTTTGGGATTGCGGCCCGAGTTTTGATTTTGATGCTAAGCTCAAGGAAATTATCGGAGCCGATAGAAAACCCCGCTTGGATTTAGAGGTTTTGAACGATCCTTGCTGGGTGCCTAGCAGAGCGACAACTTTGGAACTGTCTCAGTTTCTAGTTGCTGGGTAGCTGTGGAGCGATCGACAATTAACAAACTGGAACCGTGAAAAATGTGTGATCATAAAAACGGTGTTAGGGGAAACGTTACGGGTTTTGTCTCCGCGCGCATGAGGGGTTTTGCATACTTGCAACCTGCGGCGGCTTTGGTTGAGAGCTATGGGCTTGGGTGAGTCTTTAGCAGTTCGAGAGAAATGGGTTCATTTGTCTAATTCGACCTTGAAAATTCAAAATTCCAAGTTAAAAATTATTTACAATAATTTTTAGCATTTTAGTTTATCATAGTATTTGGTTGCTTACCAATTACTAATGATTTCCAAAGAAAGTTTATTTGTGCTGTCTCTATTTCCCTACTTGGGATTTCTCTGGTTTTTGACTCGATCGGGAAAAACACCTCGTTTAGCTTTGATGGGATTTTATGGGACTCTGGTATTTGTGGCTGTGACTATTCCTGCTGCAATTTACGCAAAAGTTGCCTACAATGAGTCTCTAGCAAATGTCGATTGGTTGCACGGTTCTGCGGAACTATTCTTGACACTTGCCAATATTTTAGTAGTTTTAGGTTTTCGGGAAGCGGTGATTCAAGCTAAAGAATCTTCACAAAATGAGGGCGAAAAGCAAGAGTGTATTGTAGACGGGGAGAATAGCGGCAGTTAAACTGTTGCGGCATTTAAATTTAATTTTTCGGGCGGGCTAGAAGCCCACCCCACAAAAGATTCAAGAAACAGGATTGTAAAAATTAGATGCACGTCGGCTTAGTTTGGCGGGCGTTTGTTTAGTTGGGTGAGATAATTGAGATACTGGGAAATGCGATCGACATCCGCGTCAAGTAAACGACTGGCCCAAGAATGTATCTTGAGTTGCGATCGCATTTCCCGAAACACCGCAGCATCCCCGCGATTGTCGAGAGGAAAAACCCAAGCCTCAAATCCCGCCGACTTGAGACGGCTAACAGCGCCCTCGCCATCTTGCACCCACAATTGACGGTTAATCCGAAGCGGTTGGCAGGAATATTCACCGACAACGATTCCCCCCACAGAAACGCTAGCATCCTCTCCCCGATTGGAAAGTTCTTGCAAAATAGCTTTCAAGGAATTGAGATTTTTAGCATCTTGCACCTGCGGCGGTGTAAACTTGACAATCACCATTTCTAGAACTTCCACAGGTTTTGCGACTCGTGCAAAGTTGACCGGTTGAGCCGCCCAAGAATTTTGTATTTCCGGTGGCGGCGCCCAAGAGTTTTGTGTTTCCGATGGCGTCGCCCAAGAATTTTGTGTTTCCGGTTGGGCTACCTCGATTTCCTCTGCAACCTGTGCTGTTTCTACAGGCTTTGCAGTGTCTACAATTATCTGAATTTCCTCGCCATCCTTCTCAATTTTCCCGCTAATCAGCAAGATAGCATTATCTACAATGTAAGGTTTCAGTTGTTCGTAAGCTTTGGGAAACACAACAGCTTTGATTTGATGTGTCAAATCTTCTAATTGCAAAATTGCCATCGCATCGCCTTTTTTCGTCACCACCAGTTTGATAGCGTTGAGCATGACAATAACTGAGACTTTCCCTTTTTTATCTGCTAACTGTGCCAGAGTCACAACATCTGGATCTTGATTAGATTGAAGCAGAAACTTGAGGGGATGTTCTGATACATAAAAACCCAGCAATTCTTTTTCTAAACGCAATTTTTCCTGTGTATCAAAATTTTTCACAGTCTTTGATTTTGGTGCAGACTCGAATTTATTCACCGACTTCTCAAAGCTATTCCCACCGAACAAGTCAAACAGATTGCCTTGACCGCTTTCTCGATCTTTTTTGCGATCCCCGGCCCATTTCATCACCCCTTCGAGGTCGTTTACTAATTGACGGCGGTTAGGATCGATTTTGTCAAAAGCACCGCACTGAATCAAGGCTTCTAGGGCGCGGCGGTTGACAGAATGTAGATTTACGCGATCGCACAAATCAGCTAGCGACTTAAACTTACCCCCTTCTTGGCGCGCCGCCAAAATAGTTTCAATAGCCGTTTCCCCGACATTTTTCACCGCCGAAACCCCAAACAAAATCTTATCTTTTGCACCTCCCGTCATCTGTGTGGGGAGCGGCGTAAAAGTAAGTTCAGAACTATTAACATCCGGCGGCTCAACCTCAATACCCAGCTTGAGACAATTGGCGATATATCTCTGTACTTTATCCTGATCGCCCCGGTTAGCAGTTAGCAGTGCAGCCATGTATTCTACAGGATAATTCGCCTTTAAATATGCCGTTTGATAAGTGATATAGGCATAGGCCATTGAATGGGATTTATTAAAACAGTTAGATGCCACCAGACTATTTTCTAGCGTAAAATTATGATCTCGTTCAACGCCAATGTCATATACTTCTTGAGTTCCTAGTGATTTTCGACTAATAATTTTAACCATGTTTGTAACTCCTGAGAATATCTTCAATTTTAGTTTTTTTTCGTTGCAGCCCCAATCTGGGATACTGATACACAAAATCATAGAACGCTCGTATGTTTTCCCTACTAAATATTCTCCACTAATAAACTTTTTTGAATTGATGTTCTTGTATAGAACCCATGCCTAAGTGCCTTGCTAGTTCACAGGCAAATTCAAAGGAACCGACGATGCAGACTAAACCGCCACTTCTACCTTTGTTTGCATAAGCACAACCGTCACCGTCAAAGTAGCCTAACACATAAGATGCTAAATATTGTGAGTTAGGGAAATAAGTAACTCCTGAAAAAGTCCTTCCTGGTATGATGCCGTAGGCGTGTAAAGAGCTTGCCAGTTTTTCAGAAGAAAAATTTATTCGGTAGTGAGGAGCATAATTTTGAGGCTGAACAACTCTAATTTCACCAGAATATTGTAGCTCTACGCTGAGCATTTCTGTTAGTTCCTTGTCAATAGATTCAAAAGCTACATAATTAGTGTGAGTAGCGCAGCCATCAGCAGCTATCAATCCTAATAAATAGGCTTTAGCTTGAGAGTCAATTACATCAAAATAGCTTTCATTTAAAGTATAGCGGTTTCGCCGCTTAGTATTAATGTCAGCTTCTTTTAAAACTCTTGAAACCGCTCTTTCGCTCACGCCAAGGTAGTTAGGAATTTCTCGACACTCCATACCATGATTAAAAGCAGAAATGATTTGTTGCTTGTGTTCTGATTTTAGCTTTCTATAGTCTAGATACATTTTATATATCTGAGCTAGAGTTGATTTGTTTTAATTCTAATCCTTTTTCAAAGATTTCGTCAATGGGCAGCATTTGACCGTCAGCAGTCATAAATTTGTGATCTTTTGTGGCGCGAATTATCGAGCCATCTTCCAGACAATACTCAAAGACCTCCTGCTGACCTCGGCGATGCCACTGTGCAATTGGCTGTGTATAAATATGGCCATTATTATCAACACTATAAACAGTACATTCAATTTCTTCCTCAACGATTTTGCCAATAGCCATCGGCCCATATTCCACAGTCAATATCTTCGTGTCATAGCTCAAGCAATATTCCGCGAATTGTAGCATCTGCGCGAACAGTTTGTCAGCAATTCTTTGACTGACTCCGTTCTTAGTTGCGCCGTCGATAAACGTTTCCTTTTGCTTCTGCATTTCATCAGCTTTCTTCTTACCCATGGCGCGGCGCAGCAAGTCAGCTTGACCCAAAGAATAGCCCGCCAAATCTTGAGCCATCCGCATAATTTGCTCTTGAAAACAAAGCGTTCCGTAAGTCTCTTTTAAAATCGGCTCTAATAGCGGATGATCGTATTCAACGGTTTTACCGTGCTTGCAATCGATAAACTGAGGAATCAAACCTGCATCCAGCGGGCCCGGGCGGTACAGTGCCAAAATAGAAGAAATATCATCGAGACAGGAAGGTTTGAGTTTTCTAACTACATCCAGCATTCCAGAGGATTCCAACTGAAAAATACCTTCTAAATCTCCTCTTTCTAAAAGTCTATAGGTTTTATCTACATCATCCGGTAACTTTTTGATTCTGCCAAAAGTCTCTTGAGCTCGGCGCTCATTATCAGAAGGTAGGCTTTCTGGATCGACGGTTACATTTTGGGTGTGCTTAATATTAACAACAGTTTGCTGGAGCGTTGTCAAGTTTTTCAGTCCCAGAAAATCCATTTTCAGCAGACCTAGTGCTTCCAAATCTTCCATGTAATACTGGGTAATTACAGCACCTTCGTTATTCTTTTGCAGCGGTACAATTTCATCGAGCGGGTCAGAAGAAATCACTACGCCCGCTGCGTGAACGCCAAAGGTTTTGTTTGTCCCTTCAATCCGAATTGCCATGTCAATCCACTGACGAACTGGGACTTCTGTTCCGGTTTCGGCATTTATGCAAATTGTATTTTCGTAGTTGTCTTTAAATTCCTGTGCAGGTGTTGCATCGGAAATCATCACTTTAAGTTTTTCCGGTTTTCCCCGCGACACGGGAATTAATTTTGCCATTTCGTCTGCTTTTTTGTAGGGAATGCCTAACACTCTGGCAACATCTTTCAAAACAGCTTTTGATGTCATTCTGTTAAAAGTAATGATTTGCGCTACGCGCTCTTCGCCATACTTTTCAGTAACGTATTTAATCATATCTTCCCGTCTTTCTATGCAGAAATCGCTATCGATATCTGGCATGGATTTGCGTTCGGGATTGAGAAATCGCTCGAATAGCAGTCCGTGATGCACGGGGTCAATATTAGTGATTTTCAAGACATAGGCAACTAGGGAACCTGCGGCAGAACCGCGTCCCGGCCCTACGGGAATGTGGTTGTCCCTGGCATATTTCATGTAGTCCCAGACTACTAGAAAGTATGTGGAAAAACCCATCTGCTGAATCATTTTTAGTTCGTATTCCAGCCGTTCTTTGTAGACGGGGGGAATTTCGTTGCGGGTTCTACTTTTTAGGCGTTCTAAGAGTCCTGCCCATGATTTTTCTTCTACAAATGTATCTGCTGTATGTTCTGGGGGAATTGGATAGTTGGGAATGCGGTATTCCCCCATAATGTCATAGGATTTTACTTTATTTGCGACTTCTAATGTGGTGTCGATCGCCTCTTTGATGGTTTCGTCGTCCAAATGGTCTCGAAACAGTTGCGCCATCTCGTCCGCAGACTTAAGATATTCAGTGCCGCTGTAGCGCATCCGCTTTTCTTCTTCAATTTGTTTGTTGGTGTTGATGCACAGCAAAGCATCGTGTGCTTCTACGTCGTTGCAGGAAATATAGTGAGAATCGTTGGTGGCAATTATTTTAATGTTGAGTTCGCGGGCAATTTTGACGATTTCAACATTAACCATCCGGTCTTCTTGGGAACCGTGGTCTTGAATTTCTAAATAGTAGTCATCCCCAAAAACTTCTTTATACTCTTTAGCGACTTCGCGGGCTTTATCTAGTTTGTTTTGCAGAATCATTTGGGGAACTTCGCCGCCCAAACAAGCACTGGTGACAATGAGACCTTCGGAGTATTGTTTTAGGAGGTCTTTGTTGATGCAAGGACGACCAAAAATACCTCTGTCGGGCATTCCCTTTAGGTGGGAAATTGTGGTGAGTTTGACGAGGTTTTTATAGCCTTGGGTATTTTTAGCTAAGACAACTTGGTGGTATTTTCTTCTACCTCGAACTTTGACTTCGATGTCGCCGTTGACGACGTACATTTCATTGCCAATTATGGGTTTGATGTTTTTATTTCGGCAAACTTTGATTAGCTCGATCGCCCCGTACATCACTCCGTGGTCTGTAAGGGCGATCGCGGGCATCCCCAATTCCACCGCCCGTTCTGCGAGCTGCTGTAGCTGAGACGCCCCGTCCAGCAGGCTGTAATCGCTGTGAATGTGCAAACCAACGAAGGACATAGGGATTTAAAATATAAGATTTGAGACTTTAGATTCTACACCATTGGCCTGGGGAAAGATCAAATAAAAAAATAAAGCTTATTATCACTTTTAACCGAACTTGGGGTGGGGGGTCTGACACCACAAAACATCAGTTTGCTGCGATATTGATGATTGGAGGGGTAAATTATTGTCGATCGCGATCGCACTTTTACAAACTTGCTTGTTCCAAATAACCCTCCAAATCTTTAATGCGTTCTTTTGTCACTCGGGCTTTGCAATAACCGTAGGTAGGAGCAGCCAAAGTACCGCCTTCAAACTTCCCTGCTTCATAATCACAAGTTTCATCTCTAAATTTTACCCAAGTACGCTGTGCTGTAACCAATCTCTGCTTTTGTTTGGTGTTGATTTTTGGCAGAAGTTGCTGATATAATTGATTCAGCTTTGTATCGGCTGCTTTGAACTCTTGAGTCGAACACACATTCATGTCTAGCGTGGTTTGAGGACTTTTACAGTTAGGCTGTTGGGCGATTTTCACTCGGTTGTTGCTAGCTTGGCTGGGAAGCAACAATCCCGCAGCTAACAAAAGTGAACTTGCCGTAAATGTTGCCCAAACAATGCTATTTTTCACTGACATTATCCCTTTTTTAGTCTTTAATTTTCTCTGCTGGTTGAGCCGATCGCCAAATCCACCAAGCCGCCGCCCACAGAGTAAAATTACCAATGAGAGTCATCGCCGCTTGCAGGGTAACGATCCATTCGAGGGCTGGAGAGTTGTCGAAATAGTGCCACGTACAGGCGCACATAGCGCTGACGAGGGCGGGGAGCATTCCGGCGGAAAGAGCCCACCAAGCTCGGTTTTGAGTGACTTCGCCGTAAGTCCAAATTAACCAGATGGCGGCAATCCACTCGACGACGCTAGAGACGTGAATAATCCAGGTGGGAATTGACAAAGCGTGCATTTTTTGTATTGTGAAAACAGATGTGTGGCAGTTGACAGTTGATAGTTGGCAGTTGACCGTTGGCAGTTGACCGTTGACAGTAGTTACACCGTTTATGGTAGCAGGTTTGCGACTCTATTTATGAGGTTATTTGTGTGAATAGCTATCGGGCGGTTGCTATATTTTGTTGTTGACAAAAGAATTTTTAGGTAACAATAATTAGGTATTGTAATAGTTATATTGGATTCCCAACAAAGAGTAGAAATGCGAGCAATTTTGTGCGGCTATTACGGTAAAGGCAACGGCGGCGACGAGGCGCTGTTGGCTTCGCTACTGCAAATGTTACCAGATGGGGTAACGCCGATCGTCCTTTCTGGCAATCCCGTTCAGACAAATCAACGGTATGGGGTAGCTGCGCGCGATCGCATGAATGCGTTTCAAGTTCTCGAAGCCCTGCGCACCTCCGACGCGCTCATCTGGGGCGGCGGTAGCTTAATCCAAGACGCTACCAGCCTTGCAAGCCCTTTCTATTATGGCGGTTTGATGGGATTAGCGCAGCGGATGGGCTTAAAAACTGTCGCCTGGGCCCAGGGAATAGGCCCTTTGAAGCGCGAAATTACTCGCAAGTTATCTCAGCGCTGTTTTGCTGGATGCACCGCCGTCAGCGTGCGCGATAAAGGCTCAGCTACCTTACTTGCAGATTGGGAAATCCCCTTTACTTTAGCACCCGATCCCGTCTGGGCTTTGGAAAATTCCCCAGTTTCCGGTTTGTGGGATTTGCCAGCGCCCAGAGTTGCGGTTTGTTTGCGATCGCACTCTACACTAACTCCCGCCCGTTTGTCAATCTTAACTCAAGCTTTAGTTGACTTTCAAAAAGCCACTCGCACCTTGATTTTACTGCTGCCTTTCCAAGCATCTCACGACTTAGAAATTGCGAAACATTTACACGAAGCGCTGCCGAAAAGAAGCCGCATCCTCAGTTTAGACGATCCGAGGAAGTTGAAAGGAGTGTTTCGGGGAGTCGAAATGGCGATCGGGATGCGCTATCATAGTTTAATTATGGCCGCATCGGAAGAATGTCGCTGTTTTGCCCTCAGCTACGATCCGAAAGTTAGTCAGTTGATGGACGAGTTAGAAATGCCGGGATACTTATTATCAGAATTGCCCGAAGATCCGTATTTAATCAGCAAAACCTGGATCGAACACTACGCCAACGGTGACGCACTATCGCCGGAAAGGATAAAATTTATTGTAGGGCGATCGCTCTTTCATAAGCAAGTATTGCAAACCGCACTCCAGCAGTCTTAGTAAGTAGGTCATTGCGAAAAAACAATAGTATATTGTAGGGGCGGGTTTAGCTAAGAATCTATGATCCAAGCCAGTTTATGAAGGCAAAACCCGCCCTCTCCATCTAATGTTTATTTGTACCCACCTACTTAATAGCAGTCTCAGTAAGAGGTAAAATACCGTGACACTCAGTACAGCCGCCGACTTAAAAATTACCTGGGAAAAATTGCCCGCCGATTTCATTTTAGACGAGGAACCAGTGGAAAATATTGACCAACCCTTACTAGCTGCGGCCTTGCGAGAAATATTAGAAATTGCAGGCTTCATAGTAGCAGGAATATTAATTGCCCCGAATATGGCGGTCTGCGCGACATTAAACAACCAGCTAGTTGTCAAAGCTCCAGACTGGTTTTATGCCCGCAACGTACAGCCATTTCCTAATCAAGAAATTCGACGCAGTTACACTCCTAATTTAGAAGGAGAAATTCCCGATATAGTGATGGAATTCTTATCAGCTACTGCTAACGAAGAATATTCTCAAATAGAAAATTATCCCCCCGGAAAATGGTATTTTTACGAGCAAATATTACGAGTGCCAATTTATGTAATATTTAAACCTGCCACAGGAATTCTAGAAATTAACCAGTTGAATTCATCGGGAAGGTATGAATCACATCAGCCAGATCCAAACGGCCGTTATTGGATTCCTGGAGTTGGATTATTTCTGGGCATTTGGTATGGCACAAAAGCCGAAAGAACCGGATATTGGTTACGGTGGTGGGATGAAAGCGGCGAGATGCTATTGTGGGGTGCAGAAATGGTAGAAAGAGAAAGGCAAGAAAGAGTAATCGCTCAACAGGAGACCGAACAAGAACGAGAACGAGCCGAACAAGAACGAGAACGAGCCGAACAAGAACGAGAACGATCGTCCATATTGGCCGCACAATTAAGAGCATTAGGCATTGAACCAGAAGCTTAAAAAATAGGCGATGCTATTCGATCGAAAATTATTTTCAGCAGTTTCACCGCATTCTTACTAAGAGGTAAAATACCATGACACTCAATCCAATGCAATTCAAAATATCCTGGGAAAAATTGCCAAAAAATCTCATTTTAGAGGAGCAACCCCTGCAAGATATCGACCAGCCTTTGCTGGCGGCCGCCTTACGGGAAAGCTTAGAAATTGCGGAGCTAATTTTGGAGGGAACATTAGTTGCGTCTCATCTGGCGATTTGTGTAAATTTCAACGATCAGCTAGTTATAAAAACTCCCGATCTGTTCTATGCCACAAACGTACAGCCCCTTCCAGATCGAGAAATTCGCCGCAGTTATATCCCCAACCTAGAAGGAGATATTCCGGCAGTTGTCATGGAGTTTTTGCCAGATAATCCTCCTCGTTATCAGGATGAATATTCTGCCAAACAAAGTTACATCCCCGGAAAATGGCATTTTTATGAACAAATATTGGAAGCTCCAATCTATGTGATTTTTCAACCTGCGATCGGATATTTAAAAGTATATCATTTGAATGCACCAGCAGGCTATAAAAAACAGCAACCCGATGCAAATAATCGTTATTGGATTACAGGAGTTGGGCTATTTCTGGGTGTTTGGGAGGGAACAAAAGCCGAAAGAACCGGATATTGGTTGCGCTGGTGGGATGAGAGCGGAGAGATGTTATTGTGGGGAGCAGAGATGGTAGAAAGGGAAAGGCAACGAGCCGATCGACTAGCCGCACAATTAAGAGCAGCAGGCATTGAACCAGAAGCTTGATACAATAATTAGAAATGAAAAATCATAACACTGCGATTTTTCATTTCTAAATTAATCTGCGTTAATCCGCGTTAATCCGCCGACATCAGCGGTTAACAATTACATTCAGGAGACATCAAAATTGGGAAGAGTTAGAGTTCGGGAACACGTCAATCCGCTGTGCCGTAAATATCAAGTATCCGCCAGTGCCCCGGATTGGACTAAAATCTATGCCGACTCAAGTTTGCCGCTGCATTTAGATATCGGCTGCGCCAGAGGACGGTTTTTGTGGCACATGGCGCAAGTACAAACTGATTGGAATTTTCTCGGATTAGAAATTCGGGAACCTCTGGTTGAGGAGGCGAATCTTTGGCGGGACGAAAAAGGCTTGACAAATTTGCACTATTTGTTTTGCAATGCGAATAGTTCTCTGAAGCCTATTTTAGAAACTTTGCCCGCTGGTACTTTGCAGCGGGTAAGCATTCAATTTCCCGATCCGTGGTTCAAGAAAAAGCACCACAAGCGGCGGGTGGTACAGCAGGAATTAGTCGGCGAGTTGGCGACTTATCTGGCGATTGGCGGCGAAGTGTTTATTCAATCGGATATTGAGGAAGTAGAAGTCGAAATGTGCGATCGCTTTTCATCCGATCCTAGTTTTAAACGTACAAATAGCGGCGAATGGTTAGCAGAAAATCCTCTCCCTGTTGCTACTGAGAGAGAAATTGCTACTCTGAAACGCGGGGAACCAGTTTATCGTGCATTGTTTCACAAGTAGCTACACAAATAAAGCCTTAAACCCAAGACGGCAGCCACATCCTAATTTTCCATTCCATTTGTGACAAAGGCAGTCCCAAATAGATAGGCATCCAGAAAATAAAAGCACCCAAAACCAGAAAAATAATTGTTACCCCCATCCCTCGGAGGCGAGTTTGTGGGCTGTGCAGCCACCTGTCAGTCCACCAAGCAAGTGCTAAGGCTGCAAACACAGAACAGCCCATATAATGGTACAAAAATATGCAGCGAGTCACCTTCACCCAAGGCAGCAAATTAGCGGCCCAATTAACTATTAAATATAACGCCAGCCACATTTCAGCAGTCGGCGGAAACAAAATCGGCCGCTGCTGTTCTATCGTGTCAACAGAAGCCTCGCTGCGCGTTTGCAGCCACACCAAAATCCGGTGAACTAAAACTCCTATTACTAGCAATAAAGCTAAGGTTGACAGCCACCAAAGCAATGGATTTCCCATTGCGTGAACGTCAAAAATCACCGGATTTACACCGATCGGCAAAGGTGGCAAAACTGGGTCTGATTCTGCATTGCTGCTAATAGTTTTGTAGAAGTAAACTATGGGGCGGAGCATCAATGGCCAACTGTACCACGCGGAACAGTAAGGATGCACGTCTGCCCCGCTTTTGATCCGCTGGTGATAGGTCAAAATTTCCGTTTGCATCTGCCAAAAGTTGGGAGTTGGATTGAGATGCAGGTGAGGAATCCAGGAGATGCTGTAAACTAAAACAGGAATCACAGCTAGACTCAATCCTACTTCTATCAAATTGAGTTTAGTCAGTTTTTGTACTGGACTTTCGGGCGGGAGGAGAGCTGAATTTAGCTCGGGCTTTTGTTCTTCATCTGCTTTGTTTCCTTGGATAAAACGAACTGCCCACGCGCAGATCAAAATTAGATAAGTGCCGAACAGAAACCACAGCCCGTTCCATTTGATCGCAGCAGAAGCGCCAAAACCTATCCCGGCTAGCACCAGCCAAAGCCACCGCTTTTTGCCTTCAGATTCTACGGATTTTAGGATAAATAACTGTCCTAAGAGGCCAAACAAAACCAGATAAATGTTGTTGAGCGCGTAGCGAGATTCAACTAAAAACAAACCATCGCAGGCGATAAAGAAAGCAGCCAGAAAAGCAAAGGTGCGGCGCCGCACTAGCTGATAAGCCAGGGCTCCGACAACTAGGGGAATAAAGGAACCTGTGAGGGCATTCAGCCATCGGTAATCCCAAGGGGAAAGCAGGGAGCCAGCTAGACTGTTGACGGCTGTTTTGCCGAAGGGCAGGTGAGAACCTATCCAAATGCCGATCGCAATTATGTACTGACTCAGAGGCGGGTGAGCGTTGAAAAAAGGAGTTTTGGTGAGATAATCGTTGGCAAATTTCGCGTAATAAACCTCGTCAAATACTAAAGTGTTAAATCGCTCCAGTTCCCAAAAGCGCAGAGTTAAGGACACCAGGAAAATACCAAGCATTCCTAGGGAAAAAATCACAGTTGATTTGTTGAATTGTTTTTTGTTCGCTTTCATAAATGTGCACCGAAAAGATAGTAGATAGTAGATATAGCCTTTCGAGCTCTCATATGAGGTACTATCCGACATAGGGCATCGGCCTCCGTGGGCATAGGCCTCCGTGGGCATAGGGCTATCCTCACTTTTTTGAGAACCGCTATAGTAGATTGGAGAGCGAGCCTTAATTTAAAAATACTGAATTGAGAATAGCGTAAAAATTACAATTATGACTATTAACCTAGGCTGCGGCAAACCCTCCGGCGATCGCCCTTTCACGAAAACTAATCTAACATAATACCAAAAAAAAGCGGCTCCGCTTATCGCAGAACCGCCGTAACAGAGGATGAAAAATCAAAAATTAGCGGACTGCACCTTCAACAGAAGGCGATTCGATTGTCTTCATGAAGTACAGTTTCACCAACTGCCAACCGTTGGACAAATACAGAGGCAATTTTTGGAACAATTGCAAAACTTTCGGAGTTTCAGAAGCGACAATTGCGGTCAATTGCTGATTGTTTTTGAGGCAAATATCTAGCCGTTCATAAAATTCTGGATTGTTCACATCCAGCATGACGGGGAAGACGCGGCCTGCTGTTTCGTTGGTTTTTTTGATCACTTCAATGTCGTATTCGCGAGGATCGAGTCCGAGCGATCGATAAAAACCACCGCGCTGGATATCATTGAGATACATTGTCGCGAATACCGACAGCAAGAAGAAGCGGCACCACAACTTAGCGCGCCAATCATTCAACATCTGAGGCTGAGCTCTCATCACCGCATCAAAGAAATCTCCGTGGCGGTTTTCATCCTGGCACCAATTTTCAAAGAATCGGAAAATCGGATAAATCTGGTCTTCAGGATGCTCTTTCAAGTGCTGGTAAATCGTGATGTAGCGCCAATAACCGATTTTTTCGGATAAGTAAGTGGCGTAGAAAATAAACTTCGGCTTGAAGAATGTGTAACTGCGGCTCTTTGTCAAGAAACCCAAGTCCAGGGACAAACCAAAGTCCGACAGCGCTTTGTTGAGGAATCCGGCGTGACGTGCTTCGTCGCGGGACATCAGCAAGAAACCTTCGGCGAGCACCGGATTTTTGCCCTTGAGCTTGCGTGCCAATTCTTTGTATAACAAGAAGCCGGAAAACTCAGCGGTGCAAGAGCGTTCGAGGAATTCAATGAATAACTTGCGCTTTTCGCCGTCGATGTGTTCCCAAGATTGATCGAACTCGGCATCCCGCACGAAGTGGGTTTTGTTGTAGTCAACGCGGAACTCTTTGATGATTGCTTCGAGTTCGGCTTCGTTGATGGAGATGTCCATTTTGGCCATCTCGTCAAAGTCTGTTGTGTAAAATCTCGGCGTGAGAATAGTTTCTTTGGCTGGGGTTTTCGCTTCTTGCTGTTCTGCAAAAGCGGGTTTTTTGAGGGAATCTACCATATGTTTATTGGATTTTTGCTTATAATTGCTGGCTCGTTTGAGGTGTCGGGTACTGGGGGCGATCGCGCCCATGTATGTCCGACCAGCGCTGTGCGGCGCACGGAGGGCGCTTGGTGTGGAATTTAGGTCAAAACTGCGGAAATTCCCACGCCCTCCAGTGTACCAAGGTTTCGACCCCGGAAATATGTTGCTGGCGTTAAGAATTGCTACGCACAATTACTTACTGGGCAAACAGGCCAAACAGGGCATGGGCCAAACAGGGCAAACAGGGCATGGGGAATTGGTAGTAAATAACCAATAACTTCGGACAATGCACAAATATCTGCTGGTGTCAAACTGTTCAAACACCAGATAGAAAGTACAAAATGTATAAAGGGACTCCAATTCTTAGAATAACCAGGCAGGACGGGTATAAAATGAGCAATTTAGGTGTTAGTTACCTTTTATGGGCGGCTTGTTTTTTCGGCCCATTCGGACTCCACCGTCTCTACAACGGCAAGATTGCCACGGGTTTGCTGTGGCTGTGTACCTTTGGGTTATTTGGGTTCGGGCAATTGTTTGACTTGCTGCTGCTCCCAAACATGGTGGATGAACACAATGCCAGTCTCAGGGGCAAACTCGGTGTGTCTCCCGAAGGTATAGCGCTATATCCGATCGGCGGGGCGATCGCCTCGACATACCCCAAGCAAACCCCGGAACAGTTAGGGATTAAACTCCTGAAGGCAGCTTACACCAAGAACGGAAGATTGTCTGTCACCCAAGGGGTGATGGCAACCGGCGCTACTTTTGCGGAAGTGGAAGAGGCTTTTATGGCAATGCTCAAAACTGGTTATGTCAGCATCGAGAACGACCCAGTTACTGGCGTTGTGATGTATTACTTTCACGAACTTTAGCTGCTGCGGGTGCGTCAGTAGGGGGATTTTAGGTGTTGTTCCAGAGGCTAATGGCTGACGCACCCTACGGGGATTTTACTGCTGCGGGTGCGTCAGCCGGGGGAATTTTAGGTGTTGTTCCAGAGGCTAATGGCGCCCGGCACCCTACAACTTGATATTGCTTGCCCAAGAGTTGTTGCCGTTGGTCGAGTAAGCGATGCAGACAAAATCGGCTAGAATGTTTGTTTGTCTATACAATCCGAAAGTATTTAGTGTCATGGCAGTTCCTAAGAAGAAAACCTCCAAATCCAAGAAGAATATGCGCAAGGCTACATGGAAGCGCAAAGCTGTAGTGGCAGCTCAGAAAGCTCTGTCCCTGGGCAAATCAGTTCTGACTGGGCGTTCCAACAGCTTCGTGTATCCCGGCAATGAAGCAGAGGAGGAAGAATAAAGCGATTAAAAATTAAAAATTGGCATTTCTGATATTTTGCACCATTCTCGGTTACGAGGCTTTCCTGGCTGTCCCACAACACATATATTTTTTGTGGGGTGGCCACGAAGGGCCCGCCCGTACAGGAAAGGTTGAGAATGGTGCCAGATATAGCAGAAGGTAGAAGGCATTGGGCAGAAGCAATCTACCGCTTATGTTTCAGCAATTAAGAACGTCCTAACCATCGATCGCGATCGCGCTCATTAGTCAATCCTTCTTGGCTGTTGGTAAAATCAGCATGGCATCGCCAAAGGAATAAAAGCGGTACTGATGCTCGATCGCCTCTCGGTACAAATCCAACAGCCGAGGCCTTCCAATCATCGCGCTTAACATCATCATCAAAGTAGAGCGCGGCAAGTGAAAATTGGTGATCATCCCCTCTACAACACGCCACTTGTAGCCCGGATAAATAAACAAATTTGTCTGGCCACAAAAAGGCTGCAAGGAAAAATCGCCACTAGCCGCAGCGGCTCCCTCTAAAGCTCGCACTGCTGTCGTACCCACGGCAAAGATCCGCCCGCCTCTAGCTTGAGTTGCGCGGATTTTTTCGACGGTGGCGGCGGATACTTCCACCCATTCGTTGTGCATTTGGTGAGTCGTCACGTCGGCCACTTCCACGGGGCGAAACGTTCCTACTCCGACGTGCAGGGTGACAAAAGTTTTGTCGATTCCCCGCTGCTCCAAGCGGCTGAACAATTCTTCGGTGAAGTGTAAGCCTGCTGTGGGGGCCGCCACCGCCCCCGGGCGATCGGCATAAACAGTCTGGTACTGTTCTGGCGAAGCTTGGGACTTGTCGATGTATGGCGGCAGGGGTACGTGGCCGTATTCGTCCAAAAAGTTGACCAGAGTGGTATCTGTGGGGATGTCAAACTCCAGCACCCGTCCCCCGGTTGCTTCGTCCCTCTCTATAACTGTCGCAGTCAATCTATGATGCCCTGGCGCGAGTGCCGCCACTTCGGGAACGCAACAGCAAGGGTTTGCGACGGATTCTTCACAGTGTGGCTCAAACTCAATTTTTGCTCCCAACTTTAAGCGTTTCCCCGGTTTAACCAAAGCCAGCCAGCAGTTGTGCTGCCGTTCTTCCATCAACAATATCTCCACAGCCGGGCCGTTGGGCTTGTGCCCGTAGAGCCTCGCTGGCAGCACGCGGGTGTTGTTCAGTACCAGCAAGTCTCCGGGTTCGAGCAAATCCGGTAAATCCCGGAAAATTCGGTGTTGGTGGCTGCTGGGAGAATCTACCACCAGCAACCGAGAACTGTCCCGAGGCACTACGGGATTTTGGGCAATGCGCTCGGGCGGAAGTTCGTAGTCATAACCGTCCAAAGACCAGTCAATCTCTGTCATCGGGTGAATTCCTGTGCGATCGATCTGTCAACTGGGTAACAAATTGGGTAAAAACCCCCATCCAAAGTCGGGTGCTTTTCCCCTTGTGCGGGCGGGCAAGTGCCTGCGAATATAGAGGTGTAGCATCAGCTTTGCTCGAAGGATAGTTATGGAATACCTCTACTACATCGCCAATACTAGCCTCACTCTGAGAGTCGTGGATTACCTACGCACGGCTAGTCATCTTCCTTTGCAATTTATCACTGTTATTCACCAAATTGACGGCTGGGTCGTAAAGGTGAAAATGAGCCAATATTTAACTCCAGAAATGCACGGGGATTTTCGGGCTTTTATGAACGAACTCGGGATTCCTTACGATCCAGAAATTCGGTTGCAAATGGCACTTTGGAGCTTGGAAACCGGGCAATCGCCACTGAGCGTGATGCGCCGATACCAGGTGGCAGTGGTTTGTCACGGCAGCCCTGACCGTAAGGAAATTGAAGCGTTTCGACAGCAATTTGTCAAGGGTCTGGGATATTGCCCAGAAACTCTCGCCTAAACTGCTACACAGATACATTAACTTTTATAGCCCTTCTCAAGGGCGGTGGGTAATCGGTAATGGGTAATTGGTAATCGCTCGCCCTTGACCGAACTCACTTGAGAACTGTTATATGACAGAGGGGGAGAGGGAGATCAGGAGAGACCGGGAGAAGATTTAACGTTTTTCCCATGTCCGTTAAAAATGAAGAGAGAAATGCACCACAGCCTAGGTAAATTAATAATTGAAAATTACCAAGTGGCATTGCTTTTTGATTTTACCGTCTAATTTTTAATTTGGCATTTCTAATTACTAAAAGCCGATCGAATGTATTCTTGCAGGGTGAGCCGGTAATTTCCTGCAAGGGCAGATTGAGAGTTTGTTGCAGTTAATGGTGGCAATATTTCCTTAGTGTTTTGTCGTGAAAGTTCGCACCTGACTAGGGCGACATCAAAGCGACAAGAATTATTTGCTAAATCTGCACGAGTGCTTAAAAATATTTCGGCGGTTTGCCAAAGTTTGGCTTGTTTTGTGGCACTAACAGCCAGCATTCCACCAGCATCCCAATTTCCCTGGCGGCGAGTTTTCACCTCGACAAATGCTAATGTCTGGAATTGGTGATTGGGAAAGCCTCGGTTTTTTGCGCCCTCTTCATCTTTTCCGAGGGCGATGATGTCAATCTCTCCCCAGCGACAGTACCACTGTCGGTGCAGGATTTCCCAGCCTTGCTGCTGCAACCACTCGGCGACTAAGTTTTCTCCCAATGTGCCGATATCCCGAGAGTTTGGGGATTGGGAGGCATTGGAGTCGGTAGGCGCGCGCTTTCTGGTAGAATTCAATTGTGAACTGTCATCGCTGCCCATTAGCTTTAACTTGTATGCTTTCTGGAATTCGCCAACATATTTATACTTTCTTGCTCAGCTTTGTTATTTTAGCAGTAATTGCCGCTGGGGCGATCGCTATCAATCCCGCACCTGCTTTCGCCTTGGATCATGATAAAGAAATCCTAGTTGGCGCTGATTTTACTGGACAAGTTTTAACTGACGACAGTTTCAATAAAGCTAATCTTCGCAACAGCAATTTTACCAACGCAGATGTGCGGGGCGTCAGCTTTTTTGCCGCCAATCTGGAAGAGGCAAATTTAGAAGGCGCTAATTTCACGGGTGCGACTTTGGATTTGGCTCGCATGATGAGAGCAAATTTAACTAATGCTATCCTTGAGGGTGCTTTTGCTTATAATACCAGACTGGAAGGAGCGATCATTGACGGTGCTGATTTTACAGAGACACTGCTGCGAGACGATATGCTGGTAAAACTTTGTAAAGTTGCAAAAGGTACTAATCCGGTGACTGGTAGAGATACTCGCGAAACTCTGTTTTGCGATTACTAAAAGATAGGACGTACGGTTGAAACCGCGTCTATACAAACGATGTCCGCCGGACGCCGACTGAAGGAAATAACGTGATTTTAACCGCCGTGTCTTCAACCCGCACTCCTCGCGTGAGTGTTTGTGTAGACGCGGTTTCAACCGCCGTGTCTTCTAAAATCTTATTAGCCCCAAGGTACGGAAGTTAAATCGTAAAAATTAACTTGACGCAGCCGCTCTAATTCCTCTATCCATTCTTGTTCGGCGCAGAGTTGTTGGTAATGTTCTATAGCAGCATCTGTTTTCTGCCACATATCGAGTGCAATCCGGCGCCGCTTCATGCTGATGATTTGCTCGATACAGGCAATGGCCGATCTAATTACTAGAGGTGCGCGATAAACGTTTCTTTCTGAGAACTCGTTTAAGTGAAATAAATGTGAGATTTGATTGAGTTGAGTGGGATATTCCATGAAGCTATCTTGCAATTTCAATATTAACTCTGAAGGCGCTACTTGTAAAGAGATTTTGTGCAGTATTTCTGCATTTAAAATCAGGTGCCACAAAAATCTGTGATGAGACAAGCTAAACTGCACGTCTCTAGCTTCTATGGCTTCTCTGACTTCTTGGCGGTATTCGGGACAGTGCAAGTAAATCTGCAATAATTGCGCTTCTGCTTCTTCTAAAAGACTGCGGGCTGCTGCTGAAAAGCCGGGTTTTGAGCTTTTGGTTTCGCCGCTGGGCCGCTGTTTTTTGTATTGTTTGTTCGGCTTCAGCTTGTTTCTAATTAACAGAGGCATTGTCAATGCTTCGTCTTGACTCAGCCGCTTTGCCCAATCGCTGACTACTTGATTGAGCAAGTTTTCGGTTAACATTTTTGTGAGTCTAAAATCTCCTTTGCTGAGGATTTCGGCGCACTTTTGCAAATAATGCGCTAGCTGATTGTCGTCAGTGATGTTGGTTAATAATTTAATGATTTTTTTGGTAATTTGCTGGGAAGTGTCTGCTTGCTTCAAATCTTGATTTACGAGCATTTGTTGCAGTTGCCAGTCTAGCCACAATGGAGCATTTTTGAGCAGTTCTCGATACTGTTCTGGGGAGTATGTTTTGAGGTATTCGTCGGCATCTTTGCCGTCGGGAATGTTGAGCACTCGCAGTTGTACTTCTCCTTGATACGCGAGTTTTTCTATTTCTCCAATCGCGCGCTCTGCTGCTTGATTTCCTGCTTTGTCTGCGTCGAAGTTGAGGATAATTTGTTTGGAGTCTGTGTATCGCAATAACTGCCGCACTTGGTTTAAACTCAGGGCTGTGCCGAGGGATGCTACGGCGTTGGAGATGCCGGCTGCTTGAAGTGCGATCGCATCAAAGTACCCCTCTACGACGACTGCGCGATCGGCTTTGCCAATGGCTGTTTTGGCTGTATCTAGGGCATATAAAGTCTTGCCTTTATCGAATAGTTCTGTTTCGGGAGAATTCAGGTATTTCGGTTGTTCGTCGCCGAGAGCTCGGCCGCCGAAACCGATGACTCTGCCTTGGGTATCGCGAATGGGAATCATGATGCGGTTGCGGAAGCGATCGTAATAGCCGCTGCCTCCTGATTTGCGTGGTACAATTAGTCCTGCTTGTTCTACTAATTGCGCGGGATAGTTTTTTTGTTCTACTAAATAACTATACAGTGCTTCCCAACCTTGGGGTGCATAACCTATTTGAAATTGTTGGATAGTTTCTTCGCTGAGTTTGCGCTCTGATTTGAGATATGCTAAGGGTTCTTCTCCTTGGGTTTGTCTCAAGGCGTGTTCGTAAAACTTGGCTGTTAGTGCTGAGATTTCATACAGTTGTTCCCGCAGTGAAATTTGGCGCTGCAATTCTTGTCGCTGTTCTGGTTCGACTGTTTTGACGGGGACTTGATAATTTTTAGCTAGTTCTAATACTACTTCGCTGAAAGACCGTTTCTCTAATTCCATGAGGAATTTAAAGGCGTTTCCGCCTGCACCGCAGCCGAAACAATAGTACATTTGTTTGGCTTGATTGACGGTGAAGCTGGGAGATTTTTCGTCGTGGAAGGGACACAACCCGACGAATTCTTTGCCGCGTTTTTTTAAGATTACTCTACCGGAAATAACGTCTACTATGTCGGCTCTTTGTTTGACTTCTTCGATTGTTTCTGGGTGCAGCCGGGGAAATTGCATAGGACTATTTTAGGGTAATTAAAAGTATAGTAGAAGGAACTTCGGCAACGGATTTTGTAACGGATGTAAGAGGGAAGTTCGGCAACGAATTTTGTAACGGATGTAACGGATGTAAGAGGGAAGTTCGGCAAGGCGAAATGTACGGGATTTAACGGATTTTAACGGATGTCGGGAAGAGGAAAAAAGGGAAAAAGTCAAAGGTTTTAGCAAGTAAGAATGTCCTAATTGTGTTGGAATTTGTTGTATGTTTATTTGGAGATCACACAATTTTAGTAAAGCTAATCGTTGAGTTTTCGGAATTGCAGATGAAAACTGAATAAACCGGGTTTTATAGCATGGCTGATGGCAGAAAACTGGTTTTTTGTGAAAAACCAGGTTTCTGCCTAGGGCATAACTTTATTGTAAGATATTTACACTAACTGTAAGGAGCATCGGAAATAATGCGAATTTTAATGATGGGCGGTACTCGGTTTGTCGGGGTTTATCTTACTAAGATTTTAGCAGCACAAGGGCATGAGGTGGTGTTGTTTAACCGGGGCAATAAGCCTGTGCCGGTTGCGGGGGTGAAACAGATTTTGGGCGATCGCACAAATGTCGATCAATTGCAAGAAAAATTATCGGCGGTTGAGTTTGACGCGGTTTTTGACAACAACGGTCGGGAACTGAGCGATACAAAGCCTTTAGCTGAGATATTTAAGGGGCGGGTGCAGCACTTTGTTTACATGAGCTCTGCGGGGGTTTATTTGAAATCCGATCAAATGCCTCATATTGAAGGGGACGCTACTGATCCCAAAAGCCGACATTTGGGTAAGTGCGACACGGAAAATTATTTGGCTGAGTCCGGTTTGCCTTGGACTTCGATTCGCCCGACTTATATTTATGGGCCTCAAAATTATAATGATTTGGAGGCTTGGTTTTTCGATCGCATTGCGCGCGATCGCCCGATTCCGATTCCGGGTAACGGTATGCACTTTACGCAGTTGGGGCACTGTCAGGATTTGGCGGTGGCGATGGCGGCGGTTTTGGGGAATGAAAGGGCGATCGGGCAAATTTATAACGTTTCGGGCGATCGATTTGTCACCTTTGACGGTTTAGCCCGCGCCTGCATTCAAGCGGCAGGCAAATCCCCTGATGCTATTAAGATTGTACACTACGATCCAAAACAATTTGACTTCGGCCAAAAGAAAGCTTTTCCGATGCGCTTGCAGCACTTTTTTGCCTCAGTGAATAAAGCTGTCACCGAGCTTAACTGGAAGCCGGAATTTGACTTAGTTTCGGGGCTAAAAGATTCATTCCAGAATGATTATCTAATTTCGGGACGGGACGAAACCGAGATAGATTTTTCAGTCGATGACGAGATTTTGAAAGCTGTTTAAAGTAAAATTAAAGTATGGTGTGCAGCGCGCACCATACCAATGTTTAGGGAGAAAAATAACATGAGATTTATCAATCCCAAAATTGATTTTGCCTTCAAGAAAATATTTGGCTCTGCCCAGAGTAACGACATTTTGATTAGTTTCTTGAATGCCATACTCTATGAAGGCAGATCCATCATTGAAAGCTTAGAAATCCTTGACCCTTATCTTGCCCCTCAAATAGCCGGAGTTAAAAACAGCTACTTAGATGTCAAAGCGTTACTTAACGATGGCACATTTGTGATTATCGAAATGCAAGTTTTGAAGGTGCAGGCATTTGGGAAGCGAGTTTTGTACAATGCAGCAAAAACTTATGCACTGCAACTAACAAGGGGAGAATTATACCAGCAATTGCGACCTGTGATTGCTTTGACTATCACAGATTTTGAAATGTTTAGCGGGCATGAAGATGTAATTTCGCATTTTGTCTTCAAAGAAAGAACTCGCCTGTCTGATTATCTACAGAATGACATTGAGTTAGTATTTGTAGAGTTGCCCAAATTTAAGAAAGAATTGGATCAACTAGAAAATATTACGGACAAGTGGATTTACTTTATCAAAACCACTGGCACTTTGGATGAAGTACCTCAAACAATGGCTACAGTTCCGCAAATTCAGAAAGCTTTTGAAATTGCCAACGAAGTTAGTTTGACACAGGATGAATTGAACACGTTACAGCAGCAAGAGTTCTTTGCTCAAGATCAGGAAAGTTCAGTGGCTGTAGGCCGGGAAGAAGGCAGACAAGAAGGCAGACAACAAGGCAGACAAGAAGGCAGACAACAAGGCAGACAAGAAGCACAAATAGAGTTAATTATGATTTCGCTGAATCGCCTTTTAGGTGAACTAAACCCTGATATAGAAAGGCGCATTCAGCAGTTATCGAGCGACCAATTAGAAAATTTAGTAAACGCCGTATGGGGTTTTTCAAACTTGGAAGAGTTGAGTTATTGGTTGGAAGATAATTCTCAATAAGTTGATAACGCACCCTACCAGTTAAATAAAAGTAAGGTGCGTAGTTCACAGACTAGGAAATATTAGGTGAATTTGATGCTTGGAATCACACTCGGCACACGCTACAGCATTATCCGTCACTTGGGAGGCGGCGGATTTGCTCAAACTTATTTAGCTGAAGATAAGCAGCTACCAGGTAATCACCTGTGCGTCGTCAAGCAGCTTAAACCTCAATCAACCGATCCCGAAACTCTACGGGTAGCAAGACGTTTGTTTGATACGGAAGCACAAGTTTTATATAAGTTGGGAAATCACGATCGCATTCCCCAACTTTTTGCTTACTTTGAAGAAAATCAAGAGTTTTATCTTGTTCAAGAATTTATCGAAGGCCACGATTTAAGTCAAGAAATTACGCCCGTGTCTGCTGGAAATGCCGGAGGGATGAAGGAAGATCAAGTTATTACTATTTTGCAGGAACTTCTGGAAATTTTAGATTTTGTACACCAGCAAAATGTAATTCACCGCGATGTCAATCCACGCAATATCCTGCGCCGAGATCGAGATAATAAGTTAGTGTTAATTGACTTCGGCGCAGTCAAAGAAATTACGACTCAAATCACTAATTCTCAGCCCAAGAATAGCTTGAGCGTGAGTATCGGTACTCCCGGTTATATGCCCAGCGAACAAGCTCACGGCAACCCGAAACTCAGCAGTGATATTTATGCCGCAGGTGCGATCGCAATTCAATGCCTCACTGGTATAACTCCGCACCAAATGACCAAAGATCCGAATACAGAGGAAATAATTTGGCAGGAGAAAGCATCGGTCAGTTCGGAATTTGCGAAGATTTTAGATCGGATGGTAAAATACGATTTTAGGCAGCGCTATTCGAGTGCGGGCGAAACCCTAGAAGCTATTAAAGAATTGAAAAATTGTTTCAGCGGTACTGTTCCGGTATTGCCTCCAGTTGCTGCGAAAAATCCGCACAAACCGCGCCGAAAACTGTATTTTAAAATCGGGGCGATCGCCAGTTTGATTGGCATAACTATTATAGCATCAATTTATGGTGTAAATACTTTTAATTCGGCGAATGCAACTGACTTGCATAACCGAGGGATTACTCTTTACAATTTAAGCAAATTTGAAGAAGCTCTAGCTGCCTATGATCGAGCAATAACTCTCCGGCCTGACTACGCGGAAGTTTGGCAGGAAAAAGCTAAAACTTTATATGAATTGAAAAAATATAAGGAGTCACAATCAGCCTATGATAAAGCAATAGAATTAAAGCCGGAATATTTGGAAGCTTGGACGGGACGCGGTTATGCTTTGGATAAGTTGCAACAGTCAAAGGAGGCGATCGCATCTTTTGACAATGCTTTGAAAATCCAGCCAGACTATCCCGCAGCCTGGGAAGGGAGAGGCGATGCTTTGTTAGACTCGCAGCGGTACGAAGAGGCGATCGCCTCCTACGAAAAAGCCGTACAATTTCAGCCTAATTTGTACCTTGCTTGGTACAATCGGGGACAAGCTCACCAAAATCTAAAACAGTACGATCGCGCTGTAGAATCCTATCAAAAAGCAGTTGAAATAAAATTCGATAATTCTGATGCTTGGTACAATTTAGGGAATGTTTTCCTAGAATTGAACAAAAATCAAGAAGCTTTTGAAGCTTACGAAAAAGCCGTGCGGTTTCAGCCAAATTTTTATCAAGGCTGGTACAGTAAAGGTATCGCTTTGCTGAAAATGCGCCGACATGAAGAAGCGGTACAAGCTTACGAAAAAGCTGTAAAATTAAAACCCGATTATTATCAAGCATGGTACAATTTAGGTTGGTCTTACCACGAATTGCGCAAGTACGAACAAGCAATTGAGTGTTACAGCAAAGCCTTAGATTTGAACCCGAAAGAATCTCAAGGGTGGTACAATAGAGGTAATGCTCAGTACAATTTGAAGCGGTACGAAGATGCGATCGCCTCTTACAACGAAGCTGTCTATGTCAAGCCGGACTATTCGGAGGCCTGGTACAGTCGCGGTAACGCCCTTGTAGCGGTGAAAAGATTCGGAGATGCGATCGCCTCCTATGACAAAGCAATTCGCTACAAGCCGGATTACGGAGCCGCAATGGAAGCAAAAAAACGGGCCGAAAGTCAGCCCGGAATCAGCCAGCCGCCGCCCAAACAACTATAAATTGTTAATTCAGAAAACCGGGCGAATGGAATTCGCGTCTATGCAAACAAAACCCTAGAAGAGTAAAAAAACCGGGCGAATAGAATTCGCGTCTATACAAACAAAACCCGCCGACGCGGGTTGAAGATAACCGGGCGAATAGAATTCGCGTCTATACAAACAAAACCCGCCTCCGCGGGTTGAAGAATTGACCGTTAAAATTACGTAATCTTCTTCTGTCCGCGGAGGCGGACATCGTTTGTGTAGGCGCGAATTCCATTCGCCGTCTTATCTCGAACATCGTTTAAATAAATACGGTTGAAACCGCCGTCTGCATCTAGTTTTACCTAACAGCAGGACTAATTACCGTAACACGGCGACTGTCTACCAACATCGCCCAAAAACCTCGATCGCTCAATGCTTTTACCGCCGCAGTAGCAGCGTTTTGATCCGTTGTATAAGCAACGAATAAAAAGGGACGCTGACCGTAGGAAGCTAAGCCTACTTGCGTACCTAATGCTTGCTTGACTTGGCCGGCTAATTCCGGTTGATTGAAGTAATCTACTAACACGGCATAACCGGGGCCGAGGGCTTGGGGATTGAACGCAAGATTGCCAGTCTGGGGATTGGCGATTGGTTCTGAACCGGGTGCTGGCTGAGGGTTGTAGACTGGCAGGTTTTGGGGAAGTGCTGCTGCGGGCGATCGAACTACGTAAGCTTGCAATCCCACAACATCTTTGATGTATTTAACCCAATCGCTAGCGATTTGCGAGTCGCGAAAGCCACCAACTCGCGTTACGGTATCGTTGATATATCGGCAAACTGTATTGTCAGTATTTCCGGGGAAAGACCGTTTTGCTCTTTCTTGCTGTTCCGGTGTTTTTGTGACAATTAACAGTAGATATTCATCGGAATTTGGCGGTTCGCAGCTCGACTCAGCTTTAACAGAATTCGCTAAAAATGTCAAGGTCAAAATGGCGATCGAGGTAGCAGAAAATAGGGGAAGAGAGACAAAATATTTGTACAATTTTCCCCTTGATTTTCCTAGCTTCGCTGTGGAATCTTTGGCTAATTTGTTCATGCTGTCTGTAGGGATGCGAGGGCATCGGGAATAGTTGCTGATGGTGCTTGAAATTCACCTGTCAGTACATATTCTAATCGGAGTTTCAACCAGGTGATGAAGACAGGATCGGTGGAAATAATGGCTGCTGCTGGCTGAGGGCATTTTGCTTTAGTTGCTGCCATTGCCGGTGCTTCTAGGAAAGCTGGTTGTTTGACTAACCAGAAGTCTATTTGTTTTTCTTGTTCGTTGTAGTTACGAATTCTTTCTTTAAACACTTCATCAAGGGCTTCTTCTTCTAGCAAAAAGCGTTGGCTGGCTAAAACGTAGTAGTAGGTTTGCATTTTTTTCGTTTCTTAGGGGTTAGCAGTTAGCGGTTAATGTCGCCTCTACCGGCGATTTTTGCTTGGGTAGGGGCGGTTTGCCGAGTTGCGGCAGTTTGAGAGTTCTAAACTCTTGTGCCGTTTACTTTACCTTATTTGCTGTCATCTTGGTAGATGTAGAGCAAGTTGTGTCTGAAAAATGATTGGTGTGAGGGGTTGCGGGAGTTGAGGCGATTTTTTTTCTGGCGGTTGATTTTGTCTAAAATTTAGGTGACAATAGAAAGCTATATAGAATTGTACGTCGAATAATTGCCAATTATTGAGGCAATCTGGGGCTGTCACACCGGATTGGAAGTGGTTTGCATATGGAAAGTATTGCGATCGGTATTGCTTGGTGTGTCGCTTGGGGCGATCGACGGGAACCTCAATTTGCGATCGGCTATCGCTCGCGCTACCGATCTCCGGTTCCCTCAAGGGCGATCGCCCGTTATGCTCAACTTGTGGTATTTTGTTATTTATACAAATTCCAAGTGTTTTGACTTTCTAGAACCATTTTTTGCCGCATATCCCAAGGTAGTAAAACTTCAACTTTTGAACCCAAAGCTCGCAACCATCTGAGAACATAGTAGTCTGTAATTCGGTACTTGACTTGGTAGTAAATATCGGTGCTAGGACGAGACTGAATTATATCTAAAAGAATCTGTCGATTGTCTGGGTTGGGAGTATATTGTTTGATTAATGTGGCGGCGCGATCGCACTCTATGGCTCTACAGGTATGGTGAATGCTGATTCCTTGCAGGTAGGATTGGGCAAAAGCGCGATCGAACCGCAATACCATCAGCGCAGTTTCCTTATAAAAATCGCAGCCCCAAGCTTCCCTTAACATATTGTTGACTATTTTGGGAGTTGGCAGCTTATTTTCCTGATATTTTTCCTTGAGTAATTGCGGAACCCGAGGATCTTGCCAATCCAAGGATTCTAGACGTTTTGAAATTATGCGATCGAGCCGATATTTATACCAGTTAATTTCATTCCTGGGAGTGCTACCATAGGCACACAAATATTTAGCTCGTTCCATAAAGTAAATACAAACAGGATAAACAACGCACTCCTTAATCTGATTTTGATGAGCGCTGCGATAGGTTAATAACAAAGGAGCGATATTTTGAGAGTCCCAAGTTTCCTGCAATTCGCTCTGAAATTGATCGACAGCATCCTGCATCGGACTAGATTCTGGCACGAGATAATCAACATACAAAAAGACCCGGTGATTATCTTCATCAACTACCTCTTCTGAAAATTGGTCAGCTAATAGTGGCAAACTCGGATCTAGAAAACTAAACATCCCCAAAGTAGCAGCGAGATAAGCCTGTGCTTGCGGAGTCAAATTCTTGTCAGTATTGGGGTTTTCTGTGTGACTGGAAATTGGCGGTAGTTCTTCAACTCGGCGGTAGTTCTTGCTCCTACCAGTCACTCTCGTTAACCGTTTAAGCCAATTTCGACTCACCAATAAATCGAAGTCATTTTGCAGCGACTTCCGCACCTGAGCGAATAACTTTTCTGCCAATATATTATCTAAATCAGAATCAGCAATAGTTATTTCTTTTAAAACAGATTGCCGCCACTCATTTACAGATACATTGTATTTGATGAACCACTGTTGCGTTGTTTGGTTGCAAGCACAATTCTGGTCTGAATTGTTAATAATATCTTCGTGCTTTTCATCTTGGTAATTCTTGCCGAAGAAAGCTTCGCGCCAATCAGCATAGGTAAAGGGATTGTCAAGGGCAATATATCCCTCGTCGCTGTACAGCCAACTTACCAAAACCCACAACCTGATGGCACGGGTGAGATTCTGCATTTGATCGAGAGTTCCGTTGGCGAAATCCACTAGGAGTCTGGGTTTCGGGGGATTGCGAAAGGTTGGGTTCACGGTGGGTTTGGGGATTTGTGTTGTGTTTTTTTAGCGTAATGGCGATCGGAAGGGGGGTATTCCGATAGTATGCGATAATCGGCGTGAAAGTTGAAAAAGACGGACAAACTACCTTTATGAGTACATCTGAGTTCGACAAGTACAAAGTTGACCACTTGTTTCTGCTGGTTGGTGAAAACCCTTTACCGAATTATGTAGCTGCGAGACTTTTGTTAAATCAAGGAGGTACGCCCTACCTGGTATATACGAATGGTACAGAGAAGCCAGCCAAGCGTCTGCAAACAATATTGAATAGCGAACCAATAATTGGTTTAAAGACAGCTCAACTTGTGCCACTCAACGATAGCGAAGCTGATGCCTATCAGATTCAAAAGGCAATTCGCTCTAAGCTAGAAACTATCAAGGATGGAAAGATTGGATTGAATTATACGGGCGGTACAAAGGCGATGGCTGTACACGCTTACAGAGCAGTTTTTAGCAAAGAGCGCCCTGAAACTGTATTTAGCTATCTTGACCCCCGTAGATTGGAGATGTGTATCGATCGAGAAAATGGCGATCGCATTCGCATCAAAGTGAAACCAGAGACGTTGCAAGTTAAACTTGTAAAACTTTTCCAAATACATGGATGGACATGGCAAGAGAAATCTGAGCCTATTGACAAGCCAGAATTACCTGAAGGTGCAACAGCTTTTGCTGAGTTTCATAATAACGGTGATTTAGTGAAGTTATGGCGTAACTGGTGTAATGAAGTTTTGCGGAAAGCAGCCAGAGATGAAAACAATAAAAACAAATGGAAAAAAGAAAATCAACTTAAAGAGCTTCCTTCTTTGAGCTTAGATAATCTCAAGTCACATGAAAAAATCGTGAGTGCTTTGACTCATGTAGGAGTTGTGGGTAAGGAGTTATCACTTCAGACTTTCAAAGAGCAAGGACTCAAAAGCCTAGAATCTACCTGTAAGTGGTTGGATGGCGAATGGTTAGAACATCACGTTTTACAGCAAGTGCAAAAGATTCCAACCAATTTAGATATTTACGATAGTGCTACTTCATTTTGGATTAGAAATCCCATCGATCCCAAAAATACTAAGTTCCAGTTTGATGTTGCCTTCATGCGAGGATATCAACTATTTGCCATCTCTTGTACAACTATCGACCGTAAATCGGATTGTAAATCTAAGCTTTTTGAAGCATACATCAGAGCGCGACAACTAGGTGGAGACGAAGCGCGAGTGGCTCTAGTTTGTTGTGCTAATGAGACCGATGTCAATGCTCTGGAAACAGAAATCACAAATGTTTTCAATCCTTCTCCAGAAAGTGGTATAAAAAACCACAAACTTGCTGTATTTGGACGTGATGACTTAATAGATTTATCGAGCAGGATTGAAGACTGGATCAAACAAAACGATAAGGATGCCAGATGAGAAATTTTACTGTCACTGTACTAGACACAACAGGAATTCAACCCTACATTTTCGGTAGTAACCGCCTGCGCGAAAATATTGGTGCATCGTATCTCGTATCTCAAGCAACTGACAACTGGGCGAGAGAAGCTTTAAATAAACTGAAAGCAGAGATAAAGCAAGAAGTTTATGCCTTTAACCCTGAAAAGCATCAATCGGAGGCAAAACCACGCATCGAAGATGATGGACTAGCTGCTGAATTAGTTTATGCAGGTGGTGGCAATACAGTCTTGCTGTTTTCAGATCAGAAATATGCCGTGCAATTTACTCAAATTTTGAGTAGACGAATCTTAGAAGAAGCACCAGGAATCAATCTTGTCGCCGTTCATCAAGAGTTTGATTGGGATAATCAATCTCTGTATGAAGTAGTTCGACACTTGATGAAAAATGACTTGGATGCTAAAAAACGAAGCAGGATACCTTCTGCACCGCTGCTCGGTTTAGGTGTGACAGCAACTTGTCGCTCAACTCAGTTAGTCGCTGTAGGGATGAGCGAGAAGTTTAAGGATGATGAATCTTATCTTATTTCGACAGAAATTGAAGCTAAACTCAACGTTGTTTGTAAAGCTAACGACAACCTACAAAAAATGTTTGCAACTTCTTTAGGTTCGTATCAATTCCCTCTAAGAACAGACGAGATGGGTCGTTCTAAGGGAGATTCTAGCTATGTTGCTGTCATTCATGCTGATGGCAATGCTATGGGTAAACGGTTTCAAAAATTTGGTGAGGGAAAATGCAATCGAGACTATATAATTGATATGCGTGAACTATCCCACAGCGTCAATCAGGCTGGTATTAATGCGCTCAAAAAATCTGTAGAGATACTGGTTAAATCAATTGAGGTAGATGCCGATGGAAAAAGAAAAGTCAAGGGTCAGTTTGAGATCAAAGATAATTACTTACCCTTCCGTCCTCTAGTCTATGGTGGTGATGACATTACCTTTGTTTGTGATGGAAGATTGGGATTAGAACTCGCCGCCATTTTTCTGCAAGAATTTGAGAAACAGCCAATTGCAAATGGTGAGCCGATTAAAGCTTGTGCCGGAATTTGTGTTGTCAAAACTCATTATCCCTTTGCGCGCGCTTATCAACTGAGCGAAGATTTGTGTCGAAAAGCTAAAAAGTTTGTTAAAGATGAAAAGAAAGGAGATTTTTCAGCTTTAGATTGGCATTTGGCAGCCAGTGGCTTAAGCGGGTCAATTTCTGATATTCGTCAGCGCGAGTATCAAGTACCAGCAGGTAGTTTATCTATGCGCCCTGTAAGCTTGAGAAAAGAACAAGATAGTGACTGGCGTACTTGGGAAGGCTTCACAAAGGTAGTCAAACACTTCAATGAGGATGAGGAATGGAAAGGTCGTCATAATAAGGTGATTGCTTTAAGAGATGTACTGCGTCAAGGGAGTGAGGCAACTCAGAAATTTATCAAAAATTACAGAATCAAGGATGAACAACTGCCAACTTTCCCGGAATGTAGCGGTCAAAGTGTAACATTAGCTCAAGAGGGTTGGCTGCCTCCTGGAATTTGTGGCTATTTTGATGCAATTGAAGCAATGGAATTTTATATCTCATTGAGGGAAGAATGCAATGCCGATTTATCAACTGAAAATAAAAATGCTGAGTGATACTACCTTTGGACGGGGGGATGGAGTCGCAGGTTTAATCGACCAAGAAGTCGAACACGATCCCTATGGTTTTCCCTACTTGCGGGGACGTACTATTAAAGGATTGCTGAGTGAAGAATGTGATAACTTAATTGATGTTTTATCTAATCATCAAGATTGGGGAAAAGTTTCTTGTAAACTATTCGGGACGCTTGGTAGCACTCTCGGAACAATGGGTGCGGTTCACGTAGGTGATGCTTGTTTGCCTGAAGACTTACGTCAAGCTGTTGCTTTTCAGATTGAGGCCGGAACTTTAACAAAAACAGAGGTACTTGATTCCCTAACTACTATTCGTCGTCAAACTTCAATAGACGCACTATCTGGTACACCAGATGAAGGTAGTTTGCGTTCATTTCGTGTAATCTTGCGTGAACTTTGTTTCACGGCTGATTTGATTTTCGAGAAGATACCAAGTGATGAAATGCTGTCACTCTTAGCCGTTAGTTCTTTGGCACTCCGACGCTTGGGTAGCGGACGGAATCGAGGTCGCGGTCGCGTTCGATGTACGCTACACGATGCAGAAAATAATGATATTACCCATCAATATGCGAACCATTTTGGAACAGAAATTAAGGAGAAAGCTGCATGAAAGCTATTACTTTGTCATTGGAAACTCAGCAACCAGTTCTTGCTACTTCATTTCAAGGCGATCCCAACAGCGATGTTTCCTATTCTTACATTCCTGGTAGCATGATTCGCGGTGCAATTATTGGGCGTTATATGAGGCAGCATAATTTGTCAGAACTGGATTTAACCAGTAAAGATGTAAAGCGACTTTTCTTTGATGCCAATAGTACCCGCTACTTAAATGCTTATCTTTTGAGTCAGGAAAAGCAACGCACTTTGCCTGTACCTAAGTCTTGGTTCAAGGATAAGGATGATGAAGTTAAGGAGGATTCGTCTATAACTGTCTATGATTTCAGTATTGATAGAGGAGACAATCCAGAAACTCCGAAGTCTGTTGGTGAATACTTTTGGACAAATAAAGGTGGAGTAGTTAACTTATACAAAGACAAGCGGCGGATTAATATTCATAATTTTCGCGATCGCCAAAAAGGACGTTCTACAGACAATCAAGGTGAACTTTTCCGCTACGATGCCCTAGATGCGGGACAAAAATTTCAATCAATCATCCTCTGCGAAGATGGAGACGCAACAGCAATTCATATGTTATTAGTTACCGAACCCAACATTTGGTTAGGCGGTTCTCAAAGTGCTGGATACGGACATACCAAGATTATCGACTTAGAAATCCTTAATGATTGGGATGAAGTAGGAATTCCAGCAAAAGACCGTGAAAGTGATGAAATGTTAAGCATTACACTTTTAAGTGATACGCTTTTAAGAAATGAATACGGTCAGCCTGTTGCAGATTCAATGTTAATTAAACAGGCTGTCGAGGAAGTATTAAATATCTCAGATATTTCATTACTCAAACCTAGCAATATTTTTGCTAGTAGCACTTTGATTGGTGGCTTTAACCGTAAATGGGGATTGCCTTTACCTCAAGTACCAGCATTGGCAGCGGGAACTGCGATTGTTTTTGAAGGTATTGATATTATTGATGAATCACAAATCAAACAACTTGAAACTTATGGAATTGGAGAGAGAAGAGAAGATGGTTTTGGACGAGTTGCTGTTAATTGGTTAAAAAAAGAAGAGTTTTCAGTCAGTTTACCTAAGTCATCTAGTACCTCTAGCTTACCTCCCTTAAAAAAATCCGGTTCACATCTTTTGGCAGAACAAATGGCACAAAGATTGTTAGAACAAAAGCTAGAACAATTTCTTCAAAAACAGGTTGGATATTTAAGCTTGGCTGAGGGCATCAGTAACAGCCAACTGTCACGACTACAATCTGTTGCACGACAAGCACTTCCCAGTGGCGATTGTAATTTAGTTATTTCGCTGCTCAACAATTTACCATCGAATGCCAGGAATCAATTTGAACGCACAAAAATTGGTAATAAATCGTTCAGGCAACAGCTTGACGAGTGGTTAGGGAATCCGACAGATTGGATTAATGGCGTAAAAGAAGTAAAAATTGCTGGTATTGAGCGCAAGTTTGATGACGATCGCGCTAGAGAGGATAAGCTAGCCCAAAAGTACACGCTGCGGCTGATTATGGCGGTAGCGAAGAAGGCAACTAAGGAGAAAAACTGATGAGTCAAGAACGCCGAAACCGCTGTCAGCGCCCGATCGCCCAACGCATCATTGTCCGGGGTACGTTAACCTTAGATACTCCTACTTGTTTGGGAAGTGGTGACGCAGACAGTCCAACGGATATCGCATTGCTGAGAGATAGCGTGAGCGACTGTGCGCTTTTAACTGGTGCATCGATTGCAGGTGCTCTGCGGAATTACTTGCGGGAGTACCAACACGGATATGGGGTAGAGGAGCAAAATGGCGATCGGGCTACTCGCTTATTTGGTGGTACTCGTCGCGATCCAGATGGCGAACAAAGTCCATTAATTATCAATGATGCGATCGGCAGCACTATTCCCATTGTAGAATTAAGAGATGGCGTAGAAATTGAATCTATAACTGGCACAGCCAAACCAGGCCAAAAATATGACTTGGAACTGTTAGCGGCAGGAACAGAATTTCCGCTGTACTTTGAATTGCTGATAGAAAAAAATAAAAATCAGACAGAACAGCAAACGTTAATTAATGATTTAGCATTGGCTTTACGAGGTTTAGAGCAGCATGAAATCGGGATTGGCATGAAAAAGCGGCGCGGTTTTGGTCGCTGTCATGTCGAAGAGTGGCAGGTTTGGAGCTTTAACTTGGAACATTCGGGCGATCGCACTTCCTGGTTAAATTTTGAACATTGGCAACCAGGTTTATTGCCAAATTACCCAACTTATCCATTTAAAGAAGCCTTTGAGAAAGTTGGAATTCAGCTAGATGTAAGTGGAGAAGATAAGCGCGATCGCTTCACCATCCACGCCGAATTCAAATTAGTCGGTTCTCTGCTCATCCGTTCCGGTCAAGACTCAACTGGGCGCGCTCCCGATGTTGTACACTTGAAATCTCATCGTAATAATGAATTAAAACCAGTCTTATCAGGCACAAGTTTAGCAGGAGTCTTGCGTCATCGAGCCGAACGAATTGTGAATACTCTGGAAAAACCGATAACAATTATAGATGAAATGTTTGGGACAGACTTCAGCAAAGACAAGACAAAACAAGCTAAGGCAAGTCGTTTAGTCGTTCACGAGAAAGTCATTGAAAAGGCGGATGACTTAGTACAAACTCGAATTGCGATCGATCGTTTTACCGGAGGTGCATATCACGGTGCATTATTTGACGAACAACCTATCTTTGGTGGCGATGTCACTCTTGAACTAGAGTTACGCAAGCCTGAAGAGTCTGAAATAGGATTGCTGTTACTCTTGCTAAAAGATTTGTGGACAAGCGATTTACCTGTAGGAGGTGAAAGCAGTATTGGTAGAGGAAGATTGCAGGGAAAAAATGCAACATTGACTTGGCATAAATGGGATAAAAAGAAGGAGTTACAGCAGAAAGAAATATGGAGTATCGCTCAAAAAAGTGATAAAGAACCTCTTGATGTGAGCAACCCTGACAGATTACAAGAATTTGTTAATAAATTAGTTAAGGAGGTAAAAAACAATGAATAAACCTGATTGCCAATCCATTGAAGATGCTCAAGATATTATCGATACGCCCTCTTTGTACAATTGGTTACAACTTAAGGCAAAACAGTATCAATTACAATACTTATTAGCTCATGCTGATGATGGCGTAATTTGGGGTGAACTTAGAGGCAATGACAAGAAGTTGGTGACATCAGGAGATGATGATGTATTTCCAAAATTAGCTAAGTTCCGTCTTTGCACCCTCCAACAAAGTCGAATCTTTGGTAAAAAAGCTGAGGTTATGCTTTGGAAAGTGGGTCAAAACTGGAAAGCACGTTTAATTAAGGATGAATATCTATCAAAAGAGGATTATATTTGTGAAAAACAAATTCTCTGGGGAACCCAACGAGAAGGAGAGTCTAAACAGGAGTTTACTTTAGTTTCAGATGGTTCTCAAGGTCTAAAATACGCTGTGCCTTTAATCAATATTCCATTTAGCCAAGACAAAAAAAATCTATATCATCCGATTCGTTTACTCGTACATCACTATATCGACTATGATGATAGTGGAGTCGCGAGAGTTTATCTAAGTCGGCTGGTTGATTTACGAGGAACCTAATTATGATTGCTGAACCTCAATACACTCAAAAAATGACGGCGGAAGAATACCTAGAATGGGAAGCCAAGCAGGAATTTCGCTATGAATACATTGATGGCGAAATTTTAGCTATGACAGGCGGTACGATTCCTCATAATAGCATTGCTCTCAACTTCTATACAGCCCTAAGACCTCATTTGCGTCAGAGAGGTTGTCAAGCCAATGTGTCAGATGCGAAAGTTAAGCCTAGTCAATCAAGTCGTTATTTCTATCCAGATATAGTTGTGACTTGCGACTCCCAGGACTTGAAAGCCCGCGATTTTATTCAAAATCCAAAAATCATTGTTGAGGTTCTTTCGCCTGGTACAGCAAGTTACGATCGCACGAAAAAATTTAAATATTATCGTCAAATTCCGAGTTTGCAAGAATACGTCTTAGTTGATTCAGAAGAAATAATAGTTGAGGTTTATCGTCGAGGAGAAGGGAAGATGTGGCTTTATTATGAGTATGAAGCAGGAGAAATTATTACCTTAGAAAGTATTGAGTTTGAATGTGCGATCGAACTTTTGTATGAAGGGATTATTTTTGACAAAGAGTGAGGGTTGAAATCAAGAATGAGTCATTTTATTTAAGTGTAAGGAGATTGGATAATGAATCCCAAGCATATCGCAAAAATTACAGAAGTCGATCGTATCGCTAAAGCACCCTATAACTTTGTCGAACTTCCTGAAAAAATCGTCGTAGCAGAGGAATTACCAAATGGCGATCGATATCATTTAGAGCGCCACACTGGCAGAATTGAATGCACTTTAACTACTGAATCTCCTCTGTATATTCGCTGCGGAATGATTCCTACTAATTTCACTAAATATTCAGAGCTTCCAGAAAAATACTCGAAGCCACCACAAGATGCCACAGAGCAACAGAAGAAACAGTGGGAAGAGGAGAAAAAACAATGGGAGACAGACCGACGAAAAACTCTTGCTCCATTTTTTACATACCGAAACGATAATCTTCCTATTCTTCCTGGTAGCAGCTTACGCGGAATCCTACGAACTTTACTTGAGATCGTTAGTTTTAGTAAAATTGAAAGAGTATCCGACGAGCATCGCCTATTTTTTCGTGCAGTTGCATCTAATCCCAAGAAAGAATCTTGGGGGAAAGAATACAGGGATCGTGTTGATCCCGAAAAAATTCAGGCTGGCTATCTAAAAAAAGATAGTCAAGGATGGTATATTCAACCTGCTAAGAGTGAACAAGGTGAAACATTTGCGTGGGTTAGGGAAACGTCTATTAACTTGCCAAACTTTAAAATTTTCAATAATGATAAATATGAGCCTCAGTATATTTCTGTTAGCTATAGAAGTGTAGCTGTAGATAACACAGACAGAGCTAAACGCTTATTTGCTCATGATGTTGAATTGCCAGACATCCATCCCAAAAAAGGTGTGCTTGTTACCAGTGGAAACATGAAACAAGGAAATGAACCTTCACCTCGTCGTAATCATTGCGTAGTTTTCGCTGAGGATAAGAATGCTGCCCGATTCCCAATAGATCGTACAGCAATTGAGCATTATCGTAATGCTCTGACTAATTTTCAGAAAGAATCACCCTTTAATAAGGATTGGGGATTATTAGAAGAAAATCGTCCTGTGTTTTACTGTCCTCATGAAAGTGGAAATATAGTAGGATTTGTTGGTCAAAGCCCTAATTTTCGTATTCCGTACTCTCCTCAAGGTAATGGACACGCAACGACTGTCTTAGATTTTATTCCTGAAGATTTGAGAAAATTAGCATCAATTGATCTAGCTGATGCAATCTTTGGCTGGGTAAAGCAAGAATCTGAATCACAAAAATTACCTCTAAAGTTTGAAAAAAAAAGAGCCGGGAGAGTGTTTTTTACAGATGCCTTATACCAAAGCAATCAAAATGGTATCTGGTATCAAGATAAACCATTAACTCCTCAAATCCTATCTGGGCCGAAACCGAGTAACTTTTCGCACTATTTGGTTCAACCAAATGCAGACAAATCAGAACTAAAACACTATGCAAGTGAACCAATTAAAAATACAGTAATTCGCGGTCATAAGCTGTATTGGCATAAAGGCAGCAATCCTGAATTTAAACTTAAACTTAATTTGGATAAAAAGAAAGAAGTTTCAGATACTCAGACTACTCAAATTAACCCAATTAAAAAAGGTGTGATTTTTAAGTTTGATATTCACTTTGAAAATTTGAGCAAAGTTGAATTGGGCGCATTGTTATGGGTGTTGAGTCTCAGCAGTCAGAAGTCACAACAACTGGGAACTGCTAAACAGGGTGAAGAATACTGTTTTTCCCTTGGTATGGGTAAACCGCTGGGGATGGGTGCGGTGAAAATTGACTATGAATTGCATTTGAGCGATCGCACCTCTCGCTACAGCAATCTATTTGATGGTACAAAGTGGAAAACTGGGGAAGAAGACCAATCTCAAACTGATACAAAAGAGCAAGAATGTGTGAAAGCATTCGAGAAATATGTCCTAGATGGAATCAGCGAGCGCGATTATCCAAAAGAGCGAAATAGAGAACAACTGCAACATTTAAAGCAGTTACCGAGAATTGAAATGTTGCTGGCGATGTTGCGGTGCGATAAAGATAAAATTCCAGATGAAGAACAGACTCGATATATGGAACTTGAAGAATTTAAGCAGAGAAAAGTTCTACCTACTCCATTGGATGTAATGAACATCCTTGATCATCGCAGATTTGCTTCTGTAGAAAGCCAATTAACTACAAAAATAAGCAATAAATCTACTCTTCCCAAACCTAAACCTAAGAATACCTCCGAGCGAGGTCGAGATGAAGGTGGAGGAAATATTAATCTGGCATTTCAAAGACCTCCGAACAAGCCAAAACGTTAAGTCGATCGCCCATATCCCACCTCACCCATCTCGTCAAGGCCGATCGCCCTTTCCCCATGCTAAAATTAGCTCAATAAAATACACCACCTAAATTTAGGAGTTTATGATGCCTTTTAGCGCTTATAAAACAGTCGGTTCAGTCCTCAAAGAATTTCAGATTACCTATACTGAATCCAATTTCATAGTAGAAACAGAGTTTCATGTTTCTGACTATTTTCGAGAAGATTTAGAATTTACAATGCGAGAAGGAGTGGTTGATAATTCTGAATTTGCAGTTTGTGAAAATTTGATTTATCCAGTTATCAAAGAAGTTTGGAAGTGCTATTACAGCGGGTTTGTTTTGTGGAGCCATCAGTCTCTTACCTACGACCAGTATCTTTCTGGATTTCCTGAATATATTTTGGCTAAACGTTCTATTTTAGGAAAAATTGTTTTTGATAAACCTTATTTTATGATAGTTGAAGCTAAACAGGATAACTTTGAAAATGGATGGGCCCAGTGTTTAGCGGAAATGATTGCCGCACAGCGACTGAATGAAAACTCAGAGCAAGATATTTTTGGAATTGTATCAAATGGGGAAGTATGGCAATTTGGTAAACTTAAGACTAATCTTTTTACTAAAAATAAACAGTCTTACTTGCTTGACGATTTAAACAAGCTTTTTGCGGCGATTAACTATATTTTTAGACAATGTGAATTGCTGCTGAATGCTGAAATAGCGAGTCAGAATTGAAAGGTAGCAGGTGTATTTAATCAGGAGCAGCGAGGATGAGTTAAGTCGCCGACGGAATCAAATAAAATATTATAAAGCGTAAAATGTGTGGAGTGATTCACTTTCCCCATAATATCGATCCCGCCTACCGCACACATCCCACCAAAAGCGATCGCCCCGCACATCCATAAAGCTAAACTAATCTAGAGTTTTACCATAAAAATTTCACCCCGTTCATGAACATCGCCTATCTCGTCAACCAATACCCCAAAGTCAGCCACAGCTTCGTCCGCAGAGAACTTCTAGCTGTCGAAACCTACGGCATCAAAGTCGGGCGTTACTCCATCAGATCCTGCGAATCCGAACTCGTAGACGGCGCAGACAAACAAGAACAAGAACTGACCAAAGTCATCCTAGGAGTTGGCGTACAGGGCTTAGCGTGGGGTTTGCTCAGCACTGCCACAACTAGACCAATTCGATTTCTGGAAGCTTTGCAGTTAATGTTCAAAGTGGGCTGGCACTCAGAACGCGGGATTTTGCTGCACATAGCTTATTTCGCAGAAGCTTGCATTCTTTTAAATTGGTTTGCAGAAGCGGGTACAACACACGTTCACGCTCACTTCGGCACAAATTCCACAACTGTTGCAATGCTGTGCCGCGTGCTTGGCGGCCCGACTTACAGTTTCACTGTTCACGGCCCCGAAGAATTTGATAAAGCTACACTTCTTTCCTTAGATGAAAAAATTAAACGATCGACCTTTGTCGCAGCAGTCAGTTCCTTCGGCAAAAGTCAGCTTTTTCGGTGGTGCGATCGCACTTATTGGTCAAAAATCCACGTCATACACTGCGGTGTCGATGCAGCATTTTTAGCCGCACCGCACGTCCCAATACCCGCAGCACCCCGCTTAGCTTGCATTGGGAGGCTCAGCGAACAAAAAGGTCATTTGCTACTGCTAGAAGCCGCCAGCAAGCTAGCAGTTCAAGGCTTAGAGTTTAAATTGGTATTCGTTGGAGACGGGCCGCTGCGAACTGAGATTGAACAGCAGATTGTACAACTCGGCCTGCAAAACTATATAGAAATTACCGGCTGGGCCAGTGGCGATCGAGTTCAGCAAGAAATTTTAGCTTCCCGCGCCATGGTATTGCCCAGTTTTGCCGAAGGTTTGCCCGTCGTAATTATGGAAGCCCTCGCCCTCAATCGGCCCGTAATTAGCACCTATGTTGCTGGCATCCCCGAACTCGTAGAACCAGGGGTTTGCGGTTGGTTAGTTCCTCCCGGTTCCGTAGAAGCATTAACTATTGCAATGCGTGCGGCATTGGAAGCACCTTTAGAACAGCTAGAAGAAATGGGGAAAACAGGGGCAGAAAGAGTTGCTCAACAACATAATGTTGATTTAGAGGCAAAGAAATTAGTGGCTCTGTTTCAAGGATCTATTGAACAATCATCGAAAAATTGGGTTTGAAACCTCCCCCTTTTAGGGGGACTTTTAGTCTATAATTAAAAGTCTACCGCAGGGCTTGCGGGAGGCAATAGCCAAAGCCTGTGGAGCGAGCATAAGACCGGAAAACCCTTCGGGAGGTGGAGGCAGTTGCAATGAAACAGGAACCCAAATAGCGATGTTTGGGAATCGCCGCACTTTTAGGGCGGTGAGAATGTCAACATAAGATAAGAAGACTCGGCGGTTGAAACCGCGTCGATAAAGACAAAACCCGCCTCCGCGGGTTGAAGACAAAGGCGGTTTCAACCGCCGAATTATCTTTACACCGCGGAGGCGGACTTTGTTTGTGTAGACGCGGTTTCAACAGCCGTCTTATCTTCTTGATTCTTTAGTCCGCGGAGGCGGACTTTGTTTGTGTAGACGCGGTTTCAACCGCCGTCTTATCTTCTGCGGGCGATTTGTAACTTTTTAAGGAATAGGAACAGATCTCAACAACTTATCAACAATTGTTTTCGCCTTCCTTCCCCCCGCCGGAATCAACCGATGAGAAAGTACGTGCGGTGCTAATTCCTTGACATCATCCGGGGTGGCAAAATCCCGCCCCGAAATAAACGCCAAAGCCTGAGATGCCCGGTGCAAAGCCACCGCACCACGGGGACTCACCCCCAGAGTAATCTCTTCATCCTCGCGGGTCGATCGCACCAAATCCACAATATACTGCTTCAAAGAACCTTCCACCTGCACCGCAGCGCACAAACGGCGCAATTCCTGCACCTCTTCCAAAGAAATACAAGGCTGCAAATCCTCAACAGCAAAAGGATCAGATAGCCGTTCCAACATTTGCAACTCTTCCGACGCAGCGGGATAGCCCAAAGTCAAAGACAAGGTAAACCGATCCATCTGGGCTTCCGGTAACGGAAAAGTGCCTTGATATTCGATCGGGTTTTGAGTCGCAATCACAAAAAACGGCGCCGGAACAGTCCGAGAAACTCCGTCTACCGTCACCTGCTTTTCTTCCATCACTTCCAGCAAAGCAGACTGAGTTCGCGGCGTCGCCCGATTGATTTCATCCGCCAGCAAAACATTCGCAAAAACTGGGCCTGGCAAAAACTCAAACTTGCCGCTGCTGGGATTCCAAATATTAGTACCGGTGATATCTGTCGGTAACAAATCGGGAGTGCACTGAATCCGCTGAAACTTCCCATCGATCGATCGCGCTAAAGACTTCGCCAACAGCGTTTTTCCGACACCAGGCACGTCTTCTAGCAGCGCGTGTCCCCCCGAAAGCACAGCTACCAGCACCAAGCGAATAGCATCCGCTTTGCCGACAATCGTCTTGCCTAGATTTTGTTTGAGCCGCTCAATATGTTCTCTCATATCCCTGACTTCTAATTGTTAATTGCTAGTTGTTAATTGCTTGTTATTTTATTCCTAGTTCCTCTCAGCTAGGACTTCGTTTGTGTAGTAGCGATTTCAATCGCCCAAGCAAAACTGTACACAATGAATTGATAATTAGGACGGGCTAGAAGCCCATCCCACATTTTTTTCTTGTGGGACGTTGCTCTGAGCATCGTCCGCAAATTTGATTAAAAGGACTTTTGCAATTTTGTCTATTAACCATTAGCAGCTAACACCTTTCTAGCAACATCACAATCTGTCTGAATTTGAGTTTTGAGAGCATCTAGAGAAGCGAATTTTTGTTCGGGTCGCAAAAATTCTACCAAACTTGCGCTCAAGGTTTGACCGTACAAATCCCCAGACCAATCTAACAGGTGAACTTCGACAGTGGGTTGCAGGCCGTTTACCGTCGGGCGGCGGCCAACATTCATCACTCCATTGATCAATGATAAATTAGACGATCGCTCAGAGATTAGAGATTTGGGCTTTTCCCACTTATAGGAAGAACTTTCATCTTTCATCGTTCCTCCATCTTTCACCGAGACTCGCACCGCGTAAACGCCAAAACTCGGCAAAAATTTTTCGGGAGGCAGTTCGATATTAGCAGTAGGAAATCCGATCGTCCTACCCAGCCGCTGTCCCCCAACCACAGTCCCCACCAAACTGTAGGGTCGCCCCAGCAACTTATTCGCTGTTCTGAGGTCGCCGGATGCCAAACCTTCGCGGATGGCGGAACTGCTGATCCGATCGCCTTGGGCGCAATTGTGCAGCGGTACAAGAGCAACCTCAATACCGTAACCTGAGGCGATCGACTGCAAATCCACAGCCGTCCCAGCGCGTCCGCGTCCGAACCGAAAATCAACCCCGACGCTGATGCGACTCGCTTGCAGTTGCCGCACCAGAATTTCCTCGACAAATTCAGCAGCAGTCAAAGCTGCCAATTCTCGATCGAACGGCAGCAGCACAAGTTGCTCGACGCCCATTGCTGCGAGCAATTCTACCTTTTCTGCCAGAGGTGTCAGCAGTTTTTTGGGTTGACCTGTAAAAAATTCTTGCGGGTGGGGATCGAATGTCACCACGGTGCCGTAAAGCCGATCGACTCCATCAGAATACAGACCGGAGAGGCTGTTGCCCGCCGAGTCCCTGCTGTGCGCGATCGAAGCATCTAAGTTATCACCGTTGCGGGCTGTATCGGGCGGTGCTGCTGAGTCGTTGTCCCAGCTTGCCGGATCTTCGCTTTCCAAATTTTGATCTCTACCGGCGTTTGATCCCAAGTTTTGCCCGGACGCCGAAACAGTCGTAGAATTTAACTGAGCCGATCGATTTAAAATTGGCTGCACGACTTGTTGGTGCCCTAGGTGCAAACCGTCAAAGTTTCCCAAGGCAACAGAAGTTGGAGTCAGAGCAGCGATACAAGAAGAAGTTACCCACACGCTTTAGATTTTGCCATACTTAGCCGAATTGCGATCGCCCGTCGATTTGAGATTTGAGATTTGAGATTTGAGATTTGACTCCACAGATCGATCACAGAACTCGAACATCGATCTAAACTTTTTTATTTTCCACTCCTGGCGCCGGGGCTTGTATCCGTCTTTGAGTAAGGTCAGCTCTCACTTAAATTTTAGATTTGGAACCTCAAGATTTCCCAACCATCTGGCAATCTCAAATCCATCACACAGGCACTTTAGGGGCTTGCACCGATGCTTCAGACAAATCCTTATTATGAGGAGGCAGCAACTGTAACGACAAACCTTCCCGCGCCATCAAACTGTTCGGGAACCTTTGAGCGACTTGCTCTCCCACCTTGTCTAAAAACTCGTCATTGTGCTGCGGGTCGTGGTGAAAAATCACCAACTTTTTAACATTAGCCGCATGAGCCACCTTCACCGCTTCCTGCCAAGTCGAATGTCCCCAACCGACTCTGCTGTTCTTCTCCGAGTAATACTCCTCATCGGTGTAAGTAGCGTCGTAGATCAGCACGTCAGCATCCCGAGCCAAAGACAGCACATTTTCGTCCAAGCGATCGGGTAAATGTTCCGTATCAGTCACATAAGCTGCCGAATACCCCCGCCAGTTAACGCGGTAGCCTACAGCTTCCCCGGGATGGTTCAACAAAGCAGTTTCCACCTTAATCTCTCCGATTTCCAGCGGTTCGCCCACTTCTATATCGTTAAACTTTAGGTCTGCCCCCATAATTTGCAGCGGTACCGGAAAATTGGGGTGCAGCATCTGGTCGTTGAGCCGCTGCTGGATAGTAGCCTTATTAGGAGGAGGAGCCACAGCCCCATAGATGTGAAAACAATTGCCCTTGACAAAAGCTGGCACAAAAAATGGGAATCCTTGAATGTGATCCCAGTGAGAGTGAGTAAAAAACATATGAGCTTCTACGGGCATCTGCGACAGGAGAGTTTGTCCCAAAACCCGCAATCCAGTACCGCCATCAAAAATTAGGCGACTGTCACCCACTCGCATTTCTATACAAGGCGTGTTGCCCCCGTAACGTACTGTATCAGCTCCGGGAGACGCTATGCTACCTCTAACGCCCCAGAAGTGAACCGTGAATTGGTTTTGCATACTAGACATGGGTTTTCCTGCAAGATTTTTCCGGCGAGCCATCGGTAAGGTGTTTACATATATAGCAACCGCCACGTAGGCTAGGACATAAATAATGTCATGAATAGATCCTATGACCATGAGAGCATAAACGGTTTGATGCTTGTGCTATGTAACTGTCAACTGTCAACTGTCAACTGTCAACTGTCAACTGTCAACTGCTATAAGTAAGGGCTTGTGCGATCGAAACCCAAGCTTTTTGACTGTCGAGTTCCCCACTTGTTGGAAGTGCCAAAAGTCTCGCTTGCCAGAAAATGCAAAACTGTTGGGCTTGACAACGGAGCAATAAATTACAAGGTAGACTAATCAAGTCTCGATCGTAAATATTCTTGGACTCTCTTCACTAGCGTAACCTCCAAAGACACAATTTGGGGCAACATATCTGTTTCAGTCTGGTCTTGCAGCCGCTGTTGTTACAGCCTTCGCACTTGCCGATCGCGCGGCAGAGTCTTGGCACTGCTGTTTTACGGGTTTGAACCCGGACGATCGCCAACTGCTATGGTAGTCCGATCTTGCCGATCGGGCGCGACGGTTCTGGCTTTTACCAGAATTACGGCTCATTTACCGGACTCGATCTGCTTCCATTAATTCAAAAATCTTAGCAGTTTAGGAACGATCCTGCTATTGATTCTCTAAACAATTCGGTGTGGCTTCTCCGTCGGCCCTGAGGTTGGGGTTCGTCCAGCTAGCGGTGAAGCTGTGAACCAGCCTCATCTGAAACCCAGGGGCGGCGGGCAAAAGGCTAAATTTTTGACGCGCAGTTTTCGGCGGACGAATTCAATCACTCAAAATCCCCCAAATTTCATCAATTTAAAGTTTTTCGGGTTTTGTCCCCGCCCCAACTCGATGACCTTCTGTATCAAGAGTTATCCAGAAATATTCGCTGTTCACCTGTCGTGCTTTTCTCAACAATCTTGAATCAATACCTAGCCACAGTTGCATTGTCGCAGTTTCATAGCTCACCAATAGGTAGCTATAGCAGTTGACAGTTGACAGTGGACAGTTGACAGTTGCATAACCCGAATCAAACCATTGATGCAGTACGGGTATCGGCTCTATTCATTCCGGTTATTTATGTCCTCACCGTGGCGGTTGCTATAGAAACCAGGCGAGAGTAAAGTCAAGAGTCCGCAGGCGAGTAAACTTAGGTGTTGAGGCAAGCAGTCAGCGTTTGGCTGTGAAGGCATATTGCCCGATCGACCTGATGGTACTGTTGGCAATCAACAACTGTCCGAAGTATTGTTGAACAGCTCTATTTTGGGAAAGTATTTCTCGAAATTCGGCGCAATTGCGGTAGTCGCCACAGGTTGAATTTTCAGGTATCATAGAGCAATACGGCTCTGGTTGGACGACAATCTAAATCAGTGCAAAAAACGCCGGGATAATTTTAACTTATTTCTCAAAAAACTCAGTATGAATAAACTTAAAAAAAATACAACCAAGCTGAATCGACCAGTAGTGAAAGAGTCCGATCGCACTTTGCAACTCGGTCAGCCACCATCCTTCGACCTGTCCATAGAAATGAGCGATACCCCGTTGACTCAATTGAGTCACGATCGCCCCCCCGGCACGGCAGAAAAAAAGCGACGCAGAGTTGGTGCCAAGATCGTCGCTCCGGCCGGAGCGCCTGTGGTTTCTGCCGCCTTTCTCAAGTGGCTGCTAGAGCGTTTGACTCGCTCTCAAGGTTGGCTGGCAGTTGTCACCCTGGCAGCAGTTTGGGGGTTGTGGAACAGTCAGTTACTGTTTTCGACAGGGCTGGGGATCGCAGCGATGATGCTGGTTTACCGAGGGCAGTCGCGGGACTGGGAATTGCTGCGATCGCTCGTCGAGCAATTTTGCCAGAGCCCGAACCGCCGATTTATTGTAGCGGTGGGCAGCGGCGGCATTGCTACCTTGGGCGCTTACCTGAGTTTGGGGATTTGGGCGGACTCCGAGAGCCACTGGATGGCTTTGAACCTGATTTTGCAGAATTTTGGCACGATCGCGATTGCAGGGCTGTTGCTGCGGCAAGCGCTGAGTCTGGGGGCCGAACAAGATGAAGCAACGCTCGATCGCATCCTGGCAGATTTGACTGATGCTGACCCGGTGAAGCGTTTGATTGCAGTGCGACAAATGACAGATTTGGTGAATAACGGTGGGTTTGGCCCTGTGAGTTCGGTGAAAAGTTCCTTAGCGGATACGAAGCGATCGGCAGAAAAGCCCTTTTCTTCCAGGGCTGCGCTAACCAAGAGGATCGCCCGTTACCGCGCTGCCGAGTGCTTTCGCCTGATGCTGAGTCGAGAACCGGAAGCTTTAGTCCGCAATGCCCTTCTCGAAGGTTTGCAGACTTGGGACGATACTTATGGCACTGCTTTAGAACCCAAAAGTAAAATCATCGACTATTAGCTGACCGTCAAAAGCATAAAAACTAATTCGATGAATATTCGGAGCTTTGACGCGCAGGGGAGCCCTAGGGGCGATCGGAGAATTAGACCCTGCCAGATTGGGCGCAGGCATTTCATCCTGAACAATTGGGTTCCCGTCGATGTCGCAAGCAGATAAAACAGTTCGTCGCGAACTGGTGACAAGTCCTGACACGCTGCGAACTGGATGCTTGAAAGTTACTTCTATCAGTCCGCTTTTTGGGGCTCCCATTAACACTGTTGCCCCAGAACCCATGAAAAATGCTGGGTTTGAAGGTTGGATCGCGACGGCATTGGTAAAATTTACCCCCCAATGTGCAAACTGGTGTTCTACTACTTCAAAGCATTTTAAGTCTTCTAAAGCTAAGCGGACGATCGCCGGTACGGTGGCGCGCGATCGCACCTCTAACCCTGCGCCCGAGCGTTCTGGAGTGGCGACTAAAGACTTTTTGCCATTTAAATCCATGCTTCGACAGGCAGTGTCAAATTCTGCAAACCCGTCCGATTGAAGACTTTTTGCGTCAACCATAAAACCCTCGCGATCCCGTTTCCTAAGCAGTTGCATTTTTAGTAGATCTCCCTGAGATTAGTTGTTTCTGGTGTTTTGGAATTTATAATGGCGAGCCCTGGGAAATTGACTCTCCCTGCAATGCCGGAATCGAAAACCGATCGCCCGCCCTCCAACAAGGACTTTCGACCTCAAAAGCCACTGCTCCGCAAAATATGGTGATTAATTATTCGTGATTTGTCCGCACCAGCTTTGCAGCGGTGGGTCTGAAAGCGAGATATATCTAATACTCCTGCTTTCCGAGCGCCTGCTTTCCGGGTCGGCAAACAGACTTTATTATGTTGAGGGGTCTTACCCATCATTTTGCTATTATCTCCGATCAGCGGTAGTTTGCAAGGGTGAGGATAACTACACAGCCGAACTGCCCAAATCGCAAAACTTAGTTCCTGTCTGTAGTTTCAGGGTTCACTTGTACTAAAATAGATTGAAATCATTACTCAATCTTTACAAAAACGCCACCAGCTTTGCAACTTTTTTAAACAGGGACGGGGCGGCGAACGAAAATCTAAAATCTAACAGCGATTGAGGTTTATTTATGCTTGTGCCCCTCGGCTTCGGTCAGCGATCGATAGTTACTTCGATCGGCAGAATGGTTTACTACACTGCTGAAAAAATGCCTTGGATCGGATTGCCGACCTCAACGACAGAAAACCAACCGAATTTGGTATTCTTTCACGGTTTTGGGGGCGGGTCAAGTGCCTACGAATGGTCGAAAGTTTATCCGGCTTTTGCGCCAGAATATCGCATTTTAGCACCTGATTTAATCGGTTGGGGGCGATCGGAACATCCGCCCCGAAATTATCAGGTTGAAGATTATATCACAACTTTGATTGAATTTCTAGATAAAACTTGTGGCAGTCCGACAGACGTGATCGCTTCTTCGCTCACAGGGGCGATCGCGATTCGAGCTGCGATCGCCCGCCCGGATCTCTTCAAATCGCTTATTTTGACGATTCCCAGCGGTTTGTCAGACTTCGGACAAGATTACGGCAGCAGTTTCTTCGCTAAGCTAGTCAACACGCCGATTTTAGACCGCTTGCTCTACAGTACCGGCATCGCCACAGACGGTGGCATTCGCAGCTTCCTAGAACAGCGCCAATTTGCAGATTCCCGTCGCGTTTACCAAGAAATTGTGGACGCTTATCTGGAATCTGCTTTGGAACCAAATGCAGAATATGCCGCGCTGTCTTTTGTGCGGGGAGATTTGTGTTTTGATTTGTCGCTATATATCACTCAGCTAACAACGCCGACTGCGATTATTTGGGGTGAAAAATCTCAGTTTACTAGCCCGGAGATTGGTCAGCGGTTGGCTAATCTCAACCCAGAAGCAATTAAAGTTTTTCAATCTCTGGAAAATGTGGGTTTGACTCCGCAGTTGGAAATTCCGGCTGTGACTATTGGTTTAATTCGGCAGTATTTAAGGTTGCTTTCCGAAGGGTGAAGTTCGCCAGCCGATTCGCTCCGCGGATTTAACGGATATCACCGATAGAGGTTCCAGGTTCGAGGGAAGAAGGAAGATTAATTCCCCACTACCCATAGATGTCAACTTAATCCTAAAGACCTCTGTATCTCTCGTTTATATCCAAGTCTAGATCCCCCTAAATCCCCCTTAATAAGGGGGACTTTGACAATACTCTTGTCCCCCCCTTTCTTAAGGGGGGCTAGGGGGGATCTAGACTCTGCTAGAAGCGAGATTTCTCATGGATTTTAGTCTGAAATTGACACCAATGACCAATGACCAATGACCAATGACCAATGCCCAATGCCCAATGCCCAATGCCCAATGCCCAATGCCCAATGACTATTCTTTGACTCGCACGTCGATGACGCTAGCGTTGAAAATGTATTTTTTGCCTTCAAGTTCTAGGGTAGTGCCAATTTTGACTTTGGTATTTCCTAAAACTGGGCCGTTTTCAGTAATTTGACCTTTTCCTTCTAGGGTAAACATCATATTTCTGCTGAAGGATTCTTCTTCTCGGGGATCGGGTAGAGCTTTGAGGGTACCGTTGGGCTGGGGAACTGCGAGGGTTCTGGTGATTGTTTTGACGGATTTGATCGTAATCTGACCGGAGGGTTGATTGCGGATCACCACATTGATTTTATCCCCGGGCTTGAACAAATCTTGAACGTTTGTGCCTTTGAGTCCGATCGCAATTGCATCGATTTCTACAGGTTTCATACCCGGGCCGCCGACTTGGGCGACGGAACCGCCGGATGTGCCGGGAAAGAAGAAGATGCCGACTGCAACTAGCAGCACAATCATCGCGGCACCTACGTCTAGAATGCTGAGTTTGCCGAACAGTCGGCCTTGAGAATCTAAAATTTTCATAAATCGCCTATAAACGGACAGCGACAGGAGTATCTGTACAAGCCAAAAGATATTACCATAACGATCGCCCAAAATCCGCAGGACTTGCAGACTGGGGGAGAGGGGGATACTGGGGGACCCGGAGATGGGGAGATGGGAGAGTGGGGGTCAACAAGTTAACATAGCAACTAAGCAGGCTTAAATTTCGTCTGCCGATTTAGTGACTTTTTGAGTTTTTCCTAAAAAAAAGAAGACCGGGCGGTTGAAACCGCGTCTATACAAACAAAACCTGCCTCCGTGGGTTGAAGAACGGACGGTTGAAATTACATTATTTTCTTCAGTCTCTTAGAGAGGGACTTTGTTTTTGTAGATGCGGTTTCAACCGTACGTCTTACCTTCCTTCTTCCTTCTTCCTTCTTCCTTCTTTTAGCACTTATCAATCATGTTAAAAAGTTTGTGGTTGACTTGCCGGCATACTTGTGGCCGGGGGATTTATCTATTTCTGTCGGTGATTGTGGCTGCCGGTATTTGGGTGATTTCCCCAGAACCGACTCAAGCATTTTCGTTGCCGGAACTGATTTTTCGGGGGATTCAAGTTATTCAATTGTCGAATATGTCCGATCGCCAAGAGGTGACGGTTGGCCAACAAATTAATCAGCAGTTGACGAAAAGCGAGTTTAAGCTTGACCGCAATCGCGCCACTAAAGTATATATCAACCGCATCGGTCAACGGCTGGCAGAGCAAAGCACTCGCCCGAATATTCCTTATACTTTTCAGGTGATTGATGACGACAATATTAATGCTTTTGCGACAATGGGCGGTTTTGTTTATGTGAATAAGGGTTTGATGGCGGCGGCAGATAATGAGGCCCAATTGGCAAGTGTAATTGCCCACGAAATCGCGCATATTAGTGCTCGCCACTCGATTAAACAAATGCGTCAAATGGCGATCGCCTCTGGTGTAGCTTCAGCGGCGGGGCTCGATGGTTCTCAGGCGGTGCAGATTGGAGTGGAATTGGCTTTGCGCCGCCCCCACAGCCGCCAAGCTGAGTATGAGGCGGATCAGTTGGGTTTGCAAAGTATGGGGCGATCGGGCTACGCTCAATCTGGGATGGTTGATTTTATGAAAAAGTTGCTCAACCAACCTTCTCCGCCGAGCATTTTGAGCACTCACCCGGCTACTAGCGATCGGATTGCTGCGATTTCCCAGGCGATAGATCCGGATCTCGCTAGCGGTGAAGGTTTGAATAATGCGGCTTATAAGCTAGAAATGCGTCGGCTGCTGCGATCGTCGTAAGCAATTCTAAATCTGTTAAGGGCGATCTCTTCTCTTCTCTTCTCTTTTCTTACTTCGCGACAAGTGCTTACGCACCGCTTCGCGTACTGCGTCTTCGCGGTTCATTAAAAAATAAATCTAGTTGGTAGAGTGCGGAGCGAAGTGGGTGAATTTCGATCGAGGGCGATCGAACTCAAGCTGACGCACCCTACAACTGCTGTTGAACAACAGAGCTCATCTCAGGTTTCGGGAGTGCAACCTGCTGCGGCCTCAATTGTCTGACAACTTCGTCAAACGGCAAAATTCGGACTTGATTGTTAAACACATTTACCTGATAAACTCTGCGATAACTGAGGTCAAGTCCAGTCAGCCAGCCGCTTTTGGGATGATAAGCACCCGTGTCAATATCCAGCCACCCTTGGCCCCTGACTAATTCACCTGGCCTCACGCCCTCAAAAGTAAACGTGATCGTGTGACCGGTGATAATTAACTTATTGGGAAAATACGGTTTTGATATCGTGTGAAATTCTTTGCGAATCCAGCACAGTTGTTCGCTCGACTGTTCACTAATTGGCATAGTCGGATGCACACCCGCGTGCACCAGCCAGATATCCCCTAAGTCTAAGTACGTAGGGAGCGATCGCAGCCAATCTAAGTGTTTGTACGGCATCATCCCTGTATCCCTGTAGCTGGCGACAGTCGCATCGCCGCCGCTGTACAGCCAAGATTGCCACGCCCGCATATCCACCTGCGGCCCCGACAAAGCCTCTAACATCAGTTGTTCGTGGTTTCCCAGCAGGGTTTGGTAGGGGCTGTGCTGGACAAAATCTAATACCTGAGCGCTTTTCGGCCCGCGATCGATTAAATCTCCCAAAAAATAGACGCGATCGTCCGAACTGGGGGCAATTGCCTCTAGCAAGAGCATTAAACCATCGTAATGCCCGTGTACGTCCCCGATAACAATGCGCCGGTGATCCACTGTGTTTATCCGCTTCCCTGACTCAAAACTTGAATTACTCGCTTATAGCATCTGATTTCCCTGCTATTTCCTCCCTTCTTTTGCGGAGGAGGGGTGTCACCCATTATACTCCTTTGTATAATGATTCAGTAAAACTCGCCAGTATCTGTTTGCGCAGCTACTGATAGCAACACTGGCAAGCTGTTAATTGTGCTTTTGCAACTGCTATTACTGAGTCAAAGCTTTCAGGAAAGTCTGAAGTTCTGCCAAAAAACCTTTCTTTTTTAGCGGTTTTGCAGGTGCGGTGGAATTGGGATCGGCGGTTCCCATAGCCTTTGCTAAAATCCGCTCTAAATCGTCTCCCACAGGTTTTTGTGCAGTTTCCGAAATTAATTCGTATTCGTCGTTTGTTTCCAGCCAGACTTGCCAGGGTTGCGGGTAGCAGCGGAATAGGGCGGCACTGTCTAGGGGTCTGATGTAGTAACAGGATTCGATTTTGTTGAGGAAGCGATCGCGCAATTGACGGCCTGCATAGCCTATACCTATAGTAGCAACATCTTCGAGCCGCGGGTTAAGTAGAATTACAGGGCGATCGCCCGCAGCTATGTAAAGTTTTTCGACTTGTGCGACTTCTACAGCCGCCGGATTCACCAGCAAAAACAGTTCGTCTTCCGGTGCTATTTTATCTTCAACAGCCGTGCGGCTGCTGCCCAAATCAGTTATTTTAAAAGGTGTTTGTCCCCAGTCGCGGCGGGCGAGGGCGGCTGAACCAGCATCGGGAAAGAAGACTTTCACCCCTGCGTGGATGTCCTCAAATTCTGGGAGGAATTGTTGGGTGATAGACTGTGCTTGCAGGGCGATTTCGGGAAATACTAATTCGACTTGCAGCAGAGTTTTGCCATCCGAGAGGGCGGCGGCGGTTGCAATGCGCGATTGGGCGATCGCATCATTGAGATCTTTGGGCAGTTCTGTCATTAATCTTATTATTTTTACTCGACTTCTCTCAATCCAATTTTACCAGAAAGAATTGGTTTAAAGCCGGAACCCTTGTAGGGAGAAATTAAAAGAAGGCTATTCATTACTCCAATGCTCTTCCTTCTTTTGTCAAGTGCTGTCAACTGTCGAGCGGTCAACTGTCAACTGAATGAACGCATTAAGCCACAAAAGCTAACACCGATACGGGCGAGCCGGAACCTCCCAAAAGAGGTAATATTCCGATCGCTAAAGTGAAGTTAGCCGCAGGTAACAAGTGGAGATTTGCCAGATTTTCCAGCACTATTCGCTGCTGTTCCAATACCAGTTTATTAACAGCAAAACTTTCATCTTGTCCCGGATCGACTCCGTGGGTGTCAGTGCCAATTCCGGCAATCGAGCGCTCTTCTAGCAAAAATTGAGTTGCTGCTTTGCCAAATCCGGGAAAGTGGCAAACTCCGCCCTCGCCAGGATTAAAAAATGCTCGCTCGTCCTCCCATTTTGCTTGCCAGCCAGTATACAATAAAACTAGATTTCCCGGTTCTATAAATTTGTGTTTATGTTCCCAATTCAATATATCATCTATAGTTAAACTGTAGTCGGGATTAGCAAGACTTTGCTCACGAATGTCGATGGCAATTCCCGGCAAAACTAGCGACTGCGGCGCATAACTATCAACACTCGCGCCTGCTGGATCGAAGCTGTTGGGTGCGTTGATATGAGTGCCGCTGTGTTCTCCCATTGAGAATTTTCGCAGGAAATAGCCGTTTTTTTCTATTTGAGATACAGTTTCAAATTCGGGCGCTGGATCGCCCGGCCAGATGGGAATATTTGGATGAATTGTATGGCTTAAGTCTATAATGTCACGGTAGGCGATCGTTTTTAAATTGTTTGAGTTAAAGTTGTTTGTCATCTGCAAAAACGAAGTTTTGAATCGCACGAAATATCGTAGATCGGACGTACGGTTGAAACCGCGCCTATACAAACAATGTCCGAGCTCAGAGGGACTGAAGAAAATAACATAATTTTAACTGCCCGGTATTTCTTCAACCCTTGGCAATGCGCGTGAGAGTTTGTGTAGACGCGGTTTCAACCGCCCGGTCTTCAGAATCATCCTACAATGCGATCGAGCTCCGCGACCATCACATCCTTTGTTTGCCCGGAAACAGTATACACCAAAGCCTCTCGATAAACTCTCCCCGCCGGGTGCAGCGTACCGTTAGCCGCACCGCTGGAAACCACAACCGCAGCGTGCCCGCACCGCACCGCTAAATCAATAGCTTCGGCTCGGAGCGCTAATTGTTCTGCTTTTGAGCTATGTTGAGATTGTAGGAAATGCTGTTTGAGCCGATCGAGCTTCTGCTCCAATTTTCGGCAAGCCACCGCGATCACAGGCGAATCTTTAGCAGTCGCCGCTGTTGCAATTACATCCAATCCCGCTCGAATACAGCCCAAAGTCCCCGGAACAAAATTTAGGATATTTTTGCTGTCGTTTTCCGCAATCCACCCGACAGGTTTAACCGCAATTATTTCCGATTCGTGCAACAACCAATTATCGAGAGTTGCTGTCACAGTATTAGTCGAGTTCATAGCGATTAACTGCATGATTTCGCTCACAGCTATTTTACCATATTCACGGTCAATATTAGCAAAAGGTAGCACACCAAAAACCGCGCGATTGTCTGGAAGTACCGCAGCTACAATAAACTTTTGAAACAAGCCAAAACCCGTAATCCAAGGAACATTCCCCGATAGTAAATAGCCATTTGGTGCGGGAGTTGCGGTGACTGCCGGATTGCCCGATCGCCTTAAATGCGAAAACCCTACACCCAAGCGTAACTCTTTTTGGGCGATCGCCCGCAAGTATCTGCTTTTTAGCATTTGATTGTCGCTACTGGCAAGCATCGCAGTTGCACTGTGGTGCTGAGTTTGCAGAAAAGACAAAGCCCCGGAATATCGAGCCGTCAATTCCTGATATTGGTAAAAAATCCCCGGTGGAATGTCCGCGCCGCCCCATTTTTGGGGAACACGCAGCGCTAAGAGCGATCGATTTTCCAATCCTACAAGTGCTATTTTCAGCGCTTCCGAGTCGCTGTCGATAATTTCTGCGTGGGGTAAAATGCACTCTATCAGGTAAGTTTCTGTGCTGTTAAGAATATCTTGAAAATCCATTTTTTATAACTTATTTTTGATTACAATTATTGGCTTATAATCATTATGGGACGGCATCTTGCCCGCCCCACCACCAACTTATTCTCATTTTTGATTATAATTATTGACTTATAATGATTGTGGGACGGGCATCTTGCCCGCCCCAAAACCAACTTATTCCCAAACTTTCCAAGGAGCCTTCCCTTCATCCCAAAGCTCGTTTAAATACTTATATTCTCGATAAGTATCCATCGCAAAAAAGAAGCCATCGTGACGGTAAGCCATCAACTGTCCATCTGCTGCCAAACGCTGCATCGGCTCCTGTTCTAAAATACAATCATCTCCCCCCAAATACTCAAAAACCCGGCGATTAAATATCATATATCCAACACTAATCCAGCCATCTATTTGAGGTTTTTCAGCGAATTCTACTACGCGGCTATCCCTGTCTACATCCAAAATCCCAAAGCGCGAAATCGGGCGAAATGTAGTAACAGTTGCTAGCTTACCATGAGACTTGTGAAATTCCATCAATTTCTCAATATCGACATCAGCAACTCCATCGCCGTATGTCACCATAAAATTCTCGCTATCGATATATTTTTCGATCCGTTTTACCCGCCCTCCCGTCAAGCTTTCCGCGCCAGTTTCAGCCAGCGTTACATTAAAATCTTGTTCGCGATGTTCCTCCTGATAGGTAATGCTGTTTCTGCGTCCCAGACAGATAGTAAAGTCATTATTCATGGCTTCATAATTCAGGAAATATTCTTTAATCATGTTGCCGCGATAGCCCAAGCACACAATAAAGTTTTGAAAGCCGTAGTGGGCGTAGATTTTCATGATGTGCCAAATAATCGGACGCCCACCGACATCGACTAAAGGTTTGGGGCGAAATTCTGTTTCTTCTCTCAGACGAGTACCGAGACCACCAGCCAGGATAACTACTTGCATTGTTTCACCTTTTGAAAGCTCATCAATTAATCTATCATCAATCATCTGTGATTTTTTCAAAGAATTATTAACATTTTCTCACAGTGAAGCTTTGTCAACCACAGACCTCACGAACTATTCTAAATTATCCTAGGGTGCGCCGAAGAGCACCACCTACTTAAATGCTGCGCGCAATTCCTAACTCACCAATGGTAAAGTAGGAAACAGACAAACAACAGTAGACAACTATTATACTGAAGATCGGAAACCGCAATGAAAACTCAACTCGATCGCCTCAAACAGTTTTTAGGTATAATATGCGCGATTGCCTCAATAATTATCTTATTCCAATCAGCAATACCTAGTGTTTACGCCACGGTTTTGACACCGGGACTCTCAACTATACCACAAACCACCATAGCCTTTGTACCGAACATACCGGGCGGCGGATTAGACTTTCACGAAGCAGCAGGAGGACACACTTTAGAGAGGCACGTTGGTAAAACAGAAGCAGAACTAGGACAGCGACTCGCAGAGGACAAGAGAATTTCTGGTGCATCTTCCTTTACTTACCGTTCCGTCGCCGAAAGGGCGATTGCTGAAGCAATGGACAGAAATAAAAGTGCGATCGACTCCTGGATGAAAAAAAGAGGAAATAGTTATACAATCAAATACGACACCCACAGAATAATTGGCATTACTCTGCGCCGCCGCGCATCCAAAGCAACTTCAACATCTCGCTTGAGAATCGTCCTCCAGCGCAGCACCAAATTGTCTCCCGGATACTTTATTCTTACAGCTTATCCCGAATGATCAATCAATTTCCTAATTTAACCCAATTTTTCAGTTCCTACTTTCACCAAGACTGGCCGCTAGAAGCTGAAACTGCCAGCGATGTAGTGAACAACTACCTGAGCAGCGAACCGCCCGAAAGTATTGAAGCGACATCGGAAGAACTTAGCAAATTGCTCGAAATGCCGATCGCCCCAGCCGACTTAGAAACATTCATCCTCGATGAATTAGGCTGTTACTATGACCCAAAATCAGAAGATCAAACCATCAGAGAATGGTTGGAATCCGTGCAAAAATCTTTAAATAATCCCAGCTAAACTCTGTATGTTTTTAGGGATTTGAGAAATCTCGCTTTTCCCCGAGGCCAGATCCCCCTAAATCCCCCTTAAGAAGGGGGACTTTGAGAAGAAAGGCTCTTGTCCCCCCCTTTTTAAGGGGGGTTAGGGGGGATCTAGGGCCTAATAGTCAACAAATAACCTTCATGTACATTGAAGTTAGGAACAACATAACTCAAGTTATTTCCACCAACAGAAACACTTTCTTCTTTAACAGTGACCAGCTTTTGCACAGCGCCCTCTAGATTATTAGGAATCTTCTCTAATTTCAGACTAACTTTTTGACCGCTTTGAATACCTAGAGCTTGCAAATTCGCCAGATTCAAAGTAACAGTTGTGGCTGAGGAATAATTGCGATCGAAATAACCCAACAGCACCTGTGCTTTACCTTCAGGATTTGACTTGCTGGCCAAAGCGACAAGGCGATCGTTATCCGATCGGCTCAGCACCCGCGAATTCACTCCGTCAGCATAAGCTTTGTATGTCCACCAAGCAGCCCTCGGCTCAAAAGTATTCGGCACAACCATCCCACTCAGCGTATTGTTGAAGCAATTGCTAACTTTTTTACCTACTGTTGTATCCCAACAAGCTCTGCAAGCACCATCAGCTTTTGCATACTCTAAGTTATACAAATAACCTAAAATTTCCCCAGGCTGATACTGTGCCAATTCCCCAACAATCTCGTTGACATAAATCTTTTGCAATTTCAGTTCCTTATAAAAGGGACTTTGTTGAAAATTGCGCTTGGCATCGAATACGTGGTCGTCCACAAATAAAATTATGGTATCATTGAGTTCGTGCCAAGCTAGAAAATTTACTTCTAGTTTGTTCGCTTTGCAGTAATCCAAAAAAGCAGCGAGATATTCTTTGCTGTAAGTGCTGATACTCGGCCCGCCAATCATCGCTGACGGCCCCAATTCTTGCCGCAAGATTTTGTAAGCCCTTTTGTAAGTTTCAAAGAATTGTTCTCTGCTTCCCTTCCAAAACGGATTTGCTAAATCTGGTTCATTCCAGATATCCCAAATAATTTTTTTGCCCTTATTTTGCTGGGCTAACTGTCGGATGAAGGCTTCCCACGCCGGGTAGTTTTGATAGGGCCAGCCTTTGGGGTTGCTACCATAGCCCCACAAGTCGCTGACTAATAGTTGAAATTCGGCTCCGCTGGCGATTACTCGATCGTAAACATCGAGTCTTCCGGCGCGCCACAGCTTGGGCTGCAAGGGTTTGACCAAGCTGTCCGGGGGCTTGCTGGGGTCAATTCCGTGCAGGATGCCGCTCATGGACGTTATACCGGTGGCTGGCTGTCCAAAATCGACTGTGATGTTCGATCGCATTTGGGCGATCGCATTTTGCTGTCCAAAATACGCGATTAACAGGACAGTTACCACAGCTAAGCAAATTGGCAGCAGTTTATTAATAGGTTTGAACTTGAAGGTGAATTGCATATTGTATGTGGTGGCGAATAGAAAAGACTTCAATGTAATAAAGGTATGTAGTTGCGCTTGGGCGCTCTTTTATATATGAAAGAGCGCCCAAGTGAAACAACGTACCTCAAATTTTCAGGAATCAAACTCAAAAAGTTCTAACGAACAGACAAAGCAACTTCAAAACCCTGTACTAATTCCATCAATTCTTGCCAAGCTTCGGAATTAATTAGCGCACAAGTATCAAGTTGACCACCCTTTTCTGAAGATAAGGCAACAAAATTTGTGATCCAACTCAAGATAGTTTCGCTTGTCAACAATGGCGTGCATTTCCAAGCTGACTGCAACTTGTCAAGCATCCCAGACTGATCTCCGCGATCCCAAGCTTGCCATGCCTGCCATACTAGATAATAGTAATAGAGCATACTGTCAACTTTTTCGATCTGCTTTTGGACTTTGGGGGCGATCGCAAATTTATCTCGATTGCTGCTAGCAGACAAGACTTTGGCGACAACTTCTGCGTATTCTAAAACCATCCTTTCTTCCTTAAAAAGCTCTTCTGCCCGCAGCTTACAAGCTTGTCCTGCAAGCCTCCGCAATTCAGGATTTTGGGCCCAGAGTTCTACCGTTTCAGCTAACTCTTGCGCTGTTTGTTGCGGGTCAATTTTTGGATCGGCGATTAACTTTCCGGTATCTCCCAACTCTTCAGGAATCCCGCTGACTGCTGTGGCAATTACGGGCAATCCTTTCGCCATTGCTTCCATCACTGCTAGCGGCATTCCCTCTGCTTTGGATGATAGAATAAAGATATCGCTGGCATCTAACCAATCGGCAATATCCCACCGCTGGCCTAAGAATTTAACTTGTTGATAGACTCCTAATTCGTTGACAGTTGCTCTCAATTCCGGCTCCATATTATCGTGGGTGGTGGAACCTGGGCCGGCCCAAACGAAGTATAGCTGCGGCCAAATTGGGAGATTTTTCAGTTGGGCGATCGCCTGCAATTGATACTGATATCCTTTAATTGGAGTCAGTCTCGCCGCCGTGAAACAAACCACAGCCTCTTCGGGGATGCCTTGTTCTTGGCGCAGGCGTTGGCGAGTTGAGAGATTGGGCGGTTCAAAATAACTATTCGGCCTGCCGTAATAAATGACTTTTCCCTGTTCCAGAGGCATTTTAAACAAACTCTTGAACAAGTTTAAATTTTCGTGGGAAACAGCGATTGCGGCTTTGGCTAAATTGTACTGATATGCCACTGCATCGAAATAGGGAACTTGATCGCCGCGGTTGAAATGTTGATAAGTGCGATCGATATAACCGAGAGTAATTACATAAGGTATGTTTTGTTTGATCGCAACTTGTTTCGCCGCAAAATTTGCCATCGGCCAGCCATCGCTAAATATAATTAAATCCGGTTGAGCTTCCGCATAAATTCTTTCAGCATCCGTACAATTGTAGGCAATTCGCAAAAACTCCCTCATCGTATCGAACTCCAGCCAAATATGCTCGATACCTAGCTGCTGCTGTTGGGTAATTAAAGGATTAGAAGCTTTAGTTTGCACGCTAGTAACTCGGTAGCCGTCGGCTGCTAATTTGCAAAGCAGCGAGTGGTTGAACTGCGCCAAACCACCGATTCCGTGGTCTTCTGCGTACAGGAGTACGTGCGGTGCAAGTTTGCGGCCAATTGAACTAGGCGCTGATTTAAATTGATAGATATTGTTGACTGCCTCCACCACTATGTCTTGCCATTCTTGTAAATTGGTTAAGGCATAAGCATCAAAGTTGTTCGTGTATTTTTCCGAAGAAACTCTAAAAGTTTCCAACCATTTAAAAACTGTTTCTGTGCCATTATAAGGAGTATAGTACAGGGATTTTCTCAAGCACTCGACCATCTCTGGCAAATATCCGTCGTGGTACATCCGCCACGCTATCCACACTAAAGACTTGTAACGTTCTGCCTTTTTTAATTGGCGAATGCGATCGGGCAAATCGGGTCTGGTGAAGAATTGCTCCATCACAATTTCCATACTTTTCATCACTTTTTGCCCCCCGGACATGAGATTTTTATCATGCTGGCGGTAGCAGGTTAATATCTCTTTCAACCAAACACATTTGCACCCTTTTAAAGCCAAACGCAAAGCAAAATCTAAATCTTCTGTTGGCGGAAAGCGAGGGTCAAAACCGCCCAGACGTTCCCACCACTCGCGTCGCAGCATCATTGCGCTAGGACGCACACTTTTTTGCAGGACAAAGCTTTCTAAATCTAAGTTTGGTGAGTCTTCCCAAGGCATGGATGGGTAGATATCTTTTCCAGTTTCATCGACCATCAACCAGCCGTTTTGTACCATCCCTAAAGAAGGGTCAGCTTCAAAACAAGCAATTTGTTTGGCGAGTTTTTCGGGCAGAAAAAAGTCGTCGGCATCCAGAAAAGCTAAGAATTCGCCTTTAGCCCGTTCGCAAGCGCGATTTCGAGCTATTGCTGCTCCTTTATTTTCCTGATAGACATACTGAATTACATCGCCGTAAGGTTCTAAAACTTGGCGCGTGTTGTCTGTCGAACCGTCGTCTACGACAATAATTTCCAAGTTTTGGTAAGTTTGATGTACAGCACTTTCTACGGCTCTACTAATGTAGCGTTCGCAGTTGTATGCCGGGATGATTACGCTGACTCGCGGTGTTTTTGAGGTAGGTATGCTAGCCATTATTTTTTTCCATTCTGATAAGTTTCTTAATGATTGAAAGTCGATTGTCACTCCGTAACTTTGAGCGATAGCACTCAGACGTTTCTGCCAATCTGTGACTGTTGGCCTTAGAGGATAAGGACTGTAAGGGATAGATTTTTGGAAAAATTCAACCGCCTCTACTGGATAGCCACTATAGTACAATTGCCACGCCATCCAAGTCAATGCTTCGTAGAAAGCCGGATTTTCTAATTCGCGGATGTGCTGCGGCAAATCGGGTTTGGCGAAAAATTGCTGTTTTAAGGTAATAAAAAGATTTGCTTGTTTCAGGGCTTTTTTTATTGATACATTTTGGTCGTGCTGGCGGTAGGATACTGTGATTTGACGCAGCCAAGCTGCTTCGCAACCCAACACTGCTAAACGTAACACTAAATCTGAATCGTCTACTGAATCAAATTCTGAATTGAACCCGCCTGCATTTTCCAGCCACTGGCGCGAAAACATCATGGCGCTGGGAAGTACGGGCATTTGTACTATCCAAGTTTCTAAGTTTAATTTGGGGAAATACAGCCAAGGTGTGATTTCGGAAATCGCACCGCCTTGCTGGTTAACTAAACGCCAGCCGCTGTTAACAATTCCTAAGGATGGTTGCTGGCGAAACAGCGCTATTTGTGCTGCTAATTTATCTGGAAAAAAGAAGTCATCTTGATCTAAAAAAGCTATGAATTCGCCTTTTGCTTCCTGAATTCCTCGGTTGCGGGCGGCTGCTACTCCTCGATTTTCCTGATAAATGTAGCGAATTCTGTCAAAATAAGGCTGCAATACCTGATGTGTCTCATCCGTCGAGCCGTCGTCTACAACAATAATTTCCCAATCTGTAAAAGTTTGGAACAAGGCACTTTCTACGGCTTGCACAATGTAGCGAGATCCGTTGTATGCTGGTATAATTACACTGACTTGCGGTGTCTGAGTCGCTGCTGACATTACTTATCTCGCTGTTAATTAGAAGGAAGAAGGAAGAAGGAAGAAGGAAGAAGACATATACAGCAAACTTGAGCGCGAGCCGTATTTGGCGTTTTATTGGGGAAATTTACTTAACCTGTTGCTATCTTAGTTTAATCGAAATTGGTTTTCCCTTAACTTCTGTGCAAGTTAACTTGAATTTCGATCGCACAAATGTCATGCAGGTTATCCGGTATTTACAGGTAGGGAGATGTCTGTGCATGAGTTGGAAATTAGACAAGTTTTGCCCTACAATTATACAAGCAATTATTACTAAACAGGAACGCAAGCAGTGAATTCAGAAACAGCAGCGGTTGATTTACAGAAACAGGCCCAATTATATTTATCCGCCGGAAAGTTGGATGAGGCGATCGCCCTTGGCACCGATTTTTTGGCATCGCACCCCGATTCCGCCGAGACTTGCAAAACCCTAGGAAAGGCGCTGCAAGCTCAGGGTAAGCTAGAAGACGCTCGGTATTGGTATAAAGTTGCGATCGCCCATAAACCCGATTTTGCCGAAGCTTTTGCCAACCTCGGCACACTCTGCGCTACCCTGCAACAGTGGCAAGAGGCGATCGCCTGTTACCAAAAAGCGATCGCCCTGCAACCCGACTTTGCAGGATTTTACCGCAATTTGAGCCGAATATTTACAGAAGTCGGTCAAGCTGAGGAAGCAGCAGACTGTTGGTATCAAGCACTCATGATCGAACCGACAGAAATAGCCGAAGAATATCTCGACTTGGGAAATAATTTATTGGCGCAAAAAAAGCCAGACAAAGCGCTAGTTTGTTACCACCGCACGATTTATTTAAACTCCAGTTTTTGCGAAGCTTACTGCAAAATTGCAGAAGCTGCTACCGAGCTAAAACAGTGGGACGAAGCTATTATTAACTACCGCAAAGCTATCAAACTTCAGCCGGATATTTCCGAGTTTCATTACAAATTAGGCAATGTTTTACAAGCCAAGGGACTATGGAGCGAAGCTGAAACAGCCTACCGCGAAAGTATTGAATTGAATCCAAATTCTTTTTGGTCTTATTCCAATTTAGGCGCAGTTCTACTGAAGTTGGAGCAATGGCAAGAAGCTGTCATTATCTACCGCACGGCTGTAGAAATTAACCCAGACTTTTCGTGGTCTTATTACAGCCTCGGCGAAGCTTATGGCAAATTAGAAAAATGGTCGGAATCCGCCGCAGCATACCAGCGCGCTGTTGACTTAGACCCAAATTTTTCGGGTTCTTGTCACAAGTTTGGAGATGCGCTTTTTCAATTAGAAAAATGGTCGGAAGCTGCCGTAGCCTACCAGCGGGCGATCGCCCTTAATTCCGAATTCTTTTGGTCTCATTATAATTTAGCGTTAACTTTAGCTAAACTCCAGGATTGGTTGGCAGCAACCTTCGCCTACCAGCGGGCTATCGAACTCAATCCAGATTTTTCTTGGACTTACCACAATTTAGGAGAACCGCTGTTAAAAACCCAGCAGTGGAAAGCAGCAGCTACCGCTTATCAGCGTGCTATTGAACTCAACCCCCATCTTTCTTGGTCTTATTACAATTTAGGCGATGCTTTGATCCAGATGCACGAGTGGAACGAGGCTGTTTCTGCTTACCTTTGCGCCCTGCAAATCGAACCCGCTCTCCCGCAGATTTACGCCAAGTTAGGCGATGCTCTGATCAAAAGAACTCCGAGAGGTTTAGACGCCGCCACCAGTTACTATCACCACGAATTGCAGCCGCTGCACGCTCCTGAATTTTACTGCGAAATTGCCCAAAAGTTTGCTGAGTGCGATCGGCTGGATGAAGCGACTGTTTTGTACTTGATGGCGTTAGAAATTCGGCCAGAAGATGCAGCAATATCTGGGAAATTGGCGGAAGTTGTGGAGAAAAAGCACTTGTCGGGCGATCGCACTATACTATCAGAGTTCGAGACTGACGATATTCGCGATCGCTACATTGCCCGAGTCGTCAAAAATCACACTTTTGCAGAAGTCGGCGGCTTGTGGGGAACAGTCAACGAAAAAGTATCTGTAGCCAGCAAATACGGTGCAGTTTCTCTGACAATGATTGATGTCACGCCCGCATCCACACAGATTTGGCAAGATTTTCGCGATCGCATGGCAAGTTTAAATATTGCTAATTATAATTGTATCAGTCGAGATATAACTCAGATTCAGCTTGCAGAAATTGGCCAGCCTTACGATGTAGTTCATTGTGCAGGAGTTTTGTACCATCACCCCCATCCTTTGCAAATTTTAACCGGCTTGCGTCAAATAACTGGGGAGTATTTAATCTTAACTTCAGCTATTACCCAAGAACTTATAGAAAACGAGCGGGGACGCTACGAAATTCCAGCTTCTGGGGTAATCTTCCTTCCCGCTTTGAACGAAGCAGAACGAGCTATCTTAACAGCTTACTGGCAGCAGTACACCTACGGCACACCAATTCTGGGAGTAATTGAGAAAGCAGTTTTTGAGATCGACAACTTTGGGCCTTGGTGGTGGCTGCCTACAGCTTCTGCTTTAGAATCTATGTGCAAAGTAGCTGGATTTAAGGTTTTAGATAAAGGATTGACTTGGTACAATAACGCTCTGACTCTACTGCTGGGGGTTTAAGGATTGTTCATTCAGTTGACAGTTGACAGTTGACAGTTGACTGCTTGAGGGCGACCTCTACCTGGAAGGAAGAGCATTGGAGTAATGAATAGTCTTCTTTTAATTTATTCCTACAAGGGTTCCGGCTTGAAACCAATTCTTTATGGTAAACGAATAATAACAAAAGTTGTGGACAAACAAATGGTTACAAACCCTGTTTGTGAGCATATTTATAGTTCTATCTCCCCAATATTCCTACTATGAACCACCTCTTTTCTGTAATTCAGAAATAAAAGATAGCAACCGTATCAGACGGTTAGGAATTGCTTAATTACCGAAAACCTTGCTTTATTGCTTCTGACTTCTCTCCTAAATAACTAAGCCTTATTGCATCCGTTAAATCCCGTACATTGCTCGTTGCCGAACTTCCTTTATATTTGGGAAAATAATCTAATGAACAATCAACAACCAATGACACCATTAGGAAACATTTTAGTAGTAGACGATACGCCCGAAAACCTGCGCCTGTTATCTACGATGTTGACTCATCGGGGATACGCGCCGCGCTGCGTGATTAACGGGCAAATGGCTTTGAGAGCCTGCAATTCTAATCCGCCGGATTTGATTTTGCTCGACATCATGATGCCGGAAATGAACGGTTACGAGGTGTGTCAGCACCTGAAATCAGAACCTAAAACTCGCGAAATTCCGGTAATTTTTATCAGCGCTAAAGATGAAGTATTCGACAAAGTAAACGCCTTTGCTGTGGGAGCAGTTGACTACATCAGCAAACCATTTCAGTTTGAAGAAGTGCTCGCCCGCATCGAAAGTCACCTGACGCTGCGGAATTTACAAAAGCAGCTAAAAGAACAAAATGTGCTGCTTCAAGAAGAAATCATCAACCGCTTAGCCGTTGAAAAAACCCTTCAGGAAAAAAACCAAATCCTGCAAGAAGAAATCAGCACCCGCCGCGCCGTTGAAAAAGCCCTGCAAGAGCAAAATTTGCTCCTCCAACAAGAGATATCGAACCGCCAGCGCGCCGAATCTGCTCTCTTAAAATCTAACCAAGAATTGGCGCGTTCAAATGCAGAACTAGAACAATTTGCTTATGTGGCTTCTCACGATTTGCAAGCGCCTTTAGCAACCATTGCTAGCTACGCTCAACTTTTAGAAAAACGCTACAAAGACCAACTCGACAGCCAAGCTATTAAGTTTATTGGCAATATTGTTCAGGGCTGCACGAGAATGCAAATTTTAATTGACGATTTGCTCGAATATTCGCGAGTTGGTCGGAGTGGGAAACCTTTTCAAATGACAGATTGCAATCACGCAGTCCAGCAAGCAATCGTCAACCTGCAAGGGGCGATCCGCGACACTCAAGCAGTTGTTACTTACACCGAATTACCAGCGGTAATGGGGGATAGTTCTCAATTCGCACAGCTCTTTCAAAATTTAATCGGCAATGCAATTAAATATCGCCATGATGCACCGCCGCAGGTTCATATTACCGCTTGCCAACAGGAGGAAAACTGGTTATTTTCGGTTTCGGATAATGGCATTGGGATAGCTTCGCAGCATCAAGAACGCATCTTTCAAATTTTCCAGCGCTTGCACACTCAAAGAGAATATTCTGGGACTGGTATTGGTTTAGCAATTTGTCAAAAAATTGTGGAACGTCACGGCGGATCTATTTGGGTGGAGTCGGAACCGGGTCAAGGTTCAACTTTTCACTTTACTCTCCCTTAATCGAGACATCATGCAGGCACTTATAGCAGTTGACAGTTGACAGTGGACTGTTGACAGTTGCATAACCCGAATCAAACCATTGATGCAGTACGGTATCAGCTCTATTCATGAAGTTATTTATGTCCTCACCGATGTGGCGGTTGCTATATGTAGAAGCTAGAAGGCAGGGGAAGCTGAATTAAATCCTATACTTTCAGGCAGAAGCTAGAAGGTAGAAGTTAAATTGCCAGTTAGAATAAAAAATGTTTTGCGTTGACAGTCGAGTCAGAGCGTGATATAATTATAAGTCTTAAACACACTTTTTGTAGCGATCGCTCACACCGCAATCTGACCGCCGATGTGTAGGTGCAATTCAATAACTGCCCCGGCAATCAAAGATAAAATCCAAGTTAGCTTGACACAAGTTTTGATAAATAAATATTATGAAAGCAGTTTTTAACTTAGCTTTGCCTCCTACCTTCTTTAAAGTTCTGTTAGTAGAAGACAACCCTCAGGAAGCTGAGCTTATTGAAGATTTGCTGTCAGGAATTAGCGGGCAGCAGCGTATATTGCTGACGAAAGTAGAGCGCCTCAGCGAAGCACAGCAGCGATTGAATCAAGAAACTTTTGATATCATTTTATTAGACCTTTCACTGCCAGACAGTCTGGGCATCGAGACGGTGGCTCGGGTACAGGAGTATGGGGTAAATGTGCCGATCGTAGTTTTGACCGCCCAAAACGACGAAGAGCTTGCCCTGCGGTTGATTTCCGTCGGCGTACAAGATTATTTAGTCAAAAGAAAAATCGATGGCGAACTGTTAATTCGATCGCTCCGTTACGCCATAGAACGCCAGAACAGTCAAGATGCTTTGCGAAAAAGCGAAGAAAAATATCGCTCGGTGGTGGAAAATTCCCTGATCGGAATTGCCGTCGTCGCTCCAATTATTCACCCCGCAATTGCTGAAAATTGCAATTGGATAGAAGTAAACGATGCGCTGTGCAATTTGCTGGGCTACGAGCGCGACGAACTCGTACAAAAGCATTGGCTGGAGTTGACTCATCCAGAGGATTTTAGCACTAACATAGAAGAATTGTCTCAGATTTTAGCAGGTACGAGTGACGGTTACATCTCAGACAAAAGATGGTTCAGAAAAAACGGCGAAATAGTTCACACGCGAGTTTCACTGCGCTGCATCCGCGGCCGAGACGGGTCGATTGACCGGATAATTGAAGTAGTGCTGGACGTGAGCGATCGCTACCGCTACGAAGCCAAACTGAAAGCGTCAGAAGAATTTTTAAACCACACCATAAATGCCAATCCCGATCCAATTTTTGTCAAAGACGAGCAGCACCGCTGGATGATATTAAATGATGCTTTTTGTCAGTTGCTCGGCAAATCGCGGCAAGAACTAATCGGCAAATCAGATTATGACTTTTTCCCCAAATCAGAAGCTGATCTTTTTTGGACAAAAGATGAACAAGTATTTACCAGGGATATCTGCTTGGAAAACGAAGAAAAATTCACAGACACCGCCGGGAAAGAACGCATCATTTCTACCAAGAAAAGCGTCTTTCAAAAAGCCGACGGCAGTAAAGTAATAGTTGGCACAATTAGAGATTTTACCGAATATAGACGGCAGCAAAGAGCCCTGGAACAAAGCGAAGCTCGATTTCAAAAACTGGTGGCTAACCTGCCGGGAATAATTTATCAATTCCGCATCTCAGCAACTGGAAAAAGATCTTTCCCCTACGTCTCTTCAGGCAGTCGCGAACTTTACGAATTAGAGGCAGAAGCAATAGAGCAAAATCCCGAACTGATTTTCAACGACATTCACGCCGACGATCGTTTAGATTTTGAAGCATCTATAGAAGTTTCCGCCGCTACCCTGGAACCTTGGCAGCAGCAGTGGCGGCATATTGTGCCATCAGGAAAAGTTAAGTGGCTGCAAGGAGCGTCGAGACCGGAAAGGCTGAACGATCAAAGCAAATCTGGAAGCGAAGGCGATATTCTCTGGGACGGTTTAGTGATGGATATCACTGAGTTGAAGCAGGCACAAACAGAGCGCGATCGCTTTTTTACGATTTCCTTAGACTTGCTTTGCATTGTCGGTTTCGACGGCTATTTTAAACGTTTAAACCCGGCTTGGTCAACGGCCCTGGGCTACAGCAGCGCCGAACTTTTTGCCAAGCCGATGCTCGAATTTGTTCATCCAGACGATCGAGAAGCCACCGCAGCCGAAGGGGCAAAACTAATCGCCGGTATCTCCAGTATCTGCTTTGAAAACCGCTATATCTGCAAAGACGGTTCTTACAAATGCCTGCTGTGGACGGCATCGCCATTTAGCGAAGAAGGTTTAATCTACTCAGTCGGTCACGACATTACTTCTCGCAAACAAGCAGAGTCCAAACTTCAGCGGCAAGCAGTAGCAATGGCCGCTGCTTATGACGGCATCGCCATTTTTAACGCTAGTAAAGAATGTATTTATTCAAACGACGCTTATCTCAAAATGTACGGCTTGGCTAGCGCTATAGAACTGCACGGTCAGAAATGGAAAATGCTCTACAGCCCAGTAGAAATTCAATATTTTGAACTAGAAATAATGCCGCTGCTCCAGCAAAAAGGGTACTGCAATACAGAATCGATCGGTCAGCGCCACGATGGTACTAGGTTCCCTCAAGAATTGTCGCTGACAATGCTTGCAGGCGGCGAAATAATTTCGATCGTCCGCGATATCACCAAAAGAAAACAAGCAGAATCTGCACTGCAATTGAGTCAGCGCCGCTATCAAACTTTGGCAGAAGCATCGCCGGTTTGCATATTTCACAGCGATGCGTTTGGCAATTGCTTTTATGTGAATCAGCGGTGGAGCGAAATCACGGGATTAAACGCAGAATTAGCAGCAGAAACAGGCTGGCTGAATGCCATACATCCCGATGATGCGGATCGGGTAAAAAATGAATGGTATCGGGCAATTATTGAGAAAATTCCTTTTAAATCAGAATATCGCTTTCAGCGTCCAGACGGTCGGATAATTTGGGCGATCGGTCAGGCGATCGCCGAAATCGGAGACAAGCAGGAAATTAAAGGCTATATCGGCAGTATTACTGATATTAGCGATCGCAAACAAGCAGAATTAGATTTGCTGCGGGTGACTCAAGCCGTCGAAAGCACCAGCGACGCGATCGGCATTGCTGACTTGACAGGGCGATCGATCTACCACAATCAAGCGTTTATTCAGCGGTACGGCTACACAGCAGAAGAACTGAACGCAGCAGGCGGAGCAACGGCAATTTACCCGCAAACTCAAGTGCTGCTAGAAATGTTTAAAACCATCCGTAAAGGCAAATCTTGGCAAGGCGAACTTAAAATCCAAACTAAAAGCAACGAACTGGTAACAACCTTATTTCGCGCCGACTGCATTAAAGATGAAACTGGCAATTTAATCGGATTAGTGGGAGTAATTACTGACATTACCGATCGCAAACAAGCCGAGATGGCGCTGCTGCACCAATTAAGGCGAGAACGGCTGGTAGTTGCCATGCTCGATCGCATTCGCTCCTCCCTCAATTTAGAAGAAGTCCTGACAACTGCTGTCGAACAAGTGCGGCAATTTTTGCAAACAGACCGCACAGTTATTTACCGCTTTAATCCCGACTGGAGCGGCCAGGTAGTTGTGGAATCAGTGGCAAAAAATCGAAGTTCGCTGCGAAATTTTAACAATTTCGATCCCTGTTTTCAAGAGAAATTTGTGGAGATATACCAGCAAGGCTGTATTCGAGCTATCGAAGATATTTACTGTGAAGGGCTGAGCGAATGCTACATTAAATTTCTCGAACAATTAGAAGTTAAAGCTAACTTAGTAGTACCGATTTTAAAAGCACGAGAAAGTATTTCCCAGACCCAACCGCTCGCAGAAAGTCAGCTCTGGGGACTGCTGATCGCCCACGATTGCAGCGGCCCCCGTTCCTGGGATTCCTCAGAAATAGAATCCCTCCGACAATTGTGCGTCCAATTGGCGATCGCGATCCAGCAATCGACGCTATTTCAACAAGCACAAACCGAAATTGCCGATCGAAAACTTGCAGAAACCGCCCTCCAACAAGCCAAAGAAGTCGCAGAAACCGCCAACCGCGCCAAAAGCGAATTTCTCGCCAACATGAGCCACGAACTGCGCACGCCTTTAAACGGCGTTTTAGGCTACGCTCAAATCATCAAAACCGACAAATACTTAAGCTCAGATCACCAAGAAAGTCTCAGCAACATTCAACAGTGCGGTCAACACCTGCTGATGTTAATCGACGATGTTTTAGACCTTTCCAAAATCGAAGCTAGAAAAATGGAACTCTACCCAGAAGAGTTGAATTTTCTAAATTTCACAAAAAACATTGCCGACCTCTTTCAGATGCGGGCCTCTCAAAAAGGAATTTCCTTCAATTACGAACAAGTATCTCCCCTGCCAACCTGCGTCCATGTCGATCAAAAAAGATTGCGCCAAATCCTCATAAATTTACTCAGCAATGCCGTTAAATTTACTAACAGTGGCGGAGTAACTTTCAAAGTCGGTTATGTAGGCACAGGGGCCTGGAGTCGAGGACAAGGAGAAAATTATGAATTCGCGATTTTGAGTTCGGAACTAAAAGAAAATTATCTGCGCTTCGCCCACAATGCGAGCGCAGCCAAACACGCTTTGAAAATCCGCTTTCAAGTCGAGGATACCGGCACAGGAATAGATAAAAGCAAGTTAGAAGACATATTTTTGCCCTTCCACCAAGTAGGAGGCAATACATTTGTTGAAGGTACTGGTCTCGGACTCTCGATCAGCCAGAAATTAGCCAAATTGATGGGCAGCGAAATTCGCGTCAACAGCACTTTTGGAAAAGGCAGCACTTTCTGGCTGGATCTAGAATTGCCCGCAGCCAAACGGTACTTAGAGGTGTCTCCTTTGCGGGACAAACGCTGGCTTGTCGGTTTTGTCGGCAACAAGCGGAAAGTGCTAATCGTGGACGACAATCAACTAAATCGCGATTTGTTGTGCAGGCTGCTGGGGCGTTTGGGATTTGAAATTGCCGAGGCACAAAACGGTCAAGAATGCCTCTACAAAGCAGTTCAATTTTTACCGGATGTGATTTTAATGGACTTGCGGATGCCTGTAATGGATGGCTTAGAAACTGCAAGGAGACTGCGGCAGTTGCCGGAATTAAAAGATGTCGTGTTAATCGCTCTGTCAGCTAGCGTTTTCGAGGCTACGCAGCAAGAGAGTATCCTCGCAGGGTGCAACGATTTTCTTCCCAAGCCGATCGAAGTCAATCACTTTTTGGAACAGTTGCGCGTGCATTTAGGACTAGAATGGATTTACGAGGAATCTGCCGAAAGTAAAAACTGCAAAACTCCCAGTTTGTCACCTGCATCTAATTTGCCTGCTTATTCTGCTCTGTTACCTGCGGCTGCTGAGTCGGTAGCAAAAATTTTGAAACTTGCGGCTATGGGCGACATTGAAGAAATTTTTGAGGAGAGTGCTAAGCTGGAAAGTTTGGAACCAAAGTTAGTGCCGTTTGCTGCGAAGCTGCGCCAACTTGCTAAGAGATTTCAGCTCAAACAAATTCGGAATATTTTAAAACAATATATCGAGGGGAAGTAATATCTTGTTAGAAGAGGACGATCGTAATAAGATTGGTTTGTAGTGAGGACTTTAGTCCTTATATTCAGAGGACTAAAGTCCTCACTACAAGCCTGAATAAGTTATTTTAACCGCTCAGAATTTGCATCTTTTCAGCGCACCGTCTAGGGAAGAATCAAAGTTATAGCCTCGTTCAACTGTAGGGAAATGTCCGGCTGGAGGTTTGGTAAAGTTTGGTTCTTTTCCGGGTTTGTAATCCATGCGTTTGATTTGCGGGTTGTAAGTCCATTCGATCGCCCATTCGCCCGATCGACTTTGCCATCCCACCTCATCGTACATTTTGCGGTAATCCCCGAGAGCTCTGAGCACGCCCTGCTGAGCTGTAAAGCCAAATAAGCCGTTGCTGGCGCTACTCCACAGCCGATCGACCGTTTGCAAATCTTTACAAGGCAGCAAATCCATTTCTGCTTGAGGAGTCATCCCCACCGCTTGGGCTTTCGGCCCCGCTGCATCTAGCAAGCGTTCGTAGGTTTCGCGATCGGCCCCTCTCCAGTTTTTCTGGAGCAAATTCTCGCGCAGCTTCCGATAGTCTACACCGCGATCGCTCTCTAGCGGAACTTGATTTAATTGTTGCGCCACATCACCCGATTGCTGGGGTATTTCTGCACTTGGCGCACTGGCGGAAGAAACCGGCGCTACAGAAGCTGCTGGGTCATTTGATTGCATTTTCAGACCCAGCCAAACTACTGCTCCAGTCAGGCTAAATAGCCCCAAAACGACGAAGAAAGTTAGGATCAAAGCTGGTCTGTTATTCTTTGCCATATTTTTCAGTATTTCGTTATTTCGTTCCCATCCCTTATATAGCAATCCTAAATGATTTTCTGTAGGGACTAAGGCCAAGCCGTCTCCCGGACACGGCATCTTGAGTGTCCCTACAGATGGATTTTGGGGAAATCACATTTATGTTCGCGGTAAGGATAATGATTTAGGATTGCTATACCCGTCCTTTCTAACAGTATGTGCCGTTGCAACTCGCCTGATGAAACAATATTTTTTACGGGCAATCTCAATTTAGCACCGTCCAACTCGAAACCGCAGCGGATGTTGTAAATCTTTAACAATCACACCGCTAAGGCCGTTGCTAAATAGATTTTGATTAGCGTCTGCTCTGGGTCAATCTTAGCGTGTTTTGTACTATTTCAAACTAGAAATTTCTGGTAAACTAAAGCGTGAAGTAGCCTTTCACCCTAGACTGAAGTCCCAGGGTTTTCTGGTTATTTGTTGACAATAGAGTTTTTGAGAGATTTGGGATTGAAAATACTTTGCCTCAGTAACGGCCACGGAGAAGATGCGATCGCCCTTCGCATCTTGCGGGAACTGCAACAACACCCGCATCCCCCAGAATTAGCCGTGTTTCCGCTAGTCGGCGAAGGGCAAGCTTTCGCTCAACTAGAAAACGCCCGCATCATCGGCCCGGTGCAGCGGATGCCTTCGGGCGGCTTTATCTACATGGACGGAAGGGAGTTTTTGCGCGATGTCAAAGGCGGCCTGCTTCAGTTGACCGTAGCTCAGTTTAAAGCCATCCGCGCTTGGGTGCGATCGCAAAAAAAGTCTGGGAATCAAGACGGCGTTATCCTAGCCTGCGGCGATATCGTACCGCTGCTGTTTGCTTGGCTGAGCGGCGCGCCCTATGCCTTTGTCGGCACCGCCAAGTCCGAGTATTATTTGCGGGACGAGGAGGGGCCTCTGGCGAGCCAATCCAGCCCGTGGGGTTGGGGGAGTTGGTCGCGATCAGTTTATTTGCCTTGGGAGCGCTGGTTGATGACGAGAAAGCTCTGTAGAGCCGTTTTTGTCAGGGACACGCTGACCGCCGAGACTTTAGAAAAGCTGGGAATTCCCGCTTACAATCTCGGAAATCCGATGATGGACGGACTCGAACCGGAAAACCCCGCCAGTTTTTACGGCCCTGATGCAGAGTTTCGGGAAAGGTCGCGATCGCTCGTTATCACCTTACTGCCAGGTTCTAGAGCGCCGGAAGCCTATGCTAATTGGCAGCTAATAGTAGAGGCTGTCGCCGGAATTCTGTCGCTGTTTGCCGATCGCAAACTGTTATTTTTCGGAGCGATTTCTCCCGAATTAAACTTAGAATCTTTGCGACCTATTTTAGAATTTTTCGGCTGGCGCCAAGAAGGCGACACTAGAACGCAGCGGCGAGAAGGAAGTATTTTGCGACTTCCTGTTTCTAGCGCTCAAGAAATTCAAAAAGCATCTCCTAATTTGCTATTGCCATTGACCTTTGTGCAGAGAAACGCCACAATGATTTTAACCCAGCAAAGCTTTAACGATTGTTTGTCCGAAGCCGATTTAGCAGTAGCAATGGCCGGAACAGCTACAGAACAATTTGTCGGTTTAGGAAAACCCGCGATCGCCATTCCCGGAAACGGCCCCCAATTTACTCCCGCTTTTGCCGAAGCTCAAAGTCGCCTCTTAGGCCCGTCCTTAATTTTAGTCAAACATCCTGCCGAAGTTGCCGGCGCCGTGCAGTCTTTGCTCCGCGATCCCGACAGGTTGCAGCTAATCGCTGAAAATGGCTGGCGCCGCCTGGGACAAAGCGGTGCAGCAGCCAGAATAGCCGAGTGTTTAATTCAGCGGTTCGGCGGTGAATCCAGCAATTCTTAATTGTCTGCAATACATTAATGACGCAACAGTGTTGTGTTCCTACCCAATTATTTTAAATTCTGCTTTCTTTAAAAAAATTCTTGTTAGTTAACTACTAACTTTCGTTGTTTGATCGTTCGGACTTCAGTCCTCTGATTGGGAATGCGGACTGAAGTCCGAACGATCAAACCTATTTTATCCTGGTTGTTAGAGTAGGCTACTATAAAAGCGAACCTTACCAATACTGCACTTGCAGACAATTTTAAGTCGCCGTTTTTTCCGAGGATGGAACCCAGAAATTACCCTCAGGAATTTTAAAATCAGACTTCACCAAAACGCCCGGTTCTCGCTGCATAGGAAGCACATCTAAAGTATCCAATTGCGCGCAATATTTTAAATCTTCAATCACGCCCAAACCGAGGAGGCGCTGGCCGTGACTGGCTTTTTCCAACAATTCATGCAGCCGATCTTGCCAGTGCAAATAAAGAGCGATCGCCCCAAACACTTCATCGTTACCAGCAAAATCGATCGCCGGAATACCGCTTTCTGCTAACAGACTTTGGGCGATCGCACCAGCACACACCGTATCCTCCAACGAATAACTCCCTTCCCAACCAGAACCCACAATCCAAATACTTTCCGGCTTTTTGCTCAACAAAAACTGCACCACAGATTTGCGGTTAATCAAAGCAGCCGTCAACACAGTTGCAGCAGCTTGCACTCGCGCCAAAGCCCGAGTACCGTTAGTTGTGCTGATAAAAATTCGCTTCCCACTCACCTTTTCTGGCGCGCAGTCCAGCGGGGAATTCCCCATCTCAAAACCGTCAACTTTGGCGCCGCCGCGCTCTCCTGCCCGAATCCGCTTGTCTGCCGGCCATTTTTCGCTCTCGGCCATCAGCTTCTCTAAGTCGCTGAAAACTTGCACGGCTTCCGCCCCATTATTCAGGGCCGTCGCCATTGTCGTAGTCGCCCGCAGCACGTCAACTGCGATCGCGCAAGCCGGCATTTTGTCCGCTGGCGTAAGTTCCGGGGTATGGTAAATAAAAAGCTTCACTTTCCGCTGCTCCCTGCAATAAATCCTCATACGCAATAATAATAGAAAGTGACACTCTCACCCCTAATATGTCAAAACAGCTAAATTCAAATCCCGCCCGCGCCGCCATCACCGCACCAATTGGACTCCTAGCAGGTTTCACCTATCCTTTGCGAGCTTTCACGCTGATTTGGCAAACTCCCAAGCTGTGGACTTATGTATTAGTTCCCGTCGTGCTAAATTTTCTAATTGGCATCGGTCTTTATTTAAGCTTGCTATTTCCCAGTTTAGCAGGCATAGACGTTTTAGTAGCAGATTTGTCCGTGCGATTTAATGCTTTAATTGCGAGTTTTCCAGCTTGGCTGAGCTTTCTCGGCGGGTTGACAATTGCTTTCGGCTGGCTGCTGCGCGTACTTTTAGTCTCAGGACTTTTGCTAATAATCGGATTTTTGTTAGTGCAGTTTGGGGTGATTTTAGGTTCGCCCTGGTACGGCAAACTTTCCGAACAATTGGAACTTCTGCGGAACGGTCAATTGCCCGCAGAAGCACCAATGAACTTGGCGAGTAGTTTTCGGGATATTCAAATGGCGATCGCCTTTGAACTGCGAAAACTACAAATTTTGTTCAGCATCGGCTTACCGCTGCTGCTGCTAAATTTTCTCCCTGGCTTCGGCCCTATTCTGAGCAGTTTGGGTGGCGTTGCTTTAGGCGCGACTATTGTCTGTTTGGACTTTTTAAATGCACCTTTGGAGCGGCGGAAGCTGCCTTTTCAGGAGAAGTTTGAGCTAATTCGGGCGAGTTTGCCGGCCAGCGGGAGTTTTGGTTTAGTTTGTTTGGGTTTGGTGAGTATTCCCCTGTTGAATCTGTTGGCGATTCCGCTGTGTGTGACGGCGGGAACTTTGTTTTTTTGCGATCGCATTTGGCCGGCCCGCTTTGCACCACAAGAAACAAACAGCACTCCAGAAACTAACATTACAACTTAAAAACTAGGGAGATGCTTCTACTTTCTGCCGAATGCCTTCTACCTGCGGCTGACTCTGGGAGTTAAAACTCAGAAACGGGCTTAAAAACAGCCAACTAACGAAAAAGAATGAAGCTGTAAATAGCTGGACAATATCGATCGCGGACAAATATCCGTCAGACAATAGTGCAATGCTTCTATCTGTCAGCCCGAATATCCAAGAGAGAATCCCAAACAGCCAAATGCCTTTTTGAAGCATTGACAAAAATGTTGAAACTTCGGATTTTTGCTGATTGTTCATTGATTTTGCCCTTGTTGGCGAAGAATCTGATTAACCGGGGCACCCCAAGGGCTTAAGGATTTTTGGTGTCTCCTCGGATTCCCTTTGTTCTCTATATGTTAAGAAATATTTACTTATGTTGCCATTGTCGCAAGAGGTATTCTCGCATCTATCTAAAGAGGTAGTCTGAGCGTGAAAAATAAGTAAACTTTGCTACAATTTGCCCAGAAGGGCGATCTCTTGGCATAAGCCGCAGGCAAAAGCTTGTCATTTATTCTGAAGTATGCCATGCTACACAAAGTCGGTTTGTAGTGATGACTTCAGTCCAATGGCACTAAAAGCCGCACGACAAACAATTTGATGATCCGTATTAACCGGACTTAATATCAGTCCAGCATCAATAACATCAAACAATGGCACGCTTAAATCAGATTATCGCGATCGAGAAAGGCATCAAAAGCCGATCGATCCAAGAACTAGCAGAAGCCCAAAAAGCCCTCCAGAAGCCCGCCGTGCTTTCTGGAATCTCCCGCACTTACCGCCCCAAAGACGAAGAAGGCGAACAACTACCGCCAGAATCAAAAAAGTCGAAGTCAAAGCCGAAGAAATTATCCGCAAAACAACAGAAGTTTTGACCAAACTCTTCGACGTAACCGCAACCAAAGACTGGACAAATTGTACTGCCCGCGCCGACGTAACCGTAGACGGAAACGTGCTTTTGAGCCAAGTACCCGTCAGCTATTTGCTATTCATTGAAAAGCAATTAGCCGACTTGCAAGCATTCATCAAAAAACTTCCTGTCTTGGATGCTTCCGAGACTTGGAACTTCGATGCTTCCGCCGACTGTTGGGCCACAGAACCGGTGCAAACTCTCAAGACTTTTAAAACTCCGCGCAATCACGTTAAAACTGAAGCTACCGAACACCATCCGGCTCAAGTCGATGTTTATTACGAAGATATTACGATCGGCTACTGGCGCACTGTCAAGTTTTCTGGATCTTTGCCAGCGCGGCGGATTAACGAGTTGCTGCAAAGGGTGGAAATCTTGCAGCAAGCTGTGATGTTCGCCCGCGAAGAAGCTAACAATTCGCAAGTTGAGGAACAGAAAGTGGGAGAGCGAATTTTTCAATTTATTTTCCGCTAATTGCTTGCTTTTTTGAGAGTTATGGTTTAAGATATAAACAGAGTACAAGCTCAAACTAAAACTTCAACTTAAACCGTACAAATGTGACATTACAGGTTCGACTCCTGTCCCTTCTACCTAACCGAGAAGGGTAGCCCAATTTGGCAGAGGCAGCATTGCGTACAAATTCAATAGCAAGTTATCACTCTAAACTCAGCATTCTCCGCCGATCGCTAAAACGAATGTCAGGAACAATAACATCATCGAGGTTGCTGGCTCATATCCAGCCCCCTCAACCAACAATGAGGGGTAGCTCAATCGGTAGAGCGCGATGCTATTAATCTTAAATCCTTGACTTAAATGTGATAGCGTGCGCAAATGGGCGGTAAATAGAAACCCAGTAGTAAGGTCAGAACTACTGGGTTTTATGCTAATAATTGAATCAATTCGTTAAATCCGTCAGTCCATGACGCATTAAGACAGATGATTTACTGCATTAATCCTCAATGCGAACAACGCGAAAACCTTGCTGCTGCTCAAAATTGTCAGGCTTGCGGCACGGCTTTACTAATTGCCGATCGCTACCGCATCCTTAAACCAGTGCGATCGCCCAATCCCGCACGCCCCACAGACATCTTGGAAGTCGAAGATTTGGGAACCGGGGAAAACGAATGGGGAACTGTCAAAGTTTTAAAAGTCTTGAAACACAGCCACAATCCCGATTTACTTCGTTTGTTCCAGCAAGAAGCGCGAGTGTTAATTTGGCTAGCGGGAAAAGCCAGAGTTCCCCAAGTCGAACCAGACGGTTATTTCCAGGTTAAACTCGCCAATAACTCCCAGAAATTGTGTTGTTTGGTGATGGAAAAAATTAGCGGAGAAAACTTGACCGAATTCTTAACTAAAAACCAGCAAGTTTCTCAAACACTAGCTGTTGATTGGCTGCAACAAATGCTCCATATTTTGCAGGAAATCCACAAATATCATCTAGTACATCGGGATATTAAGCCATCCAACCTGATGCTTGCAGCCGATGGCCGATTGCGATTAATTGACTTTGGGGCCGCAACAGAAGCAGGGATTGATACAACGCCCGTAGGTTCTGCGGGATATTGCGCGCCGGAACAAGTTGCAGGTAAAGCTGAAGTGCGATCGGACTTTTTCGCCCTGGGGCGTACTTTTGTACATTTATTGACAGGCATTGCGCCGATCGACTTTCCCGTCAATCCCACAACTGGTAAGATTAACTGGAGGAACCAGGCTTTAGATGTTGACCAGTCCTTCGTAGAGTCGATCGACGAATTGATGGAACCGCTACCGGAAAACAGACCGAAAAACACCCAAGTCATTTTAGAAAAACTCAAAAATATAGACCTTTTGATTACCTCCACAGAATCGAACTAATAATTTCCAATCCTCAATGCCCAATGCCCAATGCCCAATGCCCAATGCCCAATGCCCAATCAATAAATCTGTTCCAACCTGCGAAAATCCCGCTCAACTTCCGCCCACAAAGCCCGATTGTGAGGGTCAGTTTTCACAGCCTTTTTCAAATAAATTCTCGCCTTATCAACCTGCTTTTCCCCGATTAAATGCCGTCCCCAGCGCTGATAGGCGATCGCCTGCCACTGGCGCACCTCCTGATCTTCGGGAACCCGCTGGGCCAAACCCTCAATTAGGGCGATCGCCCGGGGAAACCTTTGATATTTCAGTAACTGTTGTAGTTCAAAATAAGCATCTTGTTTTAACTTTTTTTCCGCCGCCGACAGCTCCGGGCTATCCGTCGTGGCTTGCTGTTTCCGAGTCACCTTAACTGTCTGCGGTTGAGCTTTCACCGCCTGCGCTGGCGGTGTCGAAGTAGGCGCCACAGTCGAATTAGCAACTTTCGACTCCGCAACATCCGGGCGGGCAGTGTTCACCAGGAACTTATAAGCCTCAGTAATAGCAATAAACTTATTCTTAGCCTGTTCGTTTCCCGGATTCACATCGGGGTGATACTGTCTGGCTAACTGCCGGTAAGAAGCCTTAACTTGCGATAAACTCGCACCAGACCTTAGTCCTAACTGTCGGTAATAATCTGCAATATCCATTTAGCATGAATGAGCGTGGATAATACCATTAAATATGGCAGAATCCTTAAATGCAAAGATTCTGCCAAAATTTACTGCAAACTAGGTTGTAGTGCGAGGGTTGGCCGCACTACTGAATCGAAAAAATCACTTACGGACGATCTTCGACCACTCTGTCGATCAAGCCGTATTCTTTGGCTTCCTCGGCGGACATGAAATAGTCGCGATCCATGTCTTTTTCGATTTTCTCGATCGGCTTCCCAGTATTTTTAGCATAGATACCGTTGAGTTGGTGGCGTAGGCGCAGAATCTCCTTCGCCTCAATCTGAATATCCGTTGCTTGTCCCCGCGCGCCCCCAGAAGGCTGGTGAATCATGATCCGCGAGTGAGGCAAAGCTAAGCGTTTGCCCTTCGTACCGGCAGCCAGCAGGAAAGAACCCATCGAAGCAGCCAAGCCCACACAAATCGTCACCACGTCCGATTTAATGTGCTGCATGGTATCAAAAATAGCCATGCCTGCCGACACCATCCCACCAGGGGAATTGATGTACAAAATGATATCCTTGCCTGAATCTTCCGAATCCAGATACAGCATCACAGCGATGATTTGATTGGCAATTTCATCGTCAATATCTTTACCCAAGAAAATAATCCGTTCCCGGTAAAGGCGATCGTAGATATTAATCCACTGAGTATCATAACCCCCCGGCATTTTGTAGGGAACTTTTGGCACACCTATAGGCATAATTCGGAACTCCTTTTAGTTGGTAATTGGTGATCGGGCATTGGGCATCGGGCATTGGGCATCGGGCATTGGGCATCGGGCATTGGTAATTGGGAATCGGGGATTGGTAATTGTTAGTCATAAAAAGACTATTGAATAACTAATCAGGGTAGAAACTACTAGCCATTAACCCTTAAATTACGACTCATCTTCATTGCCCTATGCCCTATGCCCAATGCCCTATGCCCTATGACCCATTCGCAAATTAGATAGCTGCCGCAGGAAGGGCTTTCGCCAATTCTTCCGAACTTTCAAGAACGCGATCGATCAAACCGTATTCTTTAGCTTCCTGGGGAGTCATGTACAGCAACCGATCCATATCTTTAGTAATTTTGTCGATCGGTTGGCCAGTACAGCTTGCAAAAATATCAAGCATCGTCGCTTTATTTGCCAGCACTTCCTTAGCCCGAATTTGAATGTCGCTGGCTTGACCCCGCGTGTAAGCCTTGGGTTGGTGCAACACAATCGAAGCGTGGGGTAAACTCGCCCGAAAGCCCTTTGTACCAGCCGCTAACAGCATCGCAGCCATGCCCATTGCCGAACCGAGGCAAATAGTGTGCACGGGCGGCTTAATGTACCGAATCGTGTCGCAAATAGCGAAGGCTTCCGTTTCAAAGCCAACGGGTTCGCCACTATAACCAGAAGTGCCTGTCGAGTTGATATAGATTTTGATGGGCTTATCCGGGTCTTCGTACTGCAAGAACAACAGTTCAGCGATAATCAGTTCTGTTACCGCAGGTACCAGAGGCATACCCAGATAAACGATCCGCTCCTTCAGCAACAGGGATGGCAAATCGGGAGGCGGCGTCCGAGAGTTGCCTTCCCCGTAGTATTGCGATTGCACAGCTTTTATTGGTGTGTTCATAAACCGAAATGTTGCCTGAACTGATGGAGCTATTCTTATAAGAAATAGTAACGCAATCTTTAGGTATCCCGCATGAAAGTTAGTTTGCTCCCGGTGTTAAACGATCCCAACCTTGACGCTGCCGCGCCCTCGACGCAGCGCCAGCTAGCGATTTCAGTCTCTGCGACGGCAAGTGCGATCGACTCCAGCGTACCTTTAAACCTGTGCCTGATTCTCGACCACAGCGGCTCGATGGGCGGGCGCCCCTTGGAAACCGTCAAACAAGCCGCCGGACAGTTGCTGGACAGGTTGAAGCCCGGGGATCGCTTTTGCGCTGTGGCTTTCGATCATAAAGCCAAAGTCCTCGTCCCAAATCAAGTTGTGGGAGACCCCGCTAGCATTAAACGGCAAATTGAGCAATTGCGTCCAGCCGGCGGTACAGCAATTGATGAGGGCATTAAGTTAGGTATTGAAGAGTTGGGGAAAGGCAAAAAAGAAGCTATATCTCAGGCGTTTCTGCTGACTGACGGCGAAAACGAACATGGCGACAACAATCGCTGTTTAAAGTTGGCGAAACTGGCCGCCGATTATAACATGACTTTAAATTCTCTGGGATTTGGCGATAACTGGAACCAGGATATTTTGGAAAAAATTGCTGATGCGGGCGGCGGTGCTCTGGCTCATATTCAGCGTCCTGAAGATGCGGTTGATGAGTTTGGCAAGCTGTTTACTCGCATCCAAGGTGTAGGTTTGACTAATGCTTATTTGCTATTTTCGCTGATGCCAAAAGTGCGGTTAGCCGAACTCAAACCGATCGCGCAAGTTGCCCCAGACACGATCGAATTACCGGTGCAGCAGGAGGGCGATCGCTTTATGGTGCGCTTGGGAGATTTAATGAAGGATGTAGAGCGTGTAGTTTTGGCTAATATTTATATTGGACAGTTACCAGAAGGTACACAGGCGATCGGGCAATTGCAAATTCGCTATGACGATCCGAGTGTCGGTGAAGGTTTGCTTTCCGATCCCGTTGCAATTTCTGCTAATGTCCTGAAAGTTTATCAGCCGGCACTTAACCCGATGGTGCAGCAGCACATTTTAGCTTTGGCTAAGTACCGCCAAACTCAACTCGCAGAAACTAGGTTACAACAGGGCGATCGCGCCGGTGCAGCTACGATGCTACAAACGGCGGCTAAAACTGCTCTGCAAATGGGTGATAAAAGTGCCGCAACTGTGCTGCAAACCTCTGCTACTCGTTTGCAGTCTGGTGAACAATTGAGTGAAGCCGATCGCAAGAAAACTCGCATTGCTTCTAAAACTGTTCTTAAGTAGTGTGATGTGCGGCTAATTGCGATCGGCAGCCTTGTTCGTAGTAAGGACTTTAGTCCTAATTGACTAAAAACCTTAGAGAGGACTGAAGTCCTTACTACAAACCAGTTTATAATGTTTGTACCACCTATCAAGAGTGCTTGTATGAGCCAGACAATATCTGATAAAGTACGCTGGACTACCGCTGATTTAGAACTATTGCCTGATAACGGCGATCGTTATGAAATTATTGATGGAGAGTTATTTGTGACTAGAGCACCGCATTGGGGTCATCAACAGACTTGTGGCAGATTTTTCTCTGTGCTTGATACTTGGTCGATGTCTTCAGGTTTAGGACGAGCTGCAATCAATCCAGGGCTGATTTTCACAGATGCCGATAACGTCATTCCTGATGTAGTTTGGGCCAGCAATGAACGCTTGGCCCTCTTGCTAGACGAAGCCGGCCATTTAACCGCCGCCCCTGAGTTAGTGGTTGAAGTATTATCTGCTGGTACAGACAATGAAAGACGGGATAGAGATTTGAAAGTCAGACTCTATTCAGTGCGGGGAGTACAGGAATACTGGATCGTGAATTGGCGGTTGCAGCAAATTGAGGTTTATCGCAGGGAAGAAGCAAGTTTAAGGCTCGTTGCTACGCTGTTGAGTAATGATGAATTGACCTCGCCTTTGTTACCTGGTTTTAGTTGCTCTGTCGCTCGGATTTTTGCTTAGATTTATGAAACTTTTCTACAGGGCGATCGCCCCGCTCGGAATTTTTACAACTTGGGGCGGAATATCCACTGCTATTCTAGCAGAGCCAGCGCCAATACTAATAGTTCAAAATTCTGCTGAAGACTTATTCAATAGCGGTTTAGCCAAGTCAGAGGCTGGAGACATCCCAGGGGCGATCGCAGATTACACCGCAGCCATTCGCATCAACCCCAACTACGCCAAAGCCTACAACAAACGCGGCATCATTCACGGCCGAAATCTCAAAGACTATCGGGCCGCCAAAGCCGACTTCGATCGAGCAATTGAAATTAATCCGAACTACGGCGATGCCTACTACAACCGCGCCAAAGTCCGCTATTTCTTAGAAGACAAAGCAGGCGCGATTGCCGATTACCAAAAAGCTGCGGAACTTTATCAAAAAGAGGGCAAGACAGAAGATTATCAAGATGCCATGAAACACCTGCAAAGACTGCAAAAATAAGTGCTTAAAAAAACATGGTATAATAACCCAAAAATTCATCTGCGTTCATCTGCGTCCATCAGCGGTTGAACACTCCAAATTAACCCCGTCAAAAAATGCCTGCAACCTCCACCGTCACCGTCACCGTACCCGCCACAACCGCCAATCTCGGCCCCGGATTCGACTGCCTCGGCGCCGCTTTAAGCCTCTACAATCATTTCCAATTCTCCCTCCTCGAACCGTCAACAACCGAGAAACTAAAAATTACCGTTACGGGCGCGGAAGCTGCCAAAGTCAAGACAGACGACAGCAATCTCGCTTACCAAGCCTTTGTCAAGTTATACGAATACCTCCGTCAATCGCCGCCCCCAGTGACAATACATATAGATATGCAAGTGCCGTTAGCGAGGGGTTTGGGGAGTTCCGCTACAGCTATTGTCGGCGGGTTGGTGGCGGCGAATTGTTTAGCCGGCAAGCCTTTGAGTCAGGTGGATGTGATGCAGTTGGCGATCGAACTTGAAGGACATCCCGACAACGTTGTCCCCGCTTTATTGGGAGGCTGTCGCCTCGCTGCTAGCAATACACCCCCCCAACCCCCCCTTAGTAAGGGGGGGCTAAGAGAATCACCCCCCCTTACTAAGGGGGGGCAGGGGGGGGGTTCCTGGCAAATTTGCGATATTCCGTGGCATCCTGATATTGTGCCGGTGGTAGCGATTCCCGATTTTGAACTTTCTACAGCCGAAGCGCGCAAGGTTTTGCCAGCAGATTACAGCAGGGCTGACGCGATTTTCAATGCCGCACACCTGGGTTTGTTGGTGCGGGCTTTGGCTGCGGGCGATCGAGATTGGCTGCGCTGCGCCCTCCAAGACAAAATTCACCAGCCTTACCGCCAATCGCTGATTCGGGGATATGAAGCGGTGCAAGAAGCAGCCGTGAATGCAGGGGCTTGTGGGATGGTAATTAGCGGTGCAGGCCCGACGCTTTTAGCTTTAACGGATGTTACTAATGTTGATGTGGTTGTGAGGGAAATGGCGGCTGCTTGGGGGGAATTTGGGGTGAAGGCTGATGTCAGGGCGATCGGGCTTGATACTCAAGGAGCACAAGTTTCGACTAAATTAAGTTAGTTTACTTAAAAAATCATTCAATTCCCCTACCAACCATTCTTTCTCAGCTTGCGGCAAAAATAAGCCAAAACAATAGTTACGCGACTTGGCGCGAATTAGGCAAAAAGTCATCGATTTTTTGAGCAATGGCAGATGAATTCTGCTCAACTTTACCCACTGGATATCTTGAGGAGCGATCTGAATTTGTCTGCTCAATAAACAATAAGAAATCAAACACAAGTACATCAAACCATAAAACACGATAAATATTATTAGAGCTGGGATCGATCTAAATACAAATAGCTGAAATAATTCACCTAACCAGTCGGCTAAAGTGTATTTAAACAAGCTCAATGTAAATGTCGAGTCCATCGGTACGGCTATGGCATTTAGTATTAAGTGGAAAGGTTGAAGGAGCAAAAAGCTGGGAAGTAAAACTTTACAAGTCCTATCGATAAACTGCAAAAACCCTTTGAGTTTGCTAGGTAAACGAGCGGGGTATATATTAATGAACAACCGCCGTTTAGCGTCAATTAAAGTAATTCGGGATTGGGGCGATCGCTTAAACATTTTGTCGGGATTAATCCCGCTTGGCTGTTCCCCTCGCAATGCTGATAAAGCATCTTTTGCTGAGTGAAATCTATCTTCAATTGCGGGTTCAATTATCTTCTCTAACCAGTCGGAAAACTCTGTAGAAATAGAGACGCGATCGCGGAATTTTACCTTCAGCTTTTGTCTGGGTAAATCAGATGGAAATTGCTGGGTTAACAAGAAAAGCAGCGTTGTTCCTAATCCATACAAATCTGTTGATAATACAGCTTTTCCTCTGAATTGTTCTGGTGCCATGTAACCGTAGGTTCCGACAACGGTACTGCCTCCAGTAACGGTATGATGGTAAGTATTTTGAACTGCGCCAAAATCCACTAGAAAGACTCGCCCATTTTTTTGCAGAATAATATTTTGAGGTTTAATATCTCGGTGGATCGCAGGAGGTAACAGCGATTGCAGATAAGCTAGAATTTCTAGCAATTGATAGGCGATATAACGAACTTGCGATTCCTTTGGTTTCCAGCCATTTTCTATCAACTGTGCGAGAGATTTTCCCGGTGCAAGTTGTTGGGCGATATAAAAACAACGATCTTGGGAAGTATCAACTTGAAAGTAGTCAATGTAGCGAGGAATTCCCGGATGATTCAATCCCGATAAAGTTTTTGCTTCTCGTTCAAATAACTCGATTTTCTTCCATTCAGTAGTCAGGCGCAGGGATAAAGCTTTGAGTGCAACTTTTTGATTGCTGTTTAAATCTACAGCAGCATAGGTGATTCCAACTCCACCCTGTCCTAATTTGCCGAGAATGCGATATCTTTCAGCAATGATTTTTTCCGATTGTTGTAGTGTTTCCATATTTTTATGCTTGGGTTGATTTTGGATAATTAGTGGGTTGCGCCGCGATATCTGAGTATTTGGGCGGCTGCTTCTCGGTCGGGGTTAGAGTTGGTTTCTGCTATCTTTAGTGGCGTGTCCCCATAGCAGTTTGTAGTGTCAATTTTTGCACCTTTAGCAATCAGCAATTTTAAAATTTCTACAGTGCCATAATGTGCTGCTTTGTGGAGTGGAGTTGTGTCACACATATCTCTATTATTAACATCTGCACCGTTTTTAATTAGCAGTGCAGCAATATCATTGTGTCCGATCGCGATCGCTTGATACAACGGAGTTTGACCATTCGCCTTTCTAACGTCAACCCTTGCACCTTTAGCAATTAGCAGTTCAGTGATATCTTGAGATCCTTGAGCAACAGCAAGATGCAGGGGAGTTTGAAGCAAGTTATTTTTGGCATGAACGAATGCACCTTTGGCAATGAGTTGTTTGGCTACATCCTTAAGTTTGAAAATCACAGCGATATGCAGTAAAGTTCTGCCCTCTTTGTCTTCACTATTAACATCTGGGTGTTTACTAATCAGCAGCGCCACTGTATCGCGGAGGTTCATTTCTAGCGCGATATCCCGTGAAGTTTTTCTGTGATTATCCTGGATCTTAATTTCTGCACCAGGCTCTAACGGCGGCAGTTGATTGATATTCTGTATATTCTTGAAGACAGCAATATCTAGAGGAGTCAATCCATAATTGTTTTCAACATTGACTTTCGCGCCGTTATCAATTAAAAAATATCCGATTTCTGGGCGATTATCTTGAACAGCTATGTGTAACGGAGTCTGTCCTTCACTATTTTTAACATTGACTTTCGCGCCATGAACAATTAAAAAATAGACAATTTCTGGGCGATTATCTTGAACAGCTATGTGTAACGGAGTATTTCCAGATTTGTCCCTAGCGTTGATATTGAGCATGAGCAAAGCAGCAACTTCTTTTGTAGTTGCATAGTGCAGTGGAGTTCTTTTATCACGATCGCGGATCGCAACATTTGCGCCGTCTTTAATTAGCTGCTGTACCAACTCCTTAAAGCCTATTTTGGCTGCGTTATGTAATAAAGCTGTACTCTTGCCATTTCGGGCATTTTCTTCTTTGATGTTAATTTTTGTGCCCGCAGCGAGTAGTATCTTTGCTATTGCCTTTGATTGCGTTATATGTAGAGAAGTCATGCCATTTTTGTTTTTGATATTGACGTTTGCGCCTTTGGCAATCAGAAAATTGACCATTTTAGGCGATCGCGCAAAAAACAGAGGAGTTGTATCCATACTGCTATCAGGGAAAGGCATTTCCAATCTAGGACTCCATAAAACAGTCCACGGCTTGAAATGAATTTTTCTTTGTCTCTGGGCGTTAATATCTGCACCTTTAGCAATTAGCGTCTGTGCCACTTCTATGCGATCGAATCTAGCAGCGAAGTGTAATGGGGTAAAGCCAAACACATCGCTAGCTTTGACATCTGCACCCTTGGCAATTAACAATTCTGCCACCTTTTTTGAGGCAGCAAAGTGTAATAAATACCGGTTATTTACCCTAGTATTAGCACTAATACCAAGATCCATATAATGCCTAACAGTTTTAGTATCTCCCTGTTTAACAGCATTGACAACTGCCTCGGGGGTAAATCCAATCCGGTTTAGGATGGGATATTTAAAGTGATTGAAAACAGCAACAGTGGCAACAGTAGCAACAGCAGCAATTCCTATTTTGAGGCGTTTTTTCCATTGCGTCGATCGATTGGATTTAACGCTTAATATTCGAGGATTGCGAAGCAATTCAAGCGCTTCTTTTGCCGATTGAAAGCGGCTTTCTAAATCTGACGCTATCATTTTTTCTAACCAATCGGCAAATGCTGAAGAAATCTGAATTTGAGATCGAAAATCTATCTCTAGTATATTTGTTGGTAATTCGGCGGGGGAACGGTGGGTTAGTAAATACAACAATGTCGATCCTAAACCATATAAATCTGTTGCCGGTACGGCTTGTCCGAGAAATTGCTCTGGAGCCATATAACCATAGGTTCCAACTACGGTACTTCCTCGCATTAAAGTATTGTAATAAGTGTTTTGCACTGCGCCAAAATCTACTAAGCAGACTGCCAAGTCTTTTTGTTTTTTGGAATTGATGGGCGATTTTAAAACAATATTTGCTGGTTTAATATCCCGGTGGATAACAGGTGGTGTCTGTGAATGGAGATAAACTAAAATCTCCAAAATTTGTGTGGCAATGCGTCGAATTTCGGGTTCGCGAGCGTGCCAGCCATTTTCGACTAAACTTGCTAGAGATTGCCCTTCTGCCAGTTCTTGTACTATATAAAAAGAACGGTTATCGGGAGTATCGACATAAAAATAATCCAAATAACGCGGAATTCCCGGATGATTCAATTTTGATAAAACATTGGCTTCTCGTTCAAATAGTTCCAGGACTTTCCAGTCATTCATTTTTTGTAAAGACAAAGCTTTGAGTGCGACTCGCTGGTTTTTTTTGAGGTCAATGGCTTCGTAAGTTGTGCTACTACCGCCTTCTCCAAGTAGCTTTTTAATCTGATAGTGTTTGACTAAGTTATGGGGAATTTGTTGAACAATATCCATAGCATTATCCTGGGTTGATGAGCACCAACAAACATTTTCTATTTGGGTTTTTACAACCCAGATTTTGAGAATTTATTCAAGGCGAATCGATCGTTTGAGGAAATTTCAAACAAGTCAATAGAAAGGTCAATGAGTGACTCTGTATATTTGCTTAAATTTCAATGACCGTATTCCTATGGATAGCTTACCCAGAATTTTGGAGTGTCATATCACCTTTAAAGTACGATCGCTCGTCTGATACAATCTTGACCGATCGCACTCATAACGAATCTAAAATCCTCAAGCCCTGCCCCTGGTGGGCTAAGTCAATCGTAAATCTAAAATCCTTAGACTGACCTTCGTTAAATCCGTGGAGCGAATCCGTTGCCGAACTTCCGAATGCTATACAGCAAACCTACATCCCGAAGCCAACACTTTCTCCTTCTGCGCCCTCTGCGGTAAATCAAAAATTTAGTTATTTTGAATACAATTCCCGACTAAATAGTCGATCGCACTCCTCAATTTTCCGTGGGGATCTAAAATTCACCTAAAGTTCCATGCCCGATCGCAAAACCCTCCCTAAGATAGAAGTTGCAGGACTATCGGTCTAATCGCCGATTCAGGAACACCTGAAAAATCCCAAACTAGCGAGCCACAAGACAGGGAGGACATCAAAATCATGGTAAACGCGCCGACAGGGGAAGCCCGCCTGGGCCCGATCGATCAGGTGCAATCCTTAGACCGCGATTGCACGACTCTATCCCGTCACGTACTCCAGCAACTCCACAGCTTTTCAGCAGATGCTCAGGATCTCAGCGCTCTGATGAATCGCATCGGATTAGCTGCCAAGCTGATCGCGAGGAGGCTCAGCAGGGCCGGGTTAATGGAAGATGCTTTAGGGTTTACAGGGGGTGTAAACGTGCAGGGAGAATCCGTCAAAAAGATGGATATCTATGCCAATGAAGTGTTTATCTCGGTATTCCAGCAAAGCGGACTTGTCTGCCGCTTGGCTTCGGAGGAAATGGAAAAACCCTACTACATTCCCGAAAATTGTCCGATCGGACGCTACAGTCTGCTCTACGACCCCATAGACGGTTCTTCCAATCTTGACATCAATCTCAATGTCGGCTCAATATTCAGCATCCGCAAGCAAGAGGGGGACGATGAAGACGGTTCGGCTTCCGACTTGCTGCAACATGGACACAAACAAATCGCGGCCGGCTACGTGCTCTACGGCCCTAGTACCATGCTGGTTTATTCGATCGGGCAGGGCGTTCATTCCTTTACCCTCGATCCCAGTTTGGGCGAGTTTATTCTATCAACCGAAAACATCAAGGTTCCAGACAGTGGCCCGATTTACAGTGTCAATGAAGGTAGCTTTTGGCAGTGGGACGAACCTTTTCGGGATTACATTCGCTATGTACACCGCAGCGAAGGCTATACCGCCCGGTACGGAGGGGCTTTGGTGGGAGATTTCCACCGGATTTTATCTCAGGGAGGCGTGTTTTTGTACCCCGGAACAGTGAAAAACCCCGATGGCAAATTGCGCTTACTCTACGAGTCGGCTCCTTTGGCGTTTTTGATGGAACAAGCTGGCGGGCGCGCTAGTACGGGTATTCAAGACATTTTGGACGTTGTGCCGACTAAAATTCACGAGCGCACGCCTTTGATTATTGGCAGCAAAGAAAATGTAGCGCTGGTTGAGTCTTTTGTTCAAGATCGAGCTCGTAATTCTCGCACAGTCGGAGAGTGAAGGAAGTTCGGCAACGGATTGTGTAACGGATGTAACGGATGAATGGATGGAAGAATGTTTTAATTCCCAATTACCGATTACCAATTACCAATTGCCAATTATCAATTTCTAATTTCTAATTGCCAATTCCCAATTAACAGCTATCAAATTGTAGGAGCGAAAGTAATGACGGAAACGACAACGAATCACCTGTTAGAAATCAAAGAAATTGGCCAAAGTATCTGGATGGACAATTTGACTCGCAATCTGATCGAGTCCGGCGAACTCAAGCAGATGATTGAAAGTCGGGGACTGCGCGGGATTACATCTAATCCGGCGATTTTCGAGAAGGCGATCGCTGGTAATGTGATTTATGACGCGGATATCGAAGCAGGCATTCGGGCGGGCAAATCTGTGATGGAGATTTACGAATCTCTGGTATTTGAAGATATCCGCAACGCTTGCGACATCTTCGCCCCGGTTTACGCAGAGTCGAAGGGTTTGGACGGTTACATCAGTATCGAAGTGCCTCCGACGATCGCCAATGACACAAAAAGTACGATTAGCGAAGCCCTGCGCTATTACAAAGCCCTCGGCAAAGAAAACGTGATGATTAAGATTCCGGGAACCGCTGAAGGTTTGCCCGCAGTCGAGCGAGTCATCAGTGAAGGGATTAACGTTAACGTGACTTTGCTATTCTCCGTTGACAGCTACGTCGAAACCTTCTGGGCTTACATTCGCGGTTTGGAAGCGCGGGTGGCTAAAGGTTTGGATGTGAGCAATATTGCTTCTGTCGCCAGTTTCTTCTTGAGCCGGATCGACATCAATATCGATGGCAAGATTGACGAGAAACTCAAAGGCGTTACAGATATTTCCACCAAAGCCAAACTGGAAGCGGTGAAGGGGAAAATTGCGATCGCCAATGCCAAAGTAGCTTACCAGAAGTATAAAGAGATCGTCGCGAGCGATCGCTGGCAAGCTTTAGCCGCCAAAGGAGCGAAAGTCCAGCGCTTGCTGTGGGCTTCCACCAGCACCAAAAACCCCAACTACAGCGATGTGATGTATGTGGATGAGCTAATCGGCCCCGACACGGTTAACACTTTGCCGCCGAACACCGTTGAAGCTTGTTTCGATCACTGCGATGTCGCACCGCGGATTGAGAATAACGTTGCAGAAGCTTACAGCCTGATCCAAAGTCTCAAAGATCCCGACATCGACATCAACTTGGACAAAGTGATGGAAGACTTGCTCCTCGACGGGATCGAGAAATTCGTCAGCCCCTTCCAATCCCTGATGGATTCCTTGGAAGAGAAAGTTAAGAGGCTCGCACCCGTGTCGTGAGCAGGTTTGTATCCTTAAGGGCAGAAACTCTCAGGAGTCTGAATACATAATCATTTTCCCTCCTGAATACTGAGTTTTAAATTCTCTCTCGAAAAAATGAGCGCAATTGCGCTCATTTTTCCCCGAAATAAAAATCTCTTCTGTCCTTTAGCAGGAATTTAGCCAGAAATACAACTCGAATTGTCCATCTCCAACCTCTGAGGTATGACTGTGAGGGGAGCGCAAAATTTGTCAGCCAACTCCAATCCTGATGGATTTTTTGGAAGAGAAGGTGCAAAAATTGTCACCCGTCCCCTAGAGACATATCTGTATCCTGAAAGGCAGAAGCATTTAGGAGTCTGAATACATAATCATTTTGCCTCCTGAATACTGAGTTTTAAATTCTCTCCCGAAAAAATGAGCGCAATTGCGCTCATTTTTCCCCGAAATAAAAATCTCTTCTGTCCTCTAGCAGGAATTTAGCCAGAGATACAACTCGAATTCTTCATCTCCAACCGCTGAGGCATGACTATGCAGATTACCAATACCCTAGTAGAGAGCGAGTATGCAACAGACCAGCTTGATGTTGCAGAACGGGCGCGGCTTCAAGAACTGGAATCCATTGTAGAAAATGGACTTCAGATATTTTACGAAGTGGGCAAAGCCCTTGACGAGATTCGCGAACAGAAACTCTACAGGGAAACCCACAAAAGTTTTGAGGCTTATTGCCGGGAAAGGTGGGCGATAGCCAGACGGACAGCGGATCAGTTTATTGCTGCTGCTCGGGTTATGGAAAATTTGAGCGCAATTGCGCTCAAAATTCCTACAAAAGAAAATCAAGTCCGTCCTCTAGCAGGACTTTCGCCAGAGCTACAACTGGAAATTTGGCAAGAGGCTCTGGAGTTATCGCCTAACGGGATGCCTACTGGCGCAGCAGTTCAGCGTTTGGTTGAACAGCGATTTCCATCGCCCTTAAGCGGGCGAACTCAGAAGGATAGTGATTCTGAATTAGAGAAATTGCGATCGGACAATCAGCGCCTCAGACAGCAAATCCGAGATCAAAACAAAGAAAGGGATCGCCGTTCTGCTGCGGTGGCTTTGGAGTTGGAGCATTTGAGAGCCGAAAACAGGCAGCTAAAAGCTGAATTGCGACAACGCGATCGAGATTGGGAAGTTCGACTGGCTGCTGAGAGAATAAAAATCCGGGCGGAAGTTAGAGAGGAAATGAAAGCCGAATATGAAGGACAGATCAACTCTCTCACCCAGCAATTAGCAGAAATGACCGCCAACTATCATGCGGTATTGGCAAGACTAACAGCACTAGAAGCAAAAGGAAAATAAATGGTAACGCTACTAGAAAATCCACTGCGGGTCGGTTTACGAAAGGAACGGATGCCGGAACCGCAAATTCTGGTGATCTTCGGAGCTTCCGGCGACCTCACCCAGCGCAAACTGGTACCAGCAATTTATCAGATGAGGCGCGATCGGCGTTTGCCACCAGAAGTTACAGTGGTAGGTGTGGCCCGCCGTCCCTGGAGTCACGATTACTTCCGAGAGCAAATGCGGGAAGGGATCGAAGAATTTGGCGGCGGTATTGGCAATGAAGAATTGTGGCAAGATTTCGCTAAAGGTTTGTACTACTGTCCGGGCGACATTGACAACCCCGAAAGCTATCAAAAACTCAAAGCTTTCTTAGCCGAACTCGACGAAGAAAGGAGAACTCGCGGCAATCACATATTTTATCTGTCGGTTTCCCCGAACTTTTTCCCAGAAGCAATTCGGCAACTGGGCTCCGCTCAAATGCTGGCAGATCCAGTAAAACACCGCTTGGTAATTGAAAAACCCTTCGGCCGCGACTTGAGCTCGGCAAAAGCTCTCAACCGTGTCGTGCAGCAGGTTTGCCAAGAACAGCAAGTTTACCGGATCGACCACTATTTGGGTAAAGAAACTGTTCAAAATTTGATGGTGTTCCGGTTTGCTAACGCGATTTTTGAACCGCTGTGGAACAGGCAATTTGTCGATCACGTACAAATTACGGTTGCGGAAACTGTGGGCGTAGAAGACCGGGCTGGTTACTACGAATCGTCTGGGGCGTTGCGGGATATGCTGCAAAACCACTTGATGCAGATTTTCTGTCTGACGGCGATGGAACCGCCAAACTCCCTTGATGCTGACAGCATCCGCACGGAAAAGATGAAAGTTCTCCAAGCAACTCGCTTGGCGGATTTGAATAACTTGGAGTTCTCCGCGATTCGTGGTCAATATTCCGCAGGGTGGATGAAGGGCAAACCTGTGCCGGGGTATCACGATGAAGCGGGGGTTGCTCCCAACTCGACCACACCGACTTTTGTGGCGATGAAGTTTATGATTGACAACTGGCGTTGGCAGGGAGTGCCTTTCTACCTGCGAACTGGCAAGCGGTTGCCGAAAAAAGTTAGCGAAATTGCGATTCAGTTTCGGGAAGTGCCGCTGTTAATTTTTCAGTCGGCGGCGCAACAAACTACTCCTAACGTTTTGACGATGCGCGTGCATCCCAACGAGGGGATTTCACTGAGGTTTGAGGCGAAAATGCCGGGGCCGGATTTGCGGACGCGGACGGTGGATATGGATTTCAGTTACGGTTCTTCCTTTGGGGTGACATCTTCGGATGCTTACGATCGCCTGTTGATTGATTGTATGCTGGGCGACCAAACTTTGTTTACCCGTTCTGATGAAGTGGAAGAAGCTTGGCGGGTGGTAACTCCGGCGCTGATGGCTTGGGAATCGTCGAACGAACAGGAGTTGGTTCCTAAATATGAAGCTGGTACTTGGGAACCTGCCGAAGCAGAACTGCTGATTAACAGAGATGGCCGCAAGTGGCGCAGACTTTAAGAGTTAGTTGTCAGTTGTCAGTTGACAGTTGTCAGTTGACAGTTGTCAGTTGTCAGTTGACAGTTGTCAGTTGACAGTTGTCAGTTGTGATTAGCTAAGAGTTGCTAACTAAGAATCAATGACTAATGACCAATGACCGATGACTAATAACTAAGAATCAATGACTAATGACCAATGACCGATGACTAATAACTAATCACAAAGGAGAAAAAACCGATGACGATGACACCGATGAAAGCTCCGCCTTTGGTTTCGCTGCAAAGTCCTAAAGATGTGTCGATCGACCAGATAGAGGCAGAACTGAGTAAAATCTGGGAAAGTTACAGAGAATCCGGGTCAAAGGGCGATTTTCCGATCGCGACTAGGGCAACAACTTTTACTTTTGTAGTGTACGAACCGGAAGAAACTCAGCAGTTATTGGCGGATCTGGGGTTTTACTCCGGGCCGATCGACGGTATTAGCGGGCCGACGACAGCATCTAGCATTAGGGCGGCTCAAAAAGCTTACGGAATGCCGAGAACTGGCAAAGCTAGCGCTGAATTGCTGGCGACTTTGCGGGAAGAAGTAGCTCGCAAAAATTCCAGTGGCGAGGTTTTGGGCCCGACGGGCTTGGGTTCCGGGGGAGCGGGGGTGGCTGACGCGATCGTAGCTGCCAACCCCTGCCGGATTATTGCTCTGTGCCCGACGGCGGGGGAAGATACGGGCGTGCAGGCTCAAGTCGCTGCTTATTGTCCGGTGCACAAGCGCAGCAGCGGCAATCTGATCTGCTGCGAGTACATTACGCTCCGGGGTACGGAAGCTGCTCTGGAACGGGTGAGCGCGATTGTGACGGCGCTGACGATCTCGGATTTGCCGACGCTGCTGTGGTGGAAGGCGAATCCAGATGCCGATCGAGATTTGTTCCAGCGGCTGGCGGCAACTAGCAGTTCTGTGATTGTTGACTCTAGCAGCTTTACGGAGTCTGAAGCTGAATTGCTGTTGATGCAAAGTCTGATTCTTGAGGGAATTCCGATCGCAGATTTGAATTGGCGCAGGTTGGCTGCGTGGCAGGAGTTGGCTGCTGAGGCCTTCGACCCCCCGGAACGTCGGGTGGCAATTCGGGAGATCGATCGAGTGACGATCGATTATGAACAGGGCAATTCTACTCAAGCGCTGATGTATTTGGGCTGGCTGGCGAGCCGACTTCAGTGGCGGCCTATTGCTTTCAAACAGGAGGAGGGCGATTACCAAATCAAGCGAATTAAATTCGCGGGTGCGGACGAACGGGTTGTCGAAGCCGAGTTGGCTGCAATTCCTACCGCTGATACAGGCGATGTCCCCGGCGATTTGATTGCTCTGCGTCTGAATTCTACGAACGAAAAGGCTGACTGCGGTACGGTTCTGTGTTCCGAAGCGGGCGGCTGTATGCGGATGGAAACAAAAGGTGGTGCTCAGACCGATCGGTTTAACCAGGTGACTCCTCTGTTCGATCAGGTGACGGAACAGTTGCTCGGCCAGCACTTGCAGAGTTGGGGCAGAGATATGCTTTACGAGGAAAGTTTGGCGGTGACGGCTCAACTGCTGAAGTTGGCTAAGCGGTAAAGAGAAGTTCGGCAGCGGATTGTGTAGCGGATGTAACGGATGTAACGGATGGATGGAATAAGGAGAAAGGAGAAAGGAATAAGGAATTGAGTTAATATTAAGTGGGGTAGGCAATGTCTGCCCTACTTTTTTGATAGAGCCGGTCAACCGCAGATCCAAGACAGATTAACGGAGATTAACGCAGATAATTTCAATAATTGAGAGGGAATACTTGCAGTTAAATTCTATTATTTATTGTAACTAACTAGAACTATGACTTTAGTAATTGCTGGTGAACGCAGCGGTGCGGGAAAGACTACTGTAACGATCGCCATTTTAGCTTATTTAATCCGCCGCGGCTTGAATGTGCAATCTTTTAAGGTGGGCCCGGATTACATTGACCCGATGTTTCATGCTTTTGTCACGGGCCGCCCTTGTCGGAATTTAGACCCGGTATTAACGTCTGAATCTTATGTGAAAAAGTGTTTTGATCGTCATATTCAAGATGTCGATTGTGCCTTGGTTGAAGGGGTAATGGGTTTATTTGATGGAGTTTCTCGGAAGCAGGGTTCGGCAACGGATTTTGTAGCGGATGTAACGGATGTTAAGAAGGTAGAAGGAAAAGAACATTATTCTATTTCGTTTGCTTCTACGGCTCATGTTGCTTATTTGCTGAATTTGCCGGTATTGTTTGTGATAGATTGCAGCCGGCTTTCTGGTTCTGTGGCTGCGATCGCCCACGGTTTTCGTTCTTTTAACCCTGACCTGAAATTCGCTGGTTTGGTGCTGAATCGGGTGGCGAGCGATCGACATTTGGAGTTGCTTACGGATGCTCTCAAACCGCTTAATTTACCGATTTTAGGCGTTTTGCGTAGGGATGAGGCTGTGACTATTCCCGATCGGCATTTGGGTTTGATTCCGGCTGAGGAGTTGCCGCATCTTCACAGTGCGATCGATAAATTGGCTGATTTGGCTGCCGTTAGTTTTGACTGGGAGCAACTTTTGCCCTTGTTGGCTGCGACTCCCAATGGGGGGGGTGAGGGGTCTGAGCAACTTTTGGGTAGGCACTGTCTCCCTTCGGGAATTATAACTCAAAAAGATGATGTTGTCAACTGTTTGGGCAGAAAGTTTTCGGTGCGAGTTGCAGTTGCGCGCGATCGGGCTTTTAATTTTTATTATCAGGACAATCTTGATTTGTTGGAAGAGTTGGGTGCCGAGTTGGTGTTTTGGAGTCCCCTGGATGACTCGGTGTTTCCTGACAATGTGCAAGGGTTGTATTTTGGTGGTGGTTTTCCCGAAGTGTTTGCTGAGGAATTGAGCGGTAATGTTTTAATTCGGGATGCTGTCAGAAGTGCGATTGTTTCGGGAATGCCGACTTACGCGGAGTGTGGCGGTTTGATGTACTTGTGCGATTCGATTGTAGACTTTGATGGGAATTCTTGGCAAGGGGTGGGTGTGTTGCCGGCTTCGGCTGCGATGGGAAAGCGCTTGACTTTGGGATACCGCGAGGCTGTGGCGGTGAGGGATAGTTCGGTGTTAATTGCGGGGGATGGGGTTTGGGGACATGAGTTTCATCGATCGCATTTAACGATCGAACCGACTAATCCAGTTTATCACAGTTGGAGGTATGGGAAGCGGGGGGAAGTTGAGGCGGTTGCTGAAGGTTGGGGGGTTTGTCGGGTACACGCTGCTTATTTGCATTTGCACTGGGGTGCTCGCCCTGATATTCCGGCTCGTTTTTTGCAGCAGTGTGCTGATGCGTGATTGTAAGGGTGTTTTGGGCGATATGGCTCAAATAATATAATTTTAACGAACCGCGAAGGCGCGAAGTTAGCGAAGGAAGAGAAAGAAGGGAAGAGGAAGATAGATGATTTTTGTGGTGATTTGGCAGTAAATTAATTAAGTTTCTTGGGGGATAAGTCGCCTGGTCTGTTTTGGGATGAGATTGAGGTCTAAATAATATGATCTTACTATTTATATTAGAATATTTCTGACAGAGAAAGCTAGGGATGTTGGGATTTATGAGCGAATCAATTTCGACTAAGCGGTTGTTTGCGCAATCGGTGACTAGGGATAATTTTCGGAGTTACGGTCAAGTTATTTCTGCGAGTGTTGATGGTAAGTCTTTTGATGATGAGGATGCTCGGTTAAATTTGCAAAATGGTATTCCTAGATTTTACATTATGCGGCTGCATGAGAAAGGTCGCAAGTTTGGTAAGATTACGCGGCACGTTGAATGTACTCAGTGTTTGGGTTCTCTGGATGGGAAGGATTGGTTGATGGCGGTTGCGCCTCCTGGAGATAGGGATAAACCGAGTTTGGAGGATATTGTTGCTTTTCGGATTCCGGGTAGTTGTTTTATTAAGTTAGATGTGGGAACTTGGCACGCTGGGCCTTATTTTGATGCTGATTTTGTGGATTTTTATAATCTGGAATTGAGTGATACTAATGTGGTTGACCATTTTAGCTTTGATTTGGTGAAAAGCTACAATCTGGAATTTGAGATTGTCTGACAAAACTTACATACTCAGATTTAAGATAGGACGGTCGTCCTTACTACGAACAATTGAGTAAACAGGCCATGTCTGAACAAAAGTATAGCATAGTTCTGCGGGAATGTCGTTTGTTGGGAGCGGGCGATCGCGCAACGGTAGATATTGCGATCGATGATGATACAATAGTTGCGGTGTCGCCCCGCATTTCAGGATTGGGCGAACGCGAAATCAACATTGAAGGCAATTTAGTTAGTCCTCCGTTTGTGGAGTCGCACATTCATCTCGATTCTGCCTTGACTGCGGGGGAACCGCGATGGAATCAAAGCGGCACTTTGTTCGAGGGAATTCAAATTTGGGGGGAACGAAAGCAAGGTTTAACTCTGGATGATGTCAAAAAACGGGCGATTGAAACTTTAAAGCTGCAAGCGTCGCAAGGGATTTTGTTTGTCAGGAGTCATGCTGATGTTAGCGAACCAACGCTGACAGCTTTGCAAGGACTTTTGGAAGTGCGGGAACAAGTCAAAGATTGGATGACTTTGCAAGTTGTAGCTTTTCCCCAAGACGGAATTTATGGGAGTTCGGGAAATGACCAACTTTTAGAGAAAGCTCTCGATATGGGTGCGGATGCTGTGGGCGGAATTCCGCATTATGAGTTGACGCGGGAGGATGGGGTGCAGTCTGTTGAGAGAATTTTTGAACTTGCGGAAAAATACAATAAGTTAATTGATATTCACTGCGATGAAATAGATGATGAACAATCGAGGTTTTTGGAGGTAGTGGCAGCTTATGCGATTAGAACAGGTGCGGGTTCGCGGGTGACGGCGAGTCACACGACTGCCTTCGGTTCTTACAACAATGCTTATGCCTTTAAGCTGATGGGAATCTTGCAAAAATCGCGCATCAATTTCATCGCTAATCCTTTAATTAATATCACCCTGCAAGGCCGCGCGGATACCTATCCAAAACGTCGCGGGGTGACGCGGGTTAAGGAGTTGTGGCAGCATGGATTGAATGTGAGTTTGGGGCATGACTGCGTGCAAGATCCGTGGTACAGTTTGGGTACTGGGAATATGTTGGATGTCGCTCACATGGCGGTTCATGTTTGTCAGATGACGGGGATGTCTGAGATTGAAGCTTGTTTTAATATGGTGACTGCAAGCGGTGCTAAAACTTTAAATTTGGGAGATAAAAGTTACGGAATCGATGTGGGGAAGCCGGCTAATTTAATTGTGTTGGATGCTGATAGCTGTTACGATGCAATTAGGAGGCGGCCGGCGGTTCGGTATGTGATTTCGCGGGGGAAGTTGCTGGCGGAAACTGTACCCGGAAAAAATTGTTTTCATGGTGTTTGACAAATAACATCTAAAACTGTTAAATTATGAATCAAGGTGCTATTCCCGATGAGAGTCCGAGAAATTTGCCAGAGCAACTGCTTCTGCAAGATGCTAAGGCTGGTAATTGCATAGTAATTCATTGCGGTACAGATAGATTATTGGGGGATGCGCCGAGACTTATTGCTATTTATGGCGGAAATCCTGAAGATTGGGATAAAATGACAAGCATTGAGGCTTTTGAAATTAATGGAGCTTCTGTACAAGTCCATTGGTTGCAAAACAGTCAGAATCTTCAAAAGGTGGAGTTTAAGTTCAAGCGACAGTATCCCAAAACAGCACCTAAAAATCTGTAGGTAATCAAGTTATGAAAATTCGTTGCATTGCTAAGACGGGTGAATGTCTTCCTGAAAATTATATAGATCCGCCACGCGGTTACACTCGAAAAGTCGAGTTACCACTAACAATAGACAAGGAATATGTTGTTTATGCTATCCGAGAATGGAAAGGAACTGTTTGGTATTATATCTGTGATGATAATTATAGCTATTATCCCATCCATAATCCTGCACCGATGTTTGAAGTGGTTGATGACAGAGTTTCTAAATATTGGCGGTTTGAACTTTCGCCTAATGGATTGTTAATGATAGCGTTTGAACAGTGGTTTACTGATCCTTATTTTTATGATAAACTGACAGACCAGGAGGATGCGGAGGTTGAGATTTTTGAGAAGGTGAAGGAATTAATGGATGCTGAGGATTTTGATTTGCTGACTCTGGATGTCGCCGGGGAGAAGTTGCGGGAAACTGTCAATGTTTGAGTTGAAAAAGTGCGAGAGTTAATTTATTTTGTTGACCACCTTGACTCACATACCTTGAAATGGTATTAAATAGGAACAGCCAGAATTTTGTAAAATAAAATGGACGAAAAAGTTGAAATCAATAGAAGCTATGAGAGACTAGACGGCAATGATGATGTTTTGTTATTGGGCAAAGCTACTTTTACGGTGCGTCGGTTGAAAGAGCTAGCCGCTAGCAAGTTGAGTGAGATACTTCGGATTGATCGTATACAATCGACTAAACATTGCTCGGGTATAACAATAATAAATTGGATGAACGAGCTGCGGCTTAACGAAGAAACAATAATTCCTGGAGGGGATATAAACTGGAACTCCCCTAAAGAAGGAATCGATTGTCAAGTCCTCAAAATTGGTTCTAAGGGTTGGAAAAAAGGAAAGGTTCAAATCGAAGTTAATAAAAATTTAAAGTCTGGGGAAACGCAGACATCTATAAAGTTTTGTCCTGATGAACCACTAGAGCCCAAATCTCCTTTAGATGATATCAGAGAATCCGAGGAATACAAAAAACTGAGCAATAACAACTGACAGCCCGATCGCACTTACAATACAATAATCGATCGCACTCCCATACTAACAACGAAAAATAAATGATAAATATAGAAGAATATGTCGATCGCACTTCCGAACTAATCAACCTACCGCTCAACCCCGAACATCGTCCCGGCGTTGTGGTAAACTTCGAGAGGATAGCTGCGATCGCCCAACTCGTTACCGAATTCCCCCTGCCACCGGAAATCGAAGCTGCACCAGTGTTTGAACCTTGATTGTTAACCGCAGATGTAGGCAGATGAACACAGATGAACGCAGATAAAGGCAAATTTTTAGCAGGAGCGGATGCAGTCGCCACAGCATCGGCGGTTAAAAGTGGTAAAATTACAGCGACAGCAGTTGTTACCGCTGCTTTAGAACGAATTGCCGATCGAGATAAAACACTCAATTGCTTTACAGCCATCACCGCAGAAAGTGCGATCGCAGCAGCCGAAAAGATAGATAATGCGATCGCACGTAACGAAAATCCAGGCCCACTAGCAGGCGTTCCCTTCGCAGTCAAAAACCTGTTCGATGTCAGCGGAATTACCACCCTAGCCGGGTCAAAAATCAACGCTGACAATCCTCCCGCTACCCAGGACGCGGCGGCGGTCGCCCGACTCAAACAAGCTGGTGCAATCCTCATAGGCACTGTCAACATGGATGAGTACGCCTACGGTTTCGTCACGGAAAACAGCCACTACGGCCCAACTCGAAATCCCCGCGATACTGCGCGCATCGCCGGCGGTTCGAGTGGGGGTTCGGCGGCTGCGGTGGCTGCGGGTTTAGTACCCATCACCCTCGGTTCCGATACTAACGGTTCCATCCGCGTGCCCGCTGCTTTGTGCGGTGTGTTTGGGTTTAAGCCTACTTACGGCCGTTTGTCAAGGGCTGGCGCTTATTTATTTTCGAGTAGTTTGGATTGTGTGGGGCCGTTTGGGCGATCGATCCGAGACATGGCGCTGCTGTATGATATCCTACAAGGCCCGGACGATCGCGATCCAGTTTGCACTCAACGCCCGCCGGAACTTTGTTCGCCACAGTTAAATCAAGGTATCGCAGGATTGCGAATTGCTGTTGCTGACGGGTATTTCGCCACAGGGGCCGAACCGGAAGCAATGGCTGCTGTAGAAATAGTTGCCAATGCCTTGACAAATGTCTTGAATTGTGGTATTGAGATAGGAAAAATAACAACAAACCCCCCAATAATCGGGGGGCTTGAAACTGTCAGTATACCGGAATCCGATCGCGCGAGGGCGGCGGCATTTATAATTACGGCTTGCGAGGGGGGAAACTTGCATTTGGAAAATTTGCGGACGCGCCCTCAAGACTTCGATCCCGCCACGCGCGATCGTTTTTTGGCTGGAACCCTGATTCCTGCGACTTGGTACGTGCAAGCGCAGAGATTTAGACAGTGGTATCGCGATCGAATTCGCGAAATATTCCAACATACAGATATCATTCTCGCACCCGCAACCCCGATCGCGGCTCCTGAAATTGGCGTCGAGAAAATGGTCATCGCCGGACAAGAAATATTAGTGCGTCCCAATCTGGGACTGTTCACCCAACCCCTATCATTTATAGGCTTACCCGTTCTTTGCGTGCCCGTACAGCGGCCCGGCGCTTTGCCCTTGGGAGTACAAATTATCGGTGCTCCCTACAGCGAAGCGGTGATTCTCCGAGTCGCTGCGGTACTAGAATCGCAAGGCATTATATGTGCCGAATCAATTTAGTGCTAATTCTAGGGTTTGTTGTTGCGGTGGAAGCGTCTCTTAGTCCTTCTGGCAATAGCTTTGCGCTTCTGCTTTTCCAAGGGGGTTTCAAAGTGGCGGTGCTTTCTCATGTCGGGGAAAATACCCGCTTTGGAAACTTGTCGCTTAAACCGTCGTAGGGCTGACTCAATCCCTTCATTTTCGCCGATTACAACTTGGGTCATTCTTTCTCCTGTGGTTCGTTAGATCAAGTTTTATCATATCAAGGTTTTGACGGCGCGACCTGTTGGATGTCGGACGATCGACCAAAACCCCAAAATCATACCAGAAAATAGGTTCGTAGTGAGGACTTTAGTCCTGCTTTTTTGCGGACTGAAGTCCTCACAGTTGACAACTGACAACTGTCAACTGTCAACTGACAACTGTCAACTGACAACTGTCAACTGTCAACTGACCAACTGGTTTTCTTGCCGCAAATAAGCTTGAATGAACGGTTCTAATTCGCCATTCATCACATCTAGGATGGCAGTTGTTTCCACTCCAGTCCGCAAATCCTTGACCATTTGATAGGGATGAAACACGTAATTCCGAATTTGCTGGCCCCAAGCAGCCTCTACCATTTCGCCCCGAATTTCGGCAATTTCCGAAGCCCGCTGTTCCTTCGCAATCACCAACAGGCGCGCTTTCAGCAGTGCGAGAGCTTTTTCTTTATTTTGTAACTGACTGCGTTCTTCGGTGCAGCGGACAGCCAAACCAGTAGGAAGGTGAACGATGCGGACGGCCGTTTCTACCTTGTTAACGTTTTGTCCGCCCTTGCCGCCTGCGCGGGAAGTAGTGACTTCCAAATCTTTTTCTGGAATATCCAGCTTAACAGATCGATCGAGTACCGGCATCACTTCAACGCCCGCAAAACTGGTTTGACGCTTGTCATTAGCGTTAAAAGGCGAAATTCTGACCAAGCGGTGAGTGCCTTTTTCCGACCTCATGTAGCCGTAAGCGTAGCGGCCGACAATTTCCAAAGAGGCAGATTTCACACCTGCTTCCTCTCCTTCGGAAATTTCTGTTAAATGTACTTTGTAACCTTGACTTTCGCCCCAGCGGGTGTACATCCGCAGCAGCATTTCGGCCCAATCTTGAGCATCTGTACCGCCCGCCCCGGCGTTAATTGTCAAAACGGCGCCGCCTTCATCGTAGGGCCCCGATAGTAATTGTTGCAGTTCCCACAAGTCGAGTTCGCGGGTTAACAGAGAAAGACTCGATGAGGCTTCTTGGAATAGGGACTCGTCTGCGTCTAACTCCAGCAGTTCTAAAATAGCTCTAGCGTCTTCTAAGCTAGTCTGCCAGCCGCGGTATTGGTCTAAATGAGATTTGAAGTCATTCAGTTCTTGGAGGGTTTCTTGAGCTCTATCTTGGTCGTCCCAGAATGCTGGTTGGGCGCAGATTTGCTCTAAGTCTTGGATTTTGGCTGTGAGTGCGGGGATGTCAAAGATAGTCCTGGGTGGTACCCAGTCGATCGGACAATGTTTGGATATTGTGTTTGATGTCTAGAACTTCCACTGTTACTTTTCCTAGTTGTGGGTGGCGATCTTAATCTTAGCTTGCTGCTGACTTGTTCTTGTATAAATACTAAGAAAGATTTTTTGACCGCAGATGACGGCAGATGAACGGGGATGAACGCGGATGAAGGCAGATTTGAGCGGGAATTGTCAAGGCAATAAAAAACCGCAGCCGGATGTCGATCGCGCTGCGGTTTTTTTTAAGCTAAACTTGCAATGATTAATCGCGGCCGTTGAGAGCAATCATCAGGCGCAGAATAAAGATGAACAAGTTGATGTAGGTCAAGTACATCGACAAAGCGGCGGGCAAATATTGGTCGTCGCGGTAGCTGCGGGGCAGAATGTAAAAGTCTACAATCGCAGCGCCAGCAAAGATAAACACGCCGATGCCAGAAATGCCTATTTCCAACCAGGTTGGGGTGTAGACGCCGAAAAGCGACAGCAGAAATTGACCGCCAACGACGACTAACAAAGCAATCACGCCTAAACTGATAGTTTTGGTGAGGGCCATGCCGTCTGTTTCCGACAAGTTGGAGCCAATTTGGCGGGCGGCGATGAAAGTAATGCCGCAGCCGAGGGCTGCAAAACCGATGCCGGCAATGCCGACTCCTTGGTTTCTGAGGGCTACAGACACCAATCCGCTGAGGGTGTAGCCGGAAAGCAGGCTGTAGGTTGCCAGCAGGGGCAAGGCGGTGTTTTTGTTGCCTTGTTCAGCGGCACCGCGAGCGACGAAGAACAAAATTAATTCTAGGACGATCGCGCCAATAAACGTAGGAAAGAAGATCCCGGGATAGTTGCGAATCACTCCGAGGCCACCGTAGGTGCCGACAGCAGTTAAGACAAGTCCCCCGCCCACGAAGGGCAGGGCGTTGGAGATGACGTTGGGGCCTACCAGCGCGTGGTTTTTGGCCTCGCGCACGGCTTCGCGGAAGTTGCTGGTGTTACTCACGAGGATTTACCTAATTTTGGCTGAGAGTTGCTACCTCTATTTTGACAGCTTTACACTCTGTTGACAAAACCTGAAGTAGTTTAAAGATTTGATAAAGAATGGGGATGAGATCACTTCAAAGCAGGGAATGATTGTTTATGATTGACTGCGTACAAGTCTGTGGGGTGTCGCTGTTGTCTCGGAAGGAAATCGCCCTATTGCATCGTTACAAATCGTGGTAGAGTCGTAATTGAGGACGATATGCTTGAGGCTGGGGCAACGGTTGATTTGAGGTTTTTGATTTGGGACTTAGTGGAAACTAGGGACAGCAAACCTCAATAATCATCTAAAATATTAAATCGGTTGGGTTGGTTGCAAAAGTGGTCTAGACAAGGTATCTAAAGAAAATTAATCGTGAAATTATTTAGATCGATCGACAAAATGCTAAACAGGTAATCTCTAATGCCCACCTTTTTTGCTCGCAAATTTTCCCCATCAGTAGCCGGAATTTTCTTGGTTGCCGCCGCCGTTATTTCCGGTGGCAAAGCTGCCACTGCATCTGATTTTCACGCAGTTTCGATAGCTCCCAAATCATCGGGTTTAGAAAATTTGTTTTTGGCTCAAGTTGGCGGGCCGAACCCAGGTAGAAGTTCGCCAAGTCCGAATCCGGGAAGGGTAATTCCGGTTTCGAGTCCTGTCAAAATTCCTGAGCCTTCAATGCTAGGTGGGTTGGGTTTGGTTGTGGGTTCGCTGGTGGTGACTCGCCGGAAAGTCAGTCGATTTTAGATTTTAGATTGAAGAATTTTAGATTGAAGAATTTTAAATTAACTCCATAGATGAATCTGGGAGCTTGAACTTTGGTCTAAAATTGGGGGCTGGTAACCGTTTGTGGGCGGGTTGAGAGTTAAAAATTAGAGTTTTGATTGTTGACCGTAGAGGGAACACAGGCGGGATGCCCGTGTCCTCAAAAATGCCGATGGAATCTCGATTTAAGAATTTTAGCCGATCGCGTCACGTAGAGCATTTTTAGTCATAGCTGCGATCGACTGTTCGGAAGCTTTCGGCAAATGATAGTATTTCCCGCCAGAAGTCTTGGCCAACTCCTTCGCAAAACCGGTCGAAATAAATTTACTCTCAGTATCAATCACCAGCAACTGCATTCCCAAGCCGCGAATTTTGGCAGCAATTTCCAACAATTCCTTTTTAATATCCGGCTTTTCGCCATCTAAAATCGGTTCGCCCAAAGAACGAGCCAAAGGAATATTACCGCGTCCGTCGGTAATGGCAACAATCGCCACTTGACCAATATCTCCAGACTGCCGCGCGTTAACTCCCACGCGAACCGCTTGCGTCAAACCGTGGGCGAGGGGGGAACCGCCGCCGCAGGGCAACCGTTCCAAACGCTTGCGGGCCAAGGCTATCGAGCGAGTCGGCGGCAGTAATACTTCTGCTTGTTCTCCGCGAAAGGGAATCAGCGCAACTTGGTCACGACTTTGATAAGCTTCCGTAAGTAGCTGCATCACCGCACCTTTCGCCGACTGCATCCGATTGAGGGCCATCGAACCGGAAGCATCCACGACAAAGACGACTAGAGCTCCAGCTTTTCTGGCCAAGCGCTTCGCCCGAATATCTCCCTGTTCCACAAATACGCGCTTTTCTCGATTTGGGCTAGAACTCGCCGTGGGTTCCTGGTCTGAATTCTTTTGGCGGCGGGCTTTTTGGTAGGGTGCGGCGGCGCGGAGAGTCGCGTCAACGGCGATGCGGCGGACGGGGCCTTTGGGCAACATTGGCTTGACATAACGGCCTCTATCTTCGGAGAAAATGGTGGTTCTGCTGCCCGATTTGCCTTGGCGGTTGGCGGATTGGGCGAAGAATAGCACGTCGGGGTCGAGAATTACGCCTTCGGGGTCGAACAGAAATTCTTCGGGAATGGTATCTTTTTCTGGTTCTTCTTCAGGTTCCGGTTTGTCTTCATCCTCTTGGTCTTCTTCGTCTTCTTGTTCGTTTTCGGGTTCGTCTTGTTCTTGTTCTGACTGCTGTTTTTGTGGCGGTGGTGGCGGGGGAGGAGGAGGTGAGTTTTCGTCTGGGGGAGTTTGGATGACGGTGGCGCGGGGTACGATGACTAATTCTACGGCGCGGCGCAAATCTTCGGCGTTAACTGCTGTGCGTCCCTCAATGGCGGCGCAGGCTTTGGCGACTCGGACTGCGAATATTTCGGCGCGGTGTCCCTGAACTACGCCGCGGATGGCTTCTTCTACTAAGTAGGCAATTTGTTCGCGGCTGATGGTGACATCTTTGAGCCATTCTCTGGCGAGGATGATTTGGGTTTTGAGGTTGTCGGTGTCTTCGGCGTATTGACTGAGGAATTGTTGGGGGGAGCTGGAGTAGGATAAAGCTTGTTCTACTGCATAGACTCTTTCTTGTAGTTCGAGTGCTGCGTCGGCGGAAAGGACGATCGCGATGCGATCGAGCAAATGTTCTCTGAGCGGCCCTTCTTCGGGGTTGTAGGTGGCGATGAATAGAGGTTTGCAAGGGTGTTGGAAGCTGATGCCTTCGCGTTCTATTTGGTTGCGACCTTCGGTTAATACTGTGAGTAATTGGTTGGAAATATTGTCATCGAGGAGGTTAATTTCGTCTACATAAAGTACGCCTCGATTTGCTTGGGCTAAGAGTCCTGCTTGAAATACAGTTTGACCGAATCTTACTGATTGTTCGACATCGACGGAACCTAAGAGTCTGTCTTCGGTGACACCCAAGGGAATTTGAATAAATGGTGTGGCAATTATTTCTGTATTTGGGGAATTAGTATCGGTGGCGTGGGCATCTTGCCCGCTTGCTTCTGCTAACTCTTGCCCGCTTGCTTCTGCTAACTCTTGCCCGCTTTCTTCTAATAAAGAAGAGGCATTTTCTACAAGAATTTCATCAGGTTCGGCGTTGCAGAAAGAGTCTTTGACAATTTCAATTGGTGGGAGTAGGGAATGCAAGGCGCGGGCCATTACTGATTTTGCGGTACCGCGGCGTCCTGCGATCGCAACTCCTCCCAATCCGGGATCGACTGCTGCTAAAAGTAGGGCTAATTTGATGGCTTCTTGCCCGACTACGGCGGTGAGGGGAAAGGCGGTTGTGGAAGGGCTAAGGTTGGCTGCGGGCATAGGATTTTCGGATGTACAAATTTGAACTTAATGTTTAGCTTACTTCTTGAAGAATTTTAACTTCTAGGGGCAGAATCACGGTAAAAGTTGAGCCGACTCCTATTTCTGATTCTAGCTCTATTTTACCTTGCAGCAGTGTAACGAGCCGCGATACTATTGCTAATCCCAGGCCTGTGCTGTCGGGGGAAAAGTGCGGTTTGCCGGCTTCTCCTGCTTGAAAGAAGGGGTCAAATATGCGGTTGGTATCTGCGGGGGCGATGCCGATGCCGGTATCTGTAATTGCGATCGCCCAATTTGCTTCTCCAGCACGGTGGCAACTTAATTCAATGCTACCAGATTCTGTATAGCGAATGGCATTGCTCAGCAGGTTTGTGACAATTTGTTGCAGCCGCTGAGAGTCGGCGATTACTTGTTTTGGGGCGCAGTCGCTGGTAACTGCGAGCTTTAATCCTTTAGCATCAGCCATGGGCTGCATCATTTCTACTACGGTGTTAATTACAGATCGTACATTAGTTTGCCGCAGGTGAAGTTTAATTTTTCCGCTGTCGGCGCGAGAAAGTTCTAGGGCGTCGTTAATCACGCGCAGCAACTGTCTGCCGTTACGCAATACTCGCTCAATGTGTTCGCTGCCGGGGAGGGTATCTTTGATTTCGGATTGCCATTTTTCTTGGCGCAAAAACAGTTCGGAATAACCGATAATTGAGTTGAGGGGAGTTTTGAGTTCGTGAGCTAAATGGTAGACGTTTTCTTGGTTGACGCTGACGAGGCGAGAGAGTTCTTGATTGGTGAGTTTTAACTGAGTTTGGATTTGTTCGAGTTCCCGCAACCTCTGAGCGACGTAGCTATCGAAACACTGGGCAATTGCTTCGTCTACTACGGCATCTATGAGCCGAAAAGCTCTGAATACTTCGGCGGTGGTTCCTGCTAGCAATTCTGCTTCTAAGTGGGAGAATATTACTTGACGCAATAAGTGGTATTCCCGGGCTACTTCTGCGGCGTCGTAGCCTTGTTCTGCTCTGAGAAATCCGTGTTCTAAACTGGCTTCAATTATTACTTTTATGTCGCTGTTTTGATATTGAGAAAGCACTGTGGCCATCGCCGCCAACAGGTGAGGTATGTGATCTTCTATTGCTGAGTGCGGTAAGGCGTCAGCAGTATCAATTTTTCTGTCCTGACGTACTGCTGCAATCCAGTTTTTGACGATAGTATCGGTTTTGTCGGCGAGCACTTGGCTGTAGTCCATGATGTCTGCGTGGGGGTTGAGTTTGGCAGATGTTGCCCATGCTTCATTGTAGTCGAACGATCGCCCGATCGCCATACCAAACTTCGGGCGATCGCGACAGAGCCAAAAGAAGTAGTTTTGATGTAATTTTTTCCCTATGCCGGAGCTCTATTGATGACTAGATCCCAGCTTGTTAGTGCCAAAAATAGCACTTAAACTTATTGACATAATAGCCATAAAGTAGTATAATTCCTCAAACCGAGAGTTGGGAATTTTTAAGTTTTAATTTTGTCAGGGGACTCAATGGAAAACGTGCAAGCTGCGATCGCTGTGGCAACATTTATCGGTGTAGTTTTCTTAATAATTACAGAATGGATACACCTCACAATTGCGGCATTCCTGGGAGCGCTGATTCTGGTGTTTACCCACGTGATGACGTTAAAGGATGCGATCGAATATATCGGTCGCAGTCACGGAACCCTGGGCTTATTTTTCGGAGTCATGGTGATGGTGAGATCCTTTGAACCAACCAAAGTATTTGATTATTTAGCAACTAAAATGGTGTTGTTGGCCAAAGGCAAAGGCAAAAATCTCTTGCTGGGAATTGTCGCAATTACGACGCCTATTTGTGCAGTTTTACCCAATGCTACAACAGTCATGTTGCTAGCACCGTTAATTCCGCCAATGGCGCAAGAAATCGGTGTAGATTTTGTGCCGTTGCTGATTTTAATGGTATTTGTAGCTAACAGTTCGGGACTGCTGACAATCGTGGGAGATCCGGCTACATTCATTGTCGGCGATGCGATTAACATGAGTTTTGCTGATTACCTGGTAAAGTTAAGTTTGGGTGGGGCGATCGCCGTAGGAGTGATATTAGTAATTCTGCCTTGGCTGTTCCGCGAAATTTGGCACAAAGAATTAGATGATTTGGAACATTTGCCGCATCCAACAATTAATCACCCGCGAATCTTAGCAGTGGGTGGCTTAATTATAGCTTTCGTGCTGACATTTTTTGTAGTAGGAGAGTCTCTGCCCATACCAATTTCACCGGCAGCGGTTGCTTTGTTAGGGGCTGCTTTAGCAATGCTGTTGGCTCACCATTCAAAAATTGATTCAGTTAACAATATTTTGCGGGATTTAGATTGGAGTACGCTGTTATTTTTTATGTCGATATTTGTCCTAATTGGCGGCTTGGAAAAAACCGGAATCATCGGCAGTATGTCGGGAATTTTAGCAGCTATTTTAGGTAAAAATATTTTTCTGGGTTCTTTAGCTTTGTTGTTTTTCGTGGGTTTGATGTCGAGTGTAGTGCCAAATATTCCGCTGGTGGTGGCGATGGTACCGCTGCTAAAACAGTATGTTGTGAATGTCGGACTCGCACCGGCAGAGGTGCTGGCTCCAGATTTTGCAGGGCAGTTTCCACCTGCGGTGCTACCGCTATTTTATGCGATGATGTACGGAGCAACTTTGGGGGGAAATGGCACTTTGGTAGGAGCTTCTTCTAATATAGTGGCGGCGGGAGTTTCTGAACTGCACGGGCGTCGGATTTCTTTTCAAACTTTTCTGCGTTACGGGCTTCCTGTGATGGCTTTGCAATTGGTGGCTGCGGCTGTTTATATAACTATTCGGTTTTTGATTTGAAGGAAGAAGGAAGAAGGAAGAGGGAAGAGGGAAGAGGGAAGAAGGAAGAAGGAAGAAGGAAGAAGGAAGAGGGAAGAAGGAAGAGGGAAGAGGGAAAAGGGAAGAAACATTGGTTGGTAAAATCTAAAGTATCTAAAAGAGCCAATATATACTTTTAAAGATATATTGACAAGATTAGAGGCTTGTGATAGTTTAAGTAAAATTGACTAAAAAAGTCAAGCCTAATCCAGTGTTGCGCGATCGCACAAGTTGCAAAGACTAGCGTATCGCTGGAGCGGAGGAACCAATTTTCGGGGCAAATCTCCACAGATTTAACAAGCCAAAGTTAAAAATTGCCAAATTTGAATGTAATTTTTGATTTGGAAATCTAAGGAGAAGGACATCTCTCAGTCCTAGCCCGTCAGCTAACTTCGTCGGCATTGAGAAGAGACTGAAGAGTCAACTTGTCTTCACATAGATAGTTTGACTTCATCAGTGTCTCAGGTTGGTATTGTTCAAGATTCTTGTACCTGCCCTGACTCTGAAGGAGAATAAAATGTCAATACAACTTAATTTAGCTGCGATCGCAGTTGCCGGAGTTGCAGCATGGAAACGAGCAAAACCCGCTGTTATCAGAGATAGTGTATTGTTGCCGGCGGCGGGTTTTTTGGGAATTCTTGGTTTGTGGTGGATTGTTGCCAGCTTCAAAAGCGATTTGATTCCCACCCCGTATCAAGCGTTAATCGCTAATTTAGATTACATATTGCATCCATTTTATCAGCGCGGGCCCGGAGATTTAGGCATTGGCTGGCTGCTGCTAGCGAGTTTGCGGCGGGTGTTGCTAGGATTTTTACTGGGTGCAGTTGTGGCGATTCCAGTAGGATTTCTGATTGGGATGTCGAAACCAGCAATGATGGCGCTGAATCCACTGATTCAAATCTTCAAACCAGTGTCGCCGCTAGCTTGGCTACCCATAGCTCTATCAATTTTTAATTTAGCAGATCCGTCGGCAATCTTTGTCATATTCATCACGTCTTTGTGGCCGACAATTATCAACACAGCCCTGGGAGTTTCTAGCGTTTCCAATGATTATCTGGATGTGGCGCGAGTGTTGGAAATGTCGCAATGGAGGCGGATTACAAAAATAATTTTGCCTGCGAGTTTGCCCTATATTTTTACAGGTTTGCGGATTAGTTTGGGGATTGCTTGGCTGGTGATTGTGGCAGTGGAAATGCTGACAGGCGGTGTGGGAATTGGCTTTTTTGTGTGGGATGAATGGAGTCGTTTGAATCTAAGTTCGGTATTTTTAGCGGTGTTTGTAATTGGCTTAACTGGTTTGTTGCTTGACTATGCAGTTGACAAAGTTCAAGAATTAGTAACGCATCGATCAGTCAAGAGTCATTAGTCAGTTGGCAGTTGGCAGTTGGCAGTTGGCAGTTGGCAGTTGGCAGTTGGCAGTTGGTGGTTGGCAGTTGGCAGTTGGCAGGAATTTTGAGGTCAAAAAAAGACAGCGGATAGTTAACCATTAGAAATTTCAAATTAAATATGAGCAACAAGTTTTCCAATGAATGGAACCGCCGAGAGTTTTTGCAAGGAATCGGAGCGGCGGCGGCGGGAATGGCTTTATCTGGTTGTGCAATTAGCGCGGATCGATCGGCAAAAGGACTCACTGAAGAAGCCGAAGCGGTAAAGCCGATCGTCAATTCCCAAACCTTAGAAAAACCAAATTTAACCGTAGGATACGTGCCCGTTAACGATTGTGCACCATTTGCGATCGCCTGGAAAAAAGGATTTTTCCGCAAATACGGTTTAAACGTCAAACTCAACCGCGAAGCAAGCTGGGCAACCTCCCGCGACGGTCTGATTTTCGGCCGCCTCGACGCCTCGCCAGTCGTATCCGGTGCCGTCACAAACGCCCGCATTGGTGCAGAAGGAGCGCGTCATGCACCCCTGTGCGCTGCCATGACAATTCACCGCCACGGCAACGCCATGACGATGAATAAAGCGATGTGGGATTTCGGTTTGCGTCCGTGGCACGAATACAACGGCAATCTTGAAGAATTTGGCAAACAATTTCGCGCCTTTTTTGACAGTCAGCCGGCAGAAAAAAAAGTTTGGGCAGTGGTTCTGAGTTCGTCGATTTACGAATACTTTGTCCGCTACATATCGGCGGCTGCGGGTGTCGATCCGTTCAAAGAATTTCGGGTAATTATTGTGCCACCGCCGCAGATGGTAACTAATATGAGAATTGGTGCCATGCAGGCTTACATGGTAGCTGAACCTTGGAATACGCGGGCAATTAAAGGCAATTTGGGAGTGGGTTTTACCTTCGCGCAAGGCAAGGAAGTTTGGCAGGGACATCCCGATCGCGTTTTGGGAGTCATGCAATCATTCATTGACGAAAACCCGAAGACTTATTACTCGCTGGTGAAGGCAATGGTGGAAGCTTGTCAGTTTTGCAGCAAGCCGGAAAATCGCAGCGAAATCGCCGCGCTGCTGACTGAGCGATCGTTTACTGGCGCTAAACCTAAAAACGGCGCGATCGACAAATTTACGCGGCCGGGAATAGTTGGGGAATACAACTATGGTGGGTTTGACGAAAAAGACCGCACCATAATATCGGAAGATACAACTATTTTCTATGACATTCCTAAGAATTTGCCCCAAATACCGGGAAATCATTCAACATTTCTGTGGCAGTCTCAGAGTATTTGGTTGATGACTCAAGCCGCCCGCTGGGGACACATTAAGGAGGTGCCCAAAAATGCTGATGAATTAGCTAAACAAGCTTGGAGAACCGACCTTTACCGCAAGATTGTTGCTGAAATGGCGATCGATTGTCCCCTGGAAAACTACAAAGTGGAACCTGCGGAAGTTTTCATTGACAAAAAAGCATTTGACCCCAGCGATCCGGTGGGTTATTTGAATAGTTTTGAAATTCGAGCAAACCGCCCTCAATCTTTCTTTCAGTCTTAATTTATACAGTGCTAGGCGCAGTTATTGTAGTGTCAAAAATTGCCTAAAATCATGAGAAATATCGTTTATAGCTCAGTTTCGATCCCCCTAAATCCCCCTTAAGAAGGGGGACTTTGAGAAGCCTCTTGTCCCCCCCTTCTTAAGGGGGGCTAGGGGGGATCGAGAGCTTAATCGTCAAACACTAGACCGGTACTACATTCGCAGCTCAAATTAACAGGCTTTGCACACCGCACATTACCGCAAGCGCAACCAAAAGAAAATCTAATTAACACTTTACTAATTTTTAGGAGAATACCGTGACTCAATTTACTTCTACATCTACCCCAACCAACGACAAAATTAACAGCAAATCAGCAGATTTCCTGGAAATCAATAACTTGTTCAAGTCTTACAAAAATGCTGATGGCAGCGAGTTTAGCGTTCTAGACAATATCAACTTAAGTATTGGAGAAAACGAATTTATTTCGGTAATTGGTCACTCGGGTTGTGGCAAATCGACGCTGCTGAAAATAGTGGCAGGTTTGGAAAAACAAAGCAGCGGAATCGTGACACTCGAAGGCAAAGAAGTTCGCAAACCGGGAGCCGATCGCATGATGGTATTTCAGCACTACGGATTGCTACCTTGGCTGACGGTGCGGGAAAATATTCGCCTAGCAGTCGATGAAGTTTTGCAAAATCTCAACCGCGCCGAGAAGATTAGCCTTGTCAACGAACACCTAGCAATGGTAAACTTAACAGCAGCAGCCGATAAATATCCCGATCAAATTTCAGGGGGCATGAAACAGCGGGTTGGGATTGCGCGAGCTCTGGCACTTCGCCCGAAAATGTTATTAATGGACGAACCGTTTGGAGCGCTGGATGCTCTGACTCGCGGCAAGTTACAAAAACAGGTGCTGGATATCTGGGAAAATCACAGACAAGCTGTGATGATGATTACCCACGATGTGGACGAAGCTATCTATATGTCCGATCGCATTGTGTTGATGACAAACGGCCCGGCGGCAACAATCGGCGAGATTTTGGCAGTACCGTTTGCCCATCCGCGCGATCGCCAGGAGTTGCGGGAATCTCAGGAATATTACGAACTGCGAAACTATGCTTTGAATTTTCTAGATCGCTACTTTACCCAAGACGAATAACGCCACACGAACAGACAAAACAATTCACTTAAGAGAGGTCAAGCCTGTGAATCTCAAAACAATCTTAGCGCGTTTTGAAAGTGCATTGGGATACCAAAACTTAGCAGAAGAAATGGTGTTGCTGCCGGAGCAAAAAGCGCCCATTTCTCATAAATCAAAATCTCCGAAGTCGGCAAAATCTATCAATTTTATTGTCGCGTATAACAGCTCTCCCAAAAGTCAAACAGCTCTCGACATTACCCTGTGGATTGCACATCAAACTCGTTTAGTCACAACTCAAGAAGTCACGGTGCAAGTCGTCTACGTGCTTGACGAAACGCCCAACAGTTACGAGGACAATGCTTGTAGTTTGGGTGGGGAAAATCCCTGGGCTGCCAATCCGAAACAGTCGGATGGAGAGGAAACATCGGCCCTGAAGTATGCAGCGCCTGCGATCGCTTTACCTCCCGCCGAAATCCAATCTGTATCCCAGCGGAAAACTTGGATCGATCCGCCTTATTTCCGAGCAATTTTTTGTCAAAACAATGAGTACGAGGTTGCAGATAAGTTATTGTGGCAAGCGCGCTGTTTGGCTGAGGAATGGCGCGGTTTATTCAAAGCTCATTTACGCATCGGGCAGGTTGCCACAGAATTGAGAAATGTGGTAGAATTAGAATCAGCAAATTTACTATTTATGGGCTGCAATTCTGGCAATCACCCGCTGATTAGGGAACTAGGAAATAATTTTCCCTGCTGTGTGCTGGGGATTCCTGCGGCACTCAACTATCCGATGGATTTTAGACCAGAAGAAAGTTTGAGCAAGTTGCAGTTAGCTACACCTATGCCTGCACGTTAAACTTGTTGCCACTCAGGGAAAACTACTATTATGTAAGACGTGCAGTGCGCTTCCTACATAATAGTAGTGATACTAAATCCGTCTTGTTAAATAGTTTCTTTATTTCTTAGTCCGCGCGGCCGGGTGCCTGCTGTAGGCTGAGGCGCACTCTTGGTTTGTCTGGTAGCGATTGCAATCGCCTAGTCTGATTAAGGGTTTTTTAATGGTTATCTGATCGCAGACAGTTCGTTAACTAATTTTATCCTACCCCGGCACACAGAGCGCAGGAGGCGATCGATCGAGCGTTTGTCTTCCTCAGTCAAAGTTTCGTCAAAAATAGCAGCCAGCAAACCGTAGCGATCGGCTACAGTAATGTAGCCATTATGATTCACTTCGGCAAACAGCTCGCCCAAAGCAGATGGAATCAGGTTGACAGGAGTTTGCATAGCGATTGACTCTCAACTCGACGATGCGCGATGCTCTTTTCTGCGGTCACAGAGAGCGATCACACCCTAATATCATGTAGGTATATTGCCATAAAAGCTGTGACAATAAACAGCAAAAATTGTGACAGAAAACAGCAAAAATTGTGAACGACATCACATTCAAAATTAACGAATTATGCTATTGCTTGCAGTTGCGTTTGATCGGAAAAAGAGCAACTGCAAACTTAATTTGTGCTATAGATTGTAAATCGGCACTGCTTCCACAGGTTCAGCCAACTCAAACCCAAACACCCGCGAATAGAAATAGAATTCGCCATCAAGAGTTCTTTTAATATTTTCAGCGCGACGAAAACCGTGCTGTTCCCCTTCATAAGCAACGTAAGCAACCGGCAACCCTTTAGCTTTCAATATCTCTACCATCATCTCCGCTTGATTGGGCGGAACGACTTTATCTTCCAATCCTTGAAAAAAGATGACAGGACAAGATAAACGTTCAGCAGAATGAATGGGAGAACGAGCTACATACAAATCTTTGCGTTCGGGATAAGGCCCGATCAATCCATCCAGATAGCGCGCTTCAAACTTGTGAGTATCAGTTGCCAAAGCCTCCAAATCGCTCACTCCATAATAGCTCGCACCGGCCTTAAACACATCGCGGAAAGTCAGAGCGCAAAGCGTCGTGTATCCCCCTGCACTGCCTCCGGCGATCGCCATTCTTTCGCCATCAACTAAACCCTTTTCGGCTAAATATTTAGCACCGTTAGCGCAGTCGTCAACATCCACAATTCCCCAACTATCTTGCAGCCTTCTTCTGTATTCCCGCCCGTAACCCGTGCTACCGCCGTAATTGACATCAAGGACAGCAAAACCGCGACTCGTCCAATATTGAATTCTCAAATTCAGGCTGCTAGAAGTAGCAGCAGTTGGGCCGCCGTGACTTTTGACCACTAGCGGCGGTTTTTCACCCGCAGGTGCAGCGAAATCTTGGTTTTTCGGAGGGTAGAAGAAACCGAAAGCAGTCAAACCGTTTTCCGTGGGAAATTCCAGCGGTTCCGGTACCGAAAGATAACCAGCATCGATGCTTAAATCGCTGGATTTTCGCAGGATTTCCCGCTGACTTGTGGCTAAATTTAGCTTTAGGATAGCACTAGATGCGATCGGCGAACCTGCTAGAAAAACAACCGTTTCTCCCCGCGCTTTCACCGAGGAAATATCAGTGTAACCTGTCTCGATTGTTGTCAACTGCTTTGTCGCTAAATCGAGACTTGCTAAATGCCACTTGCCGTGCTGAGTGTAGGTGCAAATAATTTGGCTTTCCGAGACAACAGCATAGGTAGACATTCCAAAAACCCACTGAGGGAGGCCGAATTCAGCGGCCATTTCGCACAAAGGTTCGATCCCCCCTGCCCCCCTTAAAAAGGGGGGTTCTATTTCTTGTTGTTGCCGCAAGGGGGGATTGAGGGGGGTTCTGTAGAAATTCCACCAATTCGACTTGTCAGAAACAAAGTACAAAACTCCATCTGGCGACCATTCTGGTTGAAAAATCGACTCATCAACTCCGCCGGCAACTAAATGTTTTTCGCCTAAAGAACCGTCAGCATTGATTTCTGCTACCCACAATTCTGTCCCATCCCACGGCATATTTGGATGGTTCCAACAAATCCAGGAAAGTTGAGAACCGTCAGGACTCAAACGAGGGGAAGCATAAAAATCATTGCCTCCAGCATTAATTTGAATGTCGGCGCCGTCATCCAAATTAATGCTAACAATAGTATTGACAGCTTCGCCCTCACCTGCACGGTCTTCGCGCACGCAAATCAGGCGATTTCTTTGCTTGTCAAGAATCACATCTGCGTAGCAAGAATTAGCAGCAGGTGTCAGGGGTTCTGGTTGAGAATCTAATTCTTGACAATAAATCCGCCCGTCGGCAAAATGAGAGAAATAGACCGCACCGCTAGCAACTGCAAAGGAAGCGCCGCCGTATTCGTGAACGCGAGTGCGAACGTTGAAAGGAGGCGGTGTCACGTCACTGATTTTACCGTCGGGAGTGCGCCGCACAATGACGCTTCTTCCTGCTTCCGAGGGTCTTCCTTCTACCCAGTAAATATCGTCGCCGTCAATGGCAATTTGTCCGAGTCCGACAGTTCCTGAAACAATTAAATCTGAGGTGATGGGAGATTTCCAAGAGCCGTAAGGTGATATGGTATTCATATATAGTTTAGGTTGTTTTGTTTGATGCAACAATACAGGAGTTACGCACTCAGACCAAAGAAACCGGGTTTTTGAGCTAATCTGCAAGTTGCAACAAAGTATTTTCGTAAAAACCCGGTTTCTAGCCACGCATAAATTAATATTGGTATTTTACAATAATTCAGTCGCGGGGAAGCAGAATGTCGAAAAAACTTGTACTAATGGATCACGACGGTGCAGTTGATGACTATCTCTCAGTCGTGTTGCTGATGACAATGGAGGAAGTGGAAACTCTGGGAGTAATTGTCACTCCGGCGGACTGCTACATTCAACCAGCCGTGAGTGCAACGCGCAAAATCCTTGATTTGATGGGGCGTTCAGAGGTGCCGGTGGCGGCGAGTACGGTGCGGGGACTTAACCCATTTCCGATGTTGTTTCGGCGAGATTCCTTTGCGTGCGATCGACTTCCCATTTTAAATGAAAAAGCCACCATTGACACGCCGTTAATATCAGAACCCGGACAAAACTTTATGGTGCGAGTTTTGCGGGATGCAACGGAACCGGTCACATTAATGGTGACGGGGCCGCTAACAACTGTAGCGCAAGCCTTAGATATCGCACCAGAAATTGAAAGCAAAATTCAAGAAATTGTGTGGATGGGAGGCGCACTCAACGTTGTCGGCAATGTTAGCAAAGATATGGAACCGGGACAAGATATGTCGGCGGAATGGAATGCTTACTGGGACCCGATAGCCATCGATAGAGTTTGGCAAACTCAAATTCCGATTGTCATGTGTCCTTTAGATATCACTAATAATGTGCCGCTGACTGTGGAATTTTCTAATATCTTATCCAGACAGCGCCAATATCCAATTTCCGATTTAGCCGGACAGTGTTACGCGCTAGCAATATCTCAAGATTACTATTTTTGGGACATTTTAGCGACCGCTTATTTAGCGCATCCAGAATTTTACGAATTGCGAGAATGGGAAACTGAAATTGTTACCGAAGGTATCAGTCAAGGACGGACAAAAGTTAAAAGTGGAGGGCGCAAAATTCAAGCAATGGATCGAGTAGATACGGAAAAGTTTTACAATTACATATTGCAGCAGTGGGCGCGCTAAGAATTACAAAATTTGGTAGCGGCGGGGCTGGTGCCCAATATTTCCGCCGTATAAAACCCGCCCCGATATTCTCTTCTTTTCGCTCTCTTTCTCTGCGCCCTCTACGCCCTCTGCGGTCAATCAAAAAAAATCTCATTCACAACTCAGAACTTTTGAATTATTGCTGGTGTTTTGTATTTGATAATTTTGATTTTCCGTAGGTGAGTTACTTTGTCATGTTTTTGAGGACTTGTTCGAGTGAATTTGCGTCTTGAGTTTTGCCTTGGCTTCTGAATAAATCCCTGGCTTTTTTTACTGACTCTACTGCCTCTGACATTTTATTTTGTGCATACAGGACTTGTGCAAACATATAATGAAATTCTGGGACGTTCGGTTTGAGGCGAATTGCGGTTTGAAAATTGGGAATTGCTTCTGCTAGTTTGTTTTGATTGGCGAGAAGGCTGCCCAAGTTAGCGTAAGCTTCGGCAAAGTTGGGGTCGATTTGAATTGCTCTGCGAAATGCTGATTCAGCACTTGCGGTGTTTTGTTGGGCTGCTAAGTTGATGCCTTCTTGGAAATAGTCATTTGCTCCGGCATTTTGAACTAAACTATTGTTTGGTGGTGACTCTGCTGACCCGATCGCCAAATAAACATTTGCAGCAGAAACTGGAGCAACTGTCAACAGGCTGGCGGCTGCTGCTATGAAAAAATGCTTTTTTTTGAGTTCGTTTAACATTGGCAATTAACCTGGATTTCCAATCTGAATAAGGTGTTTGAGAGGGTTCAATTACTTTCTTCCAAAAATGTTTGTACTCGACCATTCGGTCTCAAAACCACTCGAATTTTAGGGTTTTTGCCATTGGAAACGGCAGAAACAAATGGCTCGCCGACTAACGGCATACTAGCGCGATCGATATAATCTGCTGCTGCTTTTCCCATCGGTACAATACTTTGAATTGAGCCATTTTCATCGATCTGCACGCTGTATTCCAAGGTTTGTTCCATGCCTTCTGTCGGCTTCCAGCGTTCCTCAAAGTAGGTTCTCGCTTCGGAAACCTGAGGAATTGTATCAAATAAAGTGCGGTTTTTCTTGCTGGCGGCGGCTTGGTTGCTGTCTGAGGATTGGGCTGGCCCTTGAGCGTCCTCAAGGGCTGGGAGTTCTGTGCTGGTAGGGGGGAGCATCTGCTGGGGGAGGCGGGGGAAGGGTTGCTGTGGGGGAATGGGAAGTCGGGATGCGGACAGGGGGGGCGGCAGGGGGGGCGGTACGGCGGGAGCTAGTCTCGGCGGTACGGGGGGCAGCAGGTAGGGTACTGCTGCGGGTGCTTGGGGGGCGGCAATTGGCGGCGGGCCCGGAGCGGGATCGGGAATTGTGATGATTTGCCCTTGGGGGAGGGCTGGGGCGCTCTGTGAGGCTGTCGGTGCGCTGCCGTTGGGGGGAAATAGCAGGGTTGGCTGCTGGATGGGGCTGGGTTTGTTGGTGGTTGGGGTTGGGGCGATCGCGATTGGGGGCAAGCTGGGGCTGGGGGAGGTGGCGGCGGTGTTGATGGGGGGGGGCGGCAGGGGGGGTAAACCGGGTGTGGCTGCGGCTGTTGGGGTTGGGGATGTCGCGGGGGATGTTGTGGGGGCGGGAACTGGGCTGGGCGTGGCGCCGGCGACTATCTGGGGCTGTGCTGGTGCGGGGGCGGATTGTGGATTTGTGGGGGCTGAGGCGGTTTGTGGGGAGCTGGCGGGTCGATCGAGCATTTTGACAATTCCCGCCGTCAAGCCCGCGCCGGCGACCAGCATGGCTGCGATATTCAGCCAGGGTACAGCTTTCGCCCGTCTGCGATCGCGGCCGAGGTTGGGGAGGGCCATGATTTCGGCCGCGCAGTCATCTAGTGCTGTGGCCAAGTCAAACAGTTGCAGGGTACTCAGGTGTACTTCCGGCCCGGATTCGGCGGCGCTCAATGAGCCTAAAAACAAGTTGTGGGCGAGCAAGCCGCGGGGTTCTAGGCGGGGGGGAATGGGAAGATAGGAAGTGTTTGGGGCGGCTGCGCCTAGTTCGGAGGTGTTGGGGGGTCGATCGACTGTAACGGCATTACGCGCGACTTCTGGCAAGTCGGTGCCCACAGTACGGCTAGTTTCAGGCTCGATATTGCTTGGACAATCGCGGGATGCGCCGAGGAAGTTTTGGACGTAGTTGCTGACTGCTTCGCGGAGGGTTTCGAGTTGATGGCGATCGCCCCTAAGTGTAACGTGTTGAGTATCTGGTAGCCTGGGGTCGTCGAGCCGCAACTCGAAATTTAAAGATTTAAATACGGGTTGGCCCGCCCAGCGAGATAGAGGCGAACTTTTGGCTGTAATTTCCAGCGTGCAAGTGGGGGGCGTGTACCGTTTGAGAACCATAATTTTGGTCAGTTGTTAGTTGTTAGTTAGTTGTTAGTTGTTAGTTGTTAGTTGTTCGTTGTTAGTTGTTCGTTGTTAGTTGTTAGTTGTTCGTTGTTAGTTGTTAGTTGTTATTTGTTATCAGGAAGAGGGAATAACTATGTTTTCTCTGATATTTGGTAGCATTCTCAACAAGCTTTTTTTACCAACAGGCTTTCCGGCCTGTTCCACAACAAATAAATTTTTTGGTGGAATAGGCATCTTGCCTGTTTCTGATGTTTTTCATTCTCGTTTTCATTATGGCTTGACTTAATTCTTAGCACGGTCTAGGAGAGCCAGCCAGAGCCGCCTGTGACCGCCGGGACTGCTGTAAAACAGCAAATCGATCAGGAGTTTCAGGGCCAAATTAGTTAGTTCTTTTGCCGATAAAGTTTCTGCATCTTCCATGCGATCGGCATAAGTGTTGCTGAACCTATCAATATAGTCACCCAACAAAGCGACTGTGTGAGGTTCGCGGTTTTGCTCGGCCATTTGTTCCAGCAAAGCCACGGCGCGGCGGATTAAAGCTTGGTGCTGTGAAGCTAAATTACAGCTTATCAAAACGAGCGATCGCGCTTCCTCCACATCCAGTTTTTTTCTCCCTCCCTGGCCTTTCCGCAGCGGGTTAGACTGGCGCAGCCGCCACAAAGCCACGCGATCGGCTACCATGGGCTCTAAATTCAGTTCGGCTGCTACTTTGAGCATCGCCTCTGAGCCAATTTCTGCCAGTGCTTCTAGGGCTAACAACACTAAATCCAGTTGGGCTTTAATGTTGTCTAACTGGGTAGGTTCTGGTGCTTTTTGGGTCAATTCTTCCCAGTTGGGAGATGGGCCCGTTTCGTTTGTGGGAGCGGAGGGCTTTACAGTCGAGCGCATGGCTTGGGCACGGGAAATAAGACGGGTTGAGGCAGGATATCGACAGTATGCAGTGCTTTTGTTTGGCGGCCGGACAAAAGCAGATTCTGTTAATTTTTCTCCATAACTCGTTGCTTTGATTCCGGCAATCCTAGTTGCTGGAAGGATTGGAGAGTTGAAAGTTGCGGTTGCAAGTTCGATCGATCGCAACGCCGAAAAACCCATAAATTTTTACCCCCAACCATCCTACGCCGCCCGGTGTCCGAAATCAATTCTGTGTGTTCGGACTAAGCTGTTGTGGCCGAAAAGATTTAACTTTTCGGGCGGGCAGGATGCCCACCCCACAAGAGTTTCAAGCAACATGATTCTAAAAATTTAGATGCACGCCAGCTTATTTGAGATAAACCAACGTCACGCCTCCACCTCCTTCTTTTTGACTAGCGAGCTCGAAGCGGGAAACCTGCGGGTGAGTAGCGAGGAAGTCGTGAACCCCGCGCCGCAACTGTCCCGTACCTTTACCGTGAATTATCCACAGCGCACCGTATTCGACGGCTTTGGACAGAGCTCTGTCGATTTCGATTTCGGCATCGGAGACTCTGGCGCCCCGGAGGTCGATCGAATTATTAGCAGTGCGGATGGCAATTTCAGGATTGGGTTTTGCCGGTTCTGCCGCTGCTTGCTTGGCTTTGGCGGTAGCGGCTGCTTGGGCGGCTGCAACCTTGGCTAATTGAGCTTTTGTTTCCGGTTTTTCACCGTCTAGGGATTCAATTTCTGCCAGTTTGACAGTCATTTTCATAATCCCAAACCGCACGCTCAACTCTTCGTTAGCGTCGGGCCCGCTGAGGACTTCGGCGGTTTGGCCCAGGCTGGGAATGCGGATGCGATCGCCCGTTTTCGGCATAAAACCCGGTTTCGGCTTCGCCGGTGCTTTCCGCGACGGCAAATGTTTTTCAGAAATTTGATTTAAGGTATCTGTCGCCTGTTGGGCATTTTGAGCCGTTTGATCGCCCGCCTGCAATTTCCGAATAATTTGAGCAATTTCTGATTTTGCCGTACCTATCGCCTCATTTACTGCCACTTCCTGAGCTATTTTTAGTTCTCGCTCCCGTTCTTGCAAAGCTGCTGCTTTTTGAGAAACTTCTTTGTGCAGTTTTTCGGTTTGGTGCAGCAGTTGAGTTGCTTCGCGGGCTTTGGTTTCCTGTTTCCGGCGCTGCGCTTCGAGTCCGGCGATGACTTGGTTGACATCAGCCGAAGCACCCCCGACATGGGTTTGAGCTTCTTCGACTATGGATGCTAGCAAACCGAGTCTTTTGGCAATGGTGAGGGCGTTGGAACGTCCGGGAATTCCCCACAGCAAGCGATAGGTTGGCTGCATGGAACTGTCGTCAAATTCTACTGAGGCATTTTCAAAGCGGGCGTCTTGATATTTGAGGGCTTTGAGTTCGCCAAAGTGCGTAGTTGCGACTGTTAATAGCGAATGTTGGGCGAGATATTGCAAGAGGGCGATCGCCAATGCACTGCCTTCTGAGGGGTCTGTCCCCGCCCCTACTTCGTCTAACAAAACTAAAGATTTGGGAATTGGGCATGGGGCATGGGGCACTTGTGCTGAGCTTGTACTGAGCTCCGTTGAAGTGCGTAGCCGAAGTATGGGGGCTGGGGAATTTGTACTGAGCGTATTTGTATTGAGAGAATCCGAAGTAGCCGAAGTATTCGGAATTGGGACGTTTGAATTTTCTGCCTTTTCAGGCTGCAATTTATTACTTAAAACTTCTAAAATGCGGCTGATGCGGCGGATATGCCCGCTGAAAGTAGACAAACTTTGCTGCAAAGATTGTTCGTCACCAATATCAGCAAGAATGTTGTCGAACCAAGGCAATTCTACGGGTTCGCGGGCGGCGACAAACATTCCAGCTTTTGCCATTAAAGCTGCCAATCCCAAGGTTTTGAGGGTGACTGTTTTGCCGCCGGTGTTGGGGCCGGTGATGGCGACGACGCGGATGTGCGGCCCGATAATTAAATCGACGGGCACGACTGCAAAGCCTTGCTCGTGCTGTTGCTGCCAAACTAATAAAGGATGGCGCAACTGGCGGAGGGTGATTGGCGATCGCAAATTGCGAGTTAATACTTGGCTCTGTTCTGCTTGTTCCTCATCTGAATTTTCCTCATCTATATTCTCTGTATTTTTTGGTGCTAATTCTGGCTCTCCCAAATCAATAAATTTAGGAGGATTTGCTTGCAGCCAATAACCGTAGCGCGCTTTAGTGGCAGCTAAGTCTAAAGTTGTCACTACCACCAACAATCTGTCTAAATCTGGTTTGACTGCTGCGACTTGCTCGGTGAGGGCGCGGCGGACTGCTTCTTCTTCGGCTTGTTCTTGTCTGAGCAACTGCCGCATTTGGTTGTTGAGATTGACTGTGTTGTGGGGTTCTACGTACAGTGTCGCGCCGCTGGCGGAGGAGTCGTGAACGATGCCGGGTATGGCATCTTTTTGGGGAGCTTTGACCGGAATTACAAAGCGCGAGCTTCTTTGGGTAATTACCTGTTCTTGGACGGCGTTGGATTGGCGCTGTAAAATGCCTTGCAATATTTGATAAATGCGATCGCGCACTTGTCGCATTTGTACTCGAATTCCTGCTAATTTAGGAGTGGCTCGATCGGCTACTTGAGCGCGATCGTCTATACAGCGGTGGATTTCTTGCTCGATTTCAGGATAAGTCCGCAATTGGGATGCGAGTTCTTTGAGCGTCGGGACATCGGTTGCAGAGTCAACTATCCGGCGCAATTGCCTTGCTCCGGCGAGGGTGGTAGCAATTGCCAGCAATTCTTCGCCGCCTAGCAAACCTTGCAGTTCGGCTCGTTGCAGGGAAACGCCGATGTCTTGGATGCCGTCAAAACTCAAAGCACCGCCAGCGCGGCTCTCTAACTGATAAGCTTCCTGAGTTTGGGCCAGCAATTCTGCTGTTTGAGCTATCGTTGGCGGAATTTGGAGATCGAGGGCGGCGGCGACGCCGAGTTTGGTAGCCGCGAAGGTAGCCAAGTGCTGACACAGGCGCGGCCATTCTAATAGTTCTAGTGTTTCGGCTTGAATCAAAGTTGAGGTGGTGTTGGTAATTGGCATTCCCAGGCGCTGACCGAGAAGGTGAATTTGACGTTACTGTTAATTAATTTTAAAGTTTTTTTATGGTTTTCGGGCGCAACTTGAGAAAGTATCTAGGATAGTTGTCAGTAGTCTGAAAGCAGAAAGCTTTGATCTAAAGACCAATTAGGAAGGCGAGAATTTGCATTTTTGCATTGCTCGTCTAAAATTATACCTTCTACTGAGCTATTTTGGGCTTTGAGGGAGCCGGAATCCGCTGTTTTTTCGAGGATTGAACTATTTTTTAATTTTAAATATGTCCGCGCAATTCTGGCGGTTGTATGCTAAAGAGTAAGTTATGGAGCTGGTGTTATGGCAAAGATTCTGACGATCGCGGATGCTGCGACTTGGGAAGTCGTGCAAGAGTTACTCTCCGGGGAGGGACATGAGCTGAAAGTCGCTCCCGACGGCAAGGATGCTTTTGATTTGGCGAGGGATTTTTTTCCCGATGCGATCGTTTGCGACGGGACTTCGCCTCAAATCAACTGGTTGGAGGTGTGTCGGCTGGTGAAAGCCGATAGAGAATTGGCGACAGCATATTTTGTGCTGGTGACAACACCCGAGCAATTTACAGGGGTGGAAGAATTAGACGCGCCCTTTGACGATTTTCTGTTTAAACCCATAGCTAAGCAGGAATTGTTGGGGCGGGTGCGCGCGGGTTTGCGTGGGCGCGAGTTGAGGCTGGAGTTGGAGCGAACTCAGGAAGAATTGCAACAGTCGTGCGATCGAATGCTGCAAAGGGAAAAAATGTCAAGTTTGGGCGAATTGATATCTGGTATCGCCCACGATATTAACAACCCAATTACTTTTATTTACAGCAATCTAACTCACGTCCAAACTTACGCTACTGATTTAATTGAACTGCTGCGATTGTATCAAAAACAGTTGGTCAATCCCGGAGCGGAAATTCTGCAAAAACAGCAAGATATGGATGTGGAATTCGTGCTCGACGATTTATTAAAAATTGTGAACTCCATGCGTACCGGGAGCGATCGCATCCGTCAAATAATCTTGTCGGTACAGGATTTTTCCCGCAGCGATCGATCGGGCTGGCAGCTATTCGACATTTCTGACGGTTTAGAAAATACCCTGTTGTTGTTGCAGCACCGCTTGCCGGCGCGCGAGGGGCGGCGGGATATCAAGGTGATGAAGGAGTACGGAAATCTGCCGCAAGTTGAGTGTTATGCGGGTCAGCTAAATCAAGCTTTTCTGAATATTATCAATCATGCGATCGATGCTTTGGAAGAGTCGAGTCAAGAGTTGAATGAGTCGGAATCAATTAAATTTAAGCCGGTGATTTTGATTACCACTCAGGTGATCGATGCTCAGCGGATTTCTATTGAGATTGCTGATAACGGCATGGCAATCAGCGAAGATATCACAGCCCAAATTTCTGATTCATTTTTGATGTCGAAACCGGGAGAACACACCAGCGCCTTGGAACTTGCTGTCAGCTATCGGATAATTGTAGAGCAGCACAAAGGGGAGTTAAAATGTTTTTCGGAACCGGGTAAAGGTACTAAGTTTCGGATAGAAATTCCGCTCAGGCACAGTTGACAGTTGACAGTTGACAGTTGACAGTTGACAAAAGAAGGAAGAGGATTGAAGCAATGAATAGTCTTGTTTTAATTTCTCACTCAAAGGGTTCCGGCTTTAAACCAATTATTTCTGGTAAGATGGCGGATTAGGCGGGGGTATTTGTACAGGAATTACGTCTGGTTAGAAACCAGGTTTCTACGAAAATATGGCGACAAGGAACGAGAAATATACGTAGAAACCTGGTTTCTGAGGTATGCGTGCGTAATTCCTATTTTATTGAAACAATGTAAAATTTTGTATATGAAATAACCCAAGTTCCAGAAAATAGACGATAGTTGATATTTAAGAGATTTCACAAGTCCGCGAAAACAAATTTTAATTAGGTAATAAAATGGTAGTAGCAGCACCTGTTCAATCCGGCAGTCAGTCGATTTTTCAAGCTCGTTACGACAACTTTATCGGCGGGAAGTGGGTAGCACCGGTGAAGGGGAAATACTCGGAAAACCTTTCGCCAATTACCGGAAAATCAATTTGTCAAATTCCCCGATCGAGCGCCGAGGATGTAGAATTGGCACTAGATGCCGCCCACGCTGCGAAAGACAAGTGGGGTAAGACGAACCCAGCAGACAGGGCGCGGGTGTTGCACAAAATAGCCGATCGCATGGAAGAAAACCTCGATCGCCTCGCCATCGCCGAAACCTGGGACAACGGTAAACCAATTCGCGAAACCAGACTAGCAGACATCCCGCTGGCGATCGACCATTTCCGCTACTTCGCAAGCTGCATCCGAGCCCAAGAAGGGTCGATCGGCGAACTCGACGAAACAACAGTCGCCTACCACTTCCACGAACCCCTAGGCGTCATCGGACAAATCATCCCCTGGAACTTCCCAATTTTAATGGCCGCCTGGAAACTCGCCCCAGCCCTCGCCGCCGGCAACTGCGTAGTCCTCAAACCAGCCGGGCCCACCCCCGCCTCAATTCTAGTGTTGATGGAAATCATCGCCGACTTAGTACCAGACGGCGTTATCAACGTGGTTAACGGGCCAGGAGCCGAAATCGGCAAAACCCTCGCCACCAGCCCCCGAATTGCGAAAGTAGCCTTCACTGGTGAAACAACCACGGGCCGGCTGATCATGCAATACGCCTCGCAAAACGTCATCCCCGTCACCCTAGAATTAGGCGGAAAATCCCCCAACATTTTCTTTGAGGATGTCTGCGCCCAAGATGACGAATTCCTCGACAAAGCCGTCGAAGGATTGGTGATGTTTGCTTTCAACCAAGGCGAAGTTTGCACTTGTCCCTCGCGGGCGTTAATTCAAGAGTCAATTTACGATCGATTTATGGAAAGGGCGATCGATCGCATCCGCCAAATCAAACAAGACAACCCCCTAGATCCGACAACCGCCCTAGGCGCGCAAGTCTCCGTCAACCAGATGGAAAAAATCGCCGAATACGTCAAAATCGGCCGCGCAGAAGGCGCAGAATGCCTGATTGGCGGCGAAAGAAACACCTTATCCGGCGACTTGCAAGACGGCTATTATTTCCAGCCGACAGTCTTCAAAGGAAACAACAAAATGCGAATTTTCCAAGAAGAAATCTTCGGCCCAGTATTAGCAGTCACCACATTCAAAGACGAAGCCGAAGCTTTAGAAATTGCCAACGATACCCTCTACGGTTTAGGCGCAGGAGTTTGGACGCGCGACATCAACACCGCCTACCGCATGGGCCGCGCCGTTCAAGCAGGCCGCGTGTGGACAAACTGCTATCATTTGTATCCCGCCCACGCAGCATTCGGCGGCTACAAATCATCCGGTATCGGCCGCGAAAACCACAAAATGATGTTGGATCACTACCAACAAACCAAGAATTTGTTGGTCAGCTACAGCCCCAAAGCTTTAGGCTTCTTCTAAGCATTGCGTACTAATTAATCCTAGGGTGCGTCAGGCGGAAAAATTCTGAGTTTCTAGTCAAAATATTCAGTCCTGACGCACCCTACAAGAGACAAGATTGCACTCATTTCCAAATTATCTTGAAATTATCTGCGTTTATCTGTGTTTATCTGCCCTACATCTGCGGTTTATGTATCAATGAATGATTTATGCAAAAAATCTAATCACTTCTAAAATGCAAACAATCCCCAAAGTCACCGCCACCGCAGCCGCCTTGAAACTAATAGACTACCTCAAAACCCAGCACGGAGAATTGATGTTTCATCAATCCGGCGGCTGCTGCGACGGTAGTTCTCCCATGTGCTATCCCAACGGAGAATTAATCGTTGGCGGTGGCGATGTATTGCTGGGAAAACTAGGCGGTTGTCCTTTTTATATTGCAGCGCAGCAATACAAACATTGGCAGCACACGCAGTTAATCCTAGACGTAGTACAGGGGCCCGGAGGCAGCGATTTTTCTCTGGAAGGGCCGGACGGAGAGCGTTTTATTACTCGTTCTCGCTTGTTTTCCGAAATCGATAAATCTGCTATTTAAGATGTTTAAAATTTGGGTGCAAAACTTGTGCGCTCAATAATTTTCTGTTGCTGTATATCATGTCCGAAGAGAACGACCATAATAAAATTCGTTTGTAGTGAGGACTTTAGTCCTCACTACAAACCGTTTTTATTAATGGTAATTTACCGGACATAATATTAGAGGGAGAAACAGAGTTTCTGAATTCAGCGTGCGACGCTCGCAAACTATTTAAGCTTTAGGACTTGTAATTAAAGCCAATTCAATTTTTTCATTAGGCTTTTGAGTCACTTGCGCGCGCAAACCAGGGCCAAAAAAAGTAGCTATTTTTTCTTGCTTTTCTTCCCAGAATTCGATCGGCATTAGCGGCGAATAAAACTCTAAAATCAACCCATAGGCACCATCCACATCAACTTCCCGCAACCCTTGGAGGAGGGGGCGTTCCTCGTCGGTCGGGGCCATTCCCAAGCGTTCCAGGGCATCATCTAAGTGAGCTGGTTGACCGTAGCGAAATCGGGTGACATCTTTGCGGACTTGGTTTTGAGTATCTGTGGCCTGACTTTCTCGCAGCCGGAGAACTTCGCCAGAGGTTGGTTCGGTGAACTCCGCGGGTTCGAGTTCGGCCGCTTTCAGCGCCAAACCTCCCAGCAACAGGGGAATTCCATAAAAAAACCCGGCTAGGTTGAGGGTAGGTTTGTCGGTGAAGTAGGCATAAAAGCCAACTGCTGCTAAAATACCGCCCACCACTAAGGCTAGGCTTGCTAAAGAAGTTTTACGTAACATATTAGTGAGGTAAGTAGTCGGACAAAAATAATATACTTTAATTATTATCGGGCAAGAAGTCTGGAATAAATTTAGTTTTTTTGCCAAAAGACCCGCGAAAACTGCTAGCATCTAGGAGCGCCGAAACTGTGTGCATCCACAATCTTGTCTTCAGATTCAGCAATTTATCCCGCTTTCCATCGAGGCTGCGCTACGGCTGAATATCTGTGTTAAGGGCGCGGCGTTGCTTCCAGAAGGCAGTCGAGATCGGCAGTATGATTAAAGTATAGAGAGTTGAGGTCGCGATCGATCCTCTTGCCCTTTCAACCAATTTTCGGACATGATTAAAGACGAAGACAAACAAAATGCTGGAGCAAACAAGTCGGTTCTAGAGCAGATTAACTCGCTCAAACGCGAAGATGAAAGGCTTTATAATATCTTAGCGATCGATGTCTGGGCCCTAGCCAAGACAATGGATGAATATCAACCGGGATTTTGGTCTGCTTTTATGAAAAACCGCGAGAAGGCCCTGAAGCGCTTTTTAGCTGAAATGATGAAAAACAAACCCACCGATACCAAACGTCCGCCTTTTCTGCGCTGAAGTTAGGCTAAAGTTTTGATGTACAATCAAACTATAACACAGACTTAAAAGTTCTTAGCACGTTCATCACTTACAATATAAAAATAGTGCAGGATTGGCTGGGAAAAGGTAGGTCTGTGAATTAAGAATCCCCGTCTGTACGCAGGGGGGAAAGTCACATATTTTTGTTAATACTAGCAAAGGCCAAAAACCATGGATGTACAGACAATCAAAGAGCGCGTAGCAGAGATCGAAGTCAAGCGGGAATCCCTGGTGCGACTGTTAGACCGATCGGACTTGGGAGCTCTGAGAATCGATGTCAGTCAGGCGATCGAGGAAATTGACGATTTGTTAGAAGAATTTAAACGCACTTTTAACAGTTGACAGTTGGCAGTTGACAGTTGACAGTTGGCAGTTGGCAGTTGGCAGTTGGCAGTTGGCAGTTGGCAGTTGAGAGTTGTCGCGCATTTAATTTGCATATTTCGGTGTATTAAAAACTTTCTGGGGTGGGCATCTTGCTCGCCCTAACAGTTAAAGTTAAATGCAGTACAGCTTAATAGCTAACAATAACTGACAACGACTAACTGCAAATTTGACCAATGACCACTGACCAATGACCACTGACCACTGTCAACTGTCAACTGTCAACTGACTAACTCATCGCCATATCCATTAAAATTTGCTGAGAGCTCACCTCCGGGGAATTAGCAGGAGGCCGCCGCTGAGAATAGTGTCCCGCAGGCTGCAAATCCCAAGCTTGGCGATTGTCCGCCAACATCACACCCAAGATTTCTTGCAACTCCATCAGAATAGTCGGATCTTCCACTTGCACGATCGCCTCTACCCGCCTTGTGAGATTGCGCTGCATCCAGTCAGCAGAACCAATATACACCTCTTCGGCACCACCGTTGAAAAAATAAAACATCCGCGAATGTTCTAAAAAGCGGCCGATAATACTGATAACTTTGATATTGTCGCTAACACCCTCAACGCCGGGACGCAAACAGCAAATCCCCCGAATAATCAAATCAATTTTAACACCAGCTTGCGATGCTTCGTACAAAGCAACAATGATTTGAGGGTCAACTAAAGCATTCATTTTCGCGACAATTCGGCCGCAGCTACCCGTGCCGTTTTCGGCATTCAAGCGGCAGAAGTCGGCCTCGCGGCGGATTAAAGCTAAAAATCGATCGCGCATATTGACCGGCGCCACCAACAATTTTCGATAAGTTATCTGCCGCGAATAACCGGTTAAATAATTAAACAAGTCCGTCAAATCCGCACCCAAATCTTCGCGACAACTCAACAAACCCACATCCGTATACAGTCCAGCCGTTTTCGGGTTGTAATTTCCCGTGCCGATGTGGACGTAGCGGCGGATGCAATTGGTCTCGCGGCGGACTACCATCACAATCTTGGTGTGGGTTTTGAGTCCCACCAAACCGTAAACTACGTGCACTCCCGCTTGTTCTAACTTGCGAGCCCAATTAATGTTATTTTCTTCGTCAAACCGGGCTTTGAGCTCTACTAAAACGGCTACCTGCTTGCCGTTTTCCGCTGCTTGAATTAAAGAACTGACGATCGGCGAATCACCAGAAGTGCGGTATAAAGTCATCTTAATCGCTAATACCGAGCGATCGTACGCCGCCTCAGTAATAAACCGCTGGACAGTCGCCGCAAACGAGTGATAAGGATGATGCAGCATCAAATCCCCCTGGCGGATTGCCGTGAAAATATCCTCACCCTCCTCAACATCCAACATCGATTTGCCTAAAATCATCGGCGATTCCGAGTTCCGCAAACGGGGCGGCACCACCGGAGTCCAAGGCTGGTCTTTGAGTTCCGGCACCGGCAGCCCGATAAAATTCATCAAATCCTTGAGGCCTAGCAGCCCTTCTACGACGTAAACATCCTGCTCACCGATATCCAACTCATCCATCAACATATCTCGCAGTGCAGGCGGCATAATCGCTTGAATTTCCAGGCGCACCGCAGAACCTGTAAATCGGCGCTTGCGGAGTTCCTGTTCTATGGCCAGCAGCAAATCCTCTGCCTCCTCTTCCTCCACAGTCAAATCGGAATTGCGAGTAATCCGAAACGGGTGATATTCCTGAATGTCCATCCCCGGAAACAAAGCCTCTAAATTGTGGGCGATTACCTGTTCTAGAGGTACGCCCGTCCACACAGGAGATTTGCCTTTTTGCTGCCACTGCAAATCCTTTGGTAGCTGCAAAAATCTGGGCAAAACCTGCGGTACTTTGACGCGGGCAAATAGTTCTTCGCGGGTGTCGGGATCTCTGACAATTACTGCTAAATTAAGACTGAGATTGGATAGAAAGGGGAATGGATGACTGGGGTCAACTGCTAGGGGTGTGAGTACGGGAAATACTTGTTCTTGGAAGTAGCGGTGCAAGTAATTTCGCTGTTCTTGATTGAGGTCAATGTAGTCGAGAATGTGGATGCCGTTTGCTACTAATTTCGGCCGCAGGGTTTGGTCAAAATAGGCGTGTTGCTGAGTCACCATCGGCAACAAGCGCTTGTGGATGGCATCTAGCTGTTCTTGGGGCTTGCTGCCGTCGGAGGTCAATTTGCTGACTTTTGCTTCTACTTGCTGTTTCAGGGCCGCTACTCGCACCATGAAGTATTCGTCTAGGTTTGAGCTAAAAATAGCGAGGAATTTGAGTCTTTCTAGGAGGGGCGTGCGGGGGTCTAGGGCTTCGTGGAGCACGCGGTTGTTGAATTCTAGCCAGCTTTGTTCTCGGTTGAAGTAGTATTGGGGGTCGCTGAGGTTGATTTCGGTGTAGGTTTTGGCTGGGGTCTTTTTTTGCTTGGACATGGTTTGGGGGAGTCTTTTGGGGAGGCTCGATTGATGGCGTGTGTGAATTAGTATTGTAGGTTAAAGGCCGAATACGGAGACGGCAGTGCCGTTTCCCTACCATGTTTGATTCGATGAGATGTGATGTCTGGCCGAATACGGAGACGGCAGTGCCGTTTCCCTACCGTATTTTATTCGATGATATGTGATGTCTGGCCACACATTTGCATAATATATCCGTAGGGAAACGGCATTGCCGTGTCCGGCCAAATTCGATCGAATAATACGTGAAGTTCGATCGCACATTCTCCTAATATATCCGTAGGGAAACGGCACTGCCGTGTCCGGCCATATTTCCCATAACATCCGTAGGGAAACGGCACTGCCGTGTCCGCCCCAACATCACGCACCAATCCCCGCAATCCAATTCTGCACCGCATCCAACAAATCCTCTCCATCGGCGGCAAAACCTGTTAATGGCAATTCCAGCGGTGTATCGGTAATCCAGGCGATATGAATACCCATGTGAGAGTCGGCGAGTTTGCGGGTGAAAGACGAAAGCGCATTTTCGCAGGGGCATGAGTGCAAAATTAAGGCGATGTGCGGTTTTTGCAGCCGATTTTTGAGTTGGGGAATTAATCGCTTGAATTCGGGGGCGTTGCGGATTGCGGGGATGTCTGTATCTGCGGGGAAGATTGTTTGATATAGTTGGGTACAGAGTTCTTGGGCGATCGCGCTTATATCGGTTTCGCCTTCTAGGGCGCGAATGTTGAGGGGCACGGGGAAGGCTTTATCTGTGGGTTTGAGTTGTTTTAGGAGTGTGGTGCGATCGGTGTTTTGTCGGTGGTTGTAGGGTATTGGGCAATTGGTGGGTTGAGTGTGCCATGCTTGATAAAAGTCTGGGTAAGTCAGATTTTGGGCACAGTTCCAGATGACTTCGTAGCATCTTTTAAAGCGATCTAAATCGTTTTCACGTACTTCGGAAGTTAGGCAGTCTTTCAATCCTGAGACTGCGATCGCGAAGTGTTTATCTTTCATGATTTCCGGTAATCTATATGCCGCTTTACTCCGCGTACCTTCATCACCTGAATTGCGGATTAACTCAACTAAAGTCGCGACGACAAGTGGGTTGTCTTTGTCTATTTTTTCTAAACTTTCTGCCGCTTGCCAACGAATATGTTCATTTTGATAATTACCGATTAACTCGACTAAAGTGGCGATCGTAACTGGGTTATCTTTACCTATATTTCCTAAGCTATATGCCACGTCGATCAGGGTACTTTCATCCTGACAAGTACGGATGAACTCGACTAAAGTGGCGATCGCAACTGGGTTATCTTTACCTATTCGCCCTAAGCTAGATGCTGCTACCCTACGGATAGATTCATCACCTGAATTGCGGATTAATTCGACTAAAGCTTCGATCGCGACTGGGTTATTTTTGTCTATTTTACCTAAGTTATATCCCGCTAGCCCCCGCAGGATAACTTCATCACGACCTGAATTGCGGATTAACTCGGCTAAAGCGACGATCGCCACGGGGTTATCTTTGCCTATTTGCGCTAAGTTATATACAGCTTGCCATTCGATAGATTCATCACCTGAACTGCGAATTAACTCCACTAAAGCTTCGATAGCAACTGGGTTATCTTTGTCTATTGTCCCTAAGCTAAGTGCGGCGTTCATCAGGGTAAACTTATCACCTGAATTGCGAATCAACTCCGCTAAAGCTTCGATCGCAACTGGGTTGTTTTTGTCTATTACCCCTAAGATATGTGCCGCTTTTATCAGGGTAAACTTATCACCTGAATTGCGAATCAACTCCGCTAAAGCTTCGATCGCAACTGGGTTGTTTTTGCCTATTTTTTCTAAAATTCGTGCCACTTTCCTCCCGGTAGATTCCTGCTGACAAGTACCGATCAAATCGACTAAAGCTTCGATCACAACTGGATTATCTTGGCCTATTTCTTCTAAGCTATATGCCGCTAGACTCCCGGTAGATTCCTGCTGACAAGTACCGATTAAATCGACTAAAGCTTCGATCGCAACTGGGTGATATTTGTCTATTTTCCCTAAGCTATGTGCCGCTAGACACCGGGTCTTTTCATCACCTGAATTGCGGGTTAACTCGACTAAAGCGGAGATAGCTTCTGGGTAATCTTTGTATATTCCTCCTAAGCTTTCTGCTACTTCTATCCGGGTATATTCATCAATCTGATAAGTATCGATTAACTGGACTAAAGCGGAGATAGCCCTTTCCCTATCCGTCTCTTTCATTATCTCCCTTGAACCCTCTCCAAGAAGTGGATAGAGAAATGTTTCCCACTCCTGTTTTTCTTCATTAAAATAACCAAATCCCCACTTAACAATCTGAGATACAATCTCATCAGCAATACTACAATCCTTAAACTCAGCAATCCCCGCAGCCGCCATAAAATACGCCCGATATTTATAAAATCCATCACACCCATCCTCAAACTCAACCAACGCCTTAATAAACGCTTCCTTCTCCTCTTTCCCAACCTCCTCACGCCCCAACCACAGCAAAATAACCTCCTTCCACTGCTTCTCAAAAATGCGATATCGAGCATCAGGATGCTGCGGATTCTTAGGAAAATGATTCAAGAAAAAGTGCCAATCCTCAACCGCCAAAGCCGCAAAATATTCCTGAAAAGTCGGATGATAAAAAGCATAAATCCCTTCCATCGTCTCCGCATCCCTCGCCACCAAATTCAGCCAACCCAAATCGCCAGCCAACTCAAACAGCGATGCACCCATCACCCGATATCCCACACTTTCTCGTAACTGAAACCGCGACGTTTCATTTAACATCCCAGCAAAAGCCAAATTCCCCAAAGCCGCATTCAACTCCTGCTGCTGACTCCAATTCAGGAGCGGTTTCTTCCACTGATACAAAGTAGTCACAAACCGCCGATAAAGCTTAGCCTTAGTGTCCGGCAAATCCCCATCCAACGACTGCCAAGTACCGCACAGCAGCGAACATCTCAGAGGGTTTTTTACTAAGTCTTGAATTCGCTCTTTCCCCGATGCTGCTAATGCTTCCCGTAGCTGTTGGGAAAGCACCCCCCCAGCCCCCCTTGCTAAGGGGGGAGTAAGAGGTTCTACTTCTCCTGTCACCTCTTCTTCCTCTCTTGTCCCCCCCCTTAGCAAGGGGGGGTTAGGGGGGGTTCCAAACCACTTATCAATAAACATTTCCACCTGTTCAGGATAGGAAAACTCCAGAGTACGATAAGTATCAAAAGTATCCAACGCAGAGCCGATCGCATCCCAGACATTCTGCCGACAACTTAGCACAATCCGCGCCCTTTGAACACAGCCGCCAGTTCTAATTTGCCGCTGAATTTCCGCCAAAGGATTACCATCACCCGCAGCCATCTCATCCGCGCCATCCAACACCAACCAAACCCGCTCAGCATTAAACAAAGCTAAAAAATCATCCTTAATATCCGCCGTCGCCTCAGCCTTCCCAACCCTCTTAATTGCCGCCAGCAGCCAACTATCAAATAAATAGGTTTCTAAATCCTTCCCCTGCAAATCTGCCAAAGACACCCAAATCACAATCGCCTCCGAAATTTCAGCAGCAACCCAATTAGCAATCTGCCGCAACAGCGTAGTTTTCCCCGCCCCCGGTTCCCCAATAATTCCTAACCGCTTCCCATTGCTTTTCGGGCTACTTCCTCCCCGCAAAACTTGTTCGAGAAACTCGCTATGTTCAAAGGTTTGAGTTACTTCTTTTTCGCGGTACAAATCCGAACCTTCCTCAGCCGCCAAATCCGGGCGCTTGTCAGGCACTTTGTGCCGTTCCACCAAACCCAGCGGCACATAAACATCATCAATTTGATGGTTGCCAAAAGTTAGCTGATTGCTACTAAGCCGCTGCTGTTCTTTTTCGTCTAAAATCTGCTGACAAATACTCTGCCAGTCAATCGGTTGGTAAACAATCCGGCTCTTTTCGACAATCTCCTCAAGCCAAGCATACATCTCTTGGGTTGTGCGATCGATCCGCGTTAAACTCTGCCCGGTAAATATCTGAAAAACCTTTTCATTTTCCTTGATTTCCTGAGCAAAGTATGCTGATACCAAGGCAAATAACTCTTGCTCTAACTTGGTTTTGTATGGTGCGACATCGCAATTTTCCAGGGCAACTTCCAGCAGTTTTTGCTTAACTGCTGCTACCCGATTCTGCTTTAACTCATCTGTCGCAGTCAGCAGCAATTCTATCTCATCTAAACCCTCAATCGGAATTCCAGACGGGACTGTTTCTTTCTCAACTTGCTCTAACTCTAATTTGAGCTTTTCGAGCTTTCGTTTCAACCAATCAAAATCCCTGCGCCTGTCTTGCAGCGAATAGGCAAAACTGTCTCGGTTAGCGCTATTTTTCGGATCGATTTCCTGTTTGCATTCTGAGGCGATTTGTTGCTGAGCTTTCAGGAAAGAAGTTTTTAGCGCTTTTTCTAAATCGTGATTGACAATTTTCCCGTTTCGTGATACTTGTTTGATTCCAGTCAAACAAAGGTGCTTTGCTGCATCATTAACTTGAGTCCCCAGAATGCCTTGCCAAGCGACTGTGAAAAGCAAGCCCAAGGTAATCGGATCAGACATTTGACGGTTCTCCTGATGGGCTATTGCAAGGGGTTAGTTTGATTATAGGCGATCGACTTTAGTTGCGATCGATGGCTTCAGGAATTTCTCTGCTTAACAGTCACCGTCAGTTGAAAACCGAGTGCATCAAGTAAAGCAATCAAACAGTAAATTTCTGCTCCTTTTTTCTCAGACAATAGTTCGCCCAATTTTGCCAAAAGTGGTGTAGCATCTTCTGAGAGTTCATTCATCCTGTGACGGGCTTCAACAACATCATTTAATGCGAGCTTTAGCACCTCAAAATTCTCTTCTTCCAAGCAAGCCTCAATATAAGGAGCAGCCTCTAAAGGGTCTTTCAGAGATTCAATCAATTCTTCTTGATAGCTGATACTTCTAGATATCATCTCTACTTTTGCGATTAAATTTCCGGTAGGGAAACGGCACTGCCGTGTCCAAATTTCGGGACGATTATCTACTTGTTCCAAGGCACTGCCTGGTAACGCATATCTGGAGGCTCTGCCTCCATTCTACCAGCCGAGGCAGAGCCTCTGAATCTGGGTTCCCAGGCAGAGCCTTGGAACCAGTTTATCAGATTTAAAACTGATATAATCTACACCAAATACTCGATCGCCAAAAAGCACCTACTTTTCCATAATTACCACAAAATCCTCAATCATCACATCAAAAGTGCGGGCCAACTTGTGCACTGCTGCAAAGTCAACCATCGCCATCCCCTGAGAGCGGGCATAATTGCTAATCGTACTGTACCCCACGCCCGATCGCTCCGCAACCTCCTTCAGCGTCCATCCCTTCTCGGCCGCCAACTCTCGAACCCGCAGCCTGACTAAGCCTTTACTCATATAAACTCTTTACAAAATTTTGGATTTAGTATAATATAGCAAAAAGCGATCGCCCCCGGTCAGCGAAACTAAAGACGATCGCCAGTTAAAATTAATCCCGACAGATAATTTCTGTCGATCGCACCCAGCAGATAGATTTACCAACCACCAGATGCACCTACAATGATATCAGAAAATCAGTTAAGATCGTCAGAGATCGGCGAATCAAAAATTATTCACAAATCGTCGATCGTCAATCCGCGATCGAGATTTGTCACCGAAGAAACAGTAGCACTTTTGTTCAACATCACACCCGACCAAATTTACCGAATCGAATGCTGTCACAACATGGTGTACGTGCACGCCAAAGGCCTCAGCAGGTTCGTCAGCTACGCCGATTTCCCCCCAATCTTAGAAGTAAAACCAGCCTGCACCCAAGACTATCTCGGCTGGTACAAACGCTGGAAACGCACCCAAGCACCAGAATTTTGGACTAAATTCTATGCGTACAACTTCAAAGCCGCTGTTTCAGTTGACAGCTTGTATGAATGGGGTAAATTAGTCGCTACAGTTAAATCAGTAATTTCTACCCCAGCACTGCAACAACTACGGGATGTTTACGCTCAAGAAAAAACCTTAATGGAAAGTTTCTAAAGCACGCGGATTTACCTCGATTGTTCGCTACCAGTAAATGTAAGGTGCGCAATGCAAAGCGTGTCAACTTAAGGTCAAACTTAGTACCAGTCTACTGTTTTACTATTAGGCCCCGATCCCCCCTAGCCCCCCTTAAAAAAGGGGGGGACAAGAGCGTTCAAAGTCCCCCTTAAAAATGGGGATTTAGGGGGATCGAGACTCCGCTAAAAGCGAGATTTATCAAGGAATTTAGCGTTAAGTTGACACCAATGGTGATCTTAGGCGCACCCTACGGGATAGAGATGCTACTCAAAACTCTTTCTTATCTTCCAATTCCCACGTATTGGAAACCAGCCGCTTCTAAAACCTTCTTATCTAAGAAATTGCGGCCATCAATCATCACCGCATGATCCATCAACTTCGCCATTTTTTCATAATCTAAATTCCGAAACTGTTCCCAATCAGTCACCAACACCAAAGCATCGCAACCATCAGCCAACCTTTCCGGATCGGTTTCTACCAAAACTCCCGACAAACCATGACGCATTCCAGTTTGAGAAACAATCGGATCGTAAGCTTTAACTCTTGCTCCCAACCGATTCAAATTCTCGATTAAATTTAGCGAAGGAGCATCCCGCAAATCATCAGTATCCGGCTTAAAAGTCAAGCCCAAAAGTCCGACAGTTTTACCTTTAAGAATCTTCAAAACTTGCTGCAACTTTTCAATTGCAATCAATCGCTGGCGTTCGTTAACTTCCACTGCGGCCTTCAGCAAATGCGCCTCATAACCGTAATCTTCAGCAGTATGAACTAATGCTGAAACATCTTTCGGGAAACAAGAACCGCCCCAACCAATGCCAGCTTGCAAAAACTTGCCGCCAATTCGCGAATCTAAACCGATACCTTTGGCTACTTGGGTAACATCTGCACCGACGCGATCGCAAATATTAGCAACTTCATTAATAAAGCTAATCTTAGTCGCCAAAAAAGCATTAGCTGCGTACTTAATCATTTCTGCGGAACTGATATCAGTCATCACCACGGGCACCGCGGGCAAAGACGCATTTTCTGCAAACTTGCGATCGACAATCGGCCTGTATAACTCTAGCATCATATCCATCGCCCGCTGAGAGTTGCTGCCGAGAACAATGCGATCGGGATTAAACGTATCGTGAACCGCGCAGCCCTCCCGCAAAAACTCCGGATTGCTAACCACATCAAATGCCACACCAGTTTTTGCTGCTACTTCCTCACCCGAAACCCCGTCACCGCTTTGAGCTTTTTGACGCTCGGCCAAACCGTCTAATACAATCCTCCGCACCCAATCTCCCGAACCGATAGGTACCGTAGATTTGTTGACAATCACTTTATAATCGCCGTCGAGGTGAGCCCCAATGCCGCGCGCCACCGCTTCCACGTAGCGAGTATCGCTTTCCCCAGTAGGTAAAGGAGGCGTCCCCACCGCAATAAATAAAATGTCCCCGTGAGCAACTCCTGCTGCTAAATCCGAAGTGAATTCTAGATTTCCCGATTGAGAAGCCGATTGCATTAATTCAGACAGTCCGGGCTCAAAAATTGGCGACTGTCCGGACTTCATTAATTTAACTTTTTCTTCGTTGTTATCAACACAAATCACGTGGTGGCCGATGTGGGCCAAGCAAGTGCCGGTGACTAAGCCAACGTATCCTGTACCGATGACGCATACACGCATAGAAATCTCCTCAAAGTTAGTAAACAGTTGACAGTTGATAGTTGACAGTTGATAGTTGACAGTTGATAGTTGATAGTTGACAGTTGATAGTTGACAGTTGATAGTTGTTATTAGTCAGTGGTTATTAGTCAGATTGCAGATTGCAGATTGAGGAAGTCCGAGGGAAGTGGAAATAAGTTAGAAGTAAAAATTCTCCTCCTGTCTCACTTTCCCACTCTCCCCTCTCTAATTGAGATTTCCCTCAATGCGATCGCGAAAATCCTTTATAGTCAACTCTAAACCTTGATCCAGTGGCACAGTTGGCTCCCAACCCAACCAATTTTTAGCAAGAGTAATATCCGGTTGTCGCTGTTTTGGATCGTCTTCCGGCAGCGGTTTAAAGATAATTTCTGCCCCGGGATTAATCATGTTTTGAATTTTCTGTGCCAGCTCCAAGATAGTATATTCGCCGGGATTCCCCAGATTCATCGGCCCGATTTGGTCGCTATTCATCAGTCGAATAAATCCTTCCACCAAATCGGAAACGTAGCAAAAACTCCGCGTTTGGGAACCGTCGCCATACACGGTCAGCGGTTGATTTCGCAAAGCTTGAACGATAAAATTGCTCACAACTCTGCCGTCATTCTCCAACATCCGGGGGCCATAGGTATTGAAAATTCGCACGACTCGAATATCTACCCCATTTTGGCGGTGGTAATCAAAAGATAGGGTTTCAGCTACTCGCTTCCCCTCGTCGTAACAGCTCCGAATACCGATACAATTAACATTACCGCGATAATCTTCTGTTTGGGGATGAACATCCGGGTCGCCGTACACTTCTGACGTGGAAGCCAGAAAAAATCTTGCCTTCACCCGTTTCGCCAATCCCAACATATTCATCGTGCCGATGACGTTTGTTTTAATTGTCTTGACAGGATTGTACTGATAGTGTATTGGGGAAGCTGGACAAGCCAGATGGTAAATCTGATCTACTTCTAGGCGAATCGGTTCTGTGATGTCGTGGCGGATCAGCTCAAAGTATGGGTTGTCCAGCCATTTGAGGATATGACGCTTAGTCCCGGTGTAAAAGTTATCCAGGCAGACTACCTCGTGTCCTTGGGCCATTAAGCGATCGATCAGATGGGAACCGATGAAACCCGCACCGCCTGTGACTAAAATTCTCATGGGGGAAACTGCCGTTCTGTTTAGAGTGTAAGACTGTGGTACAACGATTCAGTCGATCGAATCCAACTTGCTAATACAATAACAAAATTTCGATCGACAATGTAAAGACTTATCGGCAACCTTCATAAAATCTTTAATTAACTTAGCATTTTCAAATACAGTCAACAGAGTGCGATCGCTCCTGCATCTAAGCTACCTAATTTTATTTACACTTCGATATTTCCGAAAAAATACTGTTGACAGTATCTCCCAAGTCAATATATAATTATATCTCTGAATTTTTGGCAATTTTTTAGTTAGCAAACAAAAGATCGAGTCCTTACTACAAACCTAATAAGGACTTGCATTCCTTACTACAAAGCTAAGATCGCGCTGGTGACTCGTTCTAAATCTTCTTCAGTTAAATTCGATCCCGAAGGCAAGCAAAGACCCTGCTCAAATAACTCCTCAGCAACTTCACCTCCGATACATTCGCAGTCAGCAAATACAGGCTGCAAATGCAAAGGTTTCCACACCGGACGCGCTTCTATTTTCTGTTTTGCAAGTGCGAGGCGAACTTGTTCTCGATCGGCACCGAAAGCAGCAGGATTAATTGTCAAACAAGTCAGCCAGCGAGTAGCGCGCCCGAAATCAGCTTCCGGCATAAATTCGATTCCCGGCAGATTTCCCAAAGCTTGTTTGTAAACCTCAAAATTGTGCCGTCTCGCCTCGACTCGATCGCCCAAAACGCGCAATTGACCGCGACCAATCCCCGCTAAAACGTTGCTGAGGCGGTAGTTGTAGCCGATTTCCGTGTGTTGGTAGTGAGGAGCCGGATCGCGTGCTTGCGTCGCCAAGAAACGGGCTTTTTCTACCAGTTTTTGGTCGTCGGAAACTAACATTCCGCCGCCGGAAGTGGTGATAATTTTATTGCCGTTGAATGAGAAAATGCCGATTTTGCCAAAACTTCCCGGAGAACGGTTTTTGTAAGTAGCTCCTAGGCATTCGGCCGCATCTTCAATTAGCGGTATTTCATAGTCATTGCAAACTGCTAAAATAGGGTCAATATCGGCACTTTGACCGTAGAGGTGCACGATCGCAACAGCTTTGGGCAATTTTCCTAATTTGGCTCGTTTGTCCAGGGCTTCTCGCAACAATTCTGGATTCATGTTCCATGTGGTGCGATCGCTATCAATGAAAACAGGTTTTGCGCCTAAATAAGTAATCGGACTCGCCGTAGCAATAAACGTCAGAGTCGAGCAAAAAACTTCATCGCCTGCACTGACACCAATTAATTGTAAAGCTAAATGTAAAGCCGCAGTACCGGAACTGAGAGCAGCCGCGTGACTGGAACCGACAACATCGCAGAATTCCTGCTCAAAGGCATCGACGTGGGGGCCCACGGGGGCGATCCAGTTGGTGTCAAAGGCTTCTTGGACGAACTTTTGTTCTAGTTCGCCCATATGGGGAGTTGAGAGGAGGATTTGTTTTGTCATTGGGGAGACTTCATTCATTACCTTTAAACTCTTCACTTGTAACATGACCTTCTTGGCTGATTTCTTTTTGTCCCAAAACTTTACCTACTGTGAGGAACAGTATTTTTAAATCCAGCCACAAACTCCAATTATCCACATACCAAACATCTAGTTTGAATTTTTCTGGCCAACTAATGGCATTGCGACCGTTAATTTGCGCCCACCCGGTGATTCCGGGCATAACATCGTGGCGGCGTGCTTGTTCTGGGCTGTAGCGTTCTAGGTATCTTACTAATAAGGGGCGAGGGCCAACAAGGCTGATATCTCCTTTGAGAACGTTCCACAGTTGCGGAAGTTCGTCCAAACTGGTGCGACGCAAGAATTGACCGATCGCAGTTAGGCGTTTGTCGTCAGGGAGCAAGTTGCCTTCGGTATCGCGATCGCTCGTCATCGTACGAAATTTGTAGAAGTTGAAAACGCTGCCGTCTTTACCTGGCCGGGGTTGTGTGAACACAACCGGCGCACCCATGCGGATGTAAATGGCGATCGTCACTATTAAAAGTAGCGGAAAAAAAATCAGTAGGGCGATCGCGGCAACTAATCTATCTAATACCCACTTAACTAATCTGCTGAATTTGGTGATTGGCGATCGGTGATTATTCATGGTTCATTGCTCATCATTCATTTTTTACAGACAAAGTAAAGCATTCCTTGTAGGCGTTCATTCGCTAATGTTTCAATTGATTCTGGCATTCTTCCTTGTTTGATCTGATAACCAGAACCCACAGCAACTACTTGAAAACCCACTTTTTTCAAAATCTGTTCAGCCTCCTCAACTTGATACCAATAAGGATAAGGGCCTCGATCCAGAAGGGATAACCAGTTTGGTTTTCCACCAAGCTTCTGCCCAGGAATATATTGAATAGTACCCATCCAACACAATCAAACATTAATTCAGCAAAGTTCGCAAGTAAAGTAACAACATTGATGATAGATACAAATATTAGTGGCAGTAATTAGTATCAACTATTTTGGCTGGGCAACCGTAGGCTAAGCAATGGGAAGGAAGAGAGTGAATAACTACTGAACCTGCTCCACAGGTTGTTTCCTCTCCAATTTCTACGCCTGGACAAACTTTAGTGCCAACACCTAATAAAACACTTTTACCCAAACGAACTTGACCGCAAAGAGAAGAGCCAGGAGCTATGTGGCAATAATTATCAATTATGCAATCGTGATCGATAGTTGTACCAGTATTAACAATAACGTGATGGTTGATTTTGGCTTCAGTGTTGATAGCAGTATTAGCCATAATGACGGTACCAGGAGCAATTTCAACTCCTAATGCAATTTGTGCTGAAGGATGAATTGCAGTTGTGAAAGAATATCCCAAATTTGTGAGCTTCTGAGCTATATACTTACGGATGCGATTATTACCTATAGCAACAATCCATTGACTATTTTCGACATCGATTGTCATCAGTTTTTCTGCTGATGGGTAAATTGGAATACCATAAATTTCAGTAATTTGTGGTGGTGGGTTATCATCAACAATTGCCGTAACTACTTGTCTCTGCCGATATAAAATATCTACAATAACTTTGGCGTGTCCGCCACAACCATACAAATAAATCTCCATACAGCCTCACCGCTACTCGTTTGATATAAAGTTTCCTGCACATTCATTTCAAAGTAGGCATTTTTTTTCTATTTCCAACTATGAAATCCTACTGTACTATCAACTTTCTTGTTGTCCATCATACAATATTTCTGATCCATTAGTGTGATATGCAGGGGGGAATTTGGTATTCAGTAGTTTCTCTACCTTGACCTTCTATATCTTGCAGATAATTCAATCTTACCATACATAGATGCAATTTTTATCCTCATATATCTATGAGTTTTTGTAAAAAATTTATCCCAGATAATATGATTTTGACTGACCAGCCATAATATGATTATTTTGGGTCACAAATGACTGTTTGAATCAATAAGTTTGATTTTAATATCTGGATAATTGTAAGTCTATCGTTAGCGAGAATATACTGGAAAATAGAACCTAATCAGATGCTGAAGTGCTAATTCAGCATCTGATTAAGTTCAGCACACTCTAACCGTACAAAGACTGCACCCATTCCCATTCTTGCTTCAACCCTTCTCTCAAAGAAACCTGTGCCTGATATCCCAAGATTTTCTGAGCTTTTGATACGTCAGCGCTAGTATCTCGCGCATCTCCTTTGCTGGATTCTAGGTAATTGATGCGAATCGGGCGATCGACAATGTTTTCCATAGTCTGAATAACTTCTGCTAAAGCAACTCGACTTCCTCCGCCTATATTGAAAATTTCACCTACAGCTTCCGGCACTTTAGCAGCAGCTAAATTAGCAGCAATGCAGTCTCAGCATACAATGCCTCGTATAGCTTTAGAATATGCGGTACGTCATAATTAATCATATTTTCTCGTCCTCGCTTGCCCATCTGTTTAGCCTCGTCTGGATGGTCTAAAATCCAGGTCATTGCTGATGCTATGCCGTTGATATCTCCCAATTTTACCAGCAAACCATTGCCATTTTCTAATAAATCACGAGTACCTCGAATATCTGTACCGATGACGGGGATTTCCATACACAAAGATTCCATGACGCAATTAGGCAGTCCTTCTTGGGAAGAAGCAATCAGAGTAGCTACCGAGGCACACATCAAAACAGGAATATCTCGCCGCAATCCTAAAAAATGTACTTGCTTTTGAATTCCTAATTCGGATGCTAGTTGCTGCATTTCTTCAAAAATTAGTCCATTTCCGGCCAAGGCTAAGTGTACTTGAGGCCGACCTAGTTTGGCAAATGCTTTTAAAATATCTCCAGGGCGCTTGCGGGGAATAAATTCAGCTACCGACAAAAATAAAGGGTTTTCAGACCCTAGTCCCAACTCTTGACGGACTCCTACGATCTCAGCTTCGGAAATAGCACTGGGATTAAAGCGATCGAGATTTAAACCAGTTCCTGGGATGTAACGGACTCGTTCGGGAGAAATCAGACCATAGCGCTTTGCTGCTGATTCATCCTCCCGATTAACTACTACTAAATAGTCCGTCCAAGGCCCAGCAATCTTTTCCAGTCCCAAGAATATAGCATTTTTGTATAAGGAGCCTCCTTTGTAGAAATGAAAGCCTTGGGCTGTATAGATTACCTTGACTTTTTCCTGCTTTCTCAAATTATTAAGAGCGTAGCGGGTAACAAAGGCAGCTACGGGCGTGGACACATTTACTAAGTCGTATTGCTCTTGCGATAATGCGTGCCGAATTTGTGCAGGAGCAGCAATTAAATTTTTGGGATCTAATGGGTTGCGCGACCATTCTACATCCCAGACGCGATCGAAAGCCTGCACACATTCAAGATTACTTGAAATTCCCTTAGCCATACCATCAACCTGCCAGCCCCGCTCCCGTAAATGGCTTACCAAAGGTAGGAAAAAAGCCCGAAGGGTATCTGGGATAGTTGTAACCATTAAAAGTTTTTTCATGATTTTCGATCTATCCATGCTTCGGTTTGTTCTCGCACACAGCGATAAAACGCATTTCGCTTGGAGCGGAGCACTTCATCTGTATACTCTTTGGCTTTGTTTAAGTTACGGGCTGACATCCGTGCCATGCGATCGCGATCGGTCACTACCTCGCGAATTTTGCTAGCCAAAGCAGCCGCATTGCCCGGTGGCACCAGATCCTCATGATCGAGCAATTCGGGGATGCCGCCTACGGTGGAGCCAATACACGGTAGAGCTCGTGCCATCGCCTCCACCATTGCTCTGGGTAAACCCTCCTGGTGGGACGGCATGATAAAAAGGTCTGCTCGATCCAACTCGGTGCGTACAGCATCGCCAGCAGTCAACTGCCCGCGAAAAAAGACCCGCTCTGCTAACCCCAGGGCTCCAACTAGAGCCTCCATTTCTGCCCGGTACTTGCCGTCTCCAACCCAAATTAACTTGATGTCTAATCCTTCTCGCATACAGATAGCCACCGCTTCTATCGCCGCATCCGGAGCTTTATAGAGTTGAGCTAGCGAACCCACAGCGATCAGGGTCAGCGGGCTGCCTGGAGGCTGGGGCGATCGCCCAACAGAAGCGCAGGTAGCCTCGGGCAATTGGGCCATCGAATAGTAGGTTTTAAAAGCTTCTGGATTGGGCGGATATCGCAATTGAAGAGCTTTTTCTGTAATATAGGCAGCGACATTAGCGTTGGCGCAGTGTTCTCGCAGCCGACGGGGAGACTGCCAGCGTAAGAAGGGGCGCAAAAGGCTTTTGACGGAGCCTGGGGCGAAGACATCGTAAGGATCGGCGATGACATATACGCCGTAGGGACGGTCACTGGCCCGCAGCACGGGTTCGATACAATAAGCAATCTGAGAAGGAGCGTAAAAAATGACGGCATCATTGGCGTTGGCGACAACTGCTTGTCTGGCAGCGTGCTGAACTTGTGGCGCTTTTAGCAGATACTGCCACGGCCCTATGTAGTAGGGAACAGCGACAAATGAAACTCTTTCACCGTCGGCTCGTATCCAGTCTGAAGGCACGGCAGAGACTTCGCGGACGCGGGCTACCGGCACGACTTCCTCAAAAACGTCAAAGTAACGCATCCAGTACGAATGTGCGAACATTGTTTGCGTCCACACTGCTCCGTCGGGAGTGCGATCGAAGCGATGCTCAACAGTTACAATTACTTTCATAAAATTTGCAATTCTCCTAGCATTTTATTCCAAAAGTGCGATAGCTTATTTTGCCAATATTGCTGGCATTCATAAATCGGGGTTGGGCGTTACAGATGTTTGCGTAAGTCCCGATCCAATAGCAAGTCTGTAAACATGAACCTCTAGAGGTTTGAGCGAGCCAAAAAGTTTCCCTCCCTTGAGACTCATACCAGAAGGACGCCCCTGAAACATCGATCGCGCTTCCCTCACCTCGATCGGAAGTTCTAGGGACACTTCTCTTGATTTGCCGTAATTGCTGTTGACAACAACAGCGACAGCTTGGTCTTCGCCTACCCATATCCCCGCTACTATATTAGACATTTTGGTATCAATTTTTTGGAAATCTCCTTCGAGCAATAGTGGACTAATTACTTTTAATTCAGGCACTAAAGATTTGACTCCCTCCCACAAATCCGGGTGGTTTGGCAAATGCCAAGCCGAATCGTGATAAGTGTAGTACAGAATCCCTTTACTCCCGGCAAGCAAGGCTTGATAGGTCATATTGCGCACTTCCTCAAACGTGGGCGCTTGCGATCCTTCGTATTTTTGGGAAGGGTGAAATTGCCAATTGTATGTCTGTAAATTAGCATAAGTAGAGCGATTAAATTTAGAGGTGGCTTCCCACACCTCCGATATATCAGAATAAGTCGCCGGCAATTCTTCTGGTTTCCGACCTTTGATGGGATAAGACTGCCTCGCAATGACATCGGAACAATTCGCAAACCCCTTGAGTTTATTTGAGTAGCCACTAACGTAAGTGATGTGGTTTGGATCTACTGTCTTCGCTTGCTGGTGAGATTTCAAAATATCATCGCCATTCCATTTGCCGTTATCAACATCGTCAGCAATACTCCAGCCGAGTACAGCAGGTTTTTGCTTAAAAGCGTTGACTAAATTCTGGAGGCCGATGGAATTTTGCTCTGTCAAAACATAGACTCCCAGCCGCTCAGCTTCGTCTAGAAAATCTCCGTAATCATCGATGTTAGTAGCCGAAGCATGAATTGTGTTAAATCCAGCAGCAGCGATATCGCGGAGAGCAGACTTTCGTTCTTCCGCTGTTGATTCCCAGGAAACGTGATAGAAACCAAATGGAAAAAATGGTTTCTTATTAATCACTGTAGTACCGCCAGCACGAATCTCTACTATTTTCTGGTTTTTCGGAGTTAGAGCAGCTACAGGTGCGACAATAGCAGGAGAACAATATGAGTCAACATTTGCCATCAGGCTAGAACCGAAAGTAAAAATAATTGCCGACATCAATAAGAGAGAGGGCAGTAGAATCAAGCGACGCCATTTGTTGCCATTTTTTTTACGATTTTTGTAATTCATTCCGTCTTGTTTTCTTTGAATGTCCAGGTCGCAAAAATTGATTTAAATTAGGCATTAGGGAGATTTTTGAGTCATATTTCGGCCTTCCTACTTTTGGTTTCTAGTGGTTTAGAAATCACAATACCTACAGACAGCATATAGGCAAGTGTCATAGCGTTGCCTAATGAGCCAAACATCCCTTCAGCCATAGATAAAAACCAGAAGCATACCGTAATCAGGAAGGGAGCGATCGCAGCACAATCCTCTTTGATATAAGTTTTGAAATAGGCATAACTATAGAAAAAACTCGCGATCCCAAAAGCGACTAGCAAATATGCTGCTATAATTCCATTTTGTCCGATGACTTCAATAATTGTATTATGTCCTCCGAGTCCAAAGTTTAACTGAAAGTAATTGGTGCCGTGACCCACTAAATCTGATTCGTCTAAGGTCTGTCCCCAAATGTGATCTCTTCCGCTCAAACCTTCCTTAGCTTCAAAGTTATTGTTGAGACTCTTGCTAATAGCCTCAATTTGTTCTCCTCCAAATAGCAAGATTGTCGTCACACTCACAGCCACGATGGTTATCATTTTTTTGACTGCTATGGGATTTTTTAAAACCTGCCCAAAAAACAGAGCAAACATAATAAAGCATACCATCATTGAAGTCCGGGAGTTCGCTAAAATTATCAGAATAAAAATGCCGGACAAACCAGCAGCAATCAGCCATAAATACAGCGATGATTTTTTGGCAAACCAAGCACCAATTAGTAAAATAAATAAACCAGCGGACATGGTTGCACAGGTAAATCCCATTTGATTGGAGTTAGCAAATACTCCGCGATATAGTGTACCGTTGCCAGGGGGAGAGGAGACAAGAGAGGTAACAATATAGGGAGTATGACCTAGAAAAAGTCCCATTCCCATGAGGATGTTAGCATTTTCTTTCATAGCTTTTGGTAGAGCATTAAAAAAAACTAATGGGACAGCAATCATCTGCCAAAAACCGTTCGTAAAAACAGCTTTGTCATTGTTAACCAGTCCCGATACGACTAATGCACAGCCGAATAGCATCCACAACAGGAGAAGAGGTCGAGCTTGACGATGAAAACCCCACTGTTTGAACGGGGACATGAGGATGAGAATTAGTAAACTTGAGGCCACTAACAAATAGCGCAATTTAAGGACGGCTGGATCGAGAGGAATATTATAACTTCCCAAGCTAATTAAAGATGTTCCACCAAACAGCACAGATAGCGCGATAACTATAATGACTTGTCGCAACATAAATTGAATAACTGGTTTAATACAAACGATACGATCGGATTGCTGTCAGGAGTTTGAGAGGTTAGCTTCGTAAACCTCTGTCAGGGTTTTGACACTCGCTGCTATATTGAAAGGGCTGTTTTCTACGATAGCTAAGGAATCTGTTTGACTAAGGGCTGCTGATGCGCAATTTCTTGCTGATATAACCGCTTCTGCCCAAACTGATGCGGATTTGGACAGGGGAATTCGTTGTAGCAGAGGTCTGACTAAATCAGCTTCTTGTGGAACAACGTCCGAGAAAATGCAGGGCAGTCCTGCTGCTTGTGCCTCAATTAATACTAAGCCCAAACCTTCATGGAGGGATGGAAAAAGAAATAAATCTACAGCATTTAACATCAGTCGGGGTACGTCCGACCTGTTGCCGACAAAGATGACGCGATCGCCCAAACCCATTTGCACAGCTTTCTGCTGAATATTTGGGCGTAGCGAGCCGTCTCCCATCAGTAACAGGTGCATTTTGGGTTCTTGCTTGATAACTTCTGCTGCAATTTCTAGAAGGAATAGATGATTTTTTTGCGCTTCAAATCTGCCGGCGTGACCGATAACAAAAGCATCCGCAGGAATGCCCAATTCAGCACGAACTACGATCGCGCTGACGCTCGCGCGGAACGATTTCAGATTCACTCCGTAGTAAAGTACCCGCCAACGCTGGTCAGTTTTCCAAGCTGAACTGAATAAATCCGCGACAGCGTTGCGGCTGCATCCCAAACCAACTGTTGCATATCGGGCGATCGACCATTTGCTTAAATCAAGATACAAACGTCGGTACAATCCTGCTTTAGCCTCTGTTGAAGAGGTATCGTTGTGGCTGTGAGCAATGCGGACAGATATTCCTGCCTGTTTTGCTAACCAAAGCACGTAACCGCTGAAGTGATGGACGTGACTGTGAACAATGTCATAGGGCCCGTATTCGCGTAAAATTCGTTTGAAGTTGCTCGCGTACAGCCAAGGTTTTGACGGATCGAGGCACGGGATAATCTTGCTACCAAGAGTGCGCACTTCTTCGTCGTAAGGGCAAGGTTTTTCAGTGTGAACCAAAAAGTCCATTTGAAAGCGATCGCGATCGATATGTCGCAAAACGTGCATCAGCCACGTTTCCAACCCGCCCCGGTTCATCCCACCGACGACATGAAGAATGCGTAGGGAACGATCGCCTTTGCAGTTTTTATTTTCTTTCTGTATATCTGTCGAGCTTGTATATTGCATGAGCGATCGCCCCTAAACTAAAACTTGCTTGAACAACAGCCCCAACGATCAGCGCGATCGCAGCCCCGCGCACTCCCATAGTCGGGATTAACCAGAGACAACTGATCGCAGAACTCCCTGTCACCAAAGCAAACAAAGGCATTTGCACTCGGAAGTACCTAGCAGCCGTCATCCCGTAACCCAAAAACGAAGACATATAACCCATTCCCGCCGCCACCATCAGCCACACAAACAAATCTGCTTGCTGACCGTATTCTGGTCGATAGAGAAGAGTCAATATCTCGCGCCCAGCAACAACAGCTACTAAAACACCCGTCCCTCCCAGGGCTGCACCAACCCCTACCAACTTGAATAGAAGAGTACGAAAAGCAGTGCTATTTCCTGCTGCATAATATTTCGCCAGTCGAGGACTAGCCGACTCCGCCAGCGCGCTCACCACCATTTGTCCAGCTACCATCAGGTAAGATATTGCACCAAAAATACCCAGTTGTCGCTCTCCCAAATACCGCTCAATAAAGTATCGAGGGATATTACTGTTGAGGGAAATCAACATCATCACAAAACCTAAAGGCAAAGCCAGCCATATTAACTTTCCCAAGGTTTTCAAATCCCAGCGCGGGAGTAACTGATTTTTACTTTTTTTTCCATCTTGCCAAGGGGGGGTTAAGGGGGTTGAATTGTCGGTTGAGTCAGAATGATCCCCGACTTCAGAAGCGATGAATCCTGTCTCTAAAAAATTCTCCTCTTCTGTCTTTTGAGAACTCTTCAGGATTAACGCACCGTTGCGAATGTCGCACGCAATTAGCACGACAGCCCAGGCAACAGCTAATCCTACTGCTCCCCCCACAACAGTTTTAGTTATAAGCACTCCAATACTTAAGAATAAGAGCGATAGAGGGCCTTTGATCATGAGCGCGATCGCAATTCGATCCATCCGTTCGTGCTGCTGAATTAAGCCGTAAAACACATCGCTGATCGACTCGAAGGCCTTCGCTAGTCCTATTGCCAAAATCACTAGCGAAGTCTCCCAGCGATAACCAGCTTTCAGCGTAATTCCTGCAATAATCAGCAGCGCTAAACTGGTGCCAATTAGCCTCAGACCCAAATAGTCCGCGAAAACATACTGTTGTTTAGCATCTGTCGCCTGGATAGCCCGGAGTTGCAGATTAGTAAACATGATAACAGGTGCTGTCACCGCCAAACCCAAGGTGAATTGCCCCACCATTTCAGGACTGCCCAATTTAGCAAGCAACACCAACATCCCCCACTGGGAACCCGCATAAACGAGATTACCAGTAAAAGTCCAGGAAAAATTCCGGCGTAATGTTAGTGGTTTGAGCTGTTGCATTCGTAGCTAATTACTAATTGGTCAATTCAAAACCGTAAATCTCTAATCCCAAATCCCTTGACAAATGTCGCCCTTAATTTTTAGCAGTCATAGCACCAATCAATCTCTCCACCTCAGAGCTTTCAACAGGCTTCGAGAAAAAGTATCCCTGGCCGTAGAGGCATTTCAGCGCTTTGAGCTGAACTATTTGCTCCGATGTTTCCACCCCAGTTGCAATCATACCCATATCTAGCTCCTGCGCGATCGCAATAATTTTTTGGAGAGTTTCTAAGTTCCCGCCGTCAGTATCTAGCCCGCTAACCACAGAGCAATCTAGCTTCAAACTGTCGAATTTTCCATACTTCATGAGTATCAAGCGGTGGAGGCGAGTTAAAGATTTATCGCTCAAACCGCAGTGATCGATTTGGAATTGCACCCCTAAAGCTTTGAGTTTAACAAACACAGCGGTAGCTAACTCAGAATTGTCGATCGCAACTTGCTCAGGAATCTCTATCTTCAAACTAGAAGCATCAAGCTTAGTTTCCCTGAGAATTTGGTAAAGTACCTCGCTTAAATCTGGTTGGAAAAACTGTTTGCTAGTCAGATTCACGCTGACACTTAAGGGATGGTCAATATCAAATCGGTGTTGCCAAATTTGCAACTGGCTGCAAGCTTGACGCAACACCCACTCGCCAATAGGCACAATCAAGCCCGTGGCTTCTGCCGCTGGAATAAACTCGTCTGGGGCAAGAAATCCGCGAGTCGGGTGCTGCCAGCGCAACAGCGCCTCAAAAGCAGTAATCTTATGAGTTTTAAGGCATACTATCGGTTGATAGTAAAGGCGAAACTCCTCAAGTTTAAGAGCCTGCCGCAAATCATTCTCTACCTGAACGGATACAGGACTAATGGAATTTGTCTGAACCTGCGAGGAATGTCCTGCGATATCCGTTTTGTCATTGGCTGTATTGGCGTGCAAATTAACCCTTGAATATCCCGGTATGTATTCAGGCACTAACTGCTCTAGCAAAAACACAATTAAATTAGCATCATTCCGATTTGCTGCTTGACAAAGGGCTTCTATGTCCTGCTCAATATTTTCTCGGACAATGCGGCTGGCATTGCCGAGAATCAGAATTTTTTCATGTTGAGTTTTGTCGTAGGTTTCGCCGGGAATAAACAGTTCTTCAAACAATTTTTCTCCCGGCCTCAGCCCCGTGAAGACGATATCAATGTCTTTACCCAACTCATATCCTGAGAGGCGAATTAAATCTTTTGCCAAGTCAACAATTCTGACTGGCTGCCCCATGTCGAGCATGAATACTTGACCCCCGTGACCGAGCACTGCCGCCTGCAACAGCAGTTGCACTGCTTCGGGAATTGTCATGAAATACCGGCTGATATCTGGATGAGTAATGGTGATCGGGCCGCCTTCAGCAATTTGCCGCTTGAAGGTCGGGACGACGCTGCCGCGACTGCCGAGAACATTGCCGAAACGCACAACTACAAAGGGTTTTCCACTTTTTTGGGCAGCTTGCAGTACCAGCATTTCCGCAACTCTTTTGCTGGCTCCCATAATGTTAGTTGGATTCACCGCCTTGTCAGTCGAAATCATCACAAAGTGTTCGACATCGTACTTCAATGCCATATCCAACAGGTTTTTTGTTCCCCGCACATTATTAGTAATGGCTTCAGGCGGGTTTAATTCCATCATCGGTACGTGTTTGTGAGCAGCCGCGTGAAAAACAATATCTGGTCTGACTGTTTCAAACACGTACTCTAAGCGCTCTACAAAGCGAATATCGGCGATGAATGTTGTTAATTGAGGGATATTTATTTTGATTTCGCCTGCTTTTTGGAGTTCGGCAATCACCCTGTTGAGTTCTTGTTGAATGTTGAATACAGAGTTTTCTCCGTGTCCTACAATAATCATTTCCGCAGGTTCTGATTTTAAAACTTGTCGGCAAAGTTCGCTGCCGATCGAGCCACCAGCTCCGGTAATTAGAACTTTCTTGTTTCTGATAAATTCGGAAACTTTCTCGACATCAGTTTGGATGGATTCGCGACGGAGCAAGTCTTCAATTTGTACTTCCCTGACGCTGCCCAAGCTGACGCGGCCGTTGATGATTTCATTGATACCGGGTAGCGTACTGGTTGGCACTCCAATTGACTGACAAATTTCTACGATTTCTCTAATTTCTCTTCCCGGGGCTGTGGGAATGGCAATGATAACTTTAGAGATATTTAACGAGCTAACTATTTTGGGAATTTGATGGCGATCGCCTACTACACTTATTCCACGAATCCGCAAGTTGAGCTTTTTCGGGTCGTCGTCAATGAAAGCCGCGGGGTAAAGTCCTAGCTGCGGACTCCGCTGCATTTTCTGCATCAAAGAAATGCCTGCACTCCCTGCACCGACTATCAGCAAGCGATCGCAACGCTGAAATTTCCGCCGTCTTTGGCTCAACCTTTCGATCGCCGGAATGCTGAAACGAATGCCACCGATCAACAAAAAGCTCAGCATCGCATCCAGCAGCGGCAGCGATCGCGGCAGTTTGTTAACCCCAAAAATACTCAGGTGAGCAAGCTCTTGGAACAGTATAGTTTCTACTGCTAAAGCCACACCGATCAGCACCGCTATTTGTGCCAATTCGTCAATACCGGCATACCGCCAGTAACGCCTGTAGAACCCGAAGCTATAAAATACAGTGAGTTTTACCGCAACGAACAATACCGCAGCTACCGCTAGCCCGTACAAGTAGGGTGCAAGAGTAAAAGAATCGTCTAAACGAATAGCTAGCGCCAATACGGGGGCGATCGCCAAACAAATCGTGTCAATCAATAAAAAATGACGGTTCCTCAATCTCAGCAAACCTTTGCTAATTTTTCTGATTATCCTGTTCATAACACGCCCTACAACAACAACTACAGCTTACGATCGTACCAAATTGCTTCTTTAAAATGTAGAATCTTCCCTCTTGTCTGGGAGAATCCTACTTATCCTACTTATCCTATTTATCTACCTTTGACTGCAACTGCTTATAAGCTATTCCTAGACCCACACCCGCACACATTTTTAACCGCTTCAAGGGAAGAACCTAAAGCAGATCGCTGAAAGCAGATAACATAGAGAATATCTACTATATGCCATTTTTTTGATTCCACTTTGATGTACAGTCTTGATTATCCCACCAACCTCTTTCTTTTGTTCTAGTATTTTCAATACTTTATCAAACCAATAATATTTAAATACCTGTATAAATTGACACCCCTGTTACATGGAATTCGTATAGTATAGACACGCTAAATCTTTCATTTATTTACCGCTACAGATTAATTCGTATTGTAATAAAACTCAATATATTAAAAAAATATAATACTTAAGTATTATTGACATAGACGACGAAATATGATATGATAGAATAATTTTATGTCATAAGTTCAGGAGGAATTTATGGAGTCCGCAGAAACTGGTATAGGGTTTCAGCAATACTGGCAAATTCTGAAGCGGCGTTGGCTGCCAGCCTTAGCTGTATTTGGGTGTGTTCTCGCATTAACTAGCTATAGTGTACTCAAGGAAAAACCCGTCTATGAAGCTGAAGGCAAGCTCTTATTTAAAAAGACAAATCCTGCCTCTGCCTTAACAGAATTGGGAAAAGAAATAGGACAGTTGACTCCCGCGGCAGAGCAAAGCAATCCCTTGACTACCGAAATAGAGTTAATTCGTTCTGTTGAAATTGCAGCAAAGACCATCAACAATCTCCACCTCAAGGATGATAAAGGCAATGTTATAACAATCAAAGATTTTTTGAAAAAGCTGACAGTAACTCCAATTCGTGGAGCAGATATTCTGACGGTTTCTTATAAAGATAGAAAGCCAAAACAAGCGGCAGATGTTGTAGGAAATATGATGAATTTGTATATAGAAAATAATGTCAAAGTAAATCGGCTAGAAGCTGTGGCTGTCCGCCAGTTTATTGAAAAGAAGTTACCTACTGCTGAAAACTCAATGCGGAAAGCAGCAGCCCAACTCAGTGCATTCAAAGAAAACAATAAAGTAGTCAATTTAGAAGAAGAAGCTAGATCGGCGGTGTCAGTTATGGCGCGTTTAGAAACCCAAATAGACGATGCTAAGTCGGATTTAGTCAAAGCAAGTGCTAAGTCCCAAGCATTCCAAACACAATTGCAGATGAATCCGCAGCAGGCATTAACTGCGAGTACCCTCAGCCAGTCTAGTTCAGTGCAGGAAGCTTTGAAAGAATACCAACAGGTAGAACGGCAGTTGAAACTTGAACAAAACCGCTATCTAGACACTTCGCCTATAATAACTAGGCTAGAAACTAAGAAATCTACCCTGAAAGCTCTACTGGACAAGCAAATACAGCAGGTTCCTGGTGGTCAGCAACAAGGGTATGACGGGAATTTGCAGATAGGAGAAGTGAAGCCAAAACTGATCGAAGAGTTTGTCAAAGTCGAGGTAGAACGGCAAGGTTTAGCTCAGCGAGTTTCTATTTTATTAAACGCGCTAGCTAGCTACAAGCAGCGGGTACATAATTTGCCCAAGCTGGAAAAAGAACAGCGCGAGTTATCGAGAAAACTGCAAGAAACCGAATCTGCCTATGCAGAATTGCAAAAAAAACTTCAGGAAATTAGGATCGCAGAAAGTCAGAAAGTGGGTAACGCTCGCATTATCCAAAAAGCTAGTGTTCCTCAAGAACCAATTTCTTCTCGCAAATCTCTCTTGCTAGTTTCGGGTAGTTTGCTGGGAACTTTGCTCGGTATAGCTACGGCTCTAGCTTTAGAATCTCAAGACAAATCTGTCAAAACTATTGAAGAAGCGAAGGAATTGTTTGGGTTTACCTTGCTGGGCGTGATTCCTGCTCATAAATTTGAAAAAAATAGCTGGCTAAATTTCCTGCGGCCTAGTTCTGCTGCTGGGGATTCGGAACCATCTTCTCGACAGATTGTTGTGAAAGATACTCCTCACACTAATGTCAGTGCTGCTTACCGGATGCTTCAGGCTAATCTGAGGTTTCTGAGTTCGGATACGGAACTAAAGGTGATTGTGGTTAGCAGTTCGCTGCCGCATGAGGGGAAGTCTACGGTAGCTGCTAATTTGGCTGCGACGGTGGCTCAATTGGGACGAAAGGTTTTGCTGGTAGATGCGGATATGCACCGCCCGGTTCAGCACCGAATTTGGGAACTTCCGAATCAGGTGGGTTTGAGTAATGTGATTGTGGGACAAGCTGAGTTAAAAAGTGCGATCGCCCAAGTGATGGATAATTTAGATGTGCTCAGTTGTGGGGTGATTCCGCCGAACCCAATGGCTTTGTTGGAATCCCAGCGGATAACTTCATTAATTAAACAATTTTCGGGTAATTATGATTTAGTGATTGTTGATAGTCCTTCTTTAAATGTGGCTGCTGATGCTCTGATATTGGGCAAAAAGGCGGATGGTATTTTATTGGTAGCGCGGCCGGGGGTGCTGTATTCTGGCAATGTGGCTTTTGCTAAAGATTTGTTAAAGAAATCCAGTCAACACGTGCTCGGTATGGTAGTGAATGGGGTGAGTCCTAAGAACGAACCGCACAGTCATTATTATTTTACGAATGAGTCGTACACTCAAGTACAAAGTCCGAGTAAAAATCATAAGAGAGTGTGATTTAGGGTTGATAGGAAAAATAGGGGCAACCACGGTTACGAAAAATAGAGGGAAACCACGGGGGGATTGCCCCTACAAAACGCTATAAATAGAGTAGCTTAGTTTTTGGCGATCGCCTGTACAAGTTGGGTAAGTCTTGTGCGATCGCGCTTCTTAGCACAAACTAAGTGCGATCACGCGATCGCCCTTTTCTTGACTAGCACAAATTAAGTGCGATCGGGCGATCGATATAATCCAAAAGTGCGATTCACGCTCGGGATAGCTTCACTTCACGCCGGAACGATCGGCATCTAGCAGCCTTCGGTACTGCTAGGAACAGCCTCTAGATTGACATCAGCATTAAACACAATGACAAAGTGAGCATTGGGGATTAACTGTCGGATAATCCGCAGATGGCCCTCAGCGTCAGAATGCCTGAAAAAATGGGCTACAGTGATTCGCTGCATATTGGGCAGCAAACGAACTATAGCAGTTGACCGCTCGACAGTGGACAGCTCGCCCTGAGCGAAGCCGAAGGGTTATGCAACTGTCAACCCTTCGACTGCGCTCTTCGGGCAAGCTGTCAACTGTCCACTGTAAACTATCAACTGCTATAATAGTCGGCGGTTGAAACCCCGATTGAAATTAACCGCAATATTTGTAGGGACGGGTTCACCAACAATCTCCAACTCCCACCGACAATCTACATCAACCCGCCCCCACCCAGCCGACTGTTTCCGATCGCACTTTCACGCTCTAAAATAACCCCTGTCACTCCAGCAAACAGTTATGGAATATGGTTTGTCGAGATTCCTTGACGCTCCTGTATTACCAATGTAGTATAAAAGAGTGGTAGAAAAGACCAACCGATCGACACCAGCAAACAAAAATTAGAAAAAACCTATGCAACCCATCAGACAAGGCGACGTAATTCTCACGCCCGTACCGCAAATGCAAGGAGAAAAAAAACCTCACCTAACCCTCGCCGAAGGTGAAGTCACCGGACATTCTCACCAGATCATTGAGGGACAAGCTGAACTGTACGAAAAAGACGGTACTCTGTACTTGCGAGTGCTTTCGCCGACAGCTTTATTGAGTCACGAAGAACACCATGCGATCGCAATTCCTGAAGGTAATTGGATGGTGCGAATTCAGCGCGAATACGAGCCTCAAGGTTGGCGGTATGTCGCAGACTAAGGTTTAACAAACTCATGCCAGCACAAGAGGCTCAGATTCCAGTTTATCGCGAAAAGTGGAGGGCGATCGCGCTTTCGACAGGGCCGATCGAGCGATCGCTGTGGAAATGATTAAAGTGGGTGCTCGTGCGATCGGCACTCGCAGCATTGGATGTCATTTTGTGCGATCGTATTTGTCAAAAACTTGCAGCCACTAAATTAGACACTTGCCAGGGATACATACCCTGTTGAAAATCGATTTCAAGGACAATTTCGACGCATTGGAGCGTCCTTTAGCAGTTTTTTGTTGAAAATGAGCTTTCTGAATACGGGATTGCTTTATGCGTTGCGAGTGCCGCCAGATATGACATCTGCTAAAGAAGCAATTCGCTGGGTAAACTGGGGAATAGAGCCTGACGAATTTAACGTGCAAACTTGAAACTCCCCAACCCTGTTTAACAAGTACAATCCTCAACTCACCAAGATCCAAGAAACCGGGTTTTTTACATAATCTACGGACTGCGATCGAATAATTTTCGTAAAAAACCCGGTTTCTGGCCACCCGTGCGTAAATGCTAGTCTTATATTCTCCTAACTTCAAACAATTTTATGTCTGAACAACAACCAAAAATATCGATAAATCTCAGCAATTTTGCCGATTGGTGCAAGCACAAAGATAGCCTTTCAGAAGCAGCAAGATATACAGTTGAGGTGCTGTTAAAAAAAGCTGGCACTTCTGACATTTATGAAGCGAACCAGATACTGTCAAGTAGCAATAACTTGGATCTGGAAGCCAATCAAATATCAGACATCACACCCCTGCAATTTCTGACTAATTTGACTGATCTGGCACTGTACAACAATCAAATATCAGACATCACACCCCTGCAATCTCTGACTAATTTGACTAAGCTGTATCTGGACAACAATCAAATATCAGACATCACACCACTGCAATCTCTGACTAATTTGACTTCTCTGAATCTGTACAACAATAAAATATCAGACATCACACCCCTGCAATCTCTGACTAATTTGGCTTATCTGAATCTGGCCAACAATAAAATATCAGACATCACACCCCTGCAATCTCTGACTAATTTGACTCATCTGTATCTGCACAACAATCAAATATCAGACATCACACCCCTGCAATCTCTGACTAATTTGACTTCTCTGAATCTGTACTACAATCAAATATCAGACATCACACCCCTGCAATCTCTGACTAATTTGACTGTTTTGTATATCTCCAACAATAAAATATCAGACATGACACCCCTGCAATCTCTGACTGATTTGACTTATCTGCATCTGTACTACAATCAAATATCAGACATCACACTCCTGCAATCTCTGACTAATTTGACTTATCTGAATCTGTACAACAATAAAATATCAGACATCACACCCCTGCAATCTCTGACTAATTTGACTTCTCTGAATCTGTACAACAATAAAATATCAGACATCACACCCCTGCAATCTCTGACTAATTTGGCTTATCTGAATGTAAATTTTCAACCTGAACAGAAGGCTCTAATCGAAGCGTGTCGTCAAAAGTGGGGAACTCTCGCCAACTCTACCGAACCCATCTCTAACCCCAAAGCCGCAGCCGCCGTTAAGTCTGTCTGCGAGATCCTGGGTTTAAAGGCCTCTGAAATAACTTTTTGCAGTAGCCCCAACGGAGGGGTAGCACAAATACCGCTGAAAAGATCCAATGACACTGATTTGATAAAGCGACTTACAAAACGGGTAAAAGATGCGCTGCACCCCTTTTTCTTGATAACAGAATTGCGGCAAGAACTTTCGGAGTTAAGTATATGGGAGGAACAGCTAGAACAACAATTTAACACAGACTTTCCCAATTATTGGAAATATTCAAGACCAAAAGTTACTCCAAAATATTTGGTTGAGAATCTCGCTCTTGCTGAATTCTGTGTTTCCTTGGGCATTATTATCAAACCAGAAGCACAGAAACTTTTTGAATGCCTGAACCAGATTTTAGCAGAATGCGGCTGGATTATTTTGTTAGATGATACCTGCATTGTGTGCTCGCGCCCTTGTCAGCTTAGCCTTGACAGCGAGTACCGCCTCCACGCAGAAGGGGAACCTGCACTGGAATTTCCCGACGGTTACAAAATCTATTCCTACCACGGTGTAACATTACCTGAAAAATACGGACAAATTCACCCCAATCTGTGGCAAGCACAATGGCTTTTAGCAGAAAAAAATGCTGAATTAAGACGAGTATTAATTCAGGGAATTGGTTATGCTAGAATTTGCTCCGAATTGCAAGCAACAGAGTTAGATTGCTGGAAAGAATACACACTGCTCAAAATTGATGCTGATATTGATGGCTTCGATCCTGATGATTTCGATGGCGATGAGGATGCTCCGAAAAAAGAAGATATTTATCTGTTAAAAATGACTTGTCCGAGCACGGGACACATTCATGTTTTGCGAGTTCCGCCTGATGTGACATCTGCTAAAGAGGCAATTCGCTGGGTAAATTGGGATATTGACTCAGAGGAGTTTTCCGTGCAAACTTGAGTAATACCAATTTAAAAAAGTATTGGTACAATCATCAATCTGAGGCCAATTGTTAAGAGTCGCATAGCCACCCGCCGGACACGGCAGTGCCGTTTCCCTACTAAAAACTGCTATCTTGGCAAAAATACTAATCCATAAAACACTAATCAACATTGGCCCTGTGACAGTTAAAATGGTGGAATGCACAAACCATCAATTTAGCAAAAACTGTTAATAACATAAGAAAGAAGCCCACCTTCAGTCAAAGGTGAGCTAAATTCATGCCAGCTTATAGACAGCTAGGCAATCGGGTCTCTTAGCGGATTGACGTAAAAGTTGAGAAAAAGATCCGAATCTTCCGGAAAAACTTATTCCCCAGCAATTAAGCTCCAGTTTACCCGATCGCACCAGCGACATCTCACCCCCAGCGATGTTCCCTGAAATTGGGGAAATACTGGAGCTTTATTTTGCCAGCAATCCCCAATCTCAAACAAATTAAGCGTCCTCATCGTGAGCAAAGCGGCGGAAGAGGAAGTCTAGGGCGTAGTTCCGCAAGTTGTAATATTCGGGATCTTCCATCATTTGCACCCGATCGCGCGGACGAGGAAAAGGAATCTCCAGAACCTCCCCAATCGTCGCTGACGGGCCGTTAGTCATCATCACCAGTCGATCGGCCAAAAACAGCGCTTCGTCAATATCGTGAGTAATCATCAACACCGTACAGCGGTGATCGTTCCAGATTTTCAGCAACTCTTCCTGCAATTCCTCCTTGGTAATTGCATCGAGAGCACCAAAGGGTTCGTCCAAAATCAGTACCTCGGGACGAATTGCTAAGGCGCGGGCGATGGAAACCCTCTGCTTCATACCGCCGGAAATTTGCGGAGGTCTTTTGTCAGCAGCTTCTGTCAGTCCCACCATTGCCAAATGATCTTTGACTATCGCATTTTTTTCGGCCTTCGACTTCTCAGGAAATACAGCATTAACGGCAATATAAACGTTTTCAAACACTGTCCGCCAAGGCAGCAAAGCATAACCCTGAAACACTACCATGCGATCGGGGCCCGGCTTCTCGATCCGTTTCCCTTTAATCGACACGGTGCCCTCGCTGGGATGGCTAAAACCCGACACCATATTTAACAGTGTTGACTTACCACAGCCGGAGTGTCCGATCAGAGTAATAAATTCTCCCTGAGCTACGGTCAAGTTAACGTTTTCTAATGCTCTGTAACCGTTTGGATATACTTTATAAACATTGTCTATCACCAAAAAAGGCTCGCGGCGATCGCTCGGTGAGTGGATCTGGGTGTTGGTGTTCGTCTGGTTGACAGCAGTGTTAAGCATGGGTTTGACAAATGGTTAGTGAGTGATTGGCAATTGCAAATAATCGAGTTTTGAATGGTGAGTTGCGAGTAGAGACTACTGAAACTCTATCTTTTTCTCGTTAGTCTCGAAATCTCTATCCCCCTAAATCCCCCTGATAGTCGGGGGACTTTGAACTCTCTTATTCTCGCTTCATTAGGATGAATTTGAACTCTCTTGTCCCCCCCTTTTTTAGGGGGGTTAGGGGGAATCGAGTTGCTGATTGTCAAACGCAATTCTAAGCAACTCTGCGGCCAGAATCTAGGACAACTTCCGCCATCGTGTAATCGCGTTTAATCGCCAGATTGTTGAGATAGCCGATCGGATCGTCAGCATTAAACACCGTTCCGTCAAACAAACGGAGAGAGCCGCGATTGTAAGTAATGTCAGACATCCCCAGCTCTCGCGCCGCCGTGCTGAAGGCGCCGACTCGCACCACCCGCTCCAGAATTTCCACCCAGTTGCGGGGGAACACAGTATCGCCCCAACGCGCCATCTGCACCATGTGCCATAGTTGTTCGGTGCGACTTGGGCGGTTCACCCCGTCGCCGGAGAACAAGTGGTGGGCGTATTCCCGCATCGGAGAATCGAGGTTGCAAGCAGTAGATTTGGGGTCGCCGAGTTGGATGAAACTCTTATCGGTAGCGACATATTCCCGTCCCGCGACAATCTCGGAAACTTCATCGGCGTGGGCCGGATCGGCGCAATAGTGGGAAGCTTCCAGTAAAGCTTTGACTAGAGCAATGTGAGTGTTGGGATAAGCAGCAGCCCACTCTTCGCGAACTCCCAGAATTTTTGCCGGGTGTCCGGGCCACAGTTCCAAATCCGTAGCCACGGTAAAGCCGACTCCTTCCATCGAGGCCCGCAAGTTCCAAGGTTCGCCGACGCAGAAACCGTCAATCGTCCCGCCTTGCAAGTCCACAATCATCTGGGCTGGAGGGATGTTTTTGAGCAACACATCATGATCGGGGTCAATCCCGCCGGAAGCCAGCCAGTAGCGCAGCAGCAGGTTGTGCATCGATGAAGGGTGAACGATGCCCATGCGGTGGGTTTGGGCGGGGGTTCTGCGCAGCATTTCTTTGAAATCTGCCAGAGTGTAGATTCCTTGGTCGTAAAAGCGTCTGGCGAGGGTAATTCCGTTGCCGTTGCGGCTCATGGTGAGGGCTGTAACGGTTGGTATCGGCTTCTCTTGGTGGCCTCCCAAGGTCAGCCACATCGCCATCCCAGAGGGCATTTGCGCTGCGTCTAAGTATCCTGCGGCGATGCCGTCTACGATGCCCCGCCAGCTTGTTTCGCGCACGAGGTGGACTTCATCGAGTCCGTGTTTGGCAAATAAGCCTTTTTCTTTGGCGACGGCTAGGGGTGCGCAGGCGGCGAGGGGGATAAAGCCGAGTTCGAGGTTGACTTTTTCCAGGCCGTGGCGGGCGATCGCGGGTACTTTCCGCGCCCGCAGTTTTTTGACTCGTTTTTGCTGGTTGAGGAAGTAGATCATTTCGCTGCGCAGGGCGTAGTAGCTGGGGTGCGTGACTACTTCCATGCGCTTGCGGGGGCGGGGGATGTCTACTTCGAGGATGCCGCCTATCTTCGATTCTGGGCCGTTGGTGAGCATGACAATGCGATCGCTCAGCAGCACCGCTTCATCCACATCGTGCGTTACCATCAGGGCGCTGATTTCGTACTCTTGGCAGATTTCCATCAACTTTTCTTGCAAGTTGCCGCGAGTCAAAGCGTCTAGGGCGCCGAAGGGTTCGTCCAAGAGTAACAGTTTGGGGCGCAGGGCTAGGGCTCGGGCGATCGCCACGCGCTGTTTTTGTCCGCCGGAGAGCAGTGCCGGTTGTTTCTCGGAGTGGGGCCCCAAGCCCACCATGTCGATGTGTTTTTGGATGATTTCTAAACGATCGGCTTTAGCTAAACCGTTCATTACCGAGTCTACGGCTAGGGTAATGTTTTCTCTGACTGTCCGCCAAGGTAGCAGCGAATAGTTTTGGAATACTACCATGCGATCGGGGCCTGGTTTGGTGATTCTTTGTCCGTCAATCGTCACCAATCCTTCTGTTGGCAAGTCCAAACCTGCCACCATATTTAGCAGCGTAGATTTACCGCAGCCGGAGTGTCCGATTAAGGAGATAAATTCGCCTTTTTTTATTTCTAAGTCGATGCCTTTGAGGGCTATGTATGTGCCGCCGTCTGATAAATTAAATGTTTTTCCGACTTGTTCTACCGCAATCAAAACTGACATGGTTTTCTTGCCTTTTTTGTAGGTTTTTCCTTGACTTTTTGACGATTGATTGTTGACTGTTGACTGTTATATTATGTCGGCTCGCACAACTGCTATATTGGTTCGTAGTGAGGACAAAGAATTCTCTTACACAGGCTGAGGACTTCAGTCCTTACTAAAAACCAGATCGCAGTTATTTTACCGGACTTGATATTAGCTTTTAGCTTTTAGCTGTCAACTGACAACTGCCAACTGTCAACTGACAACTGACAACTGTCAACTGTCAACTGTCAACTGACAACTGTCAACTGTCAAGTTAGCTATTTTCCTTGAGATGGAGCAATCTTGTGCTGCAACCACGCCATCAGGCGATCGAGCATCAAGCCAACAGCCCCAATGTAGAACACCGCTAATAGAATTTCGCTGATGTAGTTTTGCTGGTAAGCATTCCAAATAAAGAAGCCAATACCCGTAATCCCCGACATCACAATTTCCGCTGCAATAATCGCCAGCCAAGCCAAACCGATCGCAATTCTCAATCCCGTGAAGATATAAGGAAGCGCCGACGGAAACAAGATATTGATGTAATACTCCTTCCGAGAAAGTTGCAGCACTTTCGCTACGTTGTTGTAATCGTCAGGAATTTGGCGGACACCTTCAGCCGTGTTGATTAAAATCGGCCACACTGAGGTAATAAAAATTACGAACAAAGCAGCAGGTTCGTTTTGTTGGAGTGCAGCTAGGGCAATGGGTACCCAAGCCAAAGGCGCCACCATCCGCAAAAACTGGAAAATCGGGTCTAAAGCCTTGTTCAGGAAAGGATTTGTACCTACCACAACTCCCATACTAATGCCCACAGCAGCAGCGAGAGTGTAGCCTTTTGCTACGCGTTCCAAACTAGCCAAAGTCTGCCAAAATAAGCCGACTCCGTAGGTTTTGGAGTTCATAAAAGGATACATCAACAAGATCCGCGTGCGTTCGTCAGTCCAAACGCTAGTCGGCGGTGGCAACTTGATGATTCCAGTACCCGATAGGAATTGCCAAATTAGCAGAAACCCCAAAAGTCCTAAAATTGGCGGCAATATATTTGAGGAATTCTTCTTCCAAAACTCGCCCAGCGTGCCTTGGACATCGACTCCGCCTCTCCGATTTGTGCTTGCAGCCATCTTGCTAATCTCCTATGTTTCTGCTATTTTTTTCGACACTAATACCATTTTTACAAAGTTGACGCACCCTAGGAATAATCTCCGATGTTTCTGCTGTTTCTTTTGAGACTAAGTTATGGGAAGCTTCTACCCATCACGCTTTTTTAATTGCCAAACTCTTGAGGTAATCTTCTGGCTTGTCCGGGTTAAATTCTTTGCCGTCAAAGAACTTCTCAACGCCGCGAGATGTATTTTTGGGAATATCAGCATCAGCAACTCCGGCTAATTTAGCCGCTGCTTTCCACAAATCGCCGCGGTTGACTTTACCGATAATTGCCTTATAATCTGCCAAAGTTTTTGTTGGCAAGAAACCCCAGCGGACGCTTTCGGTTAAGAACCACAAATCGTGACTGGCGTAAGGATAAGAAACGCTGCCGAGGTCGTCTTTCCAGTACAGCGTACTCATTTTGAAGTCGTTGATTTCGGGCTTGCCGTCACCCAGATCATACTTGCCTTCATAAGGAGTAAGCAAAACTTCCGGCTTTACGTCAAAGAAGTTTTTGCCAGAAACAATCGACACCAATTCGGCACGATTTTCAGGTTTGTCGCACCACTGCTGCGCTTCAATTATTCCTGCTAACAAAGCTTCGGTGGCTTTCGGGTGTTTGTCTACCCAGTCGCCGCGAATTGCTAGGTATTCTTCTGGATGTGCTTTCCAGATTTGGGCAGTTAGGGCTGACAAGAAACCGATTTTTTCGCTGACTATCCGCAGGGGCCAGGGGTCGCCGGTGCTGAAACCGTCCATGCTGCCGGTTTTCATGTTGGCTACGGTTTGGGCTGCCGGTACTGTCAGCAACTCGACATCTGTGTCGGGATTGATGCCGTTAGCTGCGAGCCAGTAGCGAATCCACAAATCTTGGTTGGCTTTGGGAAAGGTGTAGGCTGCTTTGAAAGGCGTGCCTGCTTTCTTGAGTCCGAGGATGTAGTCTTGGGCGGATTTTTCGAGTTTGAGTCCGATGCCTTTGCCTTGGTGTTTGCCCGCGATCGCAATTCCATTTCCCTGAGTGTTTAGCTGTAACAGCACGTACATCGGGATTTGGACGCTGTTTTTGGTGATCAGACCTTGACTAATTTGATAAGGCATCGGCATTTGCCACTGGCCGCCGTCTATGCCGCCGCCTGCTGAGCCGATTTCTACGTTGTCTCTGGCAGAGCCCCAGTTGGCTTGTTTGGCAACTTTGACATCTACCATGCCGTATTTGGCAAAGAAGCCTTTTTCTTGGGCAATAATTAATGGTGCTGATTCGACGATCGGGATATATCCTAATGTAATCTTTGTGCTTTCGATGCCTTCTACTCTTTTCTCGTTGGCTACAGCAACTGCTGATGTGGCAACAGGAACTGCTCCGCCAGCACCGACACCACTACCACCGCCAGCACCGGCAGTTGCACCGGGTTCGGGGGGATTTCCCAAACAGCCTTTGAGCAGTATTGAACTGACAGCACCGGCACCTGCTGTGACGATAAATTTGCGTCTTGAAAATTGATCTGAAAACTTTGTCATAGCTTAGCCTCACTCCAATTCATAATCTTCTGTAACGACATCACTGAAGTTTATCAAAGCACTTTTTTGCTGTTCGCTAATTGGGTTTAGGGAACTCTTTTAAGCGCAGGTTGGCAGTAAGGAGTAAAAAACTTATTGTTACCATAAGCTTTTATGATATCCCTGCTGATTTGACTCTTTTGATTAACTCAATATTGCGATCGGCCAAGTTGCGTTAACTCGCCAGCAGCGAGCTCCACGTTTTCTCAGCTTGATTATTCAGTTTACCGTACTGTAGCTGTAATTATAAAACAAATATTAAATTTAACTGATAAGTATATGTTGTAGAGTCTTGAGTTTTGTTAAGTATTTCTTGGTGTTGCCTGCTTGTTTGACCCTTCGCCAATATTTCACCAAAATGCTTGTGGTGTCAGGTTTTGGGCAGTCGCCCGCTGCCTGCATTCTCATGGTTGTCAACGATCGGCTGCATCTCATACTTTTGATGTATTGACTGTATTTCTAAAAAATGTTAAAGAATCGGTTCAGGATCTGCCGATCGAGCGATCGCCCGTGGAGGTGGCGCGCTTATATTATGAGAAAAAAATGAGACAAAAAATGAAGTTTTGAGTGTTTTGCTGAGAGACAGGCTCCCAGCAAAACACTCAAAATTCACAATTGTCAAGTATTCAATTGTCGGTAAGTAGAAGAAAGTTCGGCAGCGGATTTTGTAGCGGATGTAACGGATGTAGCGGATCTAGCGGATGTAAGGAAGAAGTAAGAAGGAAGTACGACCATAATCAGATTGGTTCGATCGTTCGGAATGCGAGTCCCCATTCAAGAAGGGCTCTTCGTCCTCACTACGAACCTTTGATGAATGCCGAATTCTATTAGTTAGGCGGATCGAAGCGGTTGACAGAAAGCGCAACGCCGATCATCGGTAGCGCGACGCCGAAACAAATCAGCCACTGATCGAGGTTCATCGGAGCCGTCCCGAATATGCGATTGATAAACGGAGAGTTAGCAAAGACAATCTGCAACAGCATGGCGATCGCAATTCCCACACCGAGGGCGGGAGCACCGCTAACTTCTTGCTTAGAACCGCTAAATTTGGCCATCAAAGAAGGTAGCAACTGGCTGAGACTTAACAGGTAAAAAATTCTCGCCATTACCAAAGCTTGAATCGCCATTGTCCGGGCGAGCGGCAAAGTTCCCCAATCTGCTTGGCGCACCCATTCAAACATTCCGAAAATCACAGTCCAGTTATACAGAGAAATAGCCAAGATCCGTTTGATCCGACTTTCAGTCAGGAAAGGTTCGTCAACCGGGCGTGGCTGCTGTTGCATCACTCCGGGAGACTTTGGCTCGAAAGCGAGCGGCACAGTCATGGTGATTGAGTTGAGCATATTCAGCCAGAGGATTTGCAGCGACAAAATCGGCAATTCTCGGCCCAGGAGAGTGCTGAGCAAAATGGTCATCGATTCTCCGCCGTTGACTGGCAGAATGAAGCTGATGGATTTAAGCAGGTTTTTGTAGACCGATCGCCCTTCTTCCACCGCAGCCTCGATCGACGCAAAGTTATCATCGGTCAAAATCATGTCGGCGGCTTCCTTAGAAACCTCCGTACCGCTACCCATCGCAATCCCGATATCCGCTTGTTTGAGGGCGGGCGCATCGTTAACGCCGTCTCCCGTCATCGCCACAATTTCGCCTTTGTGTTGCAAAGCTTCTACGAGGCGGAGTTTTTGTTCTGGGGCGACGCGGGCAAAAACTGAGCCGGCTTCTACGGCTTCGGCGAGGGCGTTTTTGTCCATTTCGGCGAGTTGCGCGCCGGTATATGCTACAAGTTCTCTGTTATGTTTAGTTTTGCGGAATCCCATGCGACGGGCGATCGCCTTGGCCGTAGCGATGTGGTCGCCGGTGATCATTTTAACTTGGATGCCGGCGGTTTGACAGGCTTGGACGGCGGCGATCGCAGAGGCGCGCGGCGGGTCGATCATGCCTTGCAGTCCCAAGAAAATTAGGCCTGATTCTACGTCTGAGTGAGCAACAGAGTTCTGTTCATCGGGGACGATTTTTTTAGCCAAAGCCAAGACGCGCAAGCCTTGATCGGCCATTGCATCGACTTGGTGATGAATTTGCTCGCGATCGACTTCTACCGGATTTCCTTGAGTGTCGAGACTGGAACCGCAGCGGACGAGAATTGATTCAACAGAACCTTTGACATACAAAATTTTGCCGCTCGTCGGAGTTCGGTGCAACGTCGCCATGTATTGAAACTGAGATTCAAAGGGAATTGAATCGAGGCGCGGCATGGACTTTTCTAAGACTTGCTGGCTAAGTTCTGCTTTTTTGCCCGCAGCAATTAAAGCTCCTTCCGTCGGATCTCCGACGACAATCCAATTATCGTCTTTGAATTCGAGGTGAGAGTCGTTGCAAATCAATCCGGCTTGTAAACATTCTTGCAAAGTTGGAGCTTGACTGACTGTAATTGGCAGTTGGTTGAGCTGAAGTTCGCCTTCTGGGTTGTATCCCGTACCTGTAACTGAGTAGGATTCGCCGCCGGAATAGATTTCTTGCACCGTCATCTGATTTTCCGTCAAAGTTCCGGTTTTGTCGGAACAGATGACTGTAGCGCCACCTAGGGTTTCTACTGCGGGCAGTTTGCGGACGATCGCGTGTTTGGCCGCCATTCGCGAAACCCCGACGGCGAGGGTGACGGTGATGACGGCGGGAAGTCCTTCGGGAATTGCCCCGACAATTAGGGCGACTGCGGGTTCGACTGCTTCTTTAAAGGCTGAAACTCCGGCTGGAACTGGTCGCCCTAAACGCACTGCAAAGGTCAAGCTTGCCATCGTTAGCACGAAGAGCAGCCAGTTTTGACTGAATTGGTTAAATTTGCGGGTGAGGGGCGTGGTGAGGTCGATGTGGCGATCGAGCAATTGGGAGATTTTGCCGGTTTCGGTGTTATTGGCGATCGCAATTACGATACCGCTACCTTGGCCGAAGGTAACAAAACTGCCCGCATAGGCCATGTTATCGCGTTCTGCGAGTGGCGTTTCTGCTGGCAAAACCAAGTCTCCCGCCTGTCCGAGTTGTTTTTCGACAGCAACGGATTCGCCCGTAAGTCCCGATTCATCAATTTGCAAGTCGCGCACTTTAACTAAGCGCAAGTCAGCGGGTACTTTGTCGCCGGAAGTCAGAGTTACTAAGTCGCCGACAACGAGTTCTTTTGAGGGAACTCTTAATTTTTTGCCACCCCGAATGACTGTGGCTTCGGTGGTGACAGCTTGGGCTAGGGCTTCAATTTTTTTCTCAGCCCCCGCTTCTTGGATAAAACTAATAGTAGCGTTGGTGGTGGTTACGCCCCAAATTACGCTGGCGTTGAGCCATTCTCCAATCAGTGCTTTGATTAAACCTGCACTCAGCAAGATAATCAGCAAAGGTTGGTTAAATTGCAGGATGAATTTTAACCAAGCTGGTTTCCCTGCTTTGACTGTTAGTTCGTTGGGGCCGAATTTCTGTTGGCGGCTGGCGGCTTCTGTCGGATCGAGGCCGCTTTCCAGGTTGGTGTCTAATCTAGTTGCAACCTTTGATCTTTCTAAGTAGTGCCAATATTGCTCTGCTACGTCTACATCGTTGGCGGCTGTTGCTGGCATGATTTTTCCTTAAATTTTTGCTGTCGGGCGAGCTTTTATGGCTCATTAATCGGCGCGCTTAATACAATTCCTCCCTCGTTGGAGCGTGAATATATTGAGCGACTATGAGGTTTGTTGATTGCTTTAACGGGCTGTGACTTCGATCGATCTTACAACAGATGTGTCTGTCTTTTGCAATAGGTTTGGGAAATTCTTTTTGATGCTAAATCTTGTTTGGGATTTGTCCGAACCGGTAAAAAAAGTTACTCAACTCCTTGACATTTGGCAAGTTTTAGGTTTTGTTGAAGTCAAGCGTGAAGAGGGAAGAAGGCTAAAGAAAAATGCTCCCACTCCCCCACTCCCCCACTCTCCGACTCTCGGACTCTCCCACTCTTCGAGTCCCCCACGGACGATCGCGATCGCGTGTTAAAACTTAGGTTAAGCAACAAAATTTTGAATTCATGGAAATAGTGGTAACTCTGCTGCTGGGTTCGGCGCTGTTTGTCTGGGGAATGCGGTTGGGAAGGGTGTTAGTGCGATCGGGAGTGACCGCTAACGATCTGTTTAAGGGCCGAAACTCGATCGCCCTGCTGTTTTTAGGTTTTTACGTTGGCTTGCTGCTGCTGGCGTTAAATCTGCCTCAAATCCCAGCTTTGCCGATCGAGTGGCGCTTTCACGGAATGCAAGTAACTTGGACTTTGCTCAGGGTGATGCTGATGGGAGTCTGCGGAATTGGGTTTAGTATAAGTTGGTTGACGGCGCGATCGCAAGTAGTTGCAGTAATTTTAATTGGCTTGCTAGGATTGGGCGGATTTACCGGGGCTGAAGCTTATTTTCTGGCGCCAATTTACGCAGATTTAGTGGATAATTTGCAGCCAAACGGTGTATTTCGGCAAACTTCTAACAGCAGTTGTGCACCGGCAGCCTTAGCAACAGTTTTGAAGCGTTGGGGAATGGATGCGACGGAATCAAGTGTAGCGCGTTTGGCGGGTACGAGTCGTTTGGGAACTTCGATGCCGCAGTTAATTGTAGCAGCGAGGGCTTTGGGTGTGAACGCAATAGAATTGAGGCCGACTTGGGAGCAAATGCAGCAAATCAATCGCCCCGGAGTGCTGTCAATTTCGCTGGCTACTGGGGCTATCAAACGGCCGCACGCGGTGGCTTTGCTGGCGATAAATGACAGTGTAGCTATTATTGGCGATCCGGCGCTGGGGAAGATTTTTTATTTAGACAGGGCAACTTTAGCTCGGCTGTGGCTGAAGGAATACGTGCCGATTTTTCTAGCGACTGATATTTTGTTAAGTGACAAGCAAGCTGTTAATTATTTGACTAAATTAGGATATAATTCTGGAAATTTAGCAGCAGACATCGAGCGCTTTCAAGCTGATAAAGAAATGAAAGTCAGCGGCAAATTAGATAGGATGACTGAATTAATGTTGAGCGGCCCTTTTTTGGAGGGCGTACCGAGATTGGACGGGAAATAGATCAAGGAATGAAAATCCTTCTTGCACCCATGTAGTTGCCAGTATAAAGCGCAATCTCAACAAGACGATCGACGCACTGTTCTCGATAACTTGAGTCATTTAACACTCGATCGGCATTACCAATTGTCGCAACTGGTAATGAGTTCGGAGTGTTTTCCTCACGCATGACTTGCTCCAATGAGTCTTCATCTTTCATGCTTCGATTAGCTGTGGGTAAAATCATTTGATTTTCCTGAGCTAGTCTCCAAACGACTCTATCACTGCTATCAATTGATAATCCCACCTCCTCAAACATGACAAAGCGAATTTGAACAAAATCAAGCCAGCCTTGGCTGGCAATACTGCCAAGAAGGATTCGTGCGTGTCCTTTGAAGTTATGATCTACTAAAAAAATCATGAGTGGATTTGGTGACGAGCCTTCGATGCTTGAAGTTTTTCCCAGGCGGCTTCCAACCCTGGTGGTGGTGGCAGAGTGGCAATGCGGGCAAAGAGCTCGCGATTTTCCTCTTGGTAATATTGTCGAAGTTCCTCAGTTTCCTTGAGAACAACTTGGTATTCTGCGTCAACTTCGGCCCAATGTGTATCTATGTAGGAGAGGGCTGCATTAATTTGCTCCTCTGTCAAATCAAACAGGGAACGAATAAATTTAGCGGGATACTGGGCGATTACGTAATCCATCACGTCATAGAGAGTGATGCGCGTACCTGCGATCGTCAACCCACGCTCTGTACGGATAATAGCCGATGGCTCATTGGATACTGAAGTCATAGTTAAAGCCTGTTGTTAACTTATCTTTATTGTACCTCACAAAGAAGCTAACAACGCATTTGGTGTAAGGTGTGCATTGCGAACCCAAGGGATTTTGTGTGAGGTACTCTTCGGCACACCCTACGAATTAGAAATATCTAGCCAAGTATCAATTGGCTGAGTAGATTTAACCACATTCATCCCCGCCTGCGCGAATCTTTGAAAAGCCGCATCTGCTTGTTCCGTAAAATCAACAACACCCGGAACAACCACCGGCGAAGTGCAATCTTCCAACAAATAAACCTTCCTAGCCAACTTAGAATCCCGCGCCACAATTTCAGTTAACAAATCATCAATCGTCCAAGCAACGCAATGACTCTTCGCTTGTCCCGCAATAATTACGGCATCGAAATCAAGCAACTTATCAATAAACGCAGCATTCTTTTCAGCAATAGCAAACCCGTCCGGCCCGTCTAAGACTTCCGGCCGCAAAACCGAATAGTTTTCAGTTAAAGGATTGCCGCCTTTAATCTCAAAAAGTGCTTGGCTGTTGCGGGCGATGCTGTGGAAAAATATCGCTTCTTCCACGGCGGAAACCAGGGCGTGTCCGATGCCACCCAGCATCGAGTGATAGGGCCAAATTGTCAAGGGAAATTTGCCGTTATCGCTGAGTTTCTGCACGTAGTGAAGGCAGTGTTTTTGTAGTGCCGCATAATTCCCGCCCGCGATGCTATCGGCGACGGCTGGGTTGACCTTCCAAAATCCTTGCTGCACATCTTCCAGAGTAATTAATGTAGCGGCGGGAATAGGGTTTTCGCCTGCATCATTGATCCAAAAGATTGGATGAAAAATTTGCATGGCGGTGTGCGTATCCATTGTCGGCGCAATCGTGGTAATTGCGTTTAAGTTGCGGTAGATGAATTCGCACAGCCGCAGATTATCATCGACAGCGCCGCTACCAGAATGCCCGCCAACAAACAGTTCAAATTCTGGCAAACAAAAGGTATTTTGAGCATCGATTATCAGCAAAAAAATCCGATTTTTGTCGCTACTTGCGGGCTGGATGCTGTGTTGCTTTGCCCAGTTTGTAGCTTCAGCGGCGCGTTCTCCGTAGGGGACTCGCCAGACTTCGCTGATTTTCTTGGCGTCGAAACAATCGGGGATTGGGAGTTGCATTTTTGGTGTCAGGGCTGATTGAGTCTGGCGGATAATGGTAATTAGTAATTGGGTGCTGACTTGGAAGTACCTCTCTTGTTTGAAAACTGTTATATAATGTTGGTGTCTATTTACGGGTGAATCATGGCACAAGAACCAAATCAAAATTTTACGATGGAGATTTTTAAACGCAGATTGTTGTTTTTGTCGATCGCGCTTTCGATCCCTCTCTTAATTCTAGCAACTAAGTCTCCCTACGTTCAAGAGCTGTTAAGAACGGTTTTAATGCAAATCGAGGACTTAGGCGTTTGGGGCCCAGTCGCCTTCATCGTTACTTACAACTTAGCTACGATACTATTTATACCTGGTTCGGTGTTGACGCTGGGAGGTGGGGTGCTTTTTGGCTGGTGGTGGGGCTCCATCTACGTGTTTGTCGCCGCAACTTTAGGGGCTACATTTGCTTTTCTGATCGGGCGATACCTGTCGCGCGATCGCGTGATAAAATATATGGAAGCTCACCCCAAGTTTAAAGCGCTCGATAGCGCAGTTTCTAAAGAAGGATTAAAAATAGTTTTTTTGACTCGTCTCTGTCCTTTACTTCCTTTCAATTTATTGAATTATGCTTTAGGAATTACTCAGGTTTCTTTGAAAGATTATGTATTGGGTTCCTTCGGGATGATACCGGGAACTCTGATGTACGTTTACTCTGGTTCTTTGGTAGGAGATATTGCGACAATTGGCTCAGCAACATCCTCTACAAATCCCCAAGCAGAAGCAATCAAATGGTTGATTAATATCATCAGTTTTGCGGCTGCTGTCGCTGTCACAGTCTATATAACTCGGATTGCTCGCAAGGCTTTGGATGAAACTGTTTAATTAGGAGAATTTGCTCGTGTCGCAGTCAAAAGTTGATCGCATAATAGTTCATCCGATGGACGAATACAACCAAAAATTAGTCTCCTATTTAGGGCCGCCAGATTGGGTAAATCCCCAGCCTGCTAGCAGTTACAACTTAGTCGTAATTGGCGCGGGGCCAGCCGGATTAATTGTGGCTGCGGGCGCGGCTGGTTTGGGTGCAAAAGTTGCTTTGATTGAAAAACATTTGATGGGCGGCGACTGTTTGAATGTCGGTTGTGTACCGTCAAAAGCGATGATTCGATCTGCCCGCGCTGTCGGCGATATCTGGAATGCCAGTAAATTTGGCGTTAATGTTCCGAACAATCCCGAAGTAGATTTTGCCGCAGTCATGGAACGGATGCGCCGGATTAGGGCGGGTATCAGTGATGTTGATTCAGTCGATCGCTACCAGCACAAATTAGGAGTCGATGTTTTCTTAGGTTACGGCTCTTTTACTAGCAATCATACCATAGAAGTCGCAGGTCAAACTCTTAAATTTAAGAAAGCAGTAATTGCCACAGGTGGAAGGGCGCGAAAACCGCAAATTCCCGGCTTGCAGGAAGCTGGATATCTGACAAATGAAACTGTATTTAACCTGACAGAAAGACCGCAACGTTTGGCAGTAATTGGCGCCGGGCCGATCGGCTGCGAATTAGCTCAAGTCTTTCGGCGCTTGGGTTCAGAAGTCGTATTGCTACACAAAAATGCTCAAATTTTGGACAAGGAAGATGTCGATGCTGCTACAATTGTGCAGCAGGCTTTTGTACGAGAAGGAATTAAACTAATACTTGAAGCCCAAATAGAGCGCGTTGAGAAAACAAATTTAGGTAAAATCATTTATTATCAATCTCAAGGTAAGGAAGCATCAATAACAGTAGATGAAATTATCGCGAGTGCGGGGCGATCGCCCAACGTGGAAGGATTGAATCTGGAAGCTGTCGGCGTTGAATACGACACACAAAAAGGCATATTTGTCAATGACAACTTACAAACTACTAATCCCCGTATTTATGCCGCCGGCGATATTTGCATGAGTCACAAATTTACTCACGCTGCTGATTTCGCCGCCCGGATGGTGATTCAAAACACCCTGTTTTTCGGGCGCAAAAAGCTCAGCGCTTTGACGATACCTTGGTGTACCTATACAGATCCGGAGGTGGCGCACGTCGGAATGGGCGATCGCGAATTTCAAGCCCAAGGAATCGATATCGATACATTTTTAATTCCTTTCAGTCAAGTCGATCGGGCAGTTATTGACGGCGAAGAAGAAGGATTCGTAAAAATTCACGTCAAGAAAGGCAGCGACAAAATATTAGGTGCAACGATTGTAGCGCGACACGCTGGGGATATGATAAGCGAGATTACTTTGGCAATGGTTAACAATATTGGTTTAGGAAAGATTGCGAGTACAATTCACCCCTATCCGACGCAAGCCGAAGCAATTCGCAAAGCTGGGGATGCGTACAATCGCACTCGTTTGACGCCGTTTGTGAAAAATTTGTTCAATCGCTGGCTGGCTTGGACGCGGTAGAAATGCCATGATAATTTACACACAAATTCAATATAATCTTGTGGGATGGGCTTTGAGCATCGTCCCATAAAGCCGATCCCCCCTTAGCTTGCCCCCTACTCCCCCTTGAAAAAAGGGGGGGACAAGAAGTTCTTCAAAGTCCCCCTTCTTAAGGGGGATTTAGGGGGATCTCCGGGCCAGAAAAATAAATTATTAACTGAACCATATTGATTTATGTTTCTGTTTCTGTTTCAAACCCTACACCTTCATACAAAAGTGCGATCGGCAAATCAAACCCAATACTTGATAAAGTGATAATCTCCCCAGCAGTGTAAGAATAGTATAGCCACATTCTGCCCTCTCCTCGACAGTAACGCTCAACGAAAATCTTTTCTGCGTCAATCAAGATATACTCTTGCAAAGTCGGAATTTTTAGGTAACAAGTGAATTTTTCATCCCGATCTTTAGCACTTGTACTGGGAGAAAGAACTTCCACAATGATTTTAGGATTCTGAATGAATTTGCGGGAATCCATGTCTTGAGGGTCGCAACTGACTATCACATCAGGGTAGTAGTAACGGCTTTGAAAACTGACTTGCAATTTCACATCTGATACGTTGATTCGACAGCCTCTGGAACGCAGATGCGGGTACAAGTTCCTGTAAAAGTTGAGCGCAAGATCGTTATGAGGAATTGTACTGCCTGTCATGGCAAAAACTTCGCCGTTGACATATTCGTAGCGAATGTCTTGTTGCGCTTCCCATTCGAGATATTCCTCGAAGGTCATTGTTGGGGGAATAGCTATCATAGTAAAATTTTGATTCAATGTTACTTGGATTATAGCATCACGGCCAAGGCGATCGTCGGAATTTGCGATCGCCCTGTCCAACATCCATCCTCCGTCAAAAATCCCCTTCATCTACTTGAAATACAGTCAATCCCAAGCTTCTCCACATATCAACAACTTGCTGGCGATCGTCCAATACAAACTTAACATTATATTGCCCTGCAATCTGCTGCCGATAGATTTCCTCTTTCATAATCGCATCCTTCCTCATATCTCCGGTTTTCCGCATATAAAGACCAGCATAATTCACCTCGTACTGCTGTAACCATTTTTCTGTTTGAGGCTGACAGTCATCGGTTCTCCCCGATACTACAATGATATTGGCGCTGGGCTGCCATTTGCGGATGGTATCTAAGACGGGCTGATTCGGTAAATCGCGATCGCACATCGAAGCATCAAAAGGATTTCTACCGTTGAGAAGCGCCAACGTGCCGTCCATATCCACAATAATTGCATCCGGCAAATCCGGGTTGTATTCCGGCGGCGCAACCGGAACCCGCACATACTTATTGTACATCTTCATTATCACATCTTTGCCCACCGAATTTAGCCTTTTCAAATCCCGTTTAATACACTCCTCCACCGGAACTTGCAAGAAAGAATCATTAACTTCAACGATAGCTTTACCTTTCACCAACTCCTTGATATGCTCGATATGAGAGCCGAAATTAGTATCATCAACAATCACGTGCTTGCCGCTTTCCAAAGCCATCAAAATAATCGTATCTCTCAACTGCACAATAAACTTTTCATTCGCAGGCGACCAATGGGAAGCATGAGCCATTTCCCTGAGCAAATCTTTATTGCTGCGAACCCACTTCGCAGGTTCAGATAGCAGCAATTCCTTCGCAAATTGAGACTTTCCAGAAGCAGGTAAACCGACAAGAACAATAACTCTTTTCATGGTAATTGGTAATTGGGCATAGGGCATAGGGCATCGGGCATCGGTTAGTCGTTATTGTTTATTGGTAGAGCATCACTAATAACAAATAACAAATGACAAATGACAAATAACTACTCACACTCGATAATTCATCCGTTCAATCCGTTACAAAATCCGTTGCCGAACTTCTTTTACAAACCTAAATGAACGTAATCCAAACCCAATAACTCCTCTATCTTATTGATCGTAACATCGCGGAGAGCTTCTTTCACTCCCGCAACTCTGCGGGCCCGCAAAGAAAACAAAATCCCCGAATATGGCAAATGTTTCACAGCCAAAGCAAAATCTTTCTGCACTTCGATATGTTCATGCTGTCGGTAAACATCCTCAATTTCTGCAACCAAACATTGATATTTGTCCTTAACTTTTTGATACAACTCCGTCCACTCGGGAAAATAAGCTAAAAACTCTTCTCCTTCATTCGTCAAAACAATTTCTATCATGCGGCGAGTCGAAAACCCTTCCCGCAGATGAGAAATAGCGACATATTGCGGAGACTTTACTTTAACTCGGTTGAAGTTAGCATCGCAGATAATATACCCTTCGGAATTCATCGGATCTAAATGTTGAGCCGCTTCGATAACTTCTTTCCAGCTAGTTAAAGGATAGGATGCAACCAATTCCCAGCCGTATTTATTTGCCCAAATACTGGGCTCGCTTTCTAACAGCGTTTGAGTGTTGCGAACCCCGTGCAGCACGATTTGATTGTTTTTTGGCTGAACAACTATTCTATTGTAAGGTGTCATCAACTCAAACATAAAACACTCGTCGGTTGCTTCCGGCAATTGATATCCCAACTCTTGCCAGACTTTCCAAAAAAGTTCGGCAAAGCTGAATCCAAAGCCATTAACTTCGCCCGCTGCGTCGGGAGTGCCGCTAGATTGCACTCTCCATTTTCCTTGGTAAAAATACAGTACAGTCAGAGAACCGTCTAGTTTTTCGTAGACTTTGGCGTGACTCCAATCAATTGCAGCGGCGTGCCCTTCCCCGTAGTTAAAAAATTTGTCGTAGGGATAAGAAACAATCTGCCAGTCTTGAGACGCATCTAAAATAATGCCCCGGCACTGCTGGACTATTTTTTCGCCCAGGGGAGATTCTATCTGCGAGTATTTCAGACAGACTACATCGGGATATTGGCGGTGGCGGGTAACTTTTATCTGATAATTTTCGCACAAAGTTTCCAATCCGTGCTGGCGTAAATACTCTTGCAGTTCCACGTTCAACTCCTAAATTGCTCGCCTTCTCTATCTTATCGGTAACTGCATATTTTTTGGGCGTCTTTGTTGAGAAAATTTAAACGTTTTATTTCCTGAGTGCCTGTTGTGACTTTTGGATTGGGGAATTGTGTTATAAATTAGGCTCAGCGGTTCCGGGTAAAACTGGACTGTTTCGACATTGAGGAGAAAAACTCTGTATAGTGTAGGTATTTAAAACGGACGGGAAGCAGATGTAATTAAGATTGTAAATTCTGCGATTCAAGCTGGAAAACGTTAATACAATTTGCGATTTTTGATTGGGGATTTTTTACTCGTTCAATCAATCAAAAGTGTCCGAAGCGAGGCAGAGCAAGAGTGATATGGGTTCCCAGGCTCAGAGAAAGGAACCAGTTAAAAGTCCCCTTTCCAAAGCTGGGGGAAGCAAGACAGAATGGTTGTGATGTCTATAGGGAAATTATGATGAGGGGAAGATGGCTATTTGGGGCGATTTTTGCTGGTGTGGTGACTGCTTTGGCGATCCTCTTCGTTGGCGTAGCCCCCGTAGGGGCGGGCTTCGCTAAGGCACTTTTGACACCCAACTCAGTCTTAGCAAGGACAGAAGCGCCGGTTACAGAAATTCGCTGGTTTAATTATACTTCTAAAGATAACTGGCAATCCCTACAATTTATTGTACCCGATCGCCATACTGCAAAATCTGCCGACAGCCGTAAGTTGCGGCTATACGATGTTCATATTGCCAAGATGTTTGAGATTTCTCGTTTTTTGTGCGATCGCGATCGCACTTCTGCCGGTTACAATTGGTCTTATGAAGCGGAAAATGGCAATATTGAGATGGGACGCTTCAAAATTAGCTGCAATCTCGCCCGCGAAATCGCCACAGCATACGGGTTAGGCAAACCGGAAATTACAGTCATTCGCCGCAACTTCGATCTTAAAAACGGCCGCCCTTCTGTTGCTGTAGAAAAATCTTCAATTCCTACTCTGAATATCGCTAAAAATAGAGTTGTGCAGTGGAGAGATTTTGTACAAAAGTTTCCCCCAATCCCCGATAAGTCAGGTGCAAACCAAGCTAACAGTCGTTTTCCTGCGAGTAACATCTTTCGGCAAATCAAAGGCAAAACGCGAGTGCCTGTTTTTCTGCCAAATATACTTCCCTTATCTGACATTCAGGAACTTGATTTTGATGTGCAAGCGGGTTCCCACGGTTACATTGTTGGAATGTATTTAGGCAAAGGATGCCGCGCGGGAGCCTGTTATTTTGGCACAATCGAAGCTAAAAAAAATGAACCGTTTTCGCCTCCTTCGCAATTGCCGAGGGATAGTTACAGAAGCATTGAATTGGCGGGCGGAATCAGGGGGATTTATTTCAATAATTGCGGTGCTTACTGCACTGCTTTTGTTGAGTGGCAAAGGCTGGGGGTGCTGTACCGAGTCACAAAGAAAAACGGACGGCAGTCAGAAGTTGTTGCGATCGTAAATTCTGCACTTCAAGCAGGACAACGTTAATACTATTTTCGTTTTTTGATTCCAGTTGATGTACAATTTAATTGTACCTAAAAAACTAATAATAAGATGCCTGCGATTAGCGTTGAAGAAGCCAAGCAGAATCTGCAAGATATCTTGGAAAAGGTGGCAAAAGGAGAAGAAGTGACAATCGTACAGGAAGGTAAAGTAGTAGCTCGCGTAGTCCCGCCCCTATCCAAGGAGCAGCGGTTAGCTAGGCGTAAAGCATTCCGAAACTCCATTAATGTCAAGGGCGAACCCCTGAGCGCAACAGTCATTAGGCTAAGGGAGGAAGCACGGTATTGATTTATATAGATACCAGCGTTCTTGTCCCCTTCTATTTACCAGAAGCTCTCAGCGATGCTGTGGATGAATTACTGAGGATTCAAGACAGACCTGCACTAAGTCAATTAGTTGAGGTGGAACTGTTTTCAGCAGTTGCCCGCAAATTGCGAATGAGGGAAATTTCTCCAGAAGAGGCAAGACAAATAGCGCTCGATTTTCAAACTGACTTGGATGAAGATTTTTATACTCGCATCCCCTTAGAGCCAATTCATTACAATTTAGCTCGCGATTGGATTAGTAGTTTTGAAGTACCGTTGCGTACCTTAGATGCACTGCATTTAGCAGTAGCAAGTTCTAATCAGTTGCTTTTGGTGACTGGCGATGAGGCTCTTGCTCGCAGTGCTCGGACTTTAGGAATTGAAGTTCAGTTATTAATTGCCGTAGCTGAGGGCTAAAAGTTCGATGCCATGTTGTAAACCAAGCTGTACTTACGCCTCTACCAAAGGTGCATAGCAGGATTTCATATCCTCGTGGGAAATGATTTTAGTTGATGTTTCCGCAGGTTCTAATCCCTGGCGGGCGTTGAGCCAAGGTGTCTCCGATTGCGTCAATTCTGCGATGTTTAGCACTTAATTATCCATAAGCATTCCCAACTTCTTCAAGTACCTCGATCTCATTTTCATCAAATTCTCCTTCAAAATTATCGGTAGCGGGAATATCGCTATATTTGTAAGCTTTGTACTCATCCCAAACATCGCGGACAATGGGGCCGGAAACCCAAGCTTCAATATCTCGATCAAATAGCGGCTGGTCTCTAAAGACTAAACTCCAAGCTTGTGCATAATACACGAGCTTTTGCAGTTTCAGAGGAGAAATGGTATCGCCTGCTTCTCGATCGACACGACATAAAAAGTAACGCGCAACGTCAAGAGCACTTTTCATAGTTTTAGGATTTTAGTAATTTGACAAATTTACTTTTGATGGTAATATGACTTACGCACGAGTGTTTAGAAACCGGGTTTTTTTACCAACATACTTGATTGTAGACCGCAGATTCGGTAAAAAACCCGGTTTCTGGGGCCCCATGTGTAAGTCCTGGGTAAGCTATTTGGTGGCTTTAGAAGTACGATCGCAATTACGATCGCCCTTTTCCCCTGATTCCAACATTTCTCTCCCCAAATCCTGCAACCTTGCAGCTAATTCTTTCTCGCTACTGCTGAGCCAACTCTTCAGGCAAACCAGCTTGGGCCCGATCGACCCTAGGCAAATCATACACCGTCGGCTGCCTGTCGCTCTCCAGGTCGATCGGCTCAGTTTTATGGCCTGAATTATCCCAACCAGCAATTAAAGTCCCCACCTGCGGTACGCTAGATCAGGTGAATATATTGGCTGATTTCAAGCTATCCTCCGATCGATCTTATGTCCCCAACCACATCTGCCCCCTCCCGAACCGTCCGCATCGGTTCACGCAAAAGCCAACTCGCCCTCGTCCAAACCCACTGGGTGCAAGCAGAGCTACAGAAACACTTCCCGGAACACACTTTTGAAGTCCACACCATGTCCACCCAAGGGGACATAATTCTTGATGTCGCGCTTGCTAAAATTGGCGACAAAGGACTTTTCACCAAAGAATTAGAAACGGGAATGCTGAACAATGAAACGGACTTTGCCGTTCATTCCCTCAAAGATTTGCCCACCAATTTACCCGAAGGTTTAATTTTAGGATGCGTCACCGAACGGGAAAATCCCGCTGACGCCCTGGTAGTTCACGCCAAGCACAAAGACAAGCAACTCGACACCCTCCCAGAAAATGCAGTAATCGGCACTTCTTCGCTGCGCCGACTGGCTCAACTGCGGCATCATTTCCCTCATTTTGAATTCAAAGATATTCGCGGCAATCTCAATACTCGACTCGCTAAATTAGATGATGGCGGTTACGACGCGATTATTCTAGCAGTTGCAGGACTCGAAAGATTGGGAATGGGCGATCGCATCCACCAAATTATCTCTCCAGAAATCTCCCTTCACGCCGTCGGACAAGGTGCTTTGGGCATCGAATGCCGCACCGGAGACACAGAAATCATGGCAGTGATTAAAGCTCTCGAACACTCGGAAACCGCCCAAAGATGTTATGCCGAACGCGCATTTCTCCGGGAATTAGAAGGCGGCTGTCAAGTACCCATCGGCGTCAATACCAAAATAGAAAACGGTCAATTAACCTTAACCGGAATGGTATCGAGTCTCGACGGCAAGCGCTTCGTCAAAGATACTGTTTCCGGCCCCGCCGAGACTGCTGAAATGCTGGGAATTGACCTCGCTCACCGCCTGCGCCAACAGGGAGCCAGTGAAATTTTGGAGGAAATTTTTATCGAAGTTAAACGCGGTTCATAAACCACATCGGCATCTATTTGTCAATGCTTTTAGACGCAAAATATCGCCTTTTATCAAATAAAAATAACTGGCGGTTCGCTTTTGCTTTCACAGGTACAGTAGCAGTAGGGTTGTAGATTTTTGATGGGAGCTTTAGATAAAATCGCCCATGATTTCAAAAATATATAACTAATTTAGGACGCTCCGCACGGTGTTGAGAAACCAGGTTTATGGATGGATGCTTTGCTATAAAGCCCAGGATTTTTCGTAGAAACCGGGTTTCTTTGGCCTGAGTCCTATAATTGTCAACGTACCAATCCAAAATCCACAATCAAACATCCAAAATAAATCAGCAACCTATTTCAGGGAAAGGCAAAATATGAGCGCTAGAGAAACTCAATTAAAGCTTGAATTGAAAAAAGTTCAGGAACTTTATCGCAAAATGCAGGCAGACAAAAAAGCTTTGCAGCAGCAATTGAAAGAGTTTAAAACCCAGACGGGAAACTTTTCCGATGTCGTCGAGCAAGTCTTGCCGTCGGTAGTTTCAGTTTACGTGATGGATTGGGATACAGGAGAAGAGATTTCTTCTGGAAGCGGATTTTTTGTATCGCCGGACATAATTGTCACTAATTATCACGTTGTCGAAGATATTGCCGATGAAGATTACTTCTACGAGGAAGATGAAGTCGAACAGGTTTTAGTAGAAACTAACGACGGAAAGTTGAGAATGGCAGAGGTGGTATTTACTGGCAATGCGGAAGAGGATTTAGCATTGCTTTTGATTACTGGTTTTATGATCGATCCGGAAACAGGAGAACAAGTAGAATCTCCAGATGAATATCCTCCCCTAGAGTTGTCTTTTGATGTCAAAGTTGGCGATCGAGTAATTGCTGTTGGCAATCCTTTGGGACAGTTTGCTTCAACTATAACTCAGGGTGTTATTAGTGAAATTCGCGAACCAGATGAGTATGAGGAAGGGGACGAAGAAGATGATGATGTTGCCGAGGTGAAGGTGCTGCAAACTGATGCGACGATCAATCCGGGAAATTCCGGCGGCCCGCTGATTAATATGGCCGGTCAAGTTGTTGGGGTTAATACCTGGGGATGGGAAGATGCTGATACTATTAATTTGGCGATCGCCTCCGTTGCTTTGGATGACTTTTTAGCTGGATTTGAGGAAACTTTTGAGGATGATGCCGAGAATTAGTCGCTAGTTGTCGGTAGATTTTATCCAATTACCACCCATGTAGGGGCGGGTTCACCGAAATATTTGATACCCATCGACCAATCATAAAAACCCGCCCCCACCACACCTTTTGAGTAAAGTGCCAGATCCACCTGTGCAACTGAGATTTATACTGGTTTTTGCACGTCGCGTTAATATTGTGCCGATCGCCATTTAAACTTAATCTAGACTAACTACCTTAAGAAACACAAAAAAATCATGCGCATTTTATTTGTATCCGCCGAAGCAGCACCCCTAGCCAAAGTAGGCGGTATGGGCGATGTCGTCGGCGCTTTGCCTAAATTTCTGCGCCGCATGGGTCACGATGTCCGCATCTTCATGCCCTACTACGGTTTCGTCCCCGACAAAATGGACGTTCCCAAAAAACCCGTTTTCCAGGGGGCGGCGATGTTCCAAAGCTTCTCCGTCTTTGAAAGTGTTTTGCCGGGAACCGATGTACCTTTATACTTATTGCAACATCCATCTTTCTTACCCCGTCGCGTTTACGGCGGATTAGATGAAGATTGGAGGTTCACTTTCTTTGCCAATGCCGCCGCTGAATTTGCCTGGAATCACTGGAAACCCCAAATTATGCACTGTCACGACTGGCATACAGGGATGATACCTGTTTGGATGAAACAAGACCCCGATATCAGCACAGTTTTTACTATTCACAATTTAGCTTATCAAGGGCCGTGGCGCTGGCGTTTGGAGCAGATGACTTGGTGCCCGTGGTATATGCAAGGTCACAATACAATGGCTGCGGCAGTACAGTTTGCCGATCGAGTAAATACAGTTTCACCGACTTACGCCGAACAAATCAAAACCCCAGCTTACGGGGAAAGTTTGGAAGGTTTGCTGTCTTTCCTCGGCGGCAAGGTGTCGGGGATTTTGAACGGAATTGATACAGAATCTTACAACCCAGAAACAGACAAGTACCTCCATCAACAATTCAGTGTTGATACTATTGAAAAGCGTCCAGCCAACAAAATTGCCCTGCAAGAAGAAGTCGGTCTGGAAGTGAATAAAAGCGCCTTTTTAATCGGCATGGTGACGCGGCTGGTAGAACAGAAGGGATTGGATTTGATCATTCAAATGCTCGATCTCTTCATGGCCTATACCGACGCTCAGTTTATTGTACTCGGAACGGGCGATCGCTACTACGAAACCCAGCTCTGGCAAATGACCGCCCGCTATCCCGGTCGGATGTCCACCCAATTACTCTACAACGACGCCCTCTCCCGGCGCATTTACGCAGGCTGCGACACCTTCCTGATGCCCAGCCGTTTCGAGCCCTGCGGCATCAGCCAAATGCTCGCCCTCCGCTACGGGTGCGTCCCAATGGTGCGCCGCACCGGTGGTTTAGTCGATACCGTCTCCCACAACAACCCGATCGACAATACTGGTACCGGTTACTGTTTCGATCGCTACGAGCCCCTCGACTTGTTCACCTGCATGATCCGAGCATGGGAAGGTTTCCGCTACAAAGATAAGTGGAAAGAACTGCAACAACGCGGGATGAGAGAAGATTTTAGCTGGGATATTTCTGCCAAGAAATACGTCAACTTGTACAGCGATATTTTGGGAATCCCGCCCGAAGAAACTGCACCGGAATCAGAGCCAGAATTAATCATTGGCAAGGGTTGATTTCTTTGCTTGTAGGGTGTGTCAGGCGTTATTTTCGATTTAAGCGGTAGGATATTTGCTGACACACCCAAAAACCTGTCATCTAAATTCGCACCTCTTCTCTCAAAATTCATCCGTTAAATCCGTTACATAATCCGTTGCCGAACCTCTTCTCTCAATATCCATCCGTTAAATCCGTTACATAATCCGTTGCCGAACTTCTCATCAATTAATCAACAAACAAATCCAAAGGTAAATGACCGTAAGTCCCGCTAACTCCACCTTCTGAGGAAAATTGACACGACACCAAAACGCCCCGGTAAGTTCCGGTATAACCGTCAACATAATACGAACCCTTCAAAGTATTGAACTTAATATAAACCGAACCAGTAAAGATCGAACCAGCATTTGGATCTAAAACAGCTTGATATCCCAAAGCTTTTAAATAACTTGCTAAAGCGGCAAAACCCTCATCCGTCGAAGACGCGCAAACTCCCAGCATTTGGTAATCAGACAAACTTGCTACCAGCAAAATCGCTTGACGCAGCGCCTGTTTTTCCAGCGGCGATACTACAGATTGCATATCCAGACAAGTAAAATCCTTGAGGATTTGCTGTGCTGCTTCTACAGTTAGGGTAGTCGGGTTTTGAGTAGACATCAATTGCTCTGATATTTCCAAAAAGTACGATCGACACTCAGGTACTCGCCAACGAAATTCTGGCATTGTCACCCTCGATCCACGGCAGTAACACTCGCGCCAGCCCCGATTATAGCGCATTCTGCGCTCTGGCAATCAAGGGAGGGCGATCGTCTTCGAGGCTTCGCCAACGGCTGCATCTCAAACTATACCTAAATTCCAAATAAATCGCCAAAAAAATGTCAATCTTGCTGAATTTGCCTCTATTAATGGTAGAGATGAATAGCACGAAAAATGGTAATAAAATTATGAAGAGCGAGCACTTGTTAAAAAAAGCAAACATCCTGCGAGATTTTCTATCTCGCCTGCTACACAAAGCCAAACCGATTTACTTATTGCTAATATTTGCAATCAGTATAGGTATTTCTGGCTCGACACTAGAATCTAATTTCATTAGAATCCCGATTATCGGCTTTCACGATATTGTAGACACTCGAAACCCCGCCGAAATGCCACCTCGGAGACTCGCTTTTCCCATCGACTACACCAAACAAAATTTTTCACTCTTTTTAGAATATCTAATTAAAGAAAATTATTGGTTGTTATCATCTCAAGACTTGTACGTATACTTTATCAACAAGTCGCAGCCCATACCAGCTCAATATCTAGGTAAAAAACCAATTATGCTCGCTTTTGACGACGGCTACAAAGGCGTTCACGAAAATGCACTGCCCCTCCTAGAAAAACTTTCAGTTATTTACAAAGAAAAGGGCAAATTTGTGTTATTTGTCAATCCTCACTTTTTAGGCGTTAATATGGGAAAAGATTTTTTAGCTCACACTACTTGCAACGATTTAAGAGATGGATACCAAAAAGGTTTTTATGACGTTCAGTCTCACGGTTTTACTCACAAAAATTTAACTAAAATCAGCGGCAAAGAATTAGAATTTGAAATTGCTAAATCTAAGTCAGAGTTGAGAAAATGTATGGGAGATTTAGACAAAAATAAGGTTATCGGCGCTCACATCGCGTATCCCTACGGTGCATCAGACAGGGAAGTCGAAGAAATTTTGCCTAAATATCATTTAACTGGCTTTTTGTACGATGACAATCTATTCAGAGTAAACCGACTGAAAAATAACTACCGGATCTCTCGCATAACTGTGGACAAAAATACATCGCCGAGAGATTTAATTCGGATAGCTAAAAAAGCTTCTACTCTCAGAAAGAAAGGGTGGTTTTAGGCAAAATTTGGGGTTATGCTATCTCTTGGATTGGGAAAGTTTAGTTGTAGCAATAATCGCGAATGCACGTGTTTTTTGTGTCATCTGGCAAAAAAGCTAGTAGTTTTTACCGATATTGTCATGTTTAAATCAGTCCGCGTTTTTTCAGCTTTGCTAGCGCATCTTCGGCTGCATTTTTCTCAGCATCTTTTTTACTTTTGCCTTTACCTTCTCCGTAGCATTTGTCTGCAACATAAACTTTAGCGAGAAATTCCGGCTGGTGAGGAGTTCCCCCTGCTTGGACTGTGACGTATTTGGGCGGAGTCGTGTCACCGTTGACCTGTACCCACTCCTGAAAGCGGTTTTTCGAGTCTACAGTCGATCGAGTTTCCACAACATTGTCGGGAACCGAATCAAACATTTGCCACACAAAGTCACGAACTTTATCCATTTCTTCCGTATCGAGATAGTAAGCGCCAATGAATGCTTCAAAAGTGCTGCTGAGCAAATTTGGGTTGGTAATCCCGCCTTCTCGATAAGCTCCTTTACCGAGTCGCATTTTTAAGTCTAAACTGATTTCAGTAGCAAATCTGGCTAATTGTTTTTCATCTACCAATGCAGAACGGCGGCGAGTCATTTGGTCTTCTCCCATTTCTGGGTGACGCTGATAGAGATATTCGCCGCTGAGAAAAGTCAGCAAAGCATCGCCGAGAAATTCTAAGCGTTCGTTGTCTGCTTCGCGGAAGGTGGGGTTTTCGTTGACGTAGGAACGATGGGTGAGGGCTTGGCGCAGCAGTTTTTCATTGTTGAATTGGGGAATGGTTATTTGGAGTTCTTGTGTTTGATTAGTTAATGGCATGGGAGTTTGATAATTGTTATTGATTTTGGAGTTTCGTGTTGTTATGTTGGCGGACATGAAGGAGCCGCAGATAGCGGTTGGTTGGGAGAATCTAGTTTATCAAATAAACTGGATTTTGGCTATCTGCGGCGAGGTGAATGTCTAGGAAGTTTAGGCAGTCATTTTGTAAGTCTCGATCGACTTCGGCAATTCATCGATCAAGTAAAATCGATCGGCAAGCTTTTTGAGATTGTGACTATCATTACCTTTGCGGGCAACAATTATTACCTTCTTCCCCTTTTCATGCAGATCGTGAGTCAAAATTTCACCGTAGCCGTCTCCAGACACAATAATAAATGTGTGTGGGTATGAGCTCATTGAAGCCTCGCTACAGCAGTTCATTGACAAATAAAAGTCTACAGCATTTTTGATGTTTAGGGATACATCAAAACGTTGAAAATTTAGATAGTCTAAAGTTTCTTGTGCAGTCTTATTTCTTTGTTTCCAATTGTCGTAAACTTTTTGATTGACTACATATCCTAGTCCACTAGCCAAGAATAATAAATCTTTGGCTCGTTTGTAATCAGGGACGTTCTGATAATCCCAATAAATGGAAACTAAAGCTTGCTGTTGGTAGATTAATCCATTTGAGGTTCGATCGGTGTCCATTCGAGTATTTCCTAAAATTAGGTTGACTGGACAGCCTCGACGTATCGCGCATCTACCATTAATGGAACGTTGCCTGTGGATTTGCTCAAAAATGAACATCTCAGCACAAGACAATCTGTTACCACAAAACACTGTAATTTTGTGGGATTTGATTAGCGTCTTAGCTACAGGATTTATAGAACTGGAAGGAGCTTAGTAGCAGCCCGTTGAAGGGAAATCTAACTCTATAATGTTTCGATTTTCTCAAGCTTGTATTAACTATCAACTTGTTAAAACGACATTAGACTTACTTTCCGCTCAACGGGGTGCTAGAAACTTGTTCGAGTTGTATACATCCTGTAGCTAAGACGACTCAATCAACATTCCTTGATTTTGAATGCGATATTTACTTTTAGCTGTGGCTTTAGTATGGCGCTCTAATTATGGGATGTCAAGTATTTATTGAAATTGTTTTTTGACATCCTTATATCTCACCAAGATTTTCGCTAACCTGACACCGATCGACCCACGCGCCCTGACCTCAGAAACCGGGTTTCTACGAGATTTGGCGACGAGTAACGGAAATATCTGAAGAAACCCGGTTTCTAGCCCCCGAGGCGATCGCCCGTCCCCAATGCACCACCATCTCCCCACAGGGGTTCATCCCCCTTATGGCCGATATTTGAAAAACAAATGTAAAAATATGTTGCAATATTTTTACATTTGTGTTAACTTTAGTTACATAAGGTTGAAATACAACGAGGTTTATGGTCATGGAAAACAAAGACGCAAAATTAGGCTTCACTGAGTTCGCTGAAACCTGGAACGGCCGTTTGGCAATGCTGGGCTTCGTTATCGGCTTGGCTACCGAATACCTCACCGGTCAAGGCATTCTCTCTCAAATCGGTTTGATGTAATCAGCTTAACTGCACACAATAGCTGTAATTTGTGGCGGGCGATCGACGCATCACTGCGATCGCCCGCCCACAAGTCCCCTTCACTCACACTGAAGGGGCTTTTGCATTTTTAATCAAAAAAAATCCAATCCATGGCACAATCAAAATTTTTTTCCGTCTCAATATTTATCGCCACACCAACTACAGCTTTCCTAAGCAATTCCTACCGAATCCAAAATCCTCACTTTAGGAGTCAAACCAGGAAGCTTCACCAAACCGTCCCGTTTGTGAGCCCGCAGGGTGTTACTTAAAATCATTTCCGACAGATCCGGCATTTCCTGCCAGCAGTGCGAGCAGAACCAATAAACGCGATTGTGGCGAGCGTGGCGGAGTAATGTCGAGGAGCAACAAGGGCAACTATTCATGATATTTTAAACCTTCTTTAAGATATGGAGCGATAACCAATTCATTACAGACCGTGACTAATGTCGGTGCATCTCAAATCCAGACACAACAATAAAAAAAAAATCACTCAAAACTTTCCGCGTTTCGTAAGTAGCACTTTTGGATACCCAGCAGCAGCATTACAATCAGAAGCTGAATGCTCCAAGGGGCTAAAGAGAAACCCCAGACAAAACAACCCAGTCCGGCCAAACCCAGCAGTACAAAAATATCTTGAGAGGTTTGCCAGTAAGTCCAGACGGCCGCCAGAGAAACTATCAGTAGTAAAATGTAAGCTGAGGGCATATTCGTCTTCTCCCAAGGTTTCTGCCAACAGTCAGGAGCGATTCCTGACGATGTGCTTAAATTAAAACGAAAAACTGAAGAACTTATGAAGATGAGCAAGTTGTTACAAAATAAAATATAATCCTGCCCGATGATATTCAGAATAAAAATCTAGCAGGAATAGTTTTTTTATTTGGTTATACAATTTGAGAGGCCCGATCCTCTTCGTTGATGATCCTCCCGTAGGGGCGGGCTGCGCTAACGACTTATACTTCATCCCAGCCCAAAGCTTCAGCCACCTGAGCAGCCAAAGCCATCGGTTCAAAAGGCTTAGCAATCACACTCACCACCCCCAAATCCGCGAACATCCGCCTGTCGCTAGCGAGAGCCTTAGCCGTCAATAAAATTACCGGAATGTGCTGCGTAGCATGATTAGCTTGTAACTGTTTAAAAGTAGTAGGCCCATCTTGGTCGGGCATCATCACGTCCAAGAGAATAGCATCAGGTTGTTCGGCAAGAGCCTTAGCCACACCCTCGCGGCCAGAACTCGCGGTCAGGACTTCCCAGCCCCCCACCACCTCAAGACTGACTTGAGCCACTTCCCGAATATCTTCCGCATCGTCAATCACCAAGATGCGCTTGGCAGTCAAAATTAACATCTTTTGTAGGAATGAGAACTGATCGTAGACTAGAAGTAAAATGTGAATATTTGGTAAAGCAAACCATTTTACCAGATAGGCTTTACACTAAATTTACAAAACTGTAAAATTTTCCCACCCAAAAAATCCACTTTTCGACCTCACATCGCGATTTTTGCCCGCTTCTGCCTGTATATCCCGAGGGGCAAGAATCACAGTCCCGGACGCACTCGCGACTCCTCGAACCCGGGTTTTTTTTAGCGTTTCTACAGGCTGCAACGAAGTATTTAGGTAAAAAAAAACCAGTTTCTGCATCTAGGAGGGAATGAAAATTTTGGCATTCAATTTTTTTCATGACTAATGACGAACGACCAAGGACTTCCCTTAACTTTCTCGCTCCCCAATAAGTGGCAGACTTAAGAAAAAAGTGCTGCCTTCCCCCAAAACGCTCTCCACCCAAATCCGGCCCCCGTGCTGCTGCACGATGCTGCGACAAATAGCCAGCCCCAAACCAGTTCCTCCTTTCTGGCGACAATCAGAAGCATCAACCTGTTGAAAGCGCTCAAAGACCATCTCTAGCTTGTCCGCCGGAATGCCGCGTCCTTGGTCTTTAACAGCAATCAGGATTTCCGAACTCACTGGCAAGTGCGGATTGGCGGCCGGCTCAGGAGACAATAAAGACGACCCAGCTTTTTCTGCCACATCCCGATCGCGCGTCAACTCCCCGCTTAGCCAAATCCTAGCACCCGGAGCCGAAAATTTTATAGCATTACTGAGCAAATTTGTCAAGGCCTGAATTAGCCGATCGGGAACAGCCAGTAATTGCGCCCCCACAGGCGTCACCGACAGAGTAACTCCTGCCTGCTGAGCCATTCCCTGCATCTCCTCAGCAGCCTGCAACATCAGATCCGCGACATTGCAAATTTGTTTGATGGCAGTGCTGTAATTCGACTGCATCCGCTCTAAATCCAGGATGTCGTTGACCAAGCGCACCAAACGGTCAGTATTAGTAACAGCAATCTCCATCATCCGCTTGGCTTTCTGGGGGTGAGCGTCAAGGATGCCGCTGTTGAGGAGGCCGAGGGCTCCGTGAATCGAGGTCATCGGCGTCCGCAATTCGTGGCTGACAACAGAAATGAATTCATCTTTCATGCGCTCGATCGCCAGCCGATCGGTGATATCTTTAAAAGTCACCACAGCGCCAATAATTTCGCCTTGTTCTCGCATCGGAGCGACAACGTACTCAACCGGAAAACTGCTGCCATCTCGCCGACAAAAAACCTCATCGGTGACGCGCCGCACCTCTCCGTCTACCAAAGTGTCTAAAATTTGAGAACTTACTGGGTTCGACAGTTTTCCCGTCGCCGGTGCGGCGCAGTGTGGGGCAAGTTGAGAGCCGGAATTGATGTCTGTTGCAGATGACAAAAGCTCGATCGCCCGCGAGCATTCTTCCTGTGAACGGTGTATGGTTTCATAGAGCGGTCGATCGATCAATTCCTTCGACTGGCAGCCGGCCATTCTTACCGCCGCCGGATTCACAAAAGTTACCTTTCCCTGTTTATTCAACCCGCAAATTCCTTCGCCTGCGGAGAACAAAATCATTTCATTTTGGTGGCGGAGTTGTTCGAGCGCTTTTTCGATGCGCTTGCTATCGCTGATGTCGCGAGCGATTGTCGAAATGCCCGTTAGTGTTCCTGTCGCGTCTTTAATCGGAGAAATCGTCAGGGAGACATCTATTTGTTTGCCGTCTTTACGCAAATGCAGGGTTTCGTAATGGTCGATAGTGGCTCCAGCCCGAATATTTTCCAGAATTTGCGACATTTCCTTGGGGCGTTCGGGAATTGCTAAAATCTCGATCGACTGCCCCTTGACGAACTGCGCGCTGTAGCCATAGAGCTTCTCGGCCCCTGTATTCCAGCTCTGAATTGTCCCGGCGAGGGTTTTGCTGATGATGCCGTCGTCGGAAGACTCGACAATGGACGCTAAGCGCACCAGTTCGTCTTGCGCCTGCTTGTATTCGGTAATGTCGCGGCCCAAAATCACGATACTTTTGCGTCTGCCCTCGGGGTGAAATACGGGTACTTTAATTACGTCGTAGATTTTTAGAGTACCGTCCGATCGCGGAACCACTTCTTCTCCCCTAGAAAGTGTACCTTTTTCCCACGCTGCTCGATCGCTTACTTCGCACGCCTGTAGGGTCTCCCGGTAAAAACTGCTGAGTTCTCCTAGCTGAGAATCTGTCAGCCCGCGGTATTCATCTGCTGATAGCTCGAAGACTTCCAATATCGCTTGATTTGCCTCCTGCCACCTGCCCTCGCCATCTTTGAAGCAGACAATATCTGGCATGGCATTCATCAGCAAGTCGAGATAGGAGTTTTCTCGCAGTGCAGCTTCAACCTGGGCCCGCTTGGCGATTTCCTGTTGCAGGTTTTCGTTTGCCGTTTGCACCGAGTCGATTAACAAACTTTCGGTAAAAGTGCGTTCTTTAATTACTTCCTGAAGTCGGTGGATTTCTAGGGACAATCGCCTGCGCGCCAACAAATTTTCTACCCGTAAGTGCAGTTGGGTGGCATCTACGGGAGTTGTGATTAAATCGTCAATTTTGCCTTGGAGTTGTTTTGCACTCAGCGAAAACGGCGGCTCAGAAACAGCCGAAATTTGGGATTTTGTCACGAGCAAAAACGGTAAAAATATCGGAGCGGCGGCTGCTTTTAATGCTTCTACCAGCGGCCCAATGCGATCGAAGTTTTCCTCGTCGAGAATGCACAAGTCAAAAGCAATTTGGGTAATGGGAAAATCCGAGTTTGGTTCTGAAGTGCGATCGTCGGGTACTATCACCTCATGGTCGGTGTTGAGGTGTGCGATCGGCAAATGTTGTTGTTGGAGGCGATCGATCAAGAGCAAAATGCGGCTCATTAGTTTGATAATTTCCCAATGACTAATGATTTGATGTTCGGTAAATTCACCCAGTCTCAGGTTTGTAGTGAGGACTTCAGTCCTCATAAGACAGAGGACGGTCGTCCTCACTACAAACCAATTTTATAGCGGTAGAACGACCGGACACAATAGGACTAATGACCAATAACTAATGACCAATGACTACTGACAACTGTCAACTGTCAACTGTCAACTGTCTTTTTACGGCATTCCGATCGGAATCAAAGCATCTTCCGGCATAGAACTAGAATAACGCTCCCCTTCCGATAAAACCGCAATCAGCCTCATTTGCCAGTCGGGCATAATTTGCAAATCCGCCCAGGGTATTGCTACCTCCAAACATTTATCCAGTCCCACTTGGGCGCGGCTGATGCGGGAATGCCACTCATCGCGCTCTCCTGCTTCCTGAAACCAAATCGATTTCGTCAGCAAATTAATCTCTAACTGATGGTGGAATCGATAGTTTAGCGGTGCTTCGTCTGGCAAACCCGACAGCGGAATCATACTATTGTGCATTGTGCGATCGGGATAATACCAGAACAAATTCAACTCCGGCGGGCAATCAATACCCGGGCGTATCCCAGCCTTAAAGTCGGCGCGAAGGTAAAAATTCAAGTGATCGACACCGTACCAAAGCCGCTGAATTGCCGAACTCCGGTGCATTGTACCCCTTGCTCCCCCAACTTCAATCCGGCCGGCTTTGTCCCAATCCTGTTCGTTACCGATACCGTCGATAATCGGGTGAATAAAGCTCAGCGGCAGGTGGTCACCTTGAACCTGGTGCACCTCTACTTGCTGTCGCACATCCGGGGGTACGGGCTCGCCCAGAGCTTCGTAGATGGCAGCTAGGTGTTCGCGAAATAGCTGGTCGAACATGGCATCTTGGTTCGACGTATGGCCTTCGCCAAACCACCAGAACCAATCGGAACCTTCGGCCGCAAACAGCGCTTCCCAAGCTTCTGGATTGCTCTCTTCTGTGGCCTCTGGATGGTTTGCTAGTACCTGTCTCGCGGCCCCTAACAAGTCCCAAGCGCGATTTTTAGCGGGATCTCCGATCCAAGTTGTCAGGGAACCGTCTACCCAGGAACCGGTATGGAGTTGGGCGGCGGGTATGATTTCGGTGGCTGGGAATTTGTCGAGAAATTCCGAGACTGTGACTAATTTGATATCGGGATTGTCGCTGAGAGTTTGATAGAGTGATTCTAAGAACGGTTTGCCGTCTTCGGGATAGAATTCCCAGCAATTTTCGCCGTCTAGGGCGATCGTCACTAACCAGGGATTTTCTAAAGCTGTTTGGCCGCTTGACTGTCGGTGTTTGAGAGTTCTGCCGATCGCCTCCAAGTGTCCCACCAAATCAGATGCTGCTTTTTCCGGTTCCATAGAACCGTAGGTAAACCCAATCAAATCAGACAATCTGTGGTCTCGAAATACGATCGCCAAATCCCCATCAGGAGTTTCTAAACGATAAGGGCGATATAACAATTCTGGTTCACAAACATTCCCCGCCCCATCGCGATTAAAAAAGTGTTTAATTGTCCACCCCAATACCGCCTCATCCGAGACAATCCATTTAAACCCTTGTTTAGCAATGTAGGGCAAAATTTCCGGGCTGACTGCTTGTTCCGACGGCCACAAACCACGCGGTTGGCACTCAAATCTGTCTTGATACATATCCCAGGCTTTTCTCAAATGTCTGGGAATATCTTCTGCCCACTGAAACCTGTGTTCTGGCAGCGTCATGTTAGGAATCGCTATGCGGCCGCCGTTGGTGTCAGCAAGTAGCGGTAAAATCGGGTGCGTGTAGGGGGTTGTGGAGACTTCCAACTGTCCCTCAGCTTGCATTTTACGGTGCTGTGGAATGATTCTGGCGAGGATTTCTTTTTGTTTTGAGTAGATTTTTTTTCGGTCTGCCTGATTGAAATTTTGTCCTTGTTTGAGCCAGCCTGCAATCTCGGGGTCATCCCAAAACAGCGGGTCAATCCAAGCTAAATTGTGCCACGCCAGCAAGTCGCCAAAATCCTGCACTTTCCAGTTTGCCAAACACCACTGAATGCCTTTTTCCTGCCGTTGAGTGTAGAGTTGAGCGTAGCGGGGATGCGGCTGAATCAGGGTGTGGTAATTGGCATCAAAGAAGTGTTCTAAAATGAACTCTTGTTCTTGGATGTTTAAAGTTTCGGCGGGCTTGAGAGTGACCGCCAAGTAAGGGTCTAATGCTCTGTCGGCGATGCAGTCTTCTATCTGCAAAATCAAGGACGGAACCAGGTTTACTGTTTGATGCAGTTTGGGGTATTTTGCCAGAATCAAAACTAAATCTAAGTAGTCTTTGACGCCGTGCAAGCGCACCCAAGGCAGTCGATAGTGTTCTTGGAGGTGAAATTTGGGGGACTGCAATATCGGCGAGTTTGACCCCGAACTGGTGTCTGGCTCAGCAGCGGATGCCCTCGATTTATACAAAGGCTGGTGCTGGTGCCAAATAAAGGCGACGTAGAGAGGGTGTGACATTGGTAATGAGTAATTATTGATGAGCTAGTTACGTCTTGTGCAACTTTCAGATAAATTCCACTCTGTTCACTAACATAAAGTTTATGATGTTTTTGTTAAGTACAGTGGAACTATGCTAGTCAGATCGACACATTTAGGGCACCGGGAGCTGCCGACCAGTATGGTGCCGATCGCTCCACAGAGCAGCTTTCTTGGCAGTGCTGTTGAGGTCGAAAATGGAGAAATCTCGGTATCAATAGTTCCATAGATAGGCGACCGTTTTCTGTGTTAGCAGGCACGCTGCTAAAAGCAACTGGTACCACAACTTCGCTCAAAAGCCCGCTCTTTCGGTTTCTCTTACGCTAAATTTATTATGTCATCAGTTAAACAGCTTGCTGTCCGAGGGGCAGTGTGGACGATCGCTAGCTACGGGCTCAGTCAAGTGCTGCGGTTGGGTAGTAACCTGATCCTGACTCGCCTGCTAGTACCGGAAATGTTTGGTCTGATCAGTCTCGTTTACGTGTTCATCACGGCTCTGCACCTGTTCTCAGACCTCGGTATCGGTACTAGCCTCATCCAGAATAAGCGCGGGCAAGAACCCGATTTTCTCAACACAGCCTGGACTTTGCAGGTATATCGGGGCCTGATTCTTTGGTTTTGTACGCTGTTGATGGCCTGGCCAATTTCCCAGTTATACCAACAGCCTCAGTTCCTCTGGTTAATCCCTGTGGTGGGTTTGGGCACAGTGATCTCTGGGTTCAATTCAACTTCGATATTCACGATCAACCGGAATATGGATTTTCGTAAGCTGGCAATTTATGAGTTGTCGGGACAGTTAATGGGGATTGTGGTAATGATTGCTTGGGCTTGGTTCAGTCCGACCATCTGGGCGATATTGATCGGCTCCTTTGCATCACAAATTCTGCAATTGGCGTTGAGCCACTATTGGAATTCTGGTTCGCCTCACCGCTTCATCTTGAATCAAGAGGTAGTTAAAGAAATTATGTCTTTTGGAAAGTGGATATTTGTGTCCACGGCTTTAACATTTTTTGCTGAGCAAGCCGATCGGCTGATTCTGGGAAAAATACTGACATTGGATGTTTTGGGCATTTACGGCGTTGCTCTGACGCTTGCTGACATACCGCGCTCTGTCACTTTAGCTCTGAGTGGCAAGGTGATGTTTCCGGCTATTACCAAGTTTGTTGAACAGCCTCGCGAGATACTTCGCGCTAAGATCCTCAAAAATCGCCAACCGATCCTGATCGCATTTGCGGCTGGCTTAGCACTCTTGGTGAGCTTTGGAGATGTCGCGATTAAGATATTGTATGACGATCGGTATATTCAGGCTGCTTGGATGTTGCCGATCCTAGCTCTGGGCATCTGGCCTCGGGTACTTTGCAATAGCGGAATTGAGTCAGCTCTATTTGCGATCGGGAAAATTCAATATCCAGCTTTCGGTCAATTCTTGCGGTTTCTTTGGACTAGCATTGGATTGTGGGTGGGATTTTCCACCGCAGGATTGGTGGGGGCGATCGTCGCAGTTGCCCTGAATGACCTTGGCTTCTATGCTGCAATTAGCTACGGTCTTTGCCGCGAAGGATTGAATGCTTTGGTGCAAGACCTTCAAGCAACAATTCTGCTTTCAGTGTTTCTTGCAGCCCTGCTGTCAGCTCGGTACTTTTTGGGGTTTGGTCTGCCTATAGATTTACTGCTTTAAATCAATCGTGAACCGCGAATTAGGGAGGTTTTTTTTGAATACTCCTGGACGCAAATTTTAAGTTTTTACACTACCAATAATGAATGTAAGGTGCAACCTAAGCACTCAACAAATAGAGTTTGTGGATAATATCAATTCTGGCTGCGCCGGAATGATCAGCGAGATTTTGGATAATATTAATTCCAATCCAACCGGAAATGATATTAGTCCTGTTGAAGTGAGGTACGAAAAAACTAATTCGCAATTCCCTTCTATGAAAAGGAACCACTGATTTCCGCGAGGAGCAGCTAATTTAACTGATAAAGGCTATATTTCTGTTGCAACTCGCGGAACACCGTTTGGGAGCATTATGGTCGTCGCCCGACTAGCTGGGCGACTCCCTCGGAGAAGAATCGGGGACGGACTGCTTGGTTTGAGACGTAGTGAATGGCGATCGCATCTGAGGAATTTGTCGCTAGTCCCATCTGGTACGAAGGCGGCAGTTCATTCCACCCGAACTCTCCGGCCATCAGGGCCATCAGGGTCTGCTCTGCGAAATAATGGGCGCGCCATTCGGGCGTGTAGGCGCGCAGCATCCGCTCTAGGAACTGAAACTGCTCGTCCCCAAACTTGGGAATCACGACCATACCGCAGTTGAATCCGCATTCGATACGAGTCCCGCACCGCGCCTCGAACTCCTTCACCGGAGCCAATACCGACACCCAGTCGAATTCGTCGCGAAAGCTTGTTAGCGCGAGACTTTCGTGGGCCACCAAGCACTGTTCGAGCATCTCCGTCGGGCGATCGAAAAACAGGACATCGGAGTCTAGAGCAACCACCACTTTCGCCCGCTCTGACATATGGGAAGCAACGAGTCGCGAGCCAAAGAAGTGAGTACCGAAGAAGCTTCGCAAGAATTCAAACTCGTTTCCCGCTAACCGCTGATCGACCCACTTCTGGGCGTCTTCATGCCAAATGAATTGAATGTTTGGAAAAAACTGCCTAAACCGCAAGACATCCTCTGGGGTGATCGAACCGTCTGAGTGAATCACCGGGGTCATCTTGCCGTCCGTCCATCGGAGCAGGCTCCACAAGCTCCAGATTCCCATCGTTATGTGGGAATGACCGCAAAGCATATGAACTTCGATCTCTGATTCGACTGGAGTATCGATCGGATTGAGGACGCCCTCGGACGCCAGTTTGTCGAGGAGATTACCCGCCCAACTATTCAGGCGTTTGAGCCGCAATTTATATCGGACTTCCTGATGTCCGCCGTCCAACAATACGTACTTTGCGTATCCCAATTGCTTGCGAATTCTGTGCAGAAGGTTTTGGGGGGAATCAGTCGTCTTCATTGTGTTTGATGGCTCCATGCGCGTTCCTCAATACCGAGATAGGGTGCTTTGACGATCGGACTGCGAAAATTCATACCTCATCTGAGGTTTAAAGTTACAAGGTCTGGCAGTTTCATTGACACTCTCAGGTCTAAAGACACTGAGATTCTGCGGACAAAGCAAGCTTGGGTAACACCCAAAGTCTAACTCTCGCTACGGTCGTCAAACACCGCCTATTCAGTTGGTCAAGGCTTACACCTAACTTACTGACTACTTTTCTGAGAATATTGGCAGCACCATTTAAATCTGCATTCACCACCGTTCCATTAGCTGACCGATACAGTCCACGTTTAATTCGTTTTCCAGATGCTTTCCACCCAGATGGCTTTTCACCATATCTGGGCAGGGAGTCTCCATCCAAAAAACTAGCTTTCGATGTATAGGCTTCTTCGGTTTCAGCAAACTTGATGCCGTGCAAATCACACAGTTTTTTTAACCTATTTTTCAGTTTACCTAAAGGCATTTTAACGAATTTTTGATTGTTCACTTTGCCCAGATTGCTGTTAGATTTGAAACCTTGATTCCACCCAATTATTAGTGTACCAATGCTGGCCGTCAACCCCAAGGAAAATATTAAGTGATTGCCAACAAGTTTCGGTCTTAACCCTCCAGAATTAGGATAAGCTACTTTGAACAGCTTAGACCCTTTCAGGTATCCCGGTGGCTTGGGCTTAAAATGCAATTGACTTTTAATGTACAAATCCCTTAATTCTTTAAAAGATTTGAATGTCTCTGTGACCGACATCAATGTTTGTTGCATTGGTGTTGATGGCAAGGACTTAGCAACCATTGACTTTGAAACTGACGATTCAACAGACAAATCAAACTTTCCAGTTAACAACTTTCCTGTTTTGAAAAAAGTTTGACGAGCCAAATAAACGCCACTGTTGTACAGTTTACCTGATTGTTGACAGAGATACTCCAACAATGCTTGAAGTTCCTTGTTAGGAGACAGCAATACTTGCTGAACTCCCATTACTTTTTTAGCTTTAGTCACCTCTGTTTCCCTAAAGACTGGTTGATTTGTCTAGTCTAGGCGAGTGAAGACCCACATCACTCGGCCAACTAAAGAAAGAACACGGGGACTGAAGTCCCCCGTACCGCTTCCCTAGGAAGGACTAAAGTCTCGCTCGTTTCTCGCATCCCGTATTATTTTTATGATTGAGCGATCGGCTACATTACCTGTTCTACTTCAGAGATTTCTGGGATGGCCTCGCGCAGGCGGCGTTCAATGCCCATTCTCAGAGTCATTGTGGAACTCGGGCAAGAGCCACAAGCTCCTTGCAGTCTCAGGTGTACAACTGGGCCGTCGATTTCTACGAGTTCGACGTTGCCACCGTCGGATATCAGGTAGGGGCGCATTTCATCAAGAACTGTTTCGACGTTATCTCTGGTTAGTGCTAGTGTCGTCATAATATTTCGCCTCTGTGATGATGTGTTGCAGTTGATTTTGTCGGATTTGTTCGATTTGACGGAGCAGCGGGAAATTTCAGAAACTGATGGGTTTCTCGATCGAAGATTTGGGCGCTCAGATCAGCCGCTGGCAGAAAATGAGGTTTCTGTGATGCTGATGCTCGATCGGAGTTGACTCTCTAGTTCGATCGTACCGTTACTTGCCGCCAAATCAAGTTGATTCTGATAGACCAACCCAAAAACCCGTTTTATTTAAGAAATCGGGTTTTTGGTTAGTGCTACACTACTGCTGGTTGTAGCAGTTTGACGTTGGAGTAGTTAAACTCGGTTGTTGTCAGTTGACCTTTTTCTTTCGATCGCACTACTTGCTTGGTCATCACATAATAGTCGCCAATCTTCTCAAAGGTATCTTCAAATTCGAGTTCTCTGATGATCTCGTCAGTTTGGGGGTTGCGGAAAATCGCGTCGTAGTGGCTCGCCAAAGAACCTTCGGGCGTTTCTAAGCTTTTGTGGGTGTCAATTACAAAAGCCATGCGGCCCATCACCCGGCTGACTTGAGAAATCGACAGACCTCGGATTTTATAATTCGACCCCATGGAGTCGCCCTGGACTAAAATATCCACAGCGTCGGTGCTGTCCTTCTCGCCGAGGGTGAAGCTATTTTTGCCGTGAGATTTTTCAAATGATGAGCGCTTGCGGTGGGTAACAATGTCCCGCATTTGCGTGTAAACGCTCTGCTGCACTTCCTCGTCTGCAATGCCGCTGACTTCCACGGTCATGTCCGGTTTGATCGAAACATGACCCGTATATACTTCCTCGCCTTGTTTGAGTTCAATATCGGCGCTGTAACCGGGAAAGTTGGCATCCCAGGTGTAACGGTGTTCGTAAGCAGCGCGAAATAAATCGCGAGCGTTGGCTGGCTCTGTCATAAATCTCTCTTTCTATTTACACACATCTAGTTTAGCTTAACCGCTCCAAGCCTGGCATTCACGGGATAGGGCAGTTGCGGGCAGTTGCGGGCACTTCTTGGGGGTGCTGTTGGGCTGGCAATTCGATCGCAACAAGAATTTACCTTCTGTATAGCTTGCTACGATCTGCCAATAAAGTGACAAAATAGATGGTGATTGAGATCGCAGTCGATCGCCTGACAGCAGTCTTAGTTATGCGTTATCTTGAAAAAACTTCTGTCCACTTTTGAGGGATTGCACCTTTGGCAACTATTATATCCTCTCATTAATAAAATGCTAGAAACAGTTTACAAATACTTAGAAACATTGCAGGAACAAGTTAACCACTTGCCACCCCCGCAACAGGCAATTTTAACAAAAGCTGTGGAAAATTTATCAAATTCTTTGCAGGAAATGGCAGCCCGCCGCCAGTTTGAAAGTGCGACAAATAACGCAGCAAAGTTAGTTGAGGCAGAAAATTTAAATCGCCTCTTGGAACGCACAATCGCGCAGCAAAGAGCGCAAATCAGACAGCTACAGGAGAAATTGGACAAAGAAATCAGCCAGCACCGCAGGGACAATCAAGTATTAACTAAAAGCGAAGCCAAACTGCAAGCTACGCTGCGCTATTCTCCCGATATAATTACTATTATCGGCTCCGACGGGCGAGTGCGATACCACAGCGCAGCCCTAGAGCGGGTTTTGGGTTACAACCCAGAAGAGAGAATTGGCAAGTTTCACGGCGAGTTAATCCATCCAGACGATTTGCTGGCTTGGCGGGCGTATTTTGGCAAGCTACTCGAAAATCCCGGAATTCCAGGGACGATCGAATATCGCAAACGCCACGCTAACGGTTCTTGGATTTACTTGGAGTCGATCGGCAACAGTTTGCTTTACGATTCTAGCGTGCAGGGAATTCTGATAAATTCGCGGGAAATTGGGGAACGCAAGCAAGCAGAAATCGCAGTCCGCGAGTCGGAATCCCACTACAGAGTTATATCGCAAATTACTTCGGATTTTGCCTATTCTTTTCAGAGGCTTGCAGACGGCAAGTTCGCCTGCGAATGGGCGACAGAAGCTTTTGAGCGCCGCATCGGCCGCCTTCCCCAACAATTAGAATCGTTTGGTTGGTGGAACTCTGAACTCGTTCATCCCGATGACAGGGAAATGTTAGTTAAACAGTTAGAAGGCTGTAGTTTCAGCCGCACTGGAACCAACGAGTACCGCATTATAAATCAAAAAGGCGAGGTGCGCTGGGTGCGCGACTCTTGGCAAGCGATTTGGGACAAAACTGAAGGGCGGGTTGTGCGTTTGTGGGGCGCTTGTCAGGAAATTACCGATCGCAAGCAAGTAGAATTGAAACTGCAACTCGCTAACGAAGTCACGATAGCACAGATAGCATCGGCGCCGCTAGCGATTAACTGTACCGGCAATGACGGCACCACTCTTGTGTGGAACCGCGCCGCCGAAGAACTTTTTGGCTGGACTGCGGCTGAGGCTGTGGGGCAACCATTGCCGAATATTCCTGAAGGCCAAAAGCAGGATTTTTACGCGCTGCTGAAGTCTGCGGGTAATGGCAAACTGCAAAAAGGTTTGGAAGTATCTTTGTTGAAAAAAGACGGTAGTTCGATCGATGTTTGGCTGTGGGCGGCACCCGTGCGAGATGCCGCAGGCGAGACACTCGGCAGTATCAATATATTTTCTGACCTTTCAGAACGCAAGCGCATAGAGCAGGAGCGCCAAAAACTAGCCGCGATGAAAAACATGAAAGAACCTTTTTGGGCGCGCTATGTCAGCCCTCCAGAAACTAAGAAAAAAAATGGCGATATGTAATTCCATCAAGCACAAGTGCAAAACATTAAAAGTGCTCCACAGCAATCTTTTGCTGGCGATATAATTTTCGGTAAAATAACCGTTACCAAACAGAATTGGTTTAAAGCCTCCACCTTAAAGGCGAGAAATTAAAATCAGACTATTCATTACTCCAATCCTCGGACTTCCAGGTAGAGGTCGCCCTCAACTGTCAACTGTCAACTGTCAACTGTCAACTGAATGAAGACTTTGTAGTGAGGGCTTGCAGCCCTCATAGGTTGATGAGGACTTGCAGCTCTCACTACAAACCTATTTTATGGGTCGTTCTAGCCGACATAATATGATATAGCAACCGCCACATAGGCTAGGACATAAATAATGTCATGAATAGATCCTATGACCATGGGAGCATAAACGGTTTGATGCTTGTACACTGTCAACTGTCAACTGTCAACTGTCAACTGTCAACTGCTATAAATGCACCCAGATGCTACGTTTAGTAGTTGGTATGCTGTGCTGGACAAAACCCTAATGACCTAAAAATAATTGAGTAACCAGCCACTGAATTTATTCAGGGAATCTATAGATGCAAGTGTAAGATTTTCCAGGCAGAAGACTTGCCTGCACGGTAAATATTCTACTTTTTAAATGGGCGGCTCAAATCTTTACTGGTGCAGAGATTTCTCTTGCCTCCTGAAAGAGGCTAACTCTGCGTGAGTCTGGCAAGCTTCACTTGACTCAATAGAATCTAAGACATTACCAATTACCTTAGAAAGGTGGAGAGCCGAACGGTGAGCTTCTTCGATAAAAGCTCTCTCCTCTATAGGATCGTCGGCCAGATCATCTACAGTTAGTTGTAGATAGCCGATGATGTGATTTAGGGGAGTGCGCAGCTCGTGGGATGCGGTTAACAAAAATTGCTTTTTGAACTGGGATATGTCTTGTTTTCGCTGGCTGTTCTCTTGGTAGAGGGTGGCAAGGGCGATCGCACTTCCGACTTGATCTGCAAGTTCTTCTGCGAATTCGATCTGGCATTGAGTCCAAGGTCGATCGACCCCACCATTCCCCGACGATCCGCCCTCGCATCGGTGCAAACTAATTATGCCATTAGGTTGCTCTTGATAAGCGGTAGCCACTACTAGCAGCGAGTGCCGCTCAAAAGGATCATCGGCTCCCAAGGACTCTACTACCACAGGTTCGAGGGTGGCTAGAGCTTGAACGATATGAGGTGCTGATGCGAGCGAGATTCCCACTCCCAGCATGGGTAGAAATGGTTCTTGGCAGTATTCAGCAGCCACTTTGACTTGCAGGCTAGAACTTTGATAGGGACAAATGATGCAGCGACTGAGGCCTAGCGTTTCTCCCAGATTGTTAACTGTTTGCTGCCAAATGGTATGGATATCCAACGTTCGACGAATCTTTCTGCCCATTTGCAGTAAAAGTTTTTGTGATTGAGCTGATACTTGCTGATTCATAGCAACCCCTTTTTCTACTAGATTTTGCAAAAGCTTACTAGCCGGACAACAGAGCAGGAATTTACTTAATTTGCTGGCCGCAAACTGTCCGATTTGGAACTTACGTAATTACACTTAAATTTTGCCATAGGCAATCAAATATTACTAAGTAGTTTGGCAATCTTTACAATATCTTTATGATTCTCATATAAAACTGAGAGCGTCAAGCTTTCTTAATAATCCTTTACATTAGGGGATTGGGAAGCTGAATCAGTCCTATGAGTTGAGATGAAGTTCTTGTAAAGTTGGCGATTTACGGGGGTTAATGGGGGGGGCGATCCCCCAGGGGACAGATCAAGATGAGCTGTTATCCCTACCCCCCCGAATGCCATTGATGCGAATTCTGCGTTGGTCTGGAAGTGGCGGGGGCGATCGGTCTGAACCCAAAACATCTATGGAGGGAGATTGGTGACGGACAATGTAAAATTTGATACTGTGGTGACTAATATAACTGTGTTTTTAGGAAAATTGGCAATTTTCGATGATTTTTATCCAGGAATTGGTAATTCTGGATACAGTAATCTCGAAATTATCAAGTGAGCGATCTCAAATTGGTAAGTGGTGAATTGAACCATATTGACCAATGACCAATGACCAATGACTAATGACCAATGACCAATTCCCGCGATCAATTTTTAAACAGCGGTTCTTGATAAAGTGGCACAGTAAAAGTAACAGTCGAGCCGAGTCCTTCTCCCATACTGTAAAAATTTACTGTACCCCCCATTGCTTCTATGAGTTTTTGAGAAATAGCTAATCCCAAACCGGTGCCGCCATACTGCCTGGTACGAGCGCCGTCCACCTGAAAAAATGACTCAAATAATTTATCTTGCTTGTCGAGAGAAACCCCAATGCCAGTATCGGCGACTCGGATTTTTACCATTCCGGGGAATTGCTGGCTGTAAACCGTCACCTTTTTCTTGATAACTTCGGCAGTGATCCGAATTCCTCCTTCCCTGGTAAATTTAATCGCATTGCCAATCAGGTTCAACATTACCTGAAGCAAGCGTTGGTAGTTGCCGTACAGAATAATTTCGTCCTCGGCTGCGGGTTTTTGGATCTGAAATTGCAATCGCTTTTGCTGTGCTTGAACCTGGGTAAAATTCTCAACTTGCTGCAACAGTTCGTTGAGTTTGACGGGAGCGAGGTCTAACTGCATTTTGCCAGCTTCGATTTTAGCAATATCCAAAATATCGTTAATTACATTGAACAAGTGTACTGCCGATCCGTAAGCTTCTTCGATAAATTGGTGGGCTTCTACGGGGTCATCTGCCATGCCGTCCAGAACCAGTTTTAGGAAGCCGAGGATGCCGTTGAGGGGGGTGCGGAGTTCGTGGGAAGTATTGGCAAGAAATTGACTTTTAAGTTGGGACAGAGCGACGGCTTCGGCGCGGGCTTGTTCTAATTCTTGGTAAAGTGTAGCGTGGGCGATCGCGCTGCCGACTTGAGCGACTAACTCGCGGGCGAATTCGAGTTCGACTGGACTCCATGGAGGGGAACTGCCGCAGCGGTGCAAACAGATGAGGGCATTGGGTTGTTCTTCATAGGATGTGGCTGCTACGAGCACTGAATGGCGATCGAAGGGATCGGCGGCGGGGGAGGCGTAATTGAGTGCTACAGGTTTTAGGGTGGCTAAAGTTTGAATCCACCCCGGCTGTTCGGCTGCGCGCAGTTCTAGTCCCAGCATCGAAGAGTAAGGTTCTTGGCGGTACTCAGCTACTACTTTAAAAGTTTTCGATTGGAGGTTTTCGATTTGAGCTGGGGAAAGTGGGGGCGAGCAGTCGCTGGCAATTGACTTTTGTAATTCGGCTTCTGGGGCTGGATAATTTTGCTGATTTTCTGAGGCTAGGAAGGGGGAGGATTCGAGATTTTCGCTGGATTTTTTGGAGGAACAGATGATGCAGCGGCTCGCGTTCAAGACTTGACCCAAACTGTTAGCTGTTTGTTGCCAAATTGTCTCTAAATCGAGGGTTCTGTGCAGGTTGTGAGCGATTTGGGAGATGATGTTGCGATCGATTTGGGAGTAGGGAGGGAGCGCTCTACCGATCGGGCTTGCTGGATAGAGCATTTGTTGGCGGGCGTCGGAGGGGGATGGCAAAGCTGGATCGGGCATGAATTCTGGGGAATCTGGCGGCAATTCTGTGGGTTTGTCAGACAGCAGCCTTCCCATAACTAAGACTTTTGTAGCTTTGCCGTTGGAGTCGATCGCTGGAGTGACTGTCAAATCGAACAGAAAATATTGTCCGGCGCGGCAAAATGGATAGCTGAACCGTTGCGGGACGAGGGTTTCGAGCACTCGGCGCAGGATTTCGAGATAAGGCTTAGGGGCGATGGGTTGCAGGGTTTCGCTGAGGGGGCGATCGACAATTTCTGCTGCTGTGAGGTTGTACTGTTCGGCTTTTTGCCAGTAAAAAGATAGGTATCGACCCTTTGCGTCTTGGATAAATGCTAATTCTGCCCCTAACTCTTGAAAAAATGCTGTAGAGGCGAGGCTCGATCGCCGGAAATCGGTGTTAGAGTCCATCATGAGTTGGGGATGAAAGTAGTTCTGATTTTTTAATCTTAAGTTTTTGATTAAAAACTCAAGATTAAAAATTGTTTTCGGCTTCGATCGTTAAGTTGTGAGTTATTGCAGAAGGAAGTTTGGCAACGAGTAATGTACGGGATTTAACGGATAGGAGGAAGAATTAAGAAGCAATATAAGAGCTCATTTTTCAGCAATTAAGAATGTCCTAACCCTGTTGGCGATTGCTATATTAATCAACTAAAAAGTTCTTGGCTCTTTAATTAATGATGCACAGATTCAGAACTCACAACTCACAACTATTTTAGGCTTCTACGATTGCGTCTTGAATTATTAATGAGCTAAAAAAATACTTTTTTAATTCAGAACTGAACTCAAAACTCACAACTATTTGTTGTCAGCCGTTTTGGGTAATTAGGTGGGTACAAATAAACATTAGGTGGGTCGGGCGGGTTTTGCCTTGACAAACTGGTTTG
>NZ_JAUBVZ010000003.1:324310-405243 GCF_036702805.1 Microcoleus sp. A006_D1
TATCAGAGATTTTTAGGGAGGATGAGGGCGGGTTTTGCCTTGACAAACTGGTTTGTATCAGAGATTTTTAGGGAGGATGAGGGCGGGTTTTGCCTTGACAAACTGGTTTGTATCAGAGATTTTTAGGGAGGAGGAGGGCGGGTTTTGCCTTGACAAACTGGTTTGTATCAGAGATTTTTAGCTAAACCCGCCCCTACAAGGTACTATTTTTTTTTCGCAATGACCTACTTAATTAAACAATAAAAATTAAGATTTAGGAATTAGTAGTCTGCACAGATTAACGATCGAGTTTGAAAAATCCGTCAAGATTTAAGGCTGCGAACAACTCAAGTCTGATACTGGCGCGCACATTTTGTCCGTCACCTTGAAGAGTTCCCAGGTTTTGAGTTAGCCCAGATTGCGCTGAACAACCTGTAGCTTTCGCCGCGAAATCTGCTTTCCTCTTAAAGCCGGAGTTCGCGCGGGCGAAATTTCAGAGTCGGCAATTTCACAGACAGCAGATTTGCGCGCTCCGTCTCCGACTTTGAGAGGAGACAATCTCAACCTCAGTCGTTCCACTCGCCACGGGGCGGGACTGGAGGGTTGCGACGCAAGCTCATAGCCTGATCGTCTTCGCGGCGCTCGCCTCTGAGCCACTGCTTGATTGCTGTTTCAATGACTTTGCTGGGGTCATTCGTCAGGTGCTTAATTTGGTCTAGCAGTTCAGAATCTATATGGATAGATAGTTCCACTTTTTCTGACGAACTGTGGGATGGTATGCTTGACTCGCTCATAGTTAAAAAATCCTAGTTTTAATTCTTAAGTTTCAATTCCTTCTAGGAATTTACGCTTTTTTGTTTTGAAGGAAGTGTTTTGAAGGAAGTGATGCCCGATCCCTGGTAGAGATGCACAGCGGATCAAAACCTATACTTTTTAGATCCTTACCGTCCCGCTTCCGTTATTTGACCAAATTATTTGCTTATTGTCAAGCGCCAGCAACTTCTCAGTAATATTTTTAAGTTGGCGATCGCCTTTTCTAGAATAACCTGACTGGACTGGAGGTTTGAGGGCGAATGTTGGCGATCGGCGATATTCCCAACCGTTCAACAGCTTTTTGTACAATCACAGAGATCAATTTTTTTCCCAGCAGGGCGTTTTGACTGAAGTGGGGTTGATGAACATAGCATAAGTATAATGGATCTGTCAACCCACCGCCGATAAAAAATTAAATTGGATCTAAGTCTCTAAATGACTATAAATGACTGTAGATTGAATGAAGTTTTATAATACAACAAAAGTCAATCTTTTGCCGATAGGTTTTATGACTAACGTTCCTGTATCTCGCATTCGTAATTTTTCGATTATTGCTCACATCGACCACGGAAAATCGACCTTGGCCGATCGGCTGTTGCAGCAAACTGGAACTGTGCAGGCACGGGAGATGAAGGAGCAGTTTTTAGACAACATGGATCTCGAACGCGAACGCGGCATTACGATCAAGCTGCAAGCGGCTCGGATGAATTACACTGCCAAGGACGGTCAGGAGTACGTGCTGAATCTGATCGACACTCCCGGACACGTAGACTTCTCCTACGAGGTTTCGCGATCGCTCGCTGCTTGCGAAGGGGCGCTGCTGGTGGTAGACGCTTCTCAAGGCGTGGAAGCACAAACCTTGGCAAATGTCTACCTTGCCTTGGGAAATAATTTGGAAATTATTCCAGTTTTAAATAAAATTGACCTGCCGGGGGCGGAACCGGAACGGGTAAAAGGGGAAATTGAAGAAATTATCGGTCTGGACTGTAGCGGGGCGATTGAGGCTTCTGCTAAGGAAGGAATTGGTATTGATGAGATTTTGGAGGCGATCGTGGAATTGGTACCGCCGCCACAGGATACTGTTGATAAACCGCTGCGGGCGCTAATTTTTGATAGTTATTATGACCCTTACCGCGGGGTAATTGTGTATTTCCGGGTGATGGACGGAAGTGTTAAAAAGGGCGATCGGGTGTTGTTGATGGTTTCGGGGAAGGAATATGTCATCGATGAATTGGGCATCCTGTCACCGACACAAGTGCAAGTAGACGAACTCCACGCGGGAGAAGTTGGTTATCTGGGGGCGGCAATTAAGGCAGTAGCTGATGCTCGCGTCGGGGATACGATTACTTTGGTCAAAAAGCCTGCATCGGAGCCTTGGCCGGGTTATACAGAGGCAAATCCGATGGTTTTTTGTGGCTTATTCCCGATCGATGCCGATCAATTTCCAGACTTGCGGGAAGCTCTCGAAAAACTGGAACTAAACGATGCGGCGCTTTCCTACGAACCGGAAACTTCGAGCGCGATGGGATTTGGTTTTCGCTGCGGTTTCTTGGGTTTGCTGCACATGGAAATTGTGCAAGAAAGACTGGAGAGAGAATACAATTTGGATTTGATTGTTACGGCTCCTTCTGTGGTTTATCAAGTCACCACAATTAAGGGAGAAGTGTTAACAATTGACAATCCGAGTCACTTGCCAGATCCTCAGTATCGCGAGAAAATTGAGGAACCTTATGTGCGGGTAGAAATGCTGTCGCCGGAAACTTATGTGGGCGCGCTGATGGAATTGTCTCAAAATCGGCGGGGCATTTTTATGGATATGAAGTATCTGAGTCAGGGGCGGACTACGCTGGTTTATGAGTTGCCGTTGGCGGAGGTGGTGACGGACTTTTTCGATCAGATGAAATCGCGATCGCGCGGTTATGCGAGCATGGAGTATCACATCATCGGTTATCGCGAAAATCCGTTGGTGAAATTGGACATTTTAATTAATGGCGAGGCGGTTGATGCTTTGGCAATGATCGTACACCGGGATAAGGCTTATAATGTGGGCCGCGGCTTGACGGAAAAACTCAAGGAGTTGATTCCTCGCCACCAGTTTAAGGTGCCGATTCAAGCGACTATTGGCGCTAAGGTGATTGCTTCGGAACATATTCCGGCTTTGCGGAAGGATGTGTTGGCGAAGTGTTACGGTGGTGATATTTCGCGGAAGAAGAAGTTGCTGCAAAAGCAGGCTAAGGGTAAGAAGCGGATGAAGTCTGTGGGTACTGTGGATGTGCCGCAGGAGGCTTTTATGGCTGTGCTGAAGCTCGATCGCGATTCGTAATTTGTGTGTTGGGGCGATCGCGCGTGCGATCGTCCCTCTTGTCTGTTTCCCATTTAAATTCTATATTCGGGACGGGCTAGAAGCCCATCCCACAATTGTTTTTTCTTGTGGGATGGGCTTCTAGCCCGTCCTAGCTCTAGGAGGCACGGGTGGCCAGAAACCGGGTTTTTTACGAAAATCCTTCGTTACAGCCACGATAATCGGCAAAAAACCCGGTTTCTAGGGGTTGAAGTGCGATCGCCCTAAAGAGCTAGCAAGCCCGTTATAATTAAGGGCATACTTGTTAGTTGAATTTACTTTTATGAATACTCAAATATTACTGAAACCGTCGGCAAAGTTAGCTAATTTTTCCTTGACAGTCCTCATAGAAGAAACTGAGGGAAAATATCAGGCGATTGTGTTGGGTTTGCCCGACTGTAAAGCTGAGGGGAATACTCGCGAAGAGGCTATTACCAACATTAGCAGCATTTTGGGCGATCGCTTAGAAAAAGCTGAACTTATTTCTCTGGAGATTCAACAGCCGAAACCAGATGTTCCCGGCTTGACAGTCTTCATGGAACAGGAAACAGAGGGAAATTATCATGCAATGGTTCTAGGTTTGCCCGACTGTAAGGCTCAGGGGAATACTCGCGAAGAGGCTCTTGCAAATATTAGCAGAGTTTTGGGCGATCGGCTAGAAAAATCTGAACTTATTTATCTGGAAATAAAACCACCAAAACCCGACAATCCTTGGATGAAGTTAGCAGGTAAGTACAAAGACGATCCGCAATTCGATGATATGCTGGAGGATATACAGGCTCTTCGTCGCGAACGAGATGCCGAAGCAGAGCATCCGTGGATGAAATTTTCTGGAATGTATAAAGACAATCCGCTCTTTGATGAGGTAGTTGCTTGCATAGAAGCCGATCGCCGTCAAGTTGATGAGGACATGGAAGCATATTACCAGGAACTTGATGCGGAGTTGGAAGTGAAATGAGTTTGTGGGTACTGGATACGGATTGTCTGACGCTTTTTCAAAATGAGCATCCACTGGTAAAGTTGCGGGTTAGTCAAGTTAAGCCCAAAGAGATTGCTATCACAGTTATTACTGTAGAAGAACAACTGCGGGGGTGGTTGAATGTTATTAACCAATCTTCGCAATCCGATCGCGCGCTTTGGGCTTACAAGGGATTTCAGGATGGAGTAAAATATTTCAACAGTGTCAATGTGTTGAATTTTGACCGAGATGCTTACAACTGTTATACAGATTTGGTGCGTCAAAAAATTCGCATCGGTACAAAGGATTTGCGAATTGCAGCTATTGTGATTTCCCAAAATGCCATTTTGGTGACGCGGAATCGGCGGGATTTTGAGCGTGTACCGGGTTTGAGGTTTGAAGATTGGACGCTGGATGAGTCGGGTAGAGGGTGACTCGGGCGATCGCACTTCCAGATTAAAAATTTAAGTACGATCGATAAAGTTGTAGTTTCACTCATCTGCTGATTTGAGTTTCCCGGATGTCTTTGCTTGGTCGATCGCATCCTGAATCAGAAGGTAGACTCTCGTTGGATATCGATCGCTTTTCGAGATCGCACAACTTTTCTAATTCCTTTTTAGCCTGTGTTGGCAAAACCACTGAAATCCGTTCGCTGTCACTCATGCCCTGCAATTTGTTGGAAGTTTCCCCTATTGTGTCACCTCGTCCGTCCAGCTTGTGCCTCGAAAGTCAGTTTTATGCTTACTACTGCACATTAATGCTTACTTAGTGTTACTTTTATAGTTACACAGTTGGCGATCACACGGGTGGCCAGAAACCGGGTTTTTTCACGAAAAGACGCGCTGTAGTCCACAGAAAGAGTAAAAAACCCGGTTTCTTCGATCGTGGTGCGATCGCCAACTGTTACAGTCAACTCGTTGAGGGCGATCGGGCTTTTTGCGGAAGGGCGATCGCACTTTGGGGCGAAAGGGCGATCGCACTTTGGGGGCGACTCGGGCGATCGCTAAATCTATAAGCAACTCTGCTTCAACGTTCTACTGCTGGGATGAGTTTTGAAGATTTCACAAAAGTAGAGAATTAAATGCAGTATAATCAAAAATAAGCGAGTTGAGAGGGATAAAATTATGCCAGCTATATCAGCAGCGATTGATATTGGAACTCTGATTACTACCAATCCCAAAATTCATGGTGGCTGTCCGATTATTGCGGGTACAGCAGTAACAGTGCGACGCATTGCTTTTGATTATAAGATGGGTTTGAGTCCAGAGGAAATTACCCAAGAAATTCCTCATTTAAATTTGTCTCAAGTTTATGCTGCGTTGGCTTTCTATCATACGAATAAAGACATGATTGAAGCAGATATAGCGGCGCAGGAAGCGGAGGCTGAACGATTAGAAGCTGAATATATGGCAGGTTAACAACAGTGACTAAAATTCGTTTGTATTTGGATGAGGACTCTATTAAAAATTCACTGGTTGTTGCTTTGCGGAATGCTGGGTTGATGTGATAACTGCTGCTGATGCTAATAAGCTTAGTTGTACTGATGAGGAACAGTTAATCTGGGCAACGGAAGATAATCGGGTTATCTATAGCTTCAATGTGGGTGATTTCTGTCGCCTTCATATCCTGTATATGGTTGAGGGAAGAAATCATGGGGGAATTATCTTGTCGAAACAGCGTTACTCTGTGGGCGATCAGTTAAGGGGAATTTTGGGGTTGATAGATGCTGTTTCAGCAGAGGATATGAGGAATCAGCAGGTATTCTTGGGAACTTATATTAGAGGTGAGTAGGGCGATCGCACTTTTGGGGATTAAGGGCGATCGCACATCTCTACTTAATAGGTTTAATTTCGGCTATTGGTCGATCGTCTTGCAAGAGTACCACAATATTGCCCTGTTGAATGTGTTTAAGAAAGCTTAAAATATCCCTCTGAATTTCATCCATATTAATGTTGATAGCAGTTGCACCGGAAATAATAGATTCAGCACGCGAAGATAAAGGAGGGGATTCATTAGCAGCTATTTCTTGCAGCAAAGTGTTACATAAATCCCGATTTTGAAAATGGGTAGAATGTAACATCTCGCTATATAAATTTCTGGACAAATCCTGATTGAGAATTCCATAAAGTAGAATCAGTGTCCATTCTTTAGCATTAACAATCATCCTGTCGATCGCATCAATAAATGCCTGTAACTGGTCTTGGATTTCAAAAGACTCCAGAAAATGAATGAGTCCATACATGACTTCATGTTGTTCGCATCGGTCATCTAAAACTAGATAGAGTGCTGGCAAATATTCGCGGTTGGAATGTAGAGCTAATTCGGCGAGAGCAAAGTCAAAATTCATTGCTTCTTCATCCGATCGCATGAATTTATTAGCATTTAATATTTCTATCAATTGAGTAGCATTCATCTTGTGTTTCCCACTTTATCAAAATTACCTGACCATAACAGCTTGTTTTGTTGGATGACTTGTTGTAAATTCCGCCTAATCTGTGGTGTATACAACCCATCTTGGCGATAAATCGATCGCACATCCCACACGGCACGAGCTAGAGCTTGCCGGGGTGATAGATTAAAGTATGGTTGTCTTTGTCCGTAGGATTGTGTGCGCCGATGACGGCCACCCCTTCCTGGATGTGGCTGTTCCATCAATATAGCAATACCCTTATTTCTAGTGTAACCAGAGATTCCTATTTGTTTCATATAGGCATCAGATGGAATATGATGAGGTGTCAGGTTATCCCCTGTCCGGCGGATTTTGTTCAAGTCGCCAAATTGTCCGACTGAGCTTTCACCTGGAAGTAATCTAGGTATGTTATTTGCCACTCTTGTTTTTGAGGATGCTTTTTTTATTTATAGTGAAAAAGGCTTCGCTATTTTAATTAAATCATGGAAGATTACTTTTGGGGCGAAAGGGCGATCGCACTTGACCAAAGAAATTGCTTGAGCTAAACTAAAATCTAGTTTAATAGCACTCATGAATGGAAGCCCAGAAACCGGGTTTTTTAGGAAATACTTCCTTACACACCGTAAATTTGGTAAAAAACCCGGTTTCTTTGTCGGAGTGCGTCCATGATTATGCGACTCATTAAGATTGATAATTGTCCCAAGATTGTTTGAAGTTGGCATTAAATAGATCGATCGACAATATAAGAGCGCAACCACTCAGTAAACTCATCGCGGGCGATCGCACTTGATGCGACTTGTAAAATGATTTGTTCTTGCTCGTCTACAGGTGCAGAAATTTCAAATCCGTTCAAAACTAAAAAGACTTCCATTGCTGCGTGGCCGATGCGTTTGTTACCATCCAAGAAGGGATGATTTTTAATTAAAGCAAAGCCAATAGCTGAAGCTTTTTCTACGATAGTTGGGTAAAGTTCCTCTCCGCTAAAGGTCATGCGTGGCTGAGCTAAAGCTGACTCTAATGCTCCTAAATTGGCGATACCAGATGATCCGCCAGACTGCTCGATAATGCGACGATAAAGTTCTAAGACTTCAGTTAAAGTTAGATAGCGCATTACGCCAGTTTTTTGTAGAGTTCAGCATTTTTGTTGAGGACGTATTGCATAGCATTTTCAAAGGATGTTTCTGGCGGTGCGATCAAGTTTTCAGCGCTCATGAGTAGTAATGCTTCTAGTGATATACCCAGGCTAGAGGCTGTTTCCTGTAGCTTGAGAAGACGTTCGTCGGGAATTGTGATGGTAATGGTTTGCATTCTGTTTGTAGCTTTGACGATACGCTGAGTCTAGCACATCAGCTATTTTAGGCTGATGAAGTCCGCTCGCTGTCACTCATGCACTGCAATCTGTTGGAGGTTTCCCTTATTGTGTCACCTTGGAAGTCTAGTTTGCAATGGGCGATCGGGCTTTTGGGGCGAAAGGGCGATCGCTTCCATGAATACATAAAATATGAATATTATTTAATTGCAGAGTATTGGAGTCTCTTCACCATCGTTATCTATTAAATAACTATTATTATTGAGTACAAAAGTCAAATATCTGTATCCACACACTTCTGGGCTGCCATCTTTATAAGAATAACGCAACCAAGCTTTAATTTTCGGTCTAGTCAGCGATTTGTCGATAGGCTCCGTGCGAGTAACTTCGATATAATTAAATTTGCTGACCCATGTTTTTTGATTGTCTGCATCTGTTGAACTGTATTTTTTCCTGAAATTATCAGTTGTAAATTTTTTCCCGGCGGCCTTATTATCTTTGACTGTCAGTTCATAAAAACTCTTGAGAGTTTGCTCAGGTGTCGAACTCACAGGAATCTTTGAAGGTAAGACTTCAATATTAATTGTGTAGTCTGACTGATTGGGTGCAGAAACTTCAATAATATAATCTCCATCACTAGGCAATTGATCCTGCCATTGGGTTGCGCCATTCACAGCATTACCAATTGTTTGACCGTCAGGAGAAATAATTGCTATATTAATATCTCCCTGCTTAATTTGCACAGTCATGCGTTGTCCGCTACCGCAGTTTAGTACGTAGCGCTTTCTTTGATTTGTTGTTACGCTGTTACTAATTGTTGCTGCTGTACTACCTTTGTTAAAGCTTACTTGTTCTGTTGAATCCGAGGGTGTAGATGAAGCAGTTTGCGATCGTACTTCTTCTTGAGGGCTTGAATTCGGTGACGAACCTAGATTTATAGACTGAGGAGAACCCTCTTTAGCCTCATAACCCGCTGGACATTGAACAACATTATTGCCGGGAGATTTTTGATTAACAATTGTTGATAAATCTGGGAAAGAAGTAGAAGCTTGAGATTCTTCGCAAAAAAGTGTTGAAGTGCTATCTTTTTCACTTGCAACAATACCAACATAACCTTTGAGACCAGATTTTTTGGGTTCAGCAACAGCTACAACTACTGAATTATTAGACTTTTGAGGAATTTGATATTTATAATTGTCTGTTTCTGATTTAATTCCTAGACCTAAATCAGGAATCTTACTCGCAAAGGCAGTTTTTTCTGCAAATACAGCTTGTTGACCTTTGTTCATTGAACTTACATATTGTTTAGCTTCAGATTGTTTTGCTTTGTTGGCCTGATTCGTAAATGAAGGTAAAGCAATAGCACTTAAGGTTAATACAATCACTCCAGAGCCAATCAAGGCTTTAAATTTATCTGTTTTTTTTACAGTTTTCCCTTGTGGATGCTGTACTTGTTGTGGAGGCTGTACTTGTTGTGGAGGCTTTACTTGTTGTGAGATTGGAACGGTAACTTGTTGTGGAGGCGTTACTTTTTGCGGTATTGAAACTGGAGCTTTGGATTTAGTAGAGACATTGGGTTGTCGTATACCAGGAGGAGTTGCAAACATATCTTTACCATTAAGCTGGCGTTTTCGTTCGCACCAATAACATTTATGATAACTTTTAGCATAGTAATGCCCGCCCTCAACTGAACATTGATTTAATTCTTTAATTGCTAAATCTAATGCTATTCGCCAATCAGCAGCACTAGGTCGCGCATAAGGCTGATTATGCCCTTCATTAAAGCATTTACGAAATAACTTCTGAAGTTCAGGATGTATTATATTGATCGGCATCGACAACTTACCGGGACGCAGTTTGGAGTTTGAACCATACATCCAGTATCCATGCTCAATTAGCTGGTCGATATTGGGTGGTTTCCCACTTCCTGACCATGTTCCAGAAAAAGGATGATAGCCAAACAGTAAATGCCAAATGATTACAGCTAATGCGAAACGATCTTGAAATTCTGACCTATCTACATTTTGTACGTTTTGACCCAACATCTCTCTAGGTGTAAATTCTTGAGATGCCACAGGACTACGATAAATTTTGCCTGTTTGTCTATCTAATATTTGGAATGAATCTGTGTCTACAATAGAAACAAGCGCTTTACAATTAACTAACATATTCTCAGGCTTCAGGTCGCCAACTACATACTTATTTGTGTGAATTGCTTCAACAATTGAGGCTATATTTTTTGCTGTTGTATGCAGGTAAAGCCAGTTAAATGCAGGTGCTATTGTTTCGCGAAGATTGTGATTATATACAGATATTAGCATTTCTCCATTATCAATGACTGGCATTAAAAAACCTAATATTTTGCCATAACTATCTTCTAACAAACACTTTGGCCACGCGATTGAAACATGACCTTGCGAGCGGGTAGGATCGGCAGGTTTATTTTTCACCATCACTTGTAACTTGTCGATTTTATCTTGAGTGATGGTATGGTAAATCTTTGCTACAAACCCTGGCTTGTTTGTTTGATAAATGCTCCCTTCTCCTCCACTCTTAATATTCCCTTGATTATCGAGTTCAATCCACTCACCAGTATTTACACATTTTAAGCGTATCATAATAGTTTAAATTTTCTATCTCTCAAGAACCAAATACAGGAAATGACGGCTAAATTAAAGATGAAGTAAATCATTCTACCTAGAAAAATAGGCAAGTGTGTTTGAATTAAGCTAGAAACTAAAGTCATTACTAATGCAATGACTATAACTTTAGCTATATCTAACGACCAATGGGGTAATCCATCTATAAGTCGGGAGCTTGCTTGTGGGCGTGGTCTCGATGATGCTTCACATCTCTGTGTTGTAGCGACTTCTCTGTTGGCTTTGTCAAATGCTGAAGTCTCCGTCTGCGTTTCCCTTTGAATGCCAAAGTTACTGTAGACACACAACAACAAGGTTTTGTCATCATCAGTCTCTTGATTAACTTGTTCAGAATTCAAAAAATCCTGAATTTCCATCTCCTTTTGATTTACGGTATTTTGTGACAACATTATTTGTTCTTCCAAAGGTTTGAAAAAATTCTCAAAAGGTCTCCAACCTTCCCGCTTTACCAAAGATATATTTTCAATGCCATCGGTTGCTGCACAGATAAACTGGTAACAACCTGACTTGACATCGACTTGCATCTCCCGATCGGCATAGGAAGAAGTAACAGGGGTTGTCTCATTGGGATACCTTTTACCTTTATCTGGTCTAAAAAGTAGTTCATAATTTTCACCTGTGGAGCGTCGTACCACAATCAGTCCATCACCAACTTGCATGGCTGCCAGCCATTTTGGGGTAGCTACAAAAAGCAGTAAAGTGCAAGCTAAATCTTTTAGTGAATAACCTTCCTTTTCTGCCTCCTTTTTGAGACTCGCTTGAACTTTTTCTAAGACGGTATAAAAAATACTCCGAACTTGTTCATTACTTGGTTGTTCCTGCCAGGGCATTTTGCTCTTGATTTCAGATAGAGCTGTGTTTACTGCCAGAGCAGAACCAATTTCTGAGTGCCTAGCGCTGCCCATACCATCGGAGACAGCACCAATGATAATCTGATAGTCAGAAGAAGTTTCATACTTTGCTGCATCTTGACAGGGAAGTTTTTGATCTATGTGATAGCTTCCTTGGACACTAACACCAACAGCTTGCCATTCCATAATTTAGCTCCTATTTAAGCAGTTGTCTGGGCCCATTTGTCCGTAGGAGGAAGCGAAATTTGTTGACCTATTTGGCTTTCTGATACAATCACCATACTGTCAGATAGCCACTTAAAAAATTCCTTAAAATTCAATCCTTGGAGCATGACTGGCGGTAATTCAAGCGGAGCGATTTGTCTGAGTGTATTCATGTCAGCTCCTTGAACTCCAACTGCATAGAAAAGAAAATTACCCAAGTCATACTCCTGCCTCACACGCTGTGCGGCAGTTTTCCAAGATTCGCCATCAGTTGGTCCACCATCTGTGATTAAAATTATCCGTGGCTTATAACAAGGAATACCATAACTGTTATAAGTTTCTCTTCTACTTTCTAGCTGATTAAGTGCGGATTCAATTCCGTTACCCATTGAAGTAGAACCAGAAGCTTTCAGTTTTGGGGGATAAAACTGATCGACTGTGATAAAGTCTTGCACAGTGTTCACAGAACTATCAAAGGTTATGATGGTTACTTCCACGCGCAACGATGCTTTTCTATCTTGCTGCACTGCTTGTTTGAAAGTAACTAATCCTGCATTTAACTGATCTATTGGCATACCTGACATAGAACCAGATGTATCTAGTAGCAGCACAACCGGACAGCGCGGCTCACCGTTTTGGGCGAATTCAATATCTAATGGCATTTGTGTCTCCTAATACTATTGAATTGAAACTATAATCAAGTCTTGCTCGTTGTACTTATGGCTTAGTTATTTCTTTGATTCGCATCCAACTAGCAAGATGCTCTAGTTGAGAACGTAAAAATAGTTTGATCATTTGCTTTTTGCTAATGTAATTAGCTATGCTAGGACTAATTTTGTAGTAGAGTTTAACTAGCTGCCTACCAAAAGCATTACTCAAAAGTTGTCGATCTCTAAATTGCCTGAATGTAGTTAGATCGGGATGTCTGGAGGTTGAGTAAGCAGCCGTAGCAATAAAGCAAGAATCGCTGCTACTTTCAACTGGTTCGGATAATTCATTAATAATTTCATCGGAACTGAGTGCTATTCGGGAAGCTAAATACGTTGCAAAACTTTTAATATTTCGTCGTTCGCCGCGATTAGCTTCAATAGCATCATAGAGTTCTTTTATTGAATCATAAGATTCGGTGTATCCGTCACGGTTCCACCCCCAACCATTATCATACCAGTATTCCCTACGCCACTTTCCTTCTTGATCCTCAGTGACGTAAGCTACCCCACAAGCTGTCCTTTTATCATCCAAAAATAGATCGTGATGCAATTGGTTTTTCTGAGGCTCTGAATCCTTTGGATAGGGAAACAAGAGATCTCTTCCATCTCGGCGAGTGATTACCTCCAAGTCCCTGATACGACCGTATGGCCCATCAAAGTAGCTTAAATAAGTTCTTTGTCCTTTTGCCATAATTTTTACTCAGATTTGCCAATTATTCGGATATGCTTCGATATTTAGCTTGACTTACTCAATCCGTTAGGTAATAGTCTTGGCCTTAAATATATGCCTATCTCTAATTACCAAAATCAAAACGATCAAATGTTGCCAACTCCCAGCAAAGCCAGGTTTTTCAGCACTTCGTTACCCAGTGCGCCGCAGCCAAACACAGCCACTTTCGCTTGGGCCAATTTTTCTTGGCTCCAGTTGGGAATTCGTTTTAGCCGATCGTACTTATCGTCAGACATCAACATTTCACACTCGCTTGTTTCAGAGAGGTAGTTAAACCAAAATCTTGCATAGCAAAGCTTTGCCCGATCGCACTCACAAACATGAGCTCAATCCCCAGAAGGCGCATTGCACCCTCCTATTTATCTATCAGGGCCACATCTACAAAATTATGCAAAACCCAGAAAATAAATTAAAAAATTTCCTTACCGCCCCAGAGACTTCAACCAAAGCCCGAAGTACATCAAGTTTCAGCTTATCTCTCCTGCCAAGTCGCTAACTCTAGTCAGTGACAGTCTAAATGCAGTCTCACAAACCTTTTGACTTGTAAGTAGCACCCTTTGCCTTTCAGCTTTCACTTATAATAAACTACCTCTACATTAGATTTTCATACTTACATCAGGAATTATGTTAGGATTGCATCAGGAATTTTCGACACCTCAATCTATGGCACCCACAAACGAGCAGTTCACTCCAGCCGCCCACCAGTGGGACTTGGAAACCCTCTACACAGACTTGGCCTCGGCTAAGGGAAAACGACTCACCCCCGTTGAAAAGCTACACTTGCGGGGGTTACTTTGTGGCTACAGTCCCGGTGAAATGGCCCAAAAGCTAGGAAAAGATGCTAAAGGCGTTGAAAGTGACCTCTGCGCTAGTATCTATAAGTATGTTAAAAGTCTGATCGGCCAATGTCATGAAAAGATAGGTAACTGGAGAAATATTGCTGAATGGCTTGAGGAAGCTGGATATAAAACTAAGTCACCTGCTAAATTCCCTATTCAAGACAGTTTATCTGAAAATAGTAAAGTCAATATCACTAATATAATTTGTGATAATAATCAAATAACAATTGATGTTTTTCTGCAAATAACTGTGCCGCTACCTTCACAAGTTTTAATACAAAAGCTAGACATTGAGGACAACACAACTAATTAGATTTTTGCCGCAATCCAACGGCGCGGTAGAGTTGATGTTAACAAAATATGGAAGTGGGCGCGGCGCAGCTATCCCGTAGGGAATCGCCCGCCGCTCATTTTTTCACAAAAGTGCGATGCCTACGGTTGGCTACACGCACTTCCATAGTGCTAAGATTAAATCTGAGCATCAATCACCAACAAAAATGGCAACAATTACCATTCAAATTCCCGACGAATTGGCTCAACGTCTAGAACCTCTGCAAAATCGCTTGCCAGAACTGCTTTGGCAACTTCTAGAAGTCACTAAAAAGCCAACAACTATCGAGCCCGAAGTCAAAACTAATACCGCCGATATTCCCGCAGTTTATCGAGAAGTTTTGGACTTTTTGATCGAGACTCCAACTCCACAAGACATTGTTAGTTTTAAGGTTTCACAAAATGCTCAGACACGCCTGCAAAATTTGCTCGATAAAAACCGCGAAGCGACACTCACTCCAATGGAAATAGCAGAATTAGATGTTTACGAGCAGCTAGAACATCTGATGATTTTACTTAAAGCAAGAGCCTATTCAGCTATTCAATAAATGACTTCTACTTCAATTTCTACTAACTATAATTTTACTATAATTCCACTCCATTAAGATTCCGATCATCTCATCAATAAGCAAAAACATCCACTTCGATCGACTTGACAGGTTTGCTATCTCCGTTTACCATTTTGCGGACTCTTTCAGCCCTTTCAATACTAAAAGTTACTTCACCGCAGCGCGAACAAACCGTAGCTGGAATTTTCTCAACAACAAACAGTTTACCATTAACCCGAAACACTTCATCAACCAGATTTTCTTGTGCCTCTGTGGAACCGCAAACATGACACTGAAACATTTTTACCTCCGCTGCGAGTAGTTGATCCACTGATTTTCATCAGGCTCATAAAGGGTAATTATTTTTAGACTATCTGACTCCTTTCGGGAAACCTGTATGTGTAAAACTTTTCCCTCTCCGGTAAATCCTAAAACTAAACAGCTTGGCGAATATTTATCATCTGGGTAGTCTTCTATGATTATAGCATTTTCTCCCGCCTGTCTGATTTCTATTTCACTGATGTTACGTTCTACCATTCGCCTCAAAGCATGGACACTTACCTCTAACTCCCCGGATTGAAGTTGTTGGCGAATTTCCTCGATTGTTTTCACTCCTCCTCCTCTCGATCGAGCAATAGCCCTGTATCAATCACTATTCTCTATTTAATGTCTTGCTTGGCTGGAATTGTAAAAAAGTACCGAGCCATTATTTTACTCCCTCGGCTTGTTGCATTTGAGCTTCTATCCGACAAATATCTTCCTCGATTTCATCAAATACCTCTTCTCCATCAATCCCTTCACCGCGATCGGCTGCTTCTATCCCTACTCGGATTTTTTCCTTCAACTGGGCAAGACGCTTCTCCTTAATGCGATCGCGCTCCCACAACAACCGCAAAGCTTCCCCTACCATCTCACTTGCTGAGGAATATTTACCTTTTTTAACCTGTTCTTGGATTAACTTTTCGAGTTCTGAAGTCAAAGATATATTCATCACAATTTGCTCAGCTATCGACAATTTTATGATACCGCTTTTAATATCAGTTGCACAGTTTAATCCTTACTTTTTAGCAGCCTTAGCTGAAATGAAGTGATCGCACTCGCCACCAACAATACGTGCGATCGCCCAACCCAGACTATTCCACCAAATCTTCGATCGAGAACTTCAGTAAATCAAATAGCCCCTTCATCTTTTACCTGTTTGTCAAGTCCCTCGAACAACTGTGTTTCTTTCAGTGACTCTTTCAGCATTTGTAATTGTACTAATGAGTAAGGAGTAACGACTAAGGACTAATGACTGTTGACTACTGACTCAGGACTATTATGCTTCAAATGCGGCAACGGAAACCCGATCGCGCCCAGCCTTTTTTGCCTTATAAAGCGACTCGTCGGCGATCGCAATTAGCGTTCCCGGCTGCGACATCGGCGCCGGAATGCAGCAAGCCACACCCAAACTCAGCGTCACATATTCGCTGACACCAGACTTAGCGTGAACTATACGCAAACCCCGCACCTGCTGGTTGATAATTTCAGCAACGCAAGTCGCACCTTCGATATCCGTATTCGGCAAAACTATAACAAATTCTTCTCCACCATAACGCGCAACTAAATCAGCCGATCGCTTTACCGAACGCTGCAAAACCTGCGCCACTTGCCGCAAACACTCATCCCCCGCTTGGTGGCCGTAAGTATCGTTGTAAAGTTTGAAATAATCGATGTCGCACATAATCAAAGACAGCGGTGCTTCTTCCCTCGCCAAACGCCGCCATTCCGTATCCATATATTCAGTAAAAAAGCGGCGGTTTCTTACCTCAGTCAAACTATCATAAGTTGCCAAATACTGCAACGCTAGATTCACCTTTTCTAACTGGCCTTTCTGCTGCTGCAACTGGCGGTTGAGCACTGTCAACTGCTGTTCGGCTGCGTGGGTTCTGAGTAAATTTTTTACCCTCGCCAGCAGTTCCCTCTCGTCAAAAGGCTTGGAAATATAATCGTCAGCACCAGCATCCAAACTTTCGATCCGAGCTTCCATGCCGGATCGCGCTGTCAAAAAGATGACCGGAGTCGAACTCAATTCCGGTGTGTTCCGAATCTCCTTAAGCAAATCCAGTCCATTTTGTCTGGGCATAATTTGGTCGCTCAAAATCAAATTTGGCTGCAATTTTTTGGCTTTTTCTAAACCTTCAATCCCGTCCATCGCCACGGCGACTCGATAGTACGGAGTCAATAAAGTTTGGAGGTAAGCCAGCAGAAAATTGTTGTCTTCTACTACCAGCAACAGCGGTAATTCTCGGCTGTCTGTTGTTGATGCTTCGCCATTATTTTTGTCGTCAAAACTGTGAGATTCCGACAGCGGGGTTGGGGGTGCGATCGCCCCGACATTTCCGGCGCCGAGCTCTGGGGAGCCGAATTCAGTCAGTCCGGCCAATTGGGCGATCGCGCTCACCAACTGATTGGCTTCCACCGGCTTCGACAAATGCCTCTGAAACCCCGCAGAGAGGGCCGATGCTGAATCCTCCTCGCGAACGCCTCCGGTCAGGGCTACCGCCGGCAGCAGCTCCCTCTGCTCGGACATTTCCATGGCTCGGACGCGGCGGATCAAATCGCAGCCATCTGTTTCCGGCATCGCCATATCGCTCACCAACACGTCGGGACGCCAGTGTTCCAATTCGGCCATCGCTTCGCAGGCGCTACCCACGGCTATTACCTTGGCTCCAAATGCTTCGAGACCAGTTTTGAGAAATTCCCGGATATCGGCGCTGCTTTCCACCACCAGCACTTGCTTGGACGCTAGGGGTTTGGTAACTGAGCCCGGTCTGCTTTCGATTTGGGCGATCGCAGGAGCGCGATCGCTCGAACTGTTGCTGTGCCCCACCGGCAGCAGCACCCCAAACGTCGTCCCCTGTCCGGGCCCGGGACTTGCAGCCCAAACAGTTCCCCCGTGCAGTTCCACCAAATGCCGCACGATTGAGAGTCCGAGGCCGAGCCGGTTTTGTTCCTTGGACTGGAAGCTATCTTGGGGGCGGAAGTAGTCAAAGATGTAGGGCAGAAATTTGTGGTCGATCCCGCAACCGCTGTCGCTGAACCGTATCAAGGTACCCGACGGGGTAGGCTCGATCCGCACTGTAACTGGGTCTGGTGTCGATTCTGGGGTGAATTTGATGGCGTTGGCCAGGAGGTTCCAGACTACTTGCTGCAAGCGTTCTGCATCTGCCAAAATGTAGCTGACGCCGGGGTAGAAATGTGTTTGAATGCGGATGTTTTTGGCATCGGCGGCGGGGCGGAGGGTCTGGAGCGCCGATTCGATCACAGACGGGAGGTGAACCCGGCCGACGTTGAGCTGGACTTTCCCCCGCAGCAGCCGCGAGAGATCGAGGAGATTGTCTATTTGCCTGTTTTGTAGTTTGGCGTTGCGCTCGATGATTTCCAAAGCGCGGTTGGTGGTGGCTTCGTTTAACTTGCGCGATCGAGCTAGCTGCACCCATCCCAAAATCGCGCTCAGGGGCGATCGCAGTTCGTGGGACGCGATCGCCAAAAATTCGTCTTTTGCCTGGTTGGCGGAGGCTTGGGCTGCTTCAACGGCTTTGCGATCGGTGATGTCGAATCCGATCGCCAAATACTGACAGGGTTTTCCCTGCAAGTCCAACAGCGGAACTACTGCTGCGTACACCCAATAATCGCGGCCATTCTTGGCTTGGTGCTTAATTTCTCCTTGCCAAACTTCATTTTTGGCAACAGTTGACCGCAGATTTTTGATGAATTCCCAAGACTTGTATTCCGAGTGGAGGATGCGGAAGTGGCAGCCGATCAGTTCGGCACGCGAATAGTTAGAGATGCTGCAAACTCGATCGCTGACGTAGTTAATAATTCCTCGGGCGTCTGTCCTCACCGCCAGCGCCGAGCGGTCGATCGCTACTTTAAAATCTAAACATTCTTGCAGTGACGAATCTACTTCTTTTACCGTAGAATTTTTTTCTGGGCGATCGGGCGCGTTTGGTGGCTGGCGATCGACCAGCTCCTGGCTCCGCTGTTGGATTTCCATTGCTTCTATTTTCCCCTGACGGCTGACACCTACTCTACTCGCATCCTGATTCATTATCACTGTTTTTTTTGCCCGCACCGGCGGGTGCAATATTTTGTATCTCTTCATTTTCATGAAAAATTGGCAGGTAGCACATCCGTTGGGGAGTTACCTCAATTGTTATCTAAAGTTATGATAATTTTTGTCAATCTCAAGACATATCTTCTGCGAGCGGGGCGATCGTCCGCTGGGTGCAAACACCCAACTTTTTTCTCACAATTACCCTATTACTTGCACGCAGATCTGCCTGAAAATCTCCTCGCTGCCCTGGCTTTCAGCCCGGTGGCATTCTACCTCATCTCCACACGGCAGATATGTGTGCAGAGCTTGACAGTTCTCAATAATTGGCGGGGAAAGGGCGAACAAAGTCCGTGTTTTGCGATCGGCCGCCACTGCTGTTAAATTATTTTATTCTACATCTTGACATGGTTGTAAATATTTTGTATTATGAAATGTAATATGCTTTCAAAGGAGAGAGCAACCAAAGTGCATTTACGCACTCAGCTATTAACAGTTTGAGGAAAATCGTCTGTGAATTTGTCTATGAATTTAGATGCTGTACGCGAAAAATTTGAACAAAGCGCCTTTGATTATGACGGTTTAATTCCCCGGCTCATTCCGCACTATCGCGAGCAACACGATTTAATATTGCAGTTAATCCCTTTTGAAACCAATGCTAACATAAAAGTTCTCGATTTAGGCGCGGGGACGGGCATACTTTCTGCAATGATTTTGCAAGCATTTCCTCAAGCAAATGTCACAGCCTTTGACATGGCGGGAAATATGCTGAAAATTTGTCAAACTAACTTGTCCGATTTCCGAGAACGGCTGACATTGCAGCAGGGAAATTTCGCAGAAGATGATTTTGGCAGCGGTTACGATTTGGTAGTTTCAGGGTTGGCAATCCACCACCTCGACGACGCCGGAAAACACAAGCTATTTCACAAACTTTTTCACTCAATGAATGCCGGGGGAATCTTGCTAATCCGAGATATTGTGACAGGTGCTACTCCAAAGCTGACCGAGCAATACGAAAAATTGTGGCGGCAGTACATGAAAGCTAATGGAGAAGACGATGCAGCCTGGTTTCAAAACTATCTAAAAGAAGATATTCCCTCATCTGTGGAGGAGCAGACAAAGTGGCTTGCAGAAGCAGGTTTTGCAGACGCAGCTTGTCACTGGCGCTATCTCAATTTTGCTATCTTTGGCGGAGTTATCCCAAGGTAAAAGGCAGAGTTTTTGATGATTATCAAAACTTGTTGTACGGTGCGTCAAAAATAAATATTTTGACTGCTTGCTCAAAAAAACTTTCCCGCTCCGCACCCTACGATTAGTTAGCTTGCTACTTCTAACTGAGTTTCGATTCCGACACCCCTTAAGAATGGGGGAACCGGAAGCGCAATCAAAGTCCCCCTTAAGAAGGGGGATTTAGGGGGATCGAGATTCGCGTCTAAACGAAAGATACAAAGGATTTTAGATTTAAGCAGACCAGCTTTGACTTCACTGGCCCTTTCGCAGTGCAAACAGATTAAATAAACCAGATTTATCCACGAAATAACTCAATCAATAAAGTAAGATAGTGAACGATACCCGATTAATCAAAATCAGCAGATATCTCAGCAGACACCTGCGCCACGCGCCCTCGCGCATCGGCATTCAACTCGCGCCGGGGGGCTGGGTTCCGGTTAGCGAACTTCTCGATGCCTGCCAAAAAAATAACTTTCCTGTTCAGCTTTCCGAACTCAAGGAAGTAGTTGCAGAGAACGACAAACAGCGCTTTTCCTTCGACTCCACAGGAAATCTCATTCGTGCCAACCAAGGACACAGTGTAGAAGTTGACTTGCAATTAGAACCCGCTGTTCCCCCAGATATTTTATATCACGGAACAGGTAGGACTGCGGTCGAGTCTATTCTCAGTCAAGGAATTAGGAAAATGTCGCGGCATCACGTTCATTTGTCGGCGGATGTTCAGACGGCGCGCCAAGTAGGTGCCAGACACGGCATCCCGGCAGTTTTTGCTCTAGATGCCGCAGCAATGCAGCGCGACGGCCATACATTTTACTGCTCGGCAAACCAAGTTTGGCTGGTCGATTTTGTGCCGCCAAATTATCTCAAACTAAATGGATAAAATTTTGATTTTTTGTGTAAATTTGCGAAAAATATTTTAAAATAAAAACAAGTAGGAATTTTACAACATGAGTTCGCAAAATATGGGCGATAGCGACAACAATTTTAATCAAAACAATCCTCAAAATCGAGGGCTGCTCGGCTCTGGCTGGCGACCTCTCTACCGTCAATTCGATCTGCAACACCTGCTGCACTTAGCATCTAACGATCCCGTAGAACTCGCTCAAAAAAGTTTAGATGCAGCTAGCGATATTGCTGATGCCATGGGACGACATCAATATACCTGGTGGGCAAATATTTTAAATGTATTTTCGGAAAATACTCGTTACGAAATTGACGAGTTCTGGGATTACATTACTCCGCAGCCTGTTTACCCGGATTACCGCTACAAAGATGTTTTGGTTACGGAAACGCCTGTTGTTCAATTGGTCAGCCGCGCTAGCATTCCTATCGACTACGTTCTCAACAAACTGCAAGAGATTACTGTTTTCAAAGTTCTGGATTTGCTGGGTAAACCAGATGGGATTACGCAGTTTTTTATGGAACGGCATTTTTCTTATCCGCCGGAGCGATTTGTTAGCTGGGAACGCTTGGAAGTTTTGGGTACTGTTTATGCTTATTGGGCCCGATGCGGCTGCTGGCTGCAAATTGACAACTACGACAGGGGCAGACGCTGCTACACTCTGATTTGTAAGGATATTGCGCCGCTGGTTAGCAAGGCGACTTACAATTTAGCGGTGATTCTCAGCGGGTACAAAAGCCGCGTCGGACAGGTTCACAGTCAGTTCCCAATTCGGACTTTTTCGGCGGAAGTTCAAAGTTTTACGGATACTGTTCAGCAGGCAATTTTGGAGCGAAATCAGTTGGCTGTTTTGGTTAGCGGCACGCCGGGAACGGGCAAAACTGTGTGGGCGCAAGCGGTAGCAAAGGAGATTTTAGTGCCGCTTGGTTATGTCATTTTTATCTTAGACCATGATGCTGTGGAAAACTTTGTGCCGCCGAGTTATTTGGAGCGAATTTGCATTATTATCAATGAGGCTGATAATTTGGCTCAAGATCGATCGACCGCAGCGGCCCAACGCACTAACAAAACTGAACATATTTTGAGTTTGCTGGATGGAACTTTGTATCAAAGCGTGATGGACGAACACGGCATTCAATTTCAGCAGAAACTCGTAGTTTTGATGACGTGCAACACCACTGAAAGATTAGATCCTGCAATGTTGCGGAAAGGCAGAGTGGATTTTACCAGTGAATTTACGCACAAATTTGTTTGAGCGAGTACCTAAAGTTTTAAGCTATTTGGGTAATTGGACTGGCTGCACATCCTCAAATACCGAGCAATTATGAAGATTTCTTCAGAATTGACAAGTTTGGGGAAGAATTTCTTCAGTACCTATAGACACATCCCCATCAAAAATGGTATTAATGATGGGTGACACCCTCTATGGGTGTCGCCCGAGAGAGCAAATCAGGGGAACAGCATTTTTGGTCTGAAACAGAATTTTTCAAACTTGACAGCTATGGAGGAAATCCCAAACCGTGCAAACACTCGCCAGTTCAGCAACAAAGTCGGAGACTGGGAAGGTATGCCGACGGGACAATCCCGATCGCCCACCAACACCCGCAGAGGCAGCCGTGTCCGAGAGTAAAGATGGATTTCGGCGGTTTGTGGAGCGCTCCGCCGACGCCGTGGCAATGGTAGACTGTGAAATGCGCTATCTGTCGGTTTCCTGTCGCTGGGAAACAGATTGCGGGCTCGGCGGCGGCGAGGCGATCGGCCGCTCTCATTGGGAAGTCTTCCCAAATCTCCCGGAATGTTGGCAGCAAAACGCCCGCGCCATTTTGGCTGGAGTGTTGGAATACAGCGAGTTTGTGGCAGGGCGATCGCCCGCATCTGTAGCAGGACAAATCGAAGGCGGGGTCGGCGCGTCGGTAAAATGGGTATTTCAACCGTGGAAAAATAGCGAAGGTGCGATCGGCGGTTTGATCCTGTTTGCCGAAAAGATGGCCCAAACAAATTGCGACAATAAATGCACGTCCGAGGTCAAAAGCCCGCTGTTAGAAACCAAACAGCAACTAACTGAAATTGCCCTCGATAATGCTGCTGATACAGTTTTTTTCACTACCTCCGACGGTCAAATTTGCTACGCTAACCAAGCCGCTTGCCATCTTTTCGGCTACTCGGAATTAGACCTGCTAAACCTGACAGTTAGCGACATCGATTCGCAGTTGTCAGCATCTGATTGGCCCGCACACTGGGAGCAACTGAAGCAGCAAAGCAACCTCACTTTTAAAACCACTTATAAAACCCAAGACGGCGCTAGTTTTCCTGTCGAAGTTAAAGTCAATTATTTAGAATACGGGGGCTGCGAATACCGCTGCGCGATCGCCCGCGACATTTCCGCTCGCCTCGCAGCAGAATCATCGCTTTTAGAGGCGAAAGAGCAGCTTCAAGCTGTCTTGGACGCTGTGCCCGGATTAGTTTCTTGGGTAAGTTCCGATTTGCGCTACTTGGGAGTAAACCGACATCTAGCTAGCGCTTACCAAATGCCTGCGGAACTATTTACGGGTCAAAAAGTAGGTTTTTTAGATACAAGTCCCAAATTTAACGATTTAGTATACGAGTTTTTTGCCAGCACCGAAAAGAAGATATCTCAAGAAGTAATCGCGAATATTAGAGGAGAAAATAAAACTTATTTAATTGTAGCTCAAAAATACCAAAAAAGTACGGCGGCGGTATTTGTGGGATTGGACATTACCGAAAGCAAACAGTCTCTTTTGGCTTTGCAAGAATCGGAAGAACGTCTGCGGCAGCAAGCGGCAAAATTAGAGCAAACGCTGTTAGTTTTGCAGCGCACTCAAACGCAGCTTATTCAAACAGAAAAAATGTCATCTCTGGGGCAGTTAGTGGCAGGAATAGCGCACGAAATTAACAATCCAGTTAGTTTTATTTCAGGCAATGTCAGCCACGCTAATGGTTACATTCAAGAACTGCTGCGTTCGATCGACCTTTACCAAAAGTATTATCCCCATCCCGTGCCGGAAATTGAAGATTTGATGGAAGAATTAGACTTAGAATTTATCAAAAAAGACTTGCCAAAACTGCTAAATTCAATGAAAGTCGGTTCTGAAAGGATTCGGGATGTGGTGCGATCGCTCCGGTTGTTTTCGCGTACAGACGAAGCCCAAATGAAGCCCGTGGATATCCATGAAGGCTTGGACAGCACTGTGCTGATTTTGCAAAATCGCCTGCAAGCTAAAGGCGGGCGCCCGGGAATTTCTCTATTTAAGGAATACGGGAATTTGCCGCGAGTGTGCTGCTATGCGGGACAGTTAAATCAAGTGTTCATGCACTTGTTGACAAATGCGATCGACGCTTTGGAAGAAGGGGGGAGAAATTCTGAAAAGTATGGTATAATGCGAAGTCAGTCTTTGTTGTCTGCGAGCGGCTCGGGAGCTGAAATATTCAATCCCGAAATTCGGATTCGGACGGAAGTGATAGGGGAAAACGAAGTGGCGATCGCCATTAGCGACAACGGCCATGGCATGACTGAAGAAGTCCTCGGCTGCATCTTTGAACCTTTATTTACCACTAAATGTCAGGCGACGAGCACTGGTTTGGGATTGGCCATCTCCCAGCATTTGGTAGTAGAAAAGCATGGCGGTGAGTTGCAGTGTGTTTCTCGTCCGGGACAGGGAACTGAGTTGATTGTTAAAATTGCGATCGGTAAGGATTAATTGACCTCATTCAAAGCTGTAGTTATTGTTTTAGGGTGCGTCAGGACTGAATGTGGCGATCGTCTGATCAAGAATTTTATACTAAGCAGCACCCTACAATATCTAACTGAAATCTCAAATCTACTGATTGATTTATAACGGGGAAAACTAAGATGGTAATCGAGTGGCTGAGATTTAAAGTACCTCCGGAAAAGTGGGAGCAGTTTATTGTGCGAGATGAAGAAGTTTGGACTACTGGACTAAGAAGTTTCCCCGGTTTTTTGGGCAAAGAAGTTTGGGTGAATTCGGTGGAAAATGAGGTGGTGATGGTGATTCGCTGGGAAACTAAAGAGCAGTGGAAGTCGGTGCCGCAAAGCACAATAGAGGAGTTGGATGCCAAAATGGGCGATTTGCAAATGCCGATCGCCGAAGGTGGCGAATATCAAGTTCGCAAGTTTTTATCTTAGTTGTTTACGAAGGAAGTTCGGCAACGGATTGTGTAACGGATGTAACGGATGAACGAATGACAGTTGACAGTTGACAGTTGACAGTTGACAGCTTGCGAAAGAGAAGGGTTGACTAATAACTAATGACTACTGACTAATAACTAATGACTACTGACTAATGACCAATGACTAATGACTGATGACTGATTCAGTTACTTTAAGCAAATTTTGCATAGAGAGCTGAAATAAAATTCGCGCTTAAAAAGCCTACTGCTAGTACGAGGATGATAAAGATTGCGATACTGAAAATAGACTTGAGCCGATCGGCATTTTCGGGCTTTTCTGATTTCATTTGTCAATTTTTGCTGTAAATTTGATCCCGGAAATTGAGAAAAATCAAATTATACCAATGCACGAACAAAAATGCAACTCCCGATCGGCTCAAAACTTCGATGATCGCCGTCAATAGGTCGCATTTTTAAATTTAAAATCTAAAAAAATCTAAAATCGGTTGGCCTCCACAGCGATTGTCGATCGCCCGCACCGTCCCCCGAACGCGCCCGCGTCCTGTAAAATAAAGGGCGCGTGGGATCTCAGCTTTGAACAGCGGGAATTGGCGGGCGATCGACTTCACGTTCCCAAATAGATAATATTATGACCCTTAACTTACTTACTCAGGTAAAAATAGAAGAGTGGCAGGAAATAATCTAAAACATATAACTGAAAAAAGGATATAAATCGATGCTCCACCAAGTCTTGCAACCTTACCAACCACAAGAAAATACTATGACCCAAAAAGCCGTGCGGAAGCCAAACCCCCCTGCTAGAAACCACTTGAGGCAAAGTTTTCCTCAAAGACACTGGCTGGAGCTAGCAGAATACGCCTCTCTGGCGGCCTCTGGTTTGGGTTCCGTGGCGGTGGCCGTGTCGGGTCAAGCTTTTTACGGGGTAGCTCCCCTGACTTTGGCTTTGTCGCTGAATGTGGCTAACCGATATCGGTTCGAGCAGCAAGCGCGGCTTCATCAAAATTCGGAAATGGCCCAAGTGCAAAAGTCTGTAAATAAGGTCGAAAAAACGGCGGTGACGGTAATTGTTAAATTACGCAAGCAGTTGTCAGCAGATATTGCAGCGCTGCGCCAGCAAATAGATACACTGCCTAGGGCTGAAGGTTTTGAGGAGTCGATCGACATCGAGCGGCAGTTGCTGAGTTTGGGAGAGTCGGTCGCTTCTTTACAAGACATCGTAGCATCTGCTGCGATCGATGTCCGGCAGCAGGTGAGCGCACAACTGCAAGATTTTCGAGAGGCTAAACCGGCAAATCTCGAAGCTGTGGAACAGGCTATAGAACAACTGCAAAGCGCCACGAAAGGTTTGACAGAAACTGCGATTAGCCGAGACGACTGGGAAGTAGTAAATACTCGATTTTTGGAAATCCAGAAAGTCATGGCCAATTTGCAAAGCCAACTGCAAGCTCCCGCACACCAATCGACTCCAGATTTGTCTGTAGTCCAAGCTCAAATCCACCGTTTGGAACACGAGCAGCAAGAAGTTGTTAAACCTCACCTCAAGCGTTTAATCACGGTTGTTAAGCAGTTGCAGCACACACAAGACAGTTGACAGTTGGCAGTTGGCAGTTGGCAGTTGGCAGTTGGCAGTTGGCAGTTGGCAGTTGGCAGTTGACATTAGTGATTAGTGATTAGTGATGGGTGATTGGTCATTAGTCATTGGTCATTAGTCATCAATCAGAAGGAAGATTTTCCCCTTCTCCCCTTCTCCCCTTCTCCCGGTCTCCGGGCTGGAGTCCAATTTTTTTGACAACTGTGTTACAAATTTAAAAGCTAATCTGTCTAGTTCACCTGTTTTCAACCTGTTACAAGAAAATTAAATGACTGCAACCGTAACTATTACTGATAACCCGTTACTAATTGGCAAAGGATTGCCACCGTTTGACGCGATCGCATCCTCACACGTAGTCCCCGCTGTAACTCAACTCCTGACCGAACTAGAAGCCTCGCTAGCTGCCTTAGAAGCGTCTGTTGAGCCGACTTGGAGCGGCTTAGTAGAACCGCTGCAACGGCTCGGAGAGCGTTTAAATTGGACTTGGAGCATTGTCGGACATTTGATGGGTGTGAAAAATAGCCCGGAATTGCGATCGGCACACGAAACAGTGCAGCCGGAAGTAGTAAAATTTTGGAGCAAGCTCAGTCAAAGCAAACCGCTTTACGAAGCTTTTAAAGCGCTGCGGGCGATCGAAAATTGGGACAGCTTAGAGTCAGCTCAACAGCGAATTGTCGAAGCCGCCATCCGAGATGCTCAACTCTCCGGCGTTGGCTTAGAAGGTGAGCAAAAAGACCGTTTCAATGCCATTCAATTAGAAATGGCCGAAATTACTACGCAATTTTCCAATCACGTCCTCGACGCTACCAAAGCTTTCAGTATCACCCTCACAAACAAAGACGAAATTGACGGTTTACCGCCGAGTTTGTTGAGTTTAGCAGCTCAAGCCGCTCGCGCTGCGGGTGCAGAAAATGCGGATGCCCAAAACGGCCCTTGGCGGATTACTTTAGATTTTCCGAGTTACGGCCCTTTCATGCAGCACAGCACTCGCCGTGATTTGCGCGAACAGTTGTACAAAGCTTTGATCGGCAGAGCAAGCAGTGGAGAATTGAATAACTGGCCTTTGACCGATCGCATTTTAGCACTGCGCCACGAAAAAGCTGCTTTACTTGGGTTTAGCAGTTATGCCGAATTGAGTCTGGCTAGCAAAATGGCTCCAGACGTTGCAGCAGTGGAAGCTTTGTTAGAAGAATTGCGCTTGGCTAGCTACGATGCTGCTGTCAAAGATTTAGCAGATTTGAAAGCGTTTGCTACCAGCAAAGGCGCTGCGGAATCCGGGGATTTGAAGCACTGGGATATCGGTTTTTGGTCGGAACGCCAGCGGGAAGAAAAGTTTGCTTTTAGTGCCGAAGAATTGCGCCCTTATTTTGCTTTGCCGCAGGTATTGGACGGATTATTTGGATTGGTAAAGCGGTTGTTCGGTGTGACAGTAACTGCGGCGGATGGTCAATCTCCTGTGTGGCACGAAAGTGTGCGTTATTTCAGAATAGATGATGAAGCCGGAAATGCGATCGCCAATTTCTATTTAGACCCCTACAGCCGCCCGGAAGAAAAGCGCGGTGGTGCTTGGATGGACGAGTGCGTGGTGCGCGCTAAATTCGTGGAATCTGGAAAAACAACCACGCGGTTGCCGGTGGCTTATTTGGTGTGCAACCAAAGTCCTCCAGTTGACGACAAACCGAGTTTAATGACTTTCTTGGAAGTAGAAACTTTGTTTCACGAATTCGGTCACGGTTTGCAGCATATGCTAACAACCGTAGACTATCCGGGAGCTTCTGGTATCAATAATGTTGAGTGGGATGCGGTGGAATTGCCCAGTCAATTTATGGAGAATTGGTGTTACGATCGCGCGACGTTATTCGGGATGGCAAAGCATTACCAAACTGGGGAAACTTTGCCGGAACACTATTACCAAAAACTGCTAGCAGCGCGCCACTATATGAGCGGTAGCGCCATGCTCAGGCAAGTACATCTTAGCAGTGTTGACATCGAATTGCACCACCGTTATCGATCGGGCGGCAGCGAAACTGTGGCGGATGTTCGCAAGCGCATCGCTAAAACTACTACTGTTTTACCTCCTCTGGAAGAAGACGCATTTTTGTGCGCTTTTGGACATATTTTTGCGGGAGGCTATGCGGCGGGCTATTACAGTTATAAGTGGGCGGAAGTTCTCAGCGCTGATGCTTTTGGGGCGTTTGAGGAGGCGGGTTTGGAAGATGAAAGTGCGATCGCCTCTACAGGTAAACTCTTCCGAGATACAGTGTTAGGATTGGGCGGCAGTTTGCACCCTATGGAAGTGTTTAAAACTTTCCGGGGACGCGAACCCAGCACTAAAGCTTTGTTGAGACACAGCGGTTTAGTTGCGGCTTAATCAACTGTGGAAAAACCGGGATTAATGCGGGTAAATTTATCTGCATTAATCCCTGTTTTTAGCTTAATTTACTTCGCCTCGCTGCACAAAATGGCTGATTCAGGTTAAGATAAGGGACAGGAGGTTGTACTATGCCAACGACTGCTCAAGAAATTTATACTGAAGTTGTCCGCAATCTGTCGCTGACGGAACGTTTGCGCTTAGCGAATCTTATACTCAACGATTTAGTTGAGAAAAATGTGTCGGTTATCGATCGAAGCGATACTTGGACTGAGGACGATCGAACCGATATAACAACCTTCTCTTTACAGTACGCAGCTATGCTTTTCCCTGAAAGCGAGGAGTAACAAGCGTGACATTCAATCCCGGTGAAGTAGTCACAGTAGATTTTCCCGGTGTGACGGGTATTAAACGCCGTCCTGCTGTGGTTCTCTCGTCAGCAACTTATCAAGCAACTCGTCCCGATGTCATAGTCGGACTTATCACCACTCAAACGACGGATCTAGGGGCTACAGACTGTACTCTTCAGGATTGGGCCGCAGCAGGTTTACGGGTTGCATCCGTTTTCCGCAGCTTCATCGTCACTCTACCGCCGTCTGCTAACTTGGTTCGGATTGGGCATCTATCAGAGCGTGATTGGAAAGATGTTTGTGCGTGCGTAAAACTAGCTTTTGCAGAGTTGAATTAGCCTGATTCACCGTCTTTTCGGTAGTGTGAATTGCTTCAACGATAATTTAAGCATACCGCCCTCCGCGAAAAATATTCTCTACCTGCAAATCTGGAGAATAGTCTCGAATACTCTCTTCAAATGAAAGTCCCTCAGCCAGCAATTCGAGAACACTTTGCACAGTAATGCGAGTTGCTATGGAATATTTGCGAAAATGAATTTTAGGGTTGACTGAAATTATATTCATATCCGCCATCAAATGACTGGCTGGACTAATTGTAGAACATCATGCAAGAAACATCTGTAGTTTTACACTTTCTCCCCAATCTTTTTGTGGAAAATTGAGGATGATGTACGCGCGGCGTAGCTATCCTGTAGGCGATCGCCAGCCGGTTTTAGCTTAGGTTGAAGGCTCATCAAAGCAGCATCAGTATTATTACTGTCAGTATAAACTGCCATTTGCAAATATTTGCTGTAATTTCTCAGTGATAATACTTAACTTTCCCTCACGCTGAAATTAACTTTATATTTCGCAACATTTACAGGCTTTTGTCTCCATACAGCTAATGCTTTTATTAGCAACTAAAAATCCCGGATTTTACCGAATCTTTAATATAAAGCGGTCAACAGCCCTAGGTTTTTAAAGTTTTGATAAAGACGGCCGACTCTGCCTCAAAAACTAGAAAAAAATGCAGGCAAAAACTCAAAAAATAAGTTATGAATAATTTTAAACTTGTCACATAAAATTGTTGTATATATGATAATAAATAAGGATTGATAGTTACTCGTTCACCTATAGATTGAGATATTCATGGATATTCAATTAATTAATATCGGTTTTGGTAATATTGTGTCTGCTAACCGAGTGATTGCGATTGTCAGTCCCGAGTCAGCGCCTATTAAGCGTATAATTACTGATGCGCGGGAGCGGGGACAACTGGTTGATGCTACTTACGGCCGCCGCACGAGAGCGGTAATTATTACAGATTCGAGTCACGTCATCCTGTCGGCGATTCAGCCGGAAACGGTGGCTAATCGTTTTGCGATCGGCAAAGAGGGTCAAACTCGGGATGATTGAGGTTTGTCGGTTGCAATTTGAGCACTTACAGTATAGAGTAAGCGAAAACTTAAATTGTTACACGTCTCTATTCTAAAAATGAAATCCGGTAAATTAATTGTTCTGACGGGGCCTAGCGGTGTGGGGAAAGGCACCCTAGTGCGATCGCTCCTCAATCGCCATCCCGAATTGCATCTTTCAGTATCGGTGACAACTCGTGAGCCCCGTGAGGGAGAAATTGAAGGCCAACACTACTATTTTGTCAGTCGCAGTCGTTTTGAACAAATGGTTGAGGCTGACGAATTGGCGGAATGGGCGGAGTTTGCGGGCAATCTTTACGGTACTCCATATTTTGCTCTCCAGCAGCGTACTGGTGAGGGAAAATCGGTATTGTTGGAAATTGAACTCGAAGGAGCGAGGCAAATTAGAAATAAGTTTCCTGAAGCTTTGCGAATTTTTATTTTACCTCCTTCTTGGGAAGAATTGGAACGGCGGCTGCGGACTCGGGGCCAAGATTCCGAAAGTGCGATCGCCCGTCGGTTGCTGCGGGCTAAGGAGGAGATTGAAGCTGCGGGGGAATTTGATTTCCAAGTTATTAACGATGATTTAGAAGTTGCTTTGAAAAAACTAGAATCCGTATTGTTTGTTAGCGAAATAAAATGAGAGTATGATAATTTGATATTGCCAACTACCCACTAACAATGACCGATTACCCATTTCTCAGTCCGCGCTAAAACTTCGGTACTTTCTTTGATAGCCACACAAACTTTTAAATTCAGTTCGAGAGTCTCCGAGTCAGGCAAAAACTTCCTGAGCGGTTCAATTTCGCGAGCAGAACAGCCCAACATTTCCATATAAGCCAGCGTCCATCCAATAGCTGCAATGTCGCTTACATAGCCTTCTCCAGCGCACAGGTGACAATCCGATTCACCCTCGGGGCCGCACTCGGGACAAACCCAATTGCTGAGATGTAAACAGGGTTGATTAGTGCGAGAAGCTGATGCAATTGCTAAAGCTTTAATGTGATTTTGAACTACTTGTTTAAAACCACGTTTTTGGTTGTTGTCGTGAGTGGAACTATTGTGCGATCGCCCGATCGCACTTCCTGGCTGTGGCGACGAAGCCAGAGATGCTGTTTTGTTCTCAATTTTGACTCCAGATTCGCCCAGGTTCGCCGTTAGCTGAATACCATAATCTTGTAACTCTTTAGTCTGAGAGTGGTTGAGTGCGCTGTCAGAATCAGACTCGGAAGTTGTGAAGGATGATTCTATGTTATCAGCAAAACCTTGCATCGAGAGGTGATGTTCGATCGCCAAAGACCAAGTTCTTTTATGCCGAAGATCGCCATATTTTCTGGCTTCGGCATCAGTAATGCCGATCGCCGCAGCCTCTTGGCGCAGCATATTCATCGAAGTCATGACATCTGATATCATTAGTTTGTTTGGCGTTGATTTACGATCGCTCGATCGACCTACAAATAAATTACCTTAAACATAGTAACCTAGGTTTCTGGAATTAGGACTATCAATGAATGCAATTTTTCCTGACACAACGTTATCGGTGGGCGGACTGACATCATACCTGCAAGAGTTGCTGGAGGGCGATCGCAACCTGCAATCAGTTTGGCTGATCGGCGAGGTGTCGAACGTTTCGCAACACGCCAGCGGCTGCTTTTTCACTCTGTGCGATCCCGACAAAAGCGCTGCGATTCGCTGCGTGGTGTGGAATTCGCTGCGGCAAAAATTGGTGCAAATGCCCGTAAAAGGGGAACAATTGCTGGTTTTGGGAAGCATCCGAGTGTACAAAAATCGCGGCGAGTACCAGTTGACTGTGGTGCAATCGCTACCGGGTGGGGAAGGATTGGAGGCTTTGCGGTTGCAGCAATTGCGATCGCGCTTGGAAGCCGAGGGTTTCTTCGATCCCGCCAGAAAGCGCCCGATTCCCGCACACCCGCAAATTGTGGCGGTAGTCACATCTGATACTGGCGCTGCGTGGGGGGATATTCAGCGCACGTTAGCGCAGAGATATCCGGGTTTGCAGGTGTTGCTGTCTCCGACTTTGGTGCAGGGAGATTTGGCTGCTGCTGCGATTGCTAGGGCGATCGCCCTGGTAGAATTGGACGGTAGGGCTGATGTGATCATTTTAGGGCGCGGCGGCGGTTCTGCGGAGGATTTGGCTTGTTTTAATGATGAAAGAGTCGTCAGGGCGATCGCGAATTGCACAATTCCAATTATTACAGGAATCGGCCACGAAAGAGACGAATCTCTCGCCGATTTAGTAGCAGATAAACGAGCGCATACTCCGACGGCGGCGGCTACCCAAGCTGTACCAATTTTAGCAGATATTTACTCGGAACACCAGCAAAGAATGCTAAATTTAGCAAGTGTTGTAAAAGCCAGATTTCAGACAGAATCAGAGCATTTGCAACAGTTACAAAACCGACTAAAACGGTTGCCTGCGACATCGCGAACTTTGCGGCAAGCAACTGGTAAACTGGAAATATTGCAAGAAAAGTTAGCAGCCCTAAATCCGGCGGCGGTTTTGGAAAGGGGTTATGCGGCGGTAATGCAGGCTGACGGTAGGATTGTCCGCCAAACTGACGGTTTGGTGTTGGGTGAGGAGTTGACTGTGAGGTTGAGTCGGGGCGTGCTGAAGGTTAAGATTGTAGAAGTGTTGGATGCAGAATAAATGCTATGGTTAAGTCGAAGTTGCGCCAGTCTGACTGGAATTATGAGGAAACGGTCGATCGCATTGAGGCGATTATCGATCGGGTAGAATCGGGAGAATTGCCACTAGAGGAGGTTTTTGAGCAGTTTGCGGTGGCTGTCGAGTGTTTGCAGGAGTGCGAAGGTTTTCTGGCGCGGGGGAAGGATCAGATGGATTTGGCGATCGGGCTTTTAGCCGCGGAACCCGATTTTTAAGCGCAGATGAACGCGGATAAATGTGGATGAAATATGTTGATTCGTTATTGGATAAGTGATTACCAACTACAGATAGACTTTCGGCTGAGAGGGCAAGTTTTGATAGCTATCTGATTGTCCTGGAGACCGAGATCCTTCAGTTTAGTCAAGGATTTTAGCGGTTTGATGTCGCTGATTTGATTTTTGGAGAGAGAGAGCGAAGTCAGTTTAGTTAAAGATTCTAACGGTTTGATGTCGCTGATTTGATTTTTGGAGAGAGAGAGCGAAGTCAGGTTAGTCAAAGATGCTAGCGGTTTGATGTCGCTGATTTGATTGTCAAAGAGGTCGAGCTGTGTCAGTTTAGTCAAAGAGGCTAGCGGTCTAATGTCGCTGATTTGATTGAAGTTGAGGTCTAGCTTAGTCAGCTTAGTCAAGGATTCTAGCGGTTTAATGTCGCTGATTTGATTGTCAAAGAGGATGAGTTTAGTCAGGTTAGCCAAGGATGCTAGCGGTTTAATGTCGCTGATTTGATTTTTGTCGAGGGAGAGTTCCGTCAGTTGAGTCAAGGATGCTAGCGGTTTAATGTCGCTGATTTGATTAAATTTGAGGTCTAGCTTAGTCAGCTTAGTCAAGGATTCTAGCGATTTAATGTCGCTGATTTGATTTTGGGCGAGGACGAGCCAAGTTAGGTTAGTCAACGATTGCAGGGGTTTGATGTCCTTGATTCCATTGTTGTCCAGGAAGAACTCAGTCAGGTTAGTCAACGATTGTAGCGGTTTGATGTCGTTGACTTTATTTCCGCTGAGTTCGAGATAAGTCAGGTTCGTCAAAAATTCTAGCGGTTTAACGTCGCTGATTTGATTGAAGTGGAGAGATAGTTCAGTCAGGTTCGTCAAAGATGCTAGCGGTTTAATGTCGCTGATTTTATTGCCGCCGAGGTCGAGTACCGTGAGACTTAAAAGTTTTTGATTAGCCGCATCGCACTCGGTAGTCCCTGCTCGCTGCAACAGTATCTCAACAGTATGTTTAGCTTCACGAGTCAAATCAGCTTTTTGGCGACACCAATCACCAAATGTTCTTCGACTATTTCCCGACTGCGGATCTGCAGCTAAGTCGGAAGGTCTATTTCCACATGATGCTAGAACGATCGCACTACAAGTAATTACTATAAACTTTTGTAGTTTTACAACACCCTGTTGGCGATACTGATACAGTAACTTCATGTGTTTTTGTGCAACTCGAACTCTCATCTTTTACCTCTAATTTTCTGAACGGTAAAGTTTTATGGTTAATATTCCTCTTTTGGTGCTTCCCACTGACAGAGAGACTTTGGCTTGAGAGGGCAATTTTTGAGAACGATCGGATTTCTCACGAGGCTGAGTTCAGTCAGTTTAGTCATGGATTGTAGCGGTTTGATATCGCGGATTTGGTTGTCGGAGATCGAGAGCCTAATCAGCTTAGTCATGGATTGTAGTGGTTTTATATCGCTGATTTTATTGTAACTGAGTTCGAGTTCAGTCAGGTTAGTCATTGATTTTAGTGATTTGATATCGCTGATTTTATTGTAGCTGAGTTTGAGTTCAGTCAGGTTAGTCATTGATTGTAGCGGTTTGATGTCGCTGATTTGATTCTCAAAGAGGTCGAGCTTCGTCAGTTTATTCAAAGATTTTAGCGGTTTAATATCGCTAATTTGATTGCTGTTGAGGTTGATCTCCTTCAGTTGAGTCAAGGATTCTAGCGGCTTAATGTCGCTGATTTGATTTTCCCTGAGTTCGAGATAAGTCAGGTCTGTCAAGGATTCTAACGGTTTAATGTCGCTAATTTGATTGTCGCTGAGGTTGAGGTTCTTCAATTTAGTCAAGGATTGTAGCGGTTTGATGTCGTTGATTCCATTGTGTGTGAGGTCGAGTTCAGTCAATTTAGTCAAGGATTGTAGCGGTTTGATGTCGTCGATTCCATTGTAGCTGAAGAGGAGGGAAGTCAGGTTAGTCAAGGATTTTAACGGTTTAATGTCGTCTATCGGATTTAAGCTGAGGTCGAGTTCAGTCAGGTTAATCAAAGAGGCTAGCGGTTTAATGTCGCTGATTGCATTGCGGCCGAGGTCGAGTTTAGTCAGGTTAATCAAAGAGGCTAGCGGTTTAACGTCGCTGAGCCGTTTAATGTCGCTGATTTCATTCTGACTGAGGTCGAGTACCGTGAGACTTAAAAGTTTTTGATTGGCCGCATCGCACTCAGTAGTCCCTGCTTTCTGCAACAGCATCTCAACAGTATGTTTAGCTTCAGGAATCAAATTTGCTCGCGTGAGACACCAATCAGCAAATGTTCGTCCACTTTTTCCCGGTTGCGGTTCCGAGACTAACACGGAAGGTGGGTTTCTACATGATGCTAGAACGATCGCACTACAAGTAATTAGTATAAACTTTTGTAGTTTTACAACACCCTGTTGGCGATACTGATACAGTAACTTCATGTGTTTCTGTGCAACTATAAGTGTCATCATCTTGTATCTCTAATTTTCTGATACCTAAGTTAGGAAATTTTCTCAACACATTATCTTACGGTTCCTGAGCGGAGTCGAAGGATATTCAAGTTTGATAAAAATCTTGTGGGGTGGGCCAGAAAGCCCGCCCCACAATTACAATTTAGATGCAGGAAAGCTTACAATTTGTCGATCGCCCTTTTAGCCTTATCGCTCAGATTTTTCACAGCATCTTTCACATCTTCTGCTGCGTGGCGGGCGGCCGATTCCGCTTGTTTCGCCTTACCTTCAGCCTGGTCTTTTTTGTTGCCCGTGATGTTACCGAAAATTTCCTGAGCTTTGCCTTCTACGTTTTTGCCGATCGCCTTTGCTCTGTCTTCTGTACTCATAATCAGCTCCATTGAGTAGTTGAACGTTACTACTATCCTAACATTAACTCAACTAAAATTCCTCGCTAAATTCACATTAATTTATGTTGTTTTTGATTTTTATCATTTTTTAGTAGACCTCTTGCGTAAATCATTGATTGATACAGAAACCGCAGATGATGGCAGATAAACACAGATGTACGCAGATAGTTTTAGCATTTTTCAAGATGTCTAAGACGGTGCGTCAGAATGGCTTGATTGTTCCTATTTACTCGGATAAAAGCAGATGCACCCTACAGTTATTATTTCAAACTCGCCGCAGCAACCTTAATCGGTTCCAGCAATTCTAACGGTATATGCAGCATATTCAATTGGGTACTTTCAACACCTTTCCTTTCATTCCTTTCAGGATCGGGGCCGTGATAATCGCTGCCACCTGTCATCAGCAAACCATAATCAAGACACATTTTTTTGAGCTTTTCTATTTGGCTGGAACTGTGGCTGGGATGGTATACTTCGACTCCCATTAATCCTGCATCTACTAATTCTTTTAAAACTTCCTCAACAGCGCCGCCGCGAAATAAATAAGGGTGCGCCCAGACTGGTACTGCGCCGCAACTCCGCAATAAATTGATGCCTTCGGCGATCGAGAATTTCTCGTAATGTACGTAAGCCGGGCCGTCATCTCCCAGCCAGCGATCGAAGGCTTCGCGCGATGATTTGGCGTGACCCGCTTTTACAAGTGCAGAGGCAATATGAGGCCTTCCCGGTGCCATTCCTGGGGATGTTGTTGGCAGTTCGATCGCATATCCCAACGCTGCTAATTTTTCTACCATTTCCTGCGATCGGCGAAACCTGCCTTCTATGCGATCGTTCAAAGGAATTTGCAATTTATTCGCATCAGGATAAAAACCTAAAATATGCAGCGATCGACCATTGTGGACTGTACTGAGTTCTAGTCCTGGGACTATTTCTACATTGTACAAGTCAGCGGCAGCGAAGGCTTCATCCCAACCAGACATCGTATCGTGATCCGTGATAGCTAAAGCGCGAACACCTGACGCAGCGGCGGCTGCGACGAGTTCGGTAGGGGTGAGAGTACCGTCGGAATAAGTTGTGTGACAGTGAAGTTCTAGCATTTGCAGAGGGAAGAGGGAAAATTTTGTTTAATTCAAAACTGCAAACTGTTGCTTGTGCCAGTTGCAGAATTGGCTCTGATTCAGCCTTGGCTTGGAGTTGACGCCAAAGCACTCTCAAGTTATACACCATATACACTATTCGTGCGATCGGCTGTCAGGGTCGATCGAGATCAAGACTGTGAAGGTTGGGATAGTGGCATTTTGCTGTCACTGTAACTCAGGTATTTTTTCTAAAGTAATAACATGACGTTCAGGAAACACTTATGAAATCTACTCTTTGCTTCCCCGAAATTTCCCTACACAACAAAGTTAACGATCGTAGTAATGCACCTAATTCTCATAGTAACATAGATTATTGTATCGCCGCTGCTTGGATTGACTTAGTAGGAGGAGACTACAGTAAGTTTGGAGGAGATGATTGGCTTCCTCTGTGTGGCGATATTGATGACGGGGAAATTTACCGGGAATGGTTTTTGTGGCAAGACACCGAAGAGACTCAAGAGTGGGAAGCCTACGATCCAATTACTAATTATCGAGTTGTGGCATCTAGCAGAGAAATAATGATTGCTAAAATTGATAACATAGAAGATAACAGACAAGTTTAAAATCAAGGGAGAATGTTAAACTTTGACTTTTTTAGAACTCACCCACAGACTCTACTTGTAGGGTGCGAACTCCGCACCCTAATACTAAATAGTCCGAGTGTTTCAACCTGCTGGTATTGCTTTGTTATTTTCTCGTTCTAATTTGCGCTGCTTCAAGGCTGCAAGGTTTTGTTTGATCGTGTCGATCGCACTTTCATTCCCCTGCTGTTGATATAATTCGCTAGCACGGATCAAATCTGCCACAGCCTCGCCGTCCGATCGCAAATTAGCAAAAACCAAACCACGATTGTGGTACACTTCTGCCAAAGTTGAAATTTCTTCTAAAGCGCTAGTAAACTTATCTTGAGCTTTGCGGTAATCTCCAGATTGATAAGCCTCAATCCCTTGTTGGAAATAAACCGCAGCTTTGCTTCCTGCATCAGTAGCTGGAAAATCTGGCGAGTTTAAAATTGGTTCTTTAAACAGCACAGAAATGCTGCCCTTGCCGAAATAAGCCCAAGTCATTGTCCCCACGCCAATCCCCAGCGCAGCGACCACAATGACAGACAGAGCAATAAAATTGGTGATTTCCATAGAGAAATATTTGTTGTATGAGAATATGATAATATAGTTTTGAGTTTTCACCACGGTTATTAGTCATATACCAATGATTGAACGCAATTCCCCCAATTGTCCATTACTAATTTCCCATTACCAATTTATATGAGTTTCCAGTACAGCGCCGCCCTTGTGACTTTAGCAGACATTGACAAAGAAGTTCTAGTTAAATTTTACACAAAATTTCTCGACATAGAACCAAACCCCTATATTCCCAATACCTATGCTGAATTTCAACTACCCGGCTTAAGACTCGGCATATTCAAACCCAAAGAGTCCCACAAATCGGAATTTGCAAGTCGAGAAAAAACAGGCATGAGTTTGTGTTTAGAAGTCAGCAATATCGAAACTGCGATCGCCCGAATCTGGGCATTAGGATATCCGCCCGCCGGAGAAATCATCAAAGCTTCTCACGGTTTAGAAATTTATGCCTTCGATCCCGCCGGAAATCGCATAATTTTGCATCAATCCTATTATAATGTAGAATAATCGCTAAAAATTTGTTAACTTGCGATATTCTCTCGTCTTCTATTGTGGAACAGGCGTCCCGCCTGTATTTCTTTGCGTCTTCGCGGTTCGTCAAAAAACATCAACTATCTAATCAATTCAGCAAAACTATAGAAACTGATAATTAATAATAACAACGCAGTCAAATGAGTCAACTCAAATTGAGGCCGCGGGCCGATAGATTCCCGCACCAAAATTGAAAAAGACGAACCAATAATATAACTCAAAGACAGCGCCAAATACGCCCACTGCGCCGTTACACTCCACAGCCCCAGCAAAATCATCGCCAAATTCAACATCACCAACTCAATAAAGCGAGGCGGATTGTGCTGAGCCGACAGAATCACAGTGTTCAACCAATATTCCCAATGTCTCATGTATTAACGATCGAGCTTTTGGATTTAGCATTCCAGCTTAACTCACGATCGCCATTCAATCTGTCGCTGCAAACACAACAAAGCCTCCGCCGTCTCCACCTGCGGAAACTGCGCGTAAAAGCGACTGACACTGTAAAAAGGGTGAGGAGTCTCCAGAATAATCGACTTATCGGCTATTTCCGCCAAAAAATCCATCAAATCTAGCGGGGCGACAGGCGCGCAAATCCATACAGCCGCCGGTTGCTGCGACAGCAAAGCCTTCGCCGCCACAGCCACCGTCATCCCCGTCGCAATCCCATCATCCACCAAAATCGCCAAAGCCCCAGCCGCGCTGACATTGGGCTGTCCCGAAGCCAAATCCGCCAACAGAGATTGAGCGCTATTTTGAGCCTGCTGGAGTGCTGATTTTTGCAAGCGTAAATTTGGCTGATTTTGCTTTTGCCAGATCACATGGCCATCAGCAGTTGCAGCCCCGATCGCCAATTCCAAATTATCTGGGCGAGTAATTTTCTTTGCCACAACCACATCCAAAGCACAGCCCAAGCGGCGCGCCACGGGCACAGCAACGGGCAAACCCCCGCGCGGCAAGGCATAAACAATCGGTTTAATAGCTTCCTGTGCAGTTAAATTCAACTTGCCGAACTCGTCTGCAACTGCCTCGGCCAGTTTTTCGCCTGCATCGGCGCGATCGTCAAAAAACGGGTTAGAGAACATATTTTTGCCTGTACGAGCTCAACGAAACAATTGGAGATTTGCTGCTCTAATCTAAACTATATAGCAGTTTTCAATCCCATGAAATACAGTAGGGACACGGCACTGCCGTATCCCTACCCGATACCTGTACTTCACTCAAATGAAAACTGGTATAAACTATAATCTCAAAAAAAATCTCTCTAATTGTAAAATTCATGTCCAGCGACTTGCAACTCAGCCTTTTTGACAGCAATCAAAGTGCCGCTTTCCAAAACGACTCAATCCCAGCAAATGCCAAAATTCCCATTCCTCCCGGCACTTATCAAAATATGGAACAAATCGGCGAGCACTGCAACCGCTGTCACCGCTGCGAATTGGGCAACACCCGCACTCACGCCGTCATCGGGCGCGGCAATCCTCAAGCCTCCATTTTGATTGTGGGAGAAGCGCCCGGACAAAACGAAGACGAAACCGGATTGCCCTTCGTCGGGCGATCGGGCAAACTGTTAGATAAGATTTTAGAATCCGTGGAATTGAGTGCAGAAACCGACGTATTCATTGCCAACGTCATCAAATGTCGCCCTCCCAACAACCGCCCTCCCACAGCCAAAGAAATCGAAGCTTGCAAACCATACTTGCTAGAACAAATTCGTATCTTAGACCCCAAAATCATTTTATTAACAGGTGCCACAGCCCTGAAAGGTTTGTTAAGTGACAAGCGACCAATTAGTAAAATCAGAGGTCAATGGATTGAATGGGAAGGACGTTTGTGTATGCCAATTTTTCACCCATCATACTTATTGCGAAATCCCTCCCGCGAACCGGAGACTCCGAAATGGTTTATGTGGCAAGATATGCAGACTGTAAAAGCAAAATTGGATGAATTTAAAACAGTAACATAATCAAGATTTACACCTTATATCATCTCCGGTAAACCACAATACTTGTAGGGGCGGGTTCACCAAAAATCTCTGACTCAAACCAACAATCTCATAAACCCGCCCCCACTTCCATAAGTGTCCGAAGAGAGGAACGAAGCAATCTTAGTCTTTGCGATTGCTTCGTTCCTCTCTTCGGACAGACAATAATGGAACCATCGGTTTTCGGGTTGCCTGTGGGCCTGCGTGGACTTCTTCGCCATTTACAATTCTCCTTTTGCACGACAATCTCGCAACCACAAACGAATCGCCTCAGCAATTGCGCTTTTCTCGCCCTCTGGCGCTAACAACGGACGAACATCCGCCACCGTACCAAACCTAGAAACAATTTTTACTAATTCCCAGCCCTTATCAGTTTTAGTTAAAAACAGCCAGTGATATTGCTGAATCTCGACTCGCTTTCCCCCGCGATACTGGCGTTCCAAAGTAGTAATAAAAACTTGACTGGTATTTTCAGGAAGTGCATCTTCAAAATTTAAAGGTAGCGGTTCAAACTCCGGGCGACCTGCTAAAATTATTTGACGGGGCACGTAACCGATCGCTCTAGAATTGTTAAAATCAAAGTCCGATCGCACAATTACACGATTAGCATAACTCGGCAAATCTTGCAACAGGCGATCGACTAAAGCTTCCAAATCAGCCGGACAGGGCGATCGCACTAACCAACCAGACCGATTTGCGTTTATACTGCGATTCCCTACGGGACAGCTTCGCTTCACGTGATTTGTCACAACATTAGCAGCCAAAGTCGGACTTGCAACCGCAGATGTTAGCAGATAAACACAGATTAACGCGGATGGAAGTTGATCTGTGTTCATCGATTCTGTTTATCCAATCTCTTCGCAAATGCGTGCAAAAGCCGCCACCGGATCGTCGGAAGCAGTAATCGGCCGCCCAATCACCAGATAATCCGCACCAGCCTTTAAAGCCGCCTTTGGAGTCATCGAGCGTTTTTGATCGCCCCCATCTGCCCATTTCGGGCGCACACCCGGACAAACCAACAAAAAATCATCCCCGCAACTCATCCGCAACTGTTCGACTTCCTGCGGAGAACAAACAGCACCAGCTAAACCAGTTTCCTTAGCCAAAAGAGCCATGTGCAAAGCATATTCCGGCAACTCCAAAGGTATTTTCAATTCAAAAGCTAACTGTCGCGAATTCAAACTCGTTAACAGCGTAATTGCAATCAATTTAGGAGTCGGTTTATCAACCGCCGCCGCCCCTTCTACCAAAGCCAACTGTGCCGCTTTCAGAGCATCTTTACCACAAGTAGAATGGATAGTCAATAAATCCACATTGTACTTAGCAGCAGCACGACAAGCACCAGCCACAGTATTCGGGATATCGTGAAATTTCAAATCGAGAAAAATCCGTTTTTGCCGCTCTTTCAGAATAGAAATAATTTCCGGGCCCGAACTCACAAATAGCTCCAAACCGACTTTCCAGAAAGATACATCGGGGAGTTTGTCGATAAGTGCGATCGCACTTTCTTGACTCGGGACATCTAAAGGAACAATAATTTTATCTGTGACCATAGTACCTTTCGTAGTAAGAACTTCATACGGATTGGTGTCAGATTAACGTCAAGCGTAGTATCGATCTACTGTTTGATGATTAGGCCTTCGATCCCCCCTAACCCCCCTTAATAAGGGGGGAACCGGAAACACTCAAAGTCCCCCTTCTGGGGAACCGGAAACACTCAAAGTCCCCCTTCTTAAGGGGGATTTAGGGGGATCTGGCCTCGGACAAAAGCGATATTTATCAGGGGTTCTAGGCTGGTTGTTGACACCAATGGCGGTTAACAAATCCCTACTCAAATCCTAACTCAATCCACTAAGCGGACAAACTTATTTTTGCCCACTTGCAAAACTTTACCGCATAAATCAGCAGGAGATTCAAAAGTAAGATTAACATCAGAAACTTTATCGCCCTCCAACTTCACCCCACCGCCCTGCATCAACTTCCGCGCATCACCGCTACTCTTACAAAGCCCGCTAGCACTCAGAATATAAAACAACTTAGCTGGAAACTGCACGCTTGCCAAAGAAAACTCCGCCACAGCATCAGCTTGTCCCGCCGCACCTTTCACCAACGCCATTGCATCTTGTTGTGCCCGATCGCCCGCTGCTTTCCCAAAATACTGACTTACCACATCCACAGCCAAAAGTTTCTGTTTTTCTCGCGGATTTTCTGGCAATTCATCAAGGGGCAAATCTGTCAATAGCTCAAAATACTGGGCGATCGAGCGATCGGCAATTTTCTCCAACTTAGAATACATCGTCAGCGGATCTTCCGACAAAGCTACATAATTGCCCAAGGACTTCGACATCTTCTGCACGCCATCAGTCCCGATCAAAATCGGCATCAGCAAGCCAAACTGCGGTTTCATCCCGAAATGCCTCTGTAAATCTCTCCCCACCGCAATATTAAACTTTTGGTCAGTTCCGCCCAACTCCACATCCGCCTCCAAGACTACTGAATCGTAACCCTGCATTACTGGATACAGAAACTCGTGCAGGAAAATCGCATTTTCCTGCTGCATCCTGTTATCAAATCCCTCTTTAGCGAGCATCTGCTGCACCGTCATCGTGCCTAGCAGCTCCAAAATCTTCGCCATGTCCAATTTTGACAACCACTCGGAGTTATAGCGAATTTCCAAACGTCCGGGCGTGTCAAAATCTAGAATCGGACGTAGTTGGTCTAAATAAGTTTTGGCATTTTCCGCCACTTGTTCGGCTGTCAACTGGCTGCGCGTCTCCGATTTTCCAGTCGGATCGCCAATTCTTGCGGTAAAATCTCCGATGACGAGTACCGCCGTGTGGCCGGCATCCTGAAAAGCCCTGAGCTTGCGGAAGCAAATGCTGTGTCCTAAGTGAATGTCCGCCCCTGTGGCGTCAATTCCCAGTTTGACTCGCAACGGGCGATCGACTTTTGCCAGCAATTGGGCCAGATTTTCGTCAGGGTTGCTAGAATCAGGTCGATCGGGGAAAATCTCGCTGATGCCGCGGTAAAGCGCTGAAAAGTTAGGAGAAATCATAGGGGAGCGATCGTCCATCATCATATTTTGCCAAAGTGCAGCAGAATTAGTTACACTCACTGATTGACACATAAAAACACAACTATCAAGCTACTATAATCCCAAAGCTGACCAGCTTTTACGAGCTGACCGGCTTAATCGTTCTCATCTAAAATTAAAAGTCTCAAACCCCAAATCGAGTGAGGAAGTGAAATCCACGTGTCAACCAACGCAGTCCGCAACAACACGGAAAACTCAGCCCCCGTATTCGAGTTTGTTCAGTCAGTCAGCAAAGTGACCGCCGGAACCATACTCAGCATGACAATGCTAGCCAGTTCCGTAGTCGCTGGCGGACTGGTTGGCTTAGCGATCAGTTTCCGCAATTTGCCAGATGTTCGCATCTTGCAAACCTACTCTCCCACCGAAACCACCCACATTTACGACATCAACGGCAGGCCCCTAGCCAGCATCCACGACGAAGCTAACCGGGATGTCGTACCCCTTGACAAAATCTCCCCGAACCTGAAACGGGCCGTAATGGCGATCGAAGATAGCAACTTCTTCACCCACAAAGGCATCAACCCCGGCGGCATCGCCAGAGCTCTCATAGCCAACATACAGAAAGGTAGAACTGTTGAAGGCGGCTCGACGATGACTATGCAGTTAGTCAAGAACTTGTTTCTCTCTCCCCAGTCAAAATTCAGCCGCAAGATAGCTGAAGCGGTAATGTCTATCCGCTTGGAGCAAATTCTCAACAAAGACCAAATTCTGCAACTGTACCTGAATCAAATCTACTTAGGTCACAACTTGTACGGCGTAGAGACAGCTTCCCGAAGCTATTTCAACAAGTCAGCAGATAATTTGAGCCTTGCAGAAGCAGCGATGCTCGCCGGCTTAATTTCCGCCCCCGAAGAATACAGTCCTTTCGTCAATTACAAATTGGCAAAAGAGCGGCAGGAAATCGTTTTAGGCCGCATGAAGGATCTCAAATGGGTGACGCCTGCTGAAGAGTCTGCTGCCCGATCGCAAAAAATTAAGCTCGGCAAAATTACCTCTTTTGGCGGCTCCCAAGTTCCTTACGTCACACAAGCCGTAGTCCAAGAGCTGACACGGCGTTTCGGGCGAGATGCCGTGCTCAAGGGCGGAATGCGCGTTCAAACCACGATCGACCTTAAAATGCAGCGCATAGCTGAAGAAACCGTCAAAGCGTGGCACGATCGGCTTTACTACCAAGGACTTTTTTACGATCGCGACCAAGGTCAAATTGCCCTAGCAGCCGTCGATCCCCGCACCCACTTCGTCAAAGCAATGGTTGGCGGCGTCGATTACCAAAAGAGTGAGTTCAACCGCGCCATTCAAGCACGCCGCCAGCCCGGATCTGCTTTTAAGCCATTCATCTACTACGCTGCCTTTGCTAGCGGCAAATACGGCCCCGATTCAGTTGTCTACGACTCCCCTGTCGGCTACCGCGACGGCGACGGCTACTACTACCCTCAAAACTACGGCGGCGGCTTCTCCGGCGCAGTCAGCATCCGCAGAGCTTTGGAAGTATCCCTGAACATTCCCGCCGTCAAGCTCGGCCAAGAAGTCGGATTGAATAAAGTGATTGAGATTTGCCGGGTGCTCGGCATCAGAAGTCCAATGGAACCCGTGGTTTCTTTGCCCTTGGGCGCAGTTGACTTGACTCCTTTAGAAATGGCCGGAGCTTTTGCTACCTTCGCCAACAACGGCTGGCATTCTGACACCACGTTTATCGTGCAAGTCACTGACAGCAGCGGCAACGTCTTGCTCGACAATACGCCCAAACCCAAATTAGTTCTCAACGCCTGGGCTGCGGCATCTGTCAACAGCGCCCTGCAAGGGGTAATTAACAGCGGAACGGCAAGGGCGGCCCAACTCGGGCGGCCGGCTGCTGGGAAAACTGGTACAACTTCCTCAGAACGGGATATCTGGTTTGTGGGTTACGTGCCGCAGTTGTCAGTGGCTGTTTGGATAGGCAACGACGATTACACACCGATGAGCTACGGTGCTACTGGCGGTACTATTGTTGCCCCTGTTTGGCGCGATTTTATGAGCCAAGCTTTGCAGGGCGTTCCCGTAGAAGATTTCAAACCTGCTTCATCTTTTGAGCGACCTTAATTATTGGGCATGGGGCATGGGGCATGGGGCATTGGGCATTGGGAATACTTTCTTTTTCTTCCTTATTCCCTCTTCCTTCTTCCTTCTTCCTTACATCCGTTAAATCCGTTACACAATCCGTTGCCAAACTTCCTTCTTCCTTCTTCCTTCTTCCTTCTACTTAAGATTGTTTTTCTAGCTCGGATTTCATCCGCTCCAGCGTTGAGTTCATTTGCTCAAACATCTGCTGGGGCGTGATCCCAAATTGATTGAGCTGTGTTTTTAACTGCTCTACAGTCATCTGAGCCATGAAGTCCTCAGACAGCTCGAAGCGCTTCATGAAAATACGGTAGCGATCCATCATTGATTCCATCTGAGCGATGAACATCTTCTTGCCTTCGCGATCGAATTTGCCGTAATTGCCGCCTAGTTGGACGAGAGATTGATAGTCTTCAAACAACAGCTTGGCTTCTTGCTGAACAATTTCTGAATCAAAAAATCCCATAATTTTCCTACCTAATTTTTTAATATTGAATCGATTTTGATCTAAGTGGGAAATCCCGCTGCTTTTCGTACTATTTTATCATTTGCCGGAGGAAGTCCCTACCCCTCAAGGCGCAAGAATTGGTAGAAATTTCCGTACAGCAGAGGGGGAGAGTGCGAGAGGGAGCATCTCATTTTTGCAAAAAGCATTTTTTGACAGTGGGAGCGTCCCTGCTCGCGAGCTTCGCAAGTGCTCGCACTACAAATGCAAAACTGAGATGCACTCCTGGGAGACTGGGGAATTGTCCAATTCCCAATTCCCAATTCCCTCAACATTCATTCATTAAATCCGTTAAATCCGTCAAATCCCTTACACTCATCCGTTACCGAACTTCTCTGTTCCTCCTGACAACTGACAACTAACAACTGACAACTGACAACTGACAACTGACAACTGACAACTGACAACTGACAACTGACTTCAAAGTTGCCCGATGCGTTCTAACGGCCAAAACCGCACTACAGCGCGGCCGATGATATTCTTCTTAGGTAAAAATCCCCACCTGCTGGAGTCGTTGCTGTTATTGCGGTTGTCTCCCATCACGAAGTATTGATTTGCCGGTACAACATAAGGCCCCCACTTATATTTAGGAGGTTCAGCAATATATTTTTCGACGATTGGTTTATCGTTGAGATAAACTAAACCTTTTTTAACCGCGACGGTTTGACCCGGTAAGCCAATTACCCGCTTGATGAATGCTTGGTCTTGAGTAAATCCCTGTTCTTGCAACTGTTCCGGCGGGGTAAATACTACGATATCGCCAGTTTTTGGAGGTTCGAGGTAGTAGGATATTTTTTCGACTACGACGCGATCGCCCACGTGCAAAGTGGGTATCATAGAATCTGAGGGTATGAAGCGCGGTTCGGCTACCAACGCTCGAATCACTATTGCTAAACCCAAAGCAATAATCACTATCTGAAGATTTTCTCGCTGCGAATTCCAGGCTTTCATCCACCAGGTTTCAGCGGGAATTTCTACTACTTCTGTACCCAAATTCTTTTTTTCAGATGTCATTTATTTCTCCCGTATATAGTCGCTGCTAATTATCTAATTGGCATGGAAGTAGGTCGCTCTAATTCAACGTAAAACTTTGTTTGGGTATTTGGAAACCCCAAGCGAGCAGGCACTGGGGCGCCACCACTACTGAAACCGAGTCGATATGTTTGAGTTTTTTTGAGATGAAGATACTTAGAAAAGTGTAGTGGATGCTGTTAATTTTAACTCATAAAAAAGGCAGAGAATTTTAATTCTCTACCTTTTTTATGTGAGGATTTTGAGTTGTCCGCGATCGCAAGATTAGCTATTTCACAACTTTACTCGCGATCGCACGCCACTCAACCTTACTCAGCACCTTGGGGCAGCAATTCCCGCTTTTGACCTTGCAGCACCTTCACAACTCCGGCTTCGTCCACATCCACAACAGCGGTGTCGCCATCTTTGATGCGGCCAGAAAGAATTTCCTCAGCCAAACTGTCTTCCAACAACCGCATGATAGCGCGGCGCAGGGGTCGAGCTCCGTAGCTGGGGTTGTAGCCTTCTTCTACTAGCCGTTCCTTGAATTTCTCGGTCACTTCCATCGTGATTCCCTGTTCTGTCAAGCGGCCGAACACTTCTTTGAGCATAATGACGGCGATTTCCTTGACTTCTTCCTTGTTCAACTGACGGAAGACGATAATTTCGTCAAGTCGGTTGAGGAATTCTGGGCGGAAGTAGTTTTTGAGTTCTTCGTTAACCAAGGAACGAATGCGGTTGTAAGTAGCATCGGCTTGGTTGTCGCTGAACTCGAAACCGAGACCACCGCCACCTTTTTCGATGACCTTAGAACCGATGTTAGAGGTCATAATCAACAGCGTGTTTTTGAAGTCCACGGTGCGACCTTTAGCATCTGTTAAGCGGCCGTCTTCCAATATTTGCAAGAGCATATTGAAGACATCGGGGTGGGCTTTTTCGATTTCGTCGAACAACACGACTGTGTAAGGACGGCGACGGACTGCTTCTGTGAGTTGTCCGCCTTCGTTGTAGCCGACATAGCCGGGAGGAGAACCGATGAGTTTGGAGACGGTGTGACGTTCCATGTACTCGGACATATCCAGTCGAATCATCGCGTCTTCGGAACCGAAGAAGTAGCCGGCTAAGGCTTTGGTAAGTTCAGTTTTACCGACACCGGTGGGCCCGGAGAAGATGAAACTGGCGATCGGGCGATTGGGATTTTTCAACCCAACGCGGGCGCGACGAATGGCGCGGGAAACGGCTTTCACTGCTTCTTCCTGGCCGATCAAACGCTGGTGCAAGGTATCTTCCATGTGCAGCAGCTTTTCGGACTCAGATTCAGTTAATTTGTTAACTGGGACGCCCGTCCAGCTTGCCACGATTTGAGCGATGTCTTCTTCGGTAACTACTGGCGAGGGGTCGGTTTCGCCGGTGCGGGCCGAGTCGGTTTTTTTGGCTTGGGAAATCGCGCGAATTTCGGCTTTGATCGTCATTTCTCGATCGCGCAATTCACCCGCTTTGTCAAAGTCTTGAGAACGCACCGCTTCGTCTTTATCCTTCAGGACTTTGCGGAGTTCCTTATCAAGTTCCTTAGCTGCGGGGGGCAGTTGGGAGTTAATCAGGCGAACTCTCGAACCAGCTTCATCTACCAAGTCAATTGCTTTGTCTGGGAGGAAGCGGTCAGAGATGTATCGGTGAGAGAGTTTGGCTGCGGCTTCGAGGGCCGTGTCCAAGATTTTCAGCTTGTGGTGCTGTTCGTAGCGTTCCCGCAGACCGAAGAGAATCTCGATCGTCTCATCAACGGTGGGTTCGCCGACCATCACGGGCTGGAAGCGGCGTTCTAGGGCGGCATCGCGCTCGATGTGCTTGCGGTACTCATCAAGGGTTGTAGCACCGATACACTGGAGTTCGCCTCTAGCCAGAGCAGGCTTGAGGATGTTGGCTGCGTCGATCGCACCTTCAGCCGCACCTGCACCGATCAAAGTGTGCACTTCGTCAATCACCAAAATCACGTTACCCGCCGTGCGGATTTCGTCCATGATTTTTTTGAGGCGCTCTTCAAATTCGCCCCGGTATTTCGTACCGGCGACGAGGAGGCCGATATCGAGGGTGACGACGCGCTTGTCTTCGAGGATATCTGGGATATCGTTATTAGCGATGCGCTGGGCCAGGCCTTCGGCGATCGCAGTTTTGCCGACTCCGGGTTCGCCGATGAGTACCGGGTTATTTTTGGTACGGCGACCGAGGATTTGGATTACCCGTTCGATTTCTTTTTGCCGACCGACTACGGGGTCAAGCTTACCATCGACGGCCATTTGAGTCAGGTTGGCTCCAAATTCATCGAGGGTTGGAGTTTTGGTGCGAGCACCGCCGCCAGTGGCTGCGACTTCTGCGGTTTCTCCCAGCATCCGAATCACTTGGGTGCGGACTTTCGACAAGTCTACTCCCAGATTTTCTAGGACTCTGGCCGCTACTCCTTCACCTTCGCGAATCAAACCCAGCAGCAGGTGTTCGGTGCCTATATAATTGTGTCCGAGTTGGCGAGCTTCTTCGAGGGACAGTTCTAGAACCCGCTTGGCGCGGGGGGTGAACGGAATTTCGACTGCTACGAAGCCCGAACCGCGCCCGATGATTTTTTCGACCTCAATCCGAGCATCTTTGAGGTTTACCCCCATTGATTTGAGGACTTTAGCCGCAACTCCGGTTCCTTCTCCGATCAGACCCAGGAGGATCTGTTCTGTCCCTACGAAGTTGTGACCCAGGCGGCGAGCTTCTTCCTGGGCCAACATGATTACTTTTATTGCTTTTTCTGTGAAGCGTTCAAACATGGTTTATTCCCACCTGCTATGTGCCCGTTTTGAGGTCACGCTCGCACGACGAGCGTTTTTGTTCGAGTGTTACCTCGTAATGCTAATTCTAGCGCGACACTCCCACCGCTCTGCCGCACTCGGCTGCGGTTGCAGATTCTAGGCTCACGTTGCAGGATGGCTTTCAACTGGGAAGACCCAAATGGTGGCTGACCTACAACCTCCCCTAGACTGCAAGAAGATGGCTCTTCTCGGCTTGTGCTCAACCTACGACTATGTATTGAGGATTCTAGCACAATCTTTTGGGCTGTTATGTCTCTGCAAAAGTGGTAGTTACCGAAGTGTAGGACGGTTTTCTGATAAAAGTTATTGATTTGAGGGGCGCGATCGAGCTTGAGGATACAATCTAAATGTTTAAAGCGTAGTATAGTCTTTCTCAGAAAGATGGATTACGCCGAAACCTTTGTTGCCAACCTTTTTAAGTTTGATTGTGTACCGATCTACCCAATAACTGCTATAAGCTGAATCATGAATACTAGAAAATTAGATAAGCAGGCACCAAGTACCGAAAATGAATCGCTCGAAGTTCCAGGTACATCCCAGAATGTAACCGCCACTACTTCCGTCGCTTCAAAAACAGAATTCAATGCAGAAGAGCTAGGACGTGTCTACTTTATTCGGCACGGTGAAAGTACCAGTAATGAACGCAACATTTTTGCGGGAGTTCTGGATGTTGACCTGACAGGATTTGGTAGATTGCAAGCGCGTCAAGCAGGTGTTGACCTCAAGAAAAAAGGTACAAAGTTTGACGCAGTATATGTCTCCCACATGAGACGAGCGCGCCAAACTTGTGAAATCGCCCTTGCTGAAAGTCAGGCACTAAAGTCGCCCGATACCCCCGTTCAAATCGACCACCGAATTAGCGAAAAATCCTTTGGCATTTTTGCAGGCCGCAACCTAAATCTGCTGCGTCTTGCTCTTGGCTACGAAGGTTTCGAGGAAATGTTGCACTCACACAACGAAGCACCTCCGGCGGGCGAAAAGATTTCACAAGTTTATTCTCGCGCTGCCCGTTTCTACGAAGACAAAGTTGTACCGCACTTGGAACGGGGAGAAACTGTTCTAGTAGTGTGCCACCAATATGTATTGGAGCCTCTAGCACTTTATTTAAGCGGTCTGCCACCGACAGATTATAAACACCTGAAACTTCCCAACGGTAAAGCTCTCAGCGGTGTGGAACTCGTCAAGTTTCGCGACAAGGAATCCGGTGGTACGGCGGCCCTACGGAAAGAGATCAACGATCTTTCAATTATGTGGGCGATTTTGCTCTATGCCGCCGCGTTCTTGCTGGGAAGCTTGGTAAGGGCAGTAATTGCCTCTACAGGAGGAATTCCGTCCGAGCTATTTCGATCGATAATTGTTGCGTGTCTTGCCGCTTCAACATTTTATACCTACCTGGACATTGACTTTGCCGCCAGTAAACGCAAAGTAACTTCAACTGTGAAGTATCTAGTTTACGGGTGGATGGCAGTGCGATGGGCTGTTGGGCTGTTCTTAATATTTTCGGGATTTTTGTATCAGAACGAAGCGGATTTGTACAAAGTTTTGTGGGTGCTGTTTTGGATGGTTCCGCCAGCCCTTACTTCCCCAGTTTTATCCGTGCTTTGGGGCGGTAATCTTTATCCCTCGGCTTTATTGTCAAGAACGCTATCAATCGTTGCTCCACTGGCGCTTCTTGCTACATTGAGGGTTGCCAATTTACCCATTAACGTTGACAGCCTGATCTTTTTCGGCATCATTCTAATTGTAGGTCTGGCAATACCGGGTGCGATCGCCCAATTTTGGCGCGACAAATCTCCTGTTGAATCAAACCACCACAGTAAAAACTGGAAATTCATCGGAGTCCTTGCTGTCGCATTCATGGCTTTGGCAACAGGCTTTCAGTTTACTCCATCAACCTTCATTTCGGATCTATTTTCTTCAACCGATCCGAACCGCTCCCTAGCCTGTCTGCAACAACTGGCAATTGCTACCCTAGTCTTTGTCTCCATGCGCCTAGTAGCTGTATTAACCTCAGTATTTATAAAAGGCAAGCTAAGCAAGGCAGAAGCTCAGGATGCTTATATCTTGCTGGTGAATCCCAACTTTTTCCTTTGGGCTGCTCTTTTCATCGGAGTTAGTGCAACTGCAAATCCCGAAGCCGTAAGATATGCAATTTTTTGGGCAGCGCTGGGGTTCTTCTGCATACCACTCATCGAACAGATCTTGTTCATGAATTCCTTTGGCAATGACATACTGAGAGAAACACTGCGCTCATCAAGAGTAGCAACAGAAGATATCAAAAAGCTGTTCCTGCAATTGGATACGGATGGAAGTAAGTCGCTCGATCGAACTGAGATTATGGAGTTGTTAGGGCTAATCGAAGATATGACAACAGGCGAACGTAGCTCTGAAGAAGTCAGAAGCTACGTCACTGATTATCTTTTCAACATTCTTGACAGCGATGGCAATGGCAGTGTTGATTTAGCAGAATTAGAAGAGTATGTATCAACCTATGGGTTGGTTGCCAACTTGAACGTCGTCTCTGGTATTGCATCCCCAGTTGGAGCATAAGTGGTGGCCAGGAGTTGAACTTGGATATGACAGAATTTACAAAAATTCTGTCATATCCTAGCTCCATAGAGGAGCAATTTACAGATTTATAGTCCTGGACGCACTCCGACAAACAAACCGGGTTTTTTACCGAATCTGGGGGCTGCAACACTGTTATAGCATCGATTTTAATATCCTTTATACTATGGATGACTGCGGAAAAAGTTTCTGAATAGAAGAGTTTATCGCTTGTAATTCCCGCCTCAAATGTCATTCAGATAAATTTTAGTAATAAGAGTTGAATTTATGAAGATGTATAATCATAAAAATAAAGCAAAGAATATCAGGAAAAATTCCTATGCAATTACTTAATCACTTAAGTATAAAAACAAAACTCATAGTCATGTTGCTGGTAGTCAGCCTTTGCGCTATGCTCGCGAGCACCTTTATATGCTCTAGCGCTGGTAGATCTATTTTGACGGAAAAAGTCTTCAACCAATTAACCAGCCTTCGGGCTGCCAAAACTTATCAAATTCAAGATTATTTTGAAACTATTCATAATCATAGCGAAACCCTAAGCGAAGATTTGACAGTTGTCGATGCCATGCAGGAGTTCAAGACAGCCTATGGCCAACTGGAAGCATCAACAGTACCAGCGGATTTTGACGCAAAAATTGATAATTACTACCAGACACAATTTATACCCAAACTAACGCGAACTAACGAGGGTTCGCCTGTTCTGGCATCCTATACGCCAAAAACAGCCGCGGCTCGTTACCTACAGTACCACTACATCGCTGCTAACCCCAACCCCGTTGGTAAGAAACTTCTCCTTGACAATCCTGGCGACGCCAGCGCTTACAGCCGCGTTCACGCCCGCTACCACCCTATTTTTCGCAATATAGTTGAAAAATATGGTTACTACGATATGTTTTTGATCGATCCCCAAGGAACTGTTGTCTACACGGTTTTTAAAGAGGCCGACTTTACCACAAACTTGATCGACGGCCCCTACAACGAGAGTAACCTAGCATCGGCGATCGCCGCCGCACGACAGGCTAAGGGAACTGGGTATGTGAAAATAGTAGATTTTAAGCCCTACAGCCCTTCCTACGGTGCGCCTGCGGCTTTTATCGCTGCCCCAATCTTTAACGGCTCCCAATTCATTGGTACTTTGGCATTCCAGCTTCCCGTTGACAAAATTAACAATGTGATGACTGGCAACAAAAATTGGAAACAAAGTGGTCTGGGTGATTCAGGAGAAACTTATTTGGTGGGGTCGGATTATTTAATGCGCTCTGCGTCTCGTTTCCAGATTGAAGACCCAGAAGGTCATGCAAAAACTCTAGCCTCGATCGGTACTGATGAAAAGACCATCAAGAAAATCAAAGAGTTCAAGACTACAATCCTCCTACAGGAAGTGAAAACAACAGGAGTCAAGGAAGCGTTGTTTGGGAAACAGGGCACGCAGGTGATCGACGATTATCGTAATATTCCAGTTTTGAGTTCTTATGCTCCACTAGATATTGATGGCTTAAAGTGGGTGATATTGGCGGAGATGGATGTTTCTGAAGCCTATGCCTCAATTCACTCGTTTGAAAAAACAGTTTTGATTGGGGCTACTTTAATCATCGCGCTAATCACGCTTGTTGCTATGTGGCTGACCTCAATCTTTGTCAAACCCATCAAGACGTTAACCGCTAGCGCCCGCAAGGTGGGGGCTGGGGATTTTGATGCCGCAGTCACATCTGGTTCGCAAGATGAATTTGGAGAGTTAGCTAAGTCATTTAACCAAACGATAGGCAGCCTTCGTGCCGAAACTCAACTAATCGATCGGGAAAATCGCGAAAATGAAGCATTAGTCTTAAATGTATTTAGTCCCGCAATAGCCAAACGTCTCAAAGATGGAGAGAGACAAATTGCCGATCAGATTTCTAATGTCTCGGTTTTGTTTTCCGACCTCCACCGATTTACTAAGCTTTCTCAAACCATGTCGGCTCCCGAAGTTGTTGGTCTGCTTAATGAACTGGTAACAGCCTTCGATGAAATGACAGAAAAATACGGTTTGGAGAAGATTAAAACTATTGGTGACGGTTACATGGCTGTATGCGGGCTGAGTGTGCCGCGTTTGGATCATGACAAACGCACGGTAGATTTTGCTTTGGAAATGCTGGCGTTTATCCGCCGATTTAATTATGAAAAAGGCTTGCAGCTAGAGGTGGAAATCGGTATCAATTCAGGAGATGTGGTTGCAGGTGTCATTGGCAAAAATAAATTGCTCTACGACGTTTGGGGCGATACTGTAAATATTGCCAATCGGTTGAAGTCGGCTTGTCCCCCGGGCGCAATCTTCTTGTCTCAAGATATCTGCGATCGCCTGCACGATCTCTACGATTTTGAGCTGGTTGGTGAAATTCAAGAACCTGGAAAAGAAAAGCTTGTGGCTTGGCAAATCAAAAGCTCTAAGCTTGCGGTAAATGTTGAATCGGAGCAAGTCTATGAGTAATTTAAGCTTTTCAAACGACTGGCAGACCTGGGCGGTAATTGTCGGATTAGGGTTCCCACTCCTGGTAGTTTTACTAGGAGAGGTTATTTATCATCTACAAAGGCGCGGTAGACCGCTGGCGGCTACGCTGCGGGTTGTAAAAAACCTCGTCCTGCCCGTCTTAATGCTGATGCTTTTAATCAGGAATGTCCTGAAGCTTGACGTTAACGGGAATTTTCCCAAGCTGGTTGCAACGCTGTTCTGGATATCTGTTATCTACGCCTCTCTCTCGCTGCTTAATGTGATTTTGTTTGAGGAAGCTGAGGGAAATACATGGCGGGCACGGATGCCCAAACTGCTGATCGATCTTTCTAAGTTGTTTTTGGTGCTTGTAGGAAGCGCGATCGTGCTGGCGGCAGTGTGGGGTGCAGATTTGGCGGGTCTTGCTACCGGATTAGGCGTTAGCTCGATCGTGATCGGTTTGGCGCTTCAGGACACATTGGGTAGCGTCATGTCTGGCATTGCGCTGCTTCTCGAACGCCCCTTCAGTGTGGGTGATTGGTTGCGTATTGGAGATATGGAAGGTCAGGTAATTGATATCAATTGGCGCTCTGTTCGCCTGCTAACTCTCGAACGCCAAGTGATTATTGTTCCTCATCAGTTCATTGGAAAAGAAATAATCCGTAATTACAGCCAACCAGAACGCATTTATAATCAACGCCTCAATATTGGCTTTTCCTACGATACCCCCCCTAACCTCGTGAAGCAGGTACTACTAAGTACGGCTTTGGCTACACAGGGAATATTAGCCGAACCCGAACCAGAGATCAAAACCACATCCTATGATGAGACTGCAATTATTTATGAGGTGGAGTTCTTTATCGAAAACTTTGAGGATGTGGAGCAGATACTCGATCGATTTATGACGCGAGTCTGGTACGCAGCGCAGCGAAACAACCTGACGCTATATCACTACCGATACTCGTATCCTGTGGAAGCTGCTGCAAAGGCAGATAGCGCTTCAAGTAAGTTAGCCCAAAGCCTGCACTCCATTCCCGGATTTATGCCTTTAGCTCGCGAGCCGAAAAATTTGGATGACTTAGCTAAGGGAACTATTTTACAGAAGTTTGGTGCGGGAGAGAAGGTCATTCGGCAGGGCGATCCTGGTAATGCTTTGTACATTATCATTGCGGGTCAGGTTAAGGTAACAGTCACAAACAAGTTGGGCGTGGAGTTGGAGGTAATGACTATCTTGAGTGGTGAGTTTTTTGGCGAGATGGCACTGTTTACTGGGGAACCGAGTCCGGTATCAATCGCCGCCGTTGACGATTTGCAAGTTCTTGTCGTCTATTCTGATGCTGTAAATACGATGATTGAACGTCAACCAAGCTTGGGGCGCGAGATAGGTCAAATTATAGAAGCGCGGAGCAAAGCGGTAAGTATGGCCGGGCAGGCAGAGATTTGATTTCAGTGTCAGTAAATTCAATTCTTAGCATAACTGGAATGCCCAAAGTAGGCTGCTCAAAACTCAAAATTATCGATCGCCCTTTTTCAGTTTTTTTGGATGAGCCGATCGCAAATTTGCTGTTTCTCGATCGCCAAATACTGCTGAAATTCGGGTTTTTCAATGCCGCTGCGCCACATAATAACAGCATCTTCTCCTGTATCTGCGTAGTATCGCTTCCGCCGTCCTGCCTCCTGAAAGCCAAATTTTTTGTACAGAGAAACTGCGATCGAATTAGAGGCTCGCACCTCTAAAGTTGCTCGTTCTAACTGTCGGCGGTTTGCCGATTTGAGCAAAGCCCAAAGCAGAGCTTGTCCCAAACCCCGACCTTGAAAGCGCGGATCGATCGCCAAAATTGTAATATGAGCTTCTTCTAAAATTGCCCACAGACAGCCCAAACCGATGAGCGTTTGGGTTGTCTGTAGGGGCGGTGCCCCCGTACCCGCGCCGTTTTGAGGGGTGAAAATATCAAAAGACTCAAGTTCGCTGTCTAATATTTCTGATTCGCCTGCACCGGTTTCGGATGCCCACAAACCCAGTAAATCGCTGTTAGGACTGCCTAACTCGCGTCTGTAGCCTTCGATCGTCCAAAGTCCGCCAAAACAGAGGCGATCGATCTCTACTACACTGTTGAGGTGTTCGGCGGTGATCTGTTTAATTTCTAGAAAACGCACGGCTGTAAATTGTACACTAGGAAATAAAGTAGCGATTAGTTTTTTTTTGCTATTGTCGAGTAATTACTAATCAGTCTCCAGACATTAGTCTACAGCAGCGACTCATGACTGCTGACCAATGACTGCTGACTAAGAACTGCTGATTAATAAAAATAACCAAGGATAGTTATTGCGCCGATGGTATCAACTCAATCTCTCAGGGTGGAATCTGGACTTCAGTACCTGTCTGAGTCTCAAGTAGCCCCGAAAAGTAGATCGCCCAATCAAGAACTGTTACCGCTGACAGCCAGTGTTAACAGCCGAGATCGGCTGGAAATCGGAGGCTGCGAGGTGACAGCCTTGGTGGAGCAATTTGGCTCGCCACTGTACATTTTAGATGAAGAAACGCTGCGGGCGGCTTGCACCCAGTACCGGGATGCTTTTGCGCGTTACTATCCGGGCGAAACTCAAGTGCTCTATGCTTCTAAAGCTTGGAGTTGTTTGGCGGTTTGCGCGATCGCAGCTTCGGAAGGTTTAGGCATCGATGTCGTATCTGCCGGCGAAATCCATACTGCACTGCAAGCTGGCGTTAGTCCCGACAAAATCTACTTCCACGGTAACAACAAGTCTCGCGAGGAAATCCAGCTAGCTGTCGAAAGCGGCTGCACTACCGTAGCCGACAATTGGCAGGATTTAGAGACTCTGGCAGATTTGGGAAAATTGGGTGTCAGCAGCAAAACCGGTGAGCCGATACGAATTATGGTGCGGTTTACTCCTGGAATTGAGTGTCACACCCACGAGTACATTCAGACGGGTCAAATCGATAGTAAATTTGGCTTCGATCCCAATTCGCTCGATCGAGTATTTAAGTTCATCAGCCAACAGCCATCCTTATGTTGCGTGGGAGTCCACGCTCACATCGGCTCTCAGATTTTTGAACTGCAACCCCACGACGATTTAGCCGATGTCATAGTTCAGGCCTTGACAAAAGCCATTAGTTATGGTTTGCCAGCGAAAGAAATTAATATTGGCGGCGGGTTGGGCATTCGCTATACTGAGACGGACGATCCTCCTAGCATTGAAGATTGGGCTCGGACAATTTGTACCGCAGTGGTGGCAGCTTGCGATCGGCAGCAATTGCCATTACCCAAATTACTTTGCGAACCGGGTCGATCGCTCGTCGGTACAGCCTGCGTCACCGCTTATACGGTGGGCTCTCAAAAAGTCATTCCGGGAATGCGGACGTATTTAGCTGTAGATGGCGGGATGTCGGACAATCCGCGTCCTATTACCTATCAATCAGTTTATCGAATCGTCGCAGCCGGCAAAATGTCTGCTCCCTTAACGGAAACAGTAACAGTTGCTGGAAAACACTGCGAGTCAGGCGATGTTCTGATTAAAGATGCCAAATTGCCGGAGTGTCACGCGGGAGATATCCTGGCGGTGACGGCGACAGGGGCATACAACTACAGTATGTCTTCTAACTACAACCGAGTGCCTCGACCGGCAGCGGTTTTAGTGAACAATGGGGAAGTTAACACGATTTTACAGCGGGAAACTTACCAGGACTTACTGAGGTTTGACCGCCTTCCGGAACGACTCGGAACTCAAAAGTAAAAAATAAAAAGTAAAAAGTAAAAAGTAAGATAATTCATTGGGATTTCTTAATGATTGTCTTTTAACTTTTTACTTTTGGTTTGTTCAGTCACGCGATTGGAATAACAACTGTTCATGGTTCACGGGTTCGAGTGCATCATAGTTCGCGGTTCACAGGCGATAGGATTCGATGAACCATGAACAATCAACAATCTGGCTATGACTTTGGCCTTATTCAGTCCTTATTGATTCAGGCGATCGATATTGGACTGGTATTTGCCCTTGCGTATTTGGTGCTCGTCATTGTTGGGGAGCGGCGGACGCTATGGATGGTAAGGGGATTTATTATTTTGATGCTGGCGGCGGCGGTGAGTAACTGGGCTGGATTGAGACTGTTGCACGTTGCCCTCAACAGTTTGGTGACTGGTTCGGCTGTGGCAATGGCGGTCATATTGCAGTCGGAATTTCGCCGATTTCTGGAACAATTGGGTAGGGGGGAAATTATACAATTGTTTGGACGGGATCGCCGACCAACTCCCGCACCGGACAGCGTAATAGATGAAATTGTGGACGCAGTAAAAGAACTTTCGCAAAACCGCACTGGCGCTTTATTAATTGTAGAAACAGATTCTCCGATCGACGATCGGGATTTCTCTGTGCCGGGAGTTAAGCTAAATGCTGAAGTCTCTAAGGAATTGTTGCAGACGATCTTTCAGCCGCAAACTTTGCTGCACGATGGTGCTGTGTTGATTCGAGCTTCGCGGATCGTCTCGGCGGGGGTAATTTTACCTTTGTCCGATCGCAGTGCATCGCGGCAGTTGGGAACCCGCCACCGAGCTGCGATGGGGATTACAGAACGGGTGCAAGCTTGCGTGTGCGTCGTGGTGTCGGAGGAAACGGGTTCGATTTCTCTGGCGCAGATGGGAACTTTGAATCGACCTTTGACTAGCAGCAAACTTAAGGAATTGCTGGAAGCAAAGCTGTTTCCGTCGGAGGGAGAAAGAGCTGTGGCTCCAATTCCGATCGGCAATTTCGGACGGCAGATAGGATTGAAGGGAGTGACACTGTTAAAACGGATACTGCGCCGTTAGTCGGGTAATCGGGAGAAACCATGAGTCAAGGAATTTGCTTGCAAAAGTTGCCTGCGGATCTACAACAAGAACTACTGCCTAAGCACATCGCGGTGATTATGGACGGGAACGGGCGCTGGGCTAAGAATAAGGGGTTGCCACGGATTGCGGGCCACCGCCGGGGGGCTAGCGCTCTGAAGGAATTGCTGCGCTGCTGCAAAGATTGGGGGATTCCAGCTTTAACGGCCTATGCTTTTTCGACGGAGAATTGGGGGCGGCCGGCCGGGGAGGTGGACTTTTTGATGAGTTTGTTTGAGGGCAAGCTGCGGCAAGAATTGCGGGAGATGGTGGACGAGGACGTGCAAATTCAATTTATGGGGAATTTGAAGGCTTTGCCGAAGTCTTTGCAGGCGGAAATTGAGCGTTCTGTGACGGCAACTCAGCACAATCAGGGGATTCTGTTTCGGGTGGCGACGAATTATGGCGGCCGCCAGGAGATTGTACAGGCTTGTCGGGCGATCGCCACTCAGGTGCAAGAGGGCAAGTTGCAGCCGGAGGAGATTGATGAGGTTTTATTTAAACGCTATTTGTATACTGCTGATGTTTGCGATCCGGATTTGCTGATTCGGACGAGCGGGGAAATGCGGTTGAGCAATTTTCTGCTGTGGCAAATGGCTTATGCGGAAATTTACATTACTGAGACGCTGTGGCCGGATTTTGATCGATCGGAGTTTCACCGCGCTTTGTCTACTTATCAGCAGCGCAATCGCCGATTTGGCAAAGTCTGACGATTTGAGATTTTGGATTTGAGATTTTAGATTAATTTCTCAGTTTCCCATTAGGTGTTGATTCTGACCTGTATTCCGAAATCTAAAATCTCAAATCGCCAATCTAAAATCAAATTAGGGGCCTGAGAAAACGGCATCTTCAATGTCGTGACGCGAGAGGGAGTATTTGAAGGCTCGCTGAATGTCTTGGCCGTCGGCTCCAGCATCGATGTAACGAATGGTAACTTGATCGATATCGAGGGAGAGTTCTGCTTTCCAAGTAGGTCGATCGATCTGCCAGCAGTTGAGTTCTGCCCGGTCTTGCTGGCAGCCGCGACTGATTAGCCACTGCTCGATTTCCGGGAGTGGATGGCTGTATAAAGGAGTGTCAGCGGAAGGAAGAGTCATTTGATTTTAGATTTTATAGCAGAAGGAAGAGGGAAGAGGGAAGAAGGAAGAGGGAAGAGGGAAGTATATGTAGGGCGACGCACACCGCACCAAGAGGCTGATAAGTAGTGCGTCAAACTACTTTTTGCATCCAGGACTGTTTAATTGCCACGAATTAAGCCGATCGCGATCGCCAGTACCAAACATCCGACTAAAGTAGATCCCATGATAAACAGAGCGAATATTTCTCCTGGGGACAGAGGGCGATCCGTGGGGTCTAGGTAAGCCGAGTTAGAAGTTTTTTGGCCCGATCGAGAAACCGGAGTATTGAAGCCTGGGGGCGACTGAATCACGTTCAGGCGAGAATAGCCTATTTTGAGGTCGTAGGCGAGGCGACGTTCTGGGTTGCTGAGGGTGGCGTAGGCGTTGTTTAGCTGCTGAAATTTGGCGGTAGCGACTGCGGGTGGCAAGTCGGTGGTATCGGGATGGTAGAGTTTGCTCAGTTCCCGGTACGATCGCCGAATTTCGATCGCGGAGGCTGAAGGATGCAGCCCTAACAAGCCGTAATGACTGGAACCCAAGGGGGTTTTTCCTGATATATTTTGACTTTTGTTTTTTGCAGTTGCCTCGTTTCCTGCCACCGAAGCTCCTCTGGGCCGATTGTTAATAATATTTGATTATTTTAGCCCAGAGTGGAGGGTAGCGCCACTGTCTGCCCGATCGAGGGGTTGAGTGTGGGCGATGATGGGTGGGCGATGTGCGATCGACCCCAAGGAGTTTAAACTATGAATCGGGCGATCGCAAATTCCGCACATCCTCAAGCGTCAGCCCTGTGGTTTGGCTGATAGTTTCGTCATCTAGGCGTGAAAGTAGTTGTCGGGCGATCGTCAGCTTTTCTTCTCGCTTTCCTTCTAGCTTTCCTTCCTCTCTTCCTTCCTCTCTTCCTTCCTCAGCAGCTTTAATAATCGCTCCCTGTTGGTCATAAATAGACTGTTCTCTGCTTTCCAAATCTGCTACTTCTTCCCGGCTTAACTTGGCTTGATTCGCAATCTCAAATGCTTTATGTATTTCCGGTATGCTATCCATTGTTTCGGGAACCGATGTCAAACTTCTGGCATATTTCATGAAATAAATCCATTTATCTGCTATTGTTTCTAGTTGCTGCTCTTCTTTCCTAAACTTCGGCAACTCTACAAATACTAAATCCACATCGTTTTCGGGATAAGTCAAGTTAGTCTTTACTTCTTTATATACAAACCTCGAAATTAAATTCGCACTGTTCGGAAACATTTCAAAATCAGTTATTGTCAAAGCAATCACTGGTTTGAGCATTCGATAGCCTTCTCCTGCTCGTAATTGAGATGCGTAAGTTTTTGCTGCATTGTACAAAACTCGCTTCCCAAAAGACTGCACGTTTAACACTTGCATTTCGATGATTACTAAAGTCCCATCGCTGAGTTTTGCTTTGACATCAAGATAAGTGTCTTTTAAACCTTCAACTTTTGGGGGCAGATTTGGGTTGATGATTTCTAAATCTTCAATTGTGGGATTGCCTTCGTAAATCAGGGCGTTGAGAAAGCTGATCAGAATGTCTTTGCTTTCTGAGGAACCGAAGATTTTTTTGAAGGCGTAATCTGTTTTTGGGTTGATAAATATCATGGCGATCGGGTTGATTGTTGGTATTGATAAATTGAGGATTTTGCCGCGGGCTACAGTAATTTAGGTTCGGAGGAATTGTTAGGAATTGCTCCCTCGCAAATTCCGCACATCCTCAAGGCTCAGCCCTGTAGTTTGGCTGATGGTTTCATCGTCTAGGCGTGAAAGTAATTGTCGGGCGATCGCGATCGCCTTTTCTCGCTGTCCTTCCTCTCTTCCTGCTTCTCTGCCTTCCTCTCTTCCTTCCTCTCTTCCTTCCTCAGCAGCTTTAATAATCGCTCCCTGTTGGTCATAAATAGACTGTTCTCTGCTTTCCAAATCTGCTACTTCTTCCCGGCTTAACTTGGCTTGATTCGCAATCTCAAATGCTTTATGTATTTCCGGTATGCTATCCATTGTTTCGGGAACCGATGTCAAACTTCTGGCATATTTCATGAAATAAATCCATTTATCTGCTATTGTTTCTAGTTGCTGCTCTTCTTTCCTAAACTTCGGCAACTCTACAAATACTAAATCCACATCGTTTTCGGGATAAGTCAAGTTAGTCTTTACTTCTTTATATACAAACCTCGAAATTAAATTCGCACTGTTCGGAAACATTTCAAAATCAGTTATTGTCAAAGCAATCACTGGTTTGAGCATTCGATAGCCTTCTCCTGCTCGTAATTGAGATGCGTAAGTTTTTGCTGCATTGTACAAAACTCGCTTCCCAAAAGACTGCACGTTTAACACTTGCATTTCGATGATTACTAAAGTCCCATCGCTGAGTTTTGCTTTGACATCAAGATAAGTGTCTTTTAAACCTTCAACTTTTGGGGGCAGATTTGGGTTGATGATTTCTAAATCTTCAATGGTGGGATTGCCTTCGTAAATTAGGGCGTTGAGAAAGCTGATCAGAATGTCTGTGCTTTCTGAGGAACCGAAGATTTTTTTGAAGGCGTAATCTGTTTTTGGGTTGATAAATATCATGGTTGCAATCTTTAGGTTTTCGGGTATTAGTTTGGTAAGGAAGCAACCTTCAGTCGATCGCACTTCAACAGCTTATTTTGTTTCGGGCAAAGGCTTGACATCTTCTAGCAAATGTGCATTAGCCATCGCCAACGCGGGCTCTTCGATACTATGTTGCTCATCAATGGGAAGCTGGCAAGAAATCAACTCTGTGACAATCCGATCGCCCAAAGCATCTTCCCAATCCTGCAACTGTTCTCTGGCTTGGATCGGTGTATTGACAGCTACGTCTACGCCCATTTGTTGGAGGTTGAGGCTGTGGGCGGTCGATCGACGGTTGACGCACTCCACCAGCCAAACGCTCAATCCGACTGCGGCCATCAAAGGCAAGACAATCCGGTAATCGCGGGTTAATTCAAACATCAACAGGATGGCTGTCAGCGGTGCTCTGGCGCTACCCGCGAGGACGGCGGCCATGCCCACCATGGCATAGGCGGGAGGGCCTGCGACTCGATCGCTCATAGCCGGGATCATTTCCAGAAAGATGCCGTAAGCCGAACCCAGGGAAGCGCCCAAAAACATCGCCGGAGCGAATATCCCGCCGACTAAACCGCTGCCGAGACTGATTGCTGTCATTGCCAGTTTGACGAAAAGTAGCAGCAGCAACAAAGGCAAAGAAAATTTCACATCTTGGAGCATGGCTTGGACTGTTTCGTAGCCGACGCCCAAAATTTGAGGCAATTGCAGGGCAACTAAGCCGACGCAAGCCCCGCCGATGATGGGATGAAGCGGCCGGGGCAGTCGTCCCAGCCAAGCAAATCCTTGGACTTTTCCTTGAAAACAGCGATCGGCCAATTGAATTGCTTCTGTATAAGCTACGGAAACTCCGCTCGCCAAAAGTCCCAATCCCATGTACAGCGGCAGTTCTAGGGGGCTGCGGACATCGTAGACAGGTAAAGCAAAAGCCGGCTGAGCTCCCAAACAAATTTGAGCTATCAGCGCCGAAACTACGGCGGAGAGCAACACAACGCTGACTGAGGAAGTGGCGAAGGTGCTGCCGAGCACGACTTCTAAGGCAAAAAAGACTCCGGCGATGGGAGAGTTAAATCCGGCAGATAAGCCTGCTGCGGCTCCGGCGCCGAGGAGCAAGCGCTGCCTGTCTGGGGAGAGCTGCAAGACTTGAGCTAGCAGCATTCCGAAGTTGGCGCCGATTTCGACGCTGGGGGCTTCCGGGCCGAGGGAGGCGCCGGTGCCGAGGGATACTGAGGCGGCCACCATTTTGGTGATGGGTTTGAGGGGGGAGAGTTCTTGCAGCCCGCGGGTGGCGGCAATTAAGGATGACATATTCGGGCCAAAATCCCGAAATCGCCAGCGCATTAGCCCGATGATGACTCCGCCGAGGGTGGGAATGCACGCTAGTGTCCAAGAGCCTTTCGAGGCGATCGCCCCCATGAAGTCTTCCAGCATCAGGCTGTGGATCAAGTGGATGAGGTAGTGAAATGTGACGACGCCTACACCCGTAACTCCCCCAATGACTAGGGAGAGGATGAGCAGGAGGGTTTCTGGGCTCGGATGCAGGCGGTTGAACAACGGGCTGAGGCGGGAGGAATGCGGAGTTTCTGCGGTTGGCCCGGGTGGCGGCAGATCCACAGGATGGGTGGCTCTCATTTAGGGGTTAATTCTTCTGTGAGAAGTTAGATAAATATTACATTTTATTTCTTATTCTCATTTTGAGTGATTTTAGGGGAATTGACAAGTTAATTAAGGTGTATTTTAGGGCGGATTTTTGGGGCTGGCGGCTGGGGTAGAATTACCGCTTCTGAGGGTGAGTGAATTTTAGGTGACTGTATGCTCAGTGACATTCAAACTGCAATAAACTGAGTGATAATCCTAATTAACTATATCTACAGTGTTAGAGGTTCTGGCGATCGCACGATTGGATCGGTGAGCTGGCAGTCAGGTATAAATTAGTTAAACTAAACACTTCGATTTGAGATTTTAGATTGGACGAACAATCTTAAATTGAAAGTTTGTAGGCAGGACTTTAGTCCTCCGTGCTTGATGCGGACTGAAGTCCTCACTACAAACCTTTTTGATTGCGGTTGTTCGATCGCACCCAAGATCAAATTGGTTGTTGCGCGGGCCCAATTCTGGGTCTGGGTTTGGCGATCGACATTAGCGGATCGCCGATGGTGGCGACTTTCCAGGGAGGGGATTCTAGCTGGCGGGCTGCGATTAAAAAGGGTGATCCTCGCTTCAGGCGATCGACCATTATTTTAGGTGGAATAAATGCAGATAACAAAGGTTCGTTGACGCTGCCAATATAGGCGTAAGCGCCATTTTGCAACCACCTGCCGGCAACGGTACTTGCATCATCTGGATCTGATGCTGACCAACTGTGGATCATGTGAATTGCTGCGGGAAATTGGAGTTTTGGTATATCGTCAACTGGGGCATCGCCGTCGCCGACTTGAAATGATTTTGGATAGCCTTTGGAATTCATCAATATTAAGTCAAACCTCCAGGGTTTTGATGCTAAACTCCGCCATGTTTGCAGGCTAGAATCGGGTTGCTGGACTAATTCGACATTCAAACCTATGGCTTTGAGTCCGCTAGCTGCTGACTCCATTTCGTATTTTCCCCAATTTCCTTCTTTTGGGTAGCTATCATAAAGCATGGCTGTTTCGCTGTCGAGAAATATGGCGCACATGGCTTGATAGATCGATCGCACTTGGGAACCGTAAATCCAGCCAGCCGCCGCCCAGCGTTCGCCGTTGGGGTGCCGTCCCAAACCGTCTGTAACAGCTAATTGTTCGTCTTTGTTTTGCGGGGATTGATATTTGACTGCTAGTTGGCGTACAATGGTAATTGTGTCGATCTCGTCTCCCAGTTGCGAGTAAAAATATCCGGTGGATTCGACCGCTTTGGTAACTGCTGTTTGCAGATTTTTCCACTGTGCCTCATTGAGGTTATCGTTGGGTTTTCCGAAGTTGCCTTCCAGAAATACTAAGGGTTGGCCGCGGGCGGCTGCTAAGGCAACTGCTGCTATGCGCGCGGGGTCATTTTCTGATGTAATTACTACTCCTGGCGGTTCCCAACCGAGTTCCTGCCATTTTGCTTTTAAGGTTTGAGCATCCGTGGCATTCCAGGCGGCTGCTGCACTTTTGAGCATTAATTGTTGGAGTTTTTGATTTTTTGGGAGTTGCTGTTTGATGCTGGGTAAACGGACGATTTCTTCGGGTTTGAAGCGCTGCAAAAACATCGGCACATATTTCTTGTCTTCGATGAGAATCGGCCAGTTTCCTTTGAGGTTCCACTTTTGGATTGCTGCTAAGAATGTCGCTTCGTCGGGTACGAGAACTATGCGGTTGACTGTTGGGATGTTGTCGCGGAGAATGGCTGTTCGGAGGCCGATTTTAACAGGCCAGGGTTCTTGTTTGGCTGAGGCGGGGAGTTGAAAGGGTTTTTCGAGAATGCGATCGCACCCGACGCCGATTGTTGCTAGGATCGAGATGAGGGCGATCGTTAACAATTGAAGTTTTAACTGTTTTTTCATAAGGGAAGGGAAGAGTGGGCAAAAACTCGATCGCCAACACTAGATTTTATGCGTATCTTTTTATACTAACAGCGGTTTTCGAGGCATGACACAAAGAAAAATTGTAAGTGCGATCGGGATGGGGACTGTTTGTGCGATCGGCTTAGCAACTACAGGTTTAATAATTTTCGCAGCCAACGGTTCCTCAGTCAAGCATCAAGTCCGACAGTTGCTTGTAGCCAGAGAATGCCGGGGCTGCAATCTTTCAGGGGCTAATTTGAGTGCTGTTTTTCTCGAAGGCGTCAATTTAGAAAATGCCAACCTCAAAGATGCCAATTTGTGGAGTGCCAATTTGGTAAAGGCTAACTTGAAACAGGCAAATTTGGCTGGTGTTTACCTGATTAGCAGCAATTTGGTAGGGGCAAATTTGGAGGGAAGCAATTTAGAAAAGGCGTTTTTAGAGGATGCTTATTTGGGAGGGAGTAAATTAAAAAATGCTAATTTAACAGGTGCTTTTATGAAAGGTATTTTTCTCGTTAATGCTGACTTGGAGGGGGCGAACTTAGAGGGGGCTAATCTGTGGATGGCTAATCTGGAAGGTGCTAATTTGCAGGGTGCTAATTTGAGGAATGCTTTGCTGTTGGATACTAATTTGGCAGGGGCGAATTTAAAGGGTGCGGTGATGCCTGATGGTAGGCGGCATGAATGAAAGTCAGTAGTCATTGGTCATTAGTCATTGGTCATCAGTCATTAGTCAGAGGAAAGGGCGATCGCACCTGCAACCTTCATTTCCCGTTATTGGGTGAGGGAGTGAAGGGGTGACGAGGTGCGATCGCCATTCTAATCGCTAGTAGTTTGGTATATTGTTGGCGATCAAACTAATGGAGCAAATCAGATTTTACAAACGCGCAGGCTGCTTCGATAGCTCAACTCTTGAGCGGCTGCAAACAACCTTCGCAATGTACTAAGGTCTTTTATCAGTCCGCTCCAAGCGAATGTTAGGCTACTTGTAATCTACAACTAGCCAAAAATGCCTACAACTGCACTGGTAATCTCTATAATTACTTCTCCAGGAATAGACAAGTCTGGACTACCTAGACCCACGTCATGCCAGTTGGGATCGCCTTGAGCAACCTCTACCCACATATTAGGTTTATAGAAAAGCTGTTTACCCGACAGGTTAGTTCTAGTAACAGCAATCCAGGACAAGTACCAAGCGTCATAGCTCACATCATCATTTACATGTGCTGGCTCATGCTTTACACGCATTGACAGTTTGGCAACTTCACCTGAACCTCCATCGACTCGATAGACGTTCAGATTACCTCTCTCACGATCATCTCCAGGATTATCTAATGTCTTCCAGTTAGATTGTGAGCCATCGGAGTAGATAAGTTGTACATCAACATCAAAATCTGTCCCCCCCTTTTTTACGTCTCCCGTTCGGATAGCGATTATAAGGTCTGCCATAATTTAATAGCCTCTCTTGAATTTGATCAGTGTTCAAACACAAAGCCGTATTCTTTTCGATTGATGCACATCTGATAAGCAGGCCGCCTACATATAGCCTGAACTACTTGTTCTCTGGCTTAATTCAAAGAATAAACCATCCAGATCGCCCTGTCGGTGAGAAAAAGTGACAGACTTTTGTAACGCTTTGTGAATTCGTAAATTAACGTGATATTAAATCCGGGTTTACTACACCCTTGATGATTAGTCGCTAATTTCTCCCCTTCTCTTCCTCTTAAGCAATAAAGGGGGTTTTTAACCCGGATTTGGTATCAGTCGGTAATCCAGCTACCTGAGCAACTAGCATCTACCTAAGAGCGTATATCACCACTCACATTTCCAAACTGGCTTTACTTTAATTGAGGTAAAGTGAACGAAAGTACAAAATTTGATTGATTGTTAATTCCTGCGTTAATAGAACCTATATTTTGCTCTAAAGCTTTTCTCACAATATCTTGAGTAATTCCAAGCTTAGAAGCTATCAAAGGGGTGCTTTTATCAATTGCAAACTGTCGTACATTCAATCCATTGAAATTACTCAATTCCTTAGTTAGTTTAGGCGCAAGTGAAGGGCCAACATATCTACCTGCCAAACTAATTAGTTCAGCATACCATCTTGCCTCTAATCCTTCTATTTTAGGCGCTCCTATATTGCTGACTACAGTTTGGTTATTTTTGACTTGAATACCAAACAACTGCGTTACCCGCCCACTTACGGAAATCCAAGGGCTGTAGTGTTTCTTACCTGTGATAGGGTTCTTGACAAGCAGTTCTCTGTGTTCTACTTGGAGTATCCCACTCACTTGCAATTTGTCTCCTACTACATTGCAGTCTGTACCCTTTAATGTGAATCGATTAAAGGCTGTATCTTTCAAACGCTGCTCATTAACTTTCAGGGCTTGTGTCAAGACTGCTTCCATCAAATCCTTTGGTATAAATAATTGAGCTACATTGCCCTCAATCTTTAAACCAGGCTCAAAATTTGGAAAATTAACTGCTACTGCCTTTGGCTCTTGATAGCTAACAGTTTCTACAACCATTCCAAAACTCAATACAGCCAACGTTAATCCCGTTATTAGTTGTTTCTTCATAATCTTATTTTCTCACAATCGGCAGTTGAACTATGAACTGTTTTTGCTCTGCCTTAATTCAAAGAATAAACCACCCCGATCGCCCTGGCGGTGAGAAAAAGTGACAAGCTTTTGTAAACTTACGTAAATTCACTCAATCGCTTTTAGATTTGAGATTGTGGAATTGACCTCATCCCAAATCCGGTTTAAATATCCCTCTTATTTCTCATTCTCTTAGAGAGGGGCTTCGTTCGTATAGATGCGGTTTCAACCGCAGAATATAAAATGGACTACCTTGCGGTTAATTCAATAAATTTGTTTTCTATCCTGAAAAACAACCCCCATTCAGAATAATCGGTAAATATACTGAATAGATTAATATGACAATTTATGACAGCACAAGAGGCGATCGCCCTAATCGACATTTTGTTACAATCCGCTAACAAAAAGCAAAAACTCAATGACATTCAATCCCTCGTCTTTCTGGAAACTTGGGAAGGACATTCTTATCAAGAGATAGCAACTCGCTTACTTTACGAACACGATTATATTAAACAAGTCGGTTCGCATTTGTGGCGAACTCTCTCTAAAATTATTGGTGAAAAAGTCTCAAAGCAAAATCTTCAAGCAGTCTTGCGCCGCTACCAGCACAGCAGCCCACTAGATAACTGCATCCAAGATTGGGGAGAGGCGATCGATATTTCCCATTTTTACAACCGCATACAGGAATTGGAAACATTAGAAACTTGGATTAGTGGCAATTCTACCCGTGCGATCGGTATTTTTGGACTTGGCGGTATCGGCAAAACTTCTCTGTCTGTCAAATTCGCTCAGCAAATTCAATCTCAATTTGAATTTGTGATTTGGCGCAGTTTGCAGCAAGCACCAACCTTAGATGTTATCATTAGCAATATTTTACAGATTTTAACTGGTTCAGAAGCGACAACAAATAACTATATTTCTACTCTGATGGAACAGTTGCGGCAAAAACGCTGTTTGTTAATTTTCGACAATCTGGAATCGATTTTGCAAGGGGGAAATCGCAGCGGACAATATCAACCAGGTTATGAAGATTACGGACTGTTATTTGCCCGCATTGCTGACGAATCCCACCACAGTTGTCTGATTTTAACCGGAAGAGAACAACCGGGAGGGTTCGCTGTGCGATCGGGCGAAAATTTACCCGTGCGATCGCTCAAACTCTGCGGCCTTTCACCGCCTGTATGCCAGCAAATCCTTGCGGATAAAGGATTAAAGGCAACGCTACTACAAAGTAGAGATATTGTCAACTACTTTGGCGGTAATCCCCTGGCGATCAAAATTGCAGCCACCACGATTAAAAATATTTTTGGCGGTGATATTCAGGCATTTTTATTGCAAGGAAATACTGTTTTTAGCGATTTGTGGGATTTGCTCGATCGCCAATTCGATCGCCTGTCTCCCCTCCAACAACAAATCATGTACTGGTTGGCCATTAACCAAGAAGCAGCGACTCCTGCGAAGCTAAAAGCTGAAATTTTGCCCAAAATTGCTGGACGGCCACTGATGGAAGCGTTGGAGGCGCTGGCGGAGCGATCGCTCATTGAAGATCGGCGATCGCTCAATGATAGCGCATCAACAAGTTTAATGCTACAACCTGCGATCGTCGAGTATATCACAGAACGCTTGATTCAAACCGCAATCTAAAACTGTTAATAAATTCCTGGAATGATTTTTTTGACTCGCTGGCTATATTCGGAATAGTCGGGATATTTTTCGGTTAACCAGGTTTCTTCGCGGTTGGATTTGATGTCAAAAAATATCAGTAAAATTGCGCTGGCTATGAGATGGGATAAGCTCATTTGAAAAATTGTCCAGCCGAGGGCGGCTAAAATTAAGCCGCTGTATAATGGATGCCGCACTATGCTGTAAATTCCTGGTTGGATTAATTCTCCGTTTTCTATGGGATAGGGTAAGGGTGTGAGGTTTTTTCCTAAGTCTATCAATCCTTTGATGATTAAAATTAATGCGCCTAAGCCGAGCATACTTGCCAAAAACCAGGTAAGATAAATTAATTGAGTTGATTGAATTTTGAATCCAGGTATTTGATAAACTGGTAAGATGGCAAATCCTGCGAGCAATGCTCCTTGAAGTAATACTAAATATTCGCCGCGGCTGTTTTTGCGCCAGCCTTCGCGGGTGAAGCCCCAGTCTGTTAATAGTTTCATAGGAAGAGGAAAGTTCGGCAACGGATTTTTTAGCGGATTTAACGGATGTCACGGATAGAGGGAAGTTCGGCAACGGATTTTTTAACGGATTTAACGGATATAAAAGTTTGAACAGGAATTACTTACGCATTAAGCTAAAGAAACCGGGTTTTTTACCTAATTTGCAGGGTAGAATCTGTGTATTTTGGTTAAAAAACCCGGTTTATGATTGCCAGTGAATAAGTTCTATTTATTCTAGCCAGGGACGTGTCATTAGTTCTAGTTGGTTGACTTCATCTTGGCTTAAAGTCCAGCCTAGGGCGCCTGCGTTTTCTTCGGCTTGTCTGGCGGTTTTGGCGCCGGGAATTGGGATGACTCCGTTTTGGGCTATCAACCAGTTTAGGGCAACTTGGGCTGGCGTGCGATCGCGCTTTCTGCCCATTTTCCGCAGGGTTGACATGACTAATTCGATTTTATCGATGCCAGCTTTGCTGAAGCGGGAGTCCATTTTGCGAGCTCCTGTAGGTTGTTCTTGGGCGGTGTATTTGCCTGTCAGCAATCCTTGGGCTAAGGGGCTGTATGCTAAAATTGTTACTCCCAATTCGCGGGCTGCACGCACAATTCCTTGTTTTTCTACTTGGCGCGACAGCAATGAGTACCGAACTTGATTTGTTGCGAGGGGAACGCCTCGGGCTGCTAATATTTTGTGGGCTTCGCGCATCTGTTCTTCGGAATAGTTGCTGACTCCTACTGCTTGAATTCTGCCTTGTTTTACTTCATCTGCTAAGGCGTTCATCAAGGTTTCTTGACTCAGCAAAAAAGTGAATGGCCAGTGCACTTGGTAGAGGGTTATTTGTTCTACTTGCAAGCGTTTTAAGCTGGCACTTAAGGCTTCGGAAACTGATTTTCCTGTAATCCGCCAAGGTACGGGGCCGAATTTGGTGGCTATTTGCACGGGTTGGCTGGTTTTTTTGATAAACTGCCCCAGCAATTTTTCTGATAAGCCGTTACCGTAGACTTCGGCTGTGTCGAAAAAGTTGACTCCCGCGTCTAGGGATGTTTTGAATGCTGTTTCTACTTCGGCGGCGCCGTAGTTGCTGCCGTAATTCCAAAATAGTTTGTCGCCCCACGCCCAAGTTCCGACGCACAGGGGAATGACGGCTGGGCCTTTTTGTCCTAGGGTAATGGTTGTCACGGTTGGTAAATCCACAATTCTTTATTGTCTATTATTTTTATATAAAAAGACGGAATTGAGCTTCTAGCTGGAGGAGGAAAGGCGGCTGGTGGCTGCGATCTCAGTTACTATAAATCCTGATGCTCTGTTTATTTGAATAGTTATGTCGATCGACCGTTTGCCAAATTCTAGATTAACAGATGCTACCACCGCTGCCCAAAAGCGGGTTAATTTGCTGACTATGTTCCGGCTGGGTTTGTTTCAGATGGGGCTGGGCATGATGTCGATTTTGACCCTGGGAGTGCTCAATCGCGTGATGATTAAGGAGTTGGCGATTCCGGCTACTGTGGTGGCTGGTACCCTGGCTATGCACCAGTTTGTCGCCCCGGCTAGGGTGTGGTTCGGGCAGATGTCTGATGCTAAGCCTTTGTTTGGGCATCACCGCACGGGTTACGTGTGGGTAGGAAGCGTTTTATTTGTGATTTCGGCTTTTTTGGCGGTGCAGGTAATGTGGCGCTTGGGCGCTAGTTTGGAGGCTGTGGGGTGGACGACTCCTACTTACGGTTGGGTGGGTTTGTTGGGTTTGGTTTTTGCTGTTTACGGGATTGCGATTTGTTCGAGCTCGACTCCTTTTGCGGCTTTGTTGGTGGATGTTTCGGATGAGGAGGATCGATCGAAGTTGGTGGGTGTGGTATGGTCGATGCTGATGGTTGGTATAATTATCGGGGCGATTGTCAGCAGCGGTTTGCTGAAGCAGATTGATGGGGATGTGCCCCGGGAAGTTTTGCAGGCTTCGATTAATGGTTTGTTTGTGAAAGTGCCGGCGGTGGTTTTGCTGTTGGTGGGGATTGCGACTTTTGGGGTTGAGAAAAAGTATTCGCGTTACAAAGCTCGATCGCTCGCAGTGAATCGAGAAGATAAAATTACTCTGGGAAGTGCGCTGCGAATTTTGACTGCTAGCCGCCAAACCGGTTTGTTTTTCACTTTCCTGCTGGTGATGACGATTTGTTTGTTTATGCAGGATGCGGTTTTGGAACCTTACGGCGGGGAAATTTTTAAGATGCCGATTTCCGAAAGTACGCAGTTGAATGCTATTTACGGTACTGGTGTGCTCATCGGTTTGAGTGTAACTGGTTTTTTAATTGTACCCCGCATCGGCAAGCAAAATACGATTAGATTGGGTTGTTTGTCGGTGGCTGCTTGTTTTGGTTTGATTATTTTATCGGGATTTACTGGTAATCCAATTGTGTTTAAGTCGGCTTTGATGTGTTTCGGGTTAGCTTCGGGGATTACGACGACGGGCGCGCTGAGTTTGATGTTGGATTTGACGGCTGCGGAAACTGCGGGGACTTTTATTGGCGCTTGGGGTTTGTCGCAGGCGATGGCGCGGGGTGTGGCGACGGTTAGCGGTGGTGCTATTTTGGATTTTGGCAGGAGTTTGTTTGGGGTGCCGATGTTGGCTTATGGGTTGGTTTTTGCTGTGCCGGCGGTGGGTATGATTCTGGCTGTTTGGCTGTTGGGTAGGGTGGATGTTGCGGAGTTTCAGGATAATGCTAAAAGTGCGATCGCAACTATTCTGGAAAATGACTTAGACTAAGGTTTAGTCAGTAGTCAGTAGTCAGTAGTCATTAGTCAGTAGTCAATAGTCAGTAGTCATTAGCATTTTGTAGGGGCGGGTTTAGCTAAGGATATATGATACAAATGACTAAAAAAAGGGCAAAACCCGCCCTCTCAGTCATTAGTCATTAGTCATTAGTTATTAGTCAATATTCATTGGGAATTGGGAATTGGAGAATTCTCTCCCCATCTCCCTTAGTTGTTAGTTGTTAGTCAAATGAAAGATTTTTGGAATTCAATTTTAACTTTTTCTCAGACTACTGTCAATACAGTTGGACAGCAGTTTTTGAAAGATTTCGGTTCTGCACAAGCGGATGAGAAAGATGATGGCAGTTTGGTTACGCAGTCTGACAATTGGGCGGATGCGGAGATTAAAAATGCGATCGCACTTGCTTTCCCCAGTCACGGGATTTTGAGCGAAGAAGGAGAACACGTTTTACCTGATACTGAATGGTGTTGGGTTGTCGATCCTCTCGATGCTACCACTAATTTTGCTCGGGGAATTCCGATTTGGGGGATTTCTTTGGGTTTATTGTATCGCGGAACTCCGGTTTTTGGCTGCGTGCATTTGCCGCTGCTGAATCAAACTTTTCACGGTTTTTATGCAGAGGATTTCGGGGACAATGATATATTGACAAATATGCCTCAAGGTGCGTTTTTAAACGATCGCCCGATTCGCCCGAGTGCTGATAAAATGAGCGGAAATCATATTTTTAATTTGTGTTCCCGGAGTGTGGGCATCGGGGCTCATCTTCCGAGTAAAATTCGGATGTTCGGTATGGCTAGTTACAATTTTTTAACTGTGGCTTCGGGTGTGGCTATGGGAGGAGTAGAAGCGACTCCGAAAATTTGGGATATTGCTGGGAGTTGGGTAATTGTGAAGGCTGCTGGTGCGGTTTGGCTGCCGCTGGAGGCGCAGGCGATTTTTCCGCTGGAAGTGGGGAAGAATTATGAGAGGGTTTCTTATCCGACTTTGGTGATGAATCGGCAGGAGTTGGTATCGGTGTTTTTGCCGTTTGTTGAGGCTTGGAAAAAGAAAAAGTTGGGCTGATATTAATGTCGCCTCGAACCAAATAGGTTTGTAGTGAGGACTTTAGTCCGCAAGAAAGAAGGACTGAAGTCCTCACTACGAACCTATTACAAACCTATGTTATCGTAGTGGAGCGATCGCACAAATCGCACAATTATCAAATAAAACTGCATGGCAGGTGTGACGGAGGAGTCTCCCACCCCTGCCGTGCGGTTTTTGTCAAATATAACCGACCGATGACCGATGGTTAAATTATGCTTGCTCTGGTCTGTGGCTGCCAATGTGCGATCGGGTGGTTTTCTTTTAGGTCGATCGGGTGATGCGGTGCTGGTAAAATTTGTGGTAGTTTTTCAACGAGCTATTTTTTGTATAAAATAAATTTTCAATAGTCGATCGACCTAATCAGCATAGCACAATTCTCGCATCCGACTTGCTGACAGCGGCAGTCCCAATTCTATCAGCGTTTCCAAATACTCATCCGGCGTTTTTGGCGGATTCTTGAGCCTGATTCTTTGTTTTTCCGCTGCTTTGCATACACCTTGCCAGTTGAAGTTGAGCAAGCGCAGCATAAATTCATCTGGGTGCAGCGGTTCAATATTATATTGTCTGAGTTTGTCAGCAGGAAAATCTCTGAGATTGAAAGTAACGATAAAATCTGCGTGAGAATGAATTGCTGCTGCTAAAACATGGCGATCGCCCGGATCGGGAAGTTCCAAATCTTGTATAATTGTCTCATAGCCTTGTACCAAGCAATTTTTAACATTTGCATTCATCAAATTTTTGGTTCGGACAAGCTGTTCTGGCGCGATATCCGAACGGTTGAGAAGTACATTTCTCATCCACTCGCTGTGAATTTCTTCTGTCCAACGGGCCTTAACTATTTTGTTAACTGCCAACTGTACAAAGAAGTCGCGCAACGCTGCGGAATATAAGATGTTAGCATCATAAACAACAGTAAAAATTGTCATGTTTTAATCGTACAAACCTAGTGCTTCTGATTCAGCAACAAGCTCATCCATTATTTTCATACTTTCTTCGTAACTATGCTGGCTGTACTTCATGACATCTTCGTAACCTATCCGGCGATAGCCGCGTACCATTTTGTGAGGAATTTCGCCATCATCTAGTAACTTCCACACATACTCGCGGTCAACATTCAATATTGTAGCAACCTGCCAGATATCTAGTTCCTGGGTAAGCGGAATCAGCTTAACAGTATTGCCACTACTTGTCTGTTGCAAAATCGCTAACAGCAGGGGTAATGCGGCGGCTGGGATATCAATTGTCTTGCCCTCTTTTTCATCTAATATCAATTTGAGGGATTCGCCAGACGGATGATTTTCTAAGTGCGATTCTAAAGCGCGGCTACTGGTTTTGGCAACCGCTGCTTCTGCGGCTGTCGGTAAAACAGGTGCTGAATTTGGATCTCCGGTGAATGTCATGTTAATTTGGGGGTGAGTATAACAGGCAATCAACTATGATTGTAGCAATTTTAGGACTCGATCGCCCAAATCAAGCAAGGAGGTTAACCTGTGGCATACAGTGACTTTACAACTTTAGCTAAAGTTAGAGAATCTTTTAATTTAACCGTAGAAGAACCTTTAGATTTGTTTGGCGATATCCCGGAGGTACAGCCAAGTTCCTATTTGCAAACTACTTTAACTGAAAACCTGTCTTTAGCTACTGCAATTAATACCGAAAAGGCTCGCGCTGAGTTAATTATTGCCCCAATATTATTGGAAGTCAGGCGGCAATTTAATTTTCAAGTTGGTTTTTTCTCGGGTTCAGAATTCAATGTAGATGTAGAAGCAGGTTTGAATGGCTATTGCGATTATATTCTCACCGCATCGAAGGATTCCTATGAAATTCGCGCCCCCGTCATTACTCTCACAGAGGCTAAGAATGAAAGTATTAAATCGGGTTTAGGCCAGTGTATTGCCGAAATGGTAGCCGCCCAATTATTTAATCAGCGCAGCGGAGAGCAAATTGCTAGTATTTATGGGGCTGTGACTACGGGTACTGATTGGAAGTTTCTTAAGTTGAGTAACAGTACAATTTATATTGACAAGCGAGACTTTTTTATTAATGAAATTAGTCGAATTTTGGGGATTTTAACAATGCCGTTTCAAGGGTTTTATTCTATGAATCGCACTTAATGCAGCCTGCCAAATAACAGATACCAGGATTGGGACACAACAATATTGTGTCCCTACTACCAAATGAATCTATCGCCTCACGCGATTAATTTCGACAGCACATTAGACAACTTAGCGCCGAGATTCTCAATAGACTCCTGCTGTTTGGGATCTTTCATCGTACCGTCAGCATTAAATGCTTGAAAAGCTTGAGAAATTGCTTTCTGATCTGGGAGTACGAACACGTTAATATTACCCAAGATCGATCGCAAATGTATCAATCCCCGCAAACCGCCAAGTCCGCCAGGGGAAGCGCTCATAATTACCGCTACTTTGTCAGTAAATGCCACCAATCCCGGTTCACCAGTGACTGGGCGCGATACCCAGTCGATCGCATTTTTCAACACAGCCGTAATCGAACTATTATACTCCGGGGAAGCAATCAAAAACCCGTCATGAGCTACCATCAATTCCTTTAACTTCCGGGCATTTTCTGGGATTCCCTCTTTGGCTTCCAAATCTTCGTCAAATAGCGGCAGCGGTAAATCGTGCAAATCTAGATAAGTAACTTCGGCGCCCGCCGCCATTGCGCCCGCCGCCGCAACTTTTACCAGCAGTTTGTTGTAGGATGCTTCGCGGGTACTTCCGGCAAATGCCAGTATTTTTGGTCTGTTTGTCATTGACTTTTCCCGATAATTGCTTGCGAGTAAAATTGTACTATTCCGAGTGCTGCCAAACAAAGTCAGCCATGGGTTTGTCTGCGGACAAAGGAGTATCTGCGGGCGAACTGAATAAAACGGATCGCACTTTTACATTTCCGACTCCCAAACGCCTCTCGACGCGGCTGGGAATGCCGTAACCGTAAACAATATGCCCTTTCCCCGCCAACACTACAACTTGATAGTCGGGGTGTGATTTGACAAATTCAGCTATTTTTTCGGCCATAGTTTCATCCCACAAAACTTGAGCTTGCAAAAATCTTTCAAAGGCTGTACTATTTCCCTGGGCTGATTTTTGGTGTTGTTGATAAACTTCGAGCAGCATTTGTCGGTATTCGGCGTTGTCGGTGCGAATTTCCGAAATTGGCGGAATGTGCTGTTTGTCCTCTGCTGTGAGGCTTTCTAGACCTTGAGTGGCAACTTTTCTCGTGACTTCTGACGGGGTATTTAAGGCGAGGACTGGTAGTTGTTTTAATGCGGCAAACCGCAAAATCGGGGCGTAATATTCCCAGGGAAATCGCCATCTGCGATCGTACTCTGTTTGCTCGACTAATTGCTCTTCTGTGATTTTACCAGCTAAGTAGTTGTCGATCGCACTTTGGAACGGACGCTGAAACATCTCCATCGCGATCGCAATTTTCGGATTTTGCCGCTGCATTTCTCGGATTATCGCCCGTTGAGCCTGGTGGTCTTCGATGCTATCATGGGTTTCTCCCAGATACACGATTTTCGCCTTCACCAACTGTTGCAGAATGTCTTGGTTAGTATAAGTCTGCTGCGGTTGAGGATTCGCCATTGGTTGCGCTGTCGCGACACTGCTACACAGCAGGAAAATGCTCAGCGATAAAGCGCACAGTTTGATGAGTTTGGTTGTTTTCATATAAATATTATGCCTGTTTCTCGCAGCAGCAGGCACAGCCAGACTCTACTATTTTAGCTGAGCAGCTAGAAAGCTCGATGCTTCATTTAATTTCATAATTATCCGCAGTTACTGCTACAAATGTAAAGTTTAGTTGCAGGTGCTTGCGCTTCTACAAAAAGGTGCTACATTAATAATATGAAGCAAACAAAAAGCTTCTCCGACAGATACAACATCTAAATATCACAGCGAAGTTCACAAGAGAATCAAAGGAGTAAAACGCTGTTTAATCTCACATCTGTCTCATTAAAAACCAATAGCAGCACCCACCAACAAAGCTGATACTTCCTCAACTAATTAGAGGGGAGCAATGCAAGTGAATCCGAGGATTATTGCAACTCCGCATCGAAGTTGAAAAAAGAGGGAATCACTCGGTACATATGGCTGGGTGCTGTTATTGTTAAAGTTGTTAAAACAGAATTTTCGACACTAATTTCTTCGGTTGTATCATAGATTTTTAGCTCTTTCTCTTTCTAAGAGGGCGGGTTTTGAACTAATCTCTTCGGTTGTCTCATAGATTTTTAGCTAAACCCGCCCC
>NZ_JAUBVZ010000003.1:405343-408517 GCF_036702805.1 Microcoleus sp. A006_D1
CGGGTTTAGCGACAAAAACTTGCACCTAACAGACAATATTTGTACAAAACCCGCCCTCTTTCTCTTTCTAAGAGGGCGGGTTTTGAACTAATCTCTTCGGTTGTCTCATAGATTTTTAGCTAAACCCGCCCCTACAGATTGTGAATTTTGTGAGTATTATTTCGGTCGTCATTAACATTTAATTCCTGTAGGGGCGGGTTTAGCGACAAAAACTTGCACCTAACAGACAATATTTGTACAAAACCCGCCCTCTTTCTCTTTCTAAGAGGGCTGAATTCTAATTGAAAGAGCTAGAGATGTTAAGAAATATGTCAAGCCATGACCGATTTTTTTAACCGTAAGTTCCAGAATGCGATCGATAATCAGGACAGTCGATCGCACTTTCAGATAAAGCTATGGTAGGCTGAACGGGACACTTGAGGTGGTAGTTGCCGGTGAAAAACACGCAGTTAGCGCAAGGGATTTGGTGCATCCGCTGAGCTCGGCGCAGGGAGTCGGTGACAGCACGTGCGATACTCGAACACAGCAAAAAAACTAAACCCCAGGCGGACACAAAACACAGCGGGACTAAAACAGGTTGTATTGCCTTCAGCAAAAAGTAAAGCATAGCAACAAAATTCAGCGGTAGAAGCCACACATACATTACAGTAGTGGAATTGGCGGGCGATCGACCAAAAAGTTTAGAATTATTTACAGTGCGATCGAGAAACCCGGCAATTATGGGATGATAGAGAACCGTCGTTAAATAAAATTAGAGGAAACCAGTTATGTCACTGCGATTAGGCGATACAGTTCCCAACTTTACCCAAGCCTCGTCTGAAGGGGAAATCAACTTCTACGACTGGGCTGGCGATAGCTGGGTCGTGTTGTTTTCCCACCCGAAAGACTATACTCCAGTGTGCACCACCGAACTCGGTGCAGTGGCCCGTCTCAAGTCGGAATTTGAAAAGCGTGCAGTCAAAACCATTGCCCTCAGCGTCGATGACGTGGATTCTCACATGGGTTGGATTAAAGATATTGAGGAAACTCAAAATGTCACCCTCAATTATCCGATTTTAGCAGATGGCGATCGTAAAGTTTCCGACATTTACGACATGATCCATCCTAATTCGCTAAACAACTTAACAATCCGCACCGTTTTTGTGATTGACCCGGCAAAGAAATTGCGTTTGAGCATTACTTATCCGGCGAGCACTGGTCGGAATTTCAATGAGATTTTGCGAGTAATTGATTCCTTGCAACTTACCGACAAATACAGCGTTGCGACTCCAGTTGATTGGAAAGATGGCGACGATTGCGTCATTGTACCTTCGATTACCGACCCCGCAGAGTTGGCAGAGAAATTTCCTAAAGGTTACACGCCGATTAAGCCTTATTTGCGGATGACTCCTCAGCCGAATAAATAGGTTTAATTTACAAACAGGTGCGTAGTGAGGACTTGAGTCGTTCTTAATTTTTGAAGGCTTCAGTCCTCACTATGAACAAAGAAATTGTGCAATCTTGTTTGAACAGTTTAGATTTGAGGAAAGGCAAAATGCTGTCATCTCCGATCCTATTGCAAATGCTGCCAGAATTGCAAATGACAGAGGATGAGTTTTTCGATTTCTGTCAAATCAATCGCAACTTGCGAATTGAACGCAACCAGCGAGGAGAAATACTATTGTTGACTCTCGTTGGGGGAACCAGCAGCAACCGCAATGCTATTTTAACTGGAGAACTGGGCATTTGGACAAAGGAAGACGGAACTGGCGTTGGCTTTGCTTCTTGTACAGGATTTACTTTATCGATCGGCTCCGTGCGATCGCCTGACGCTTCCTGGATTAAACTGGAAAGGTGGAATGCTTTGTCAAAAGCACAGCAAGAAAAATTTGCCCCAATTTGCCCTGACTTTGTAGTTGAACTCAGACCGGATTTTGAGGACTTAGAGCCGTTGCAAGACAAAATGCAAGAATATATGAGAGAACCAGGAGTGCGGCTGGGCTGGCTTATCGATCGCAAAAATCGCCGAGTTTACATCTACCGTCCCGATTTACCAGAGGAACGTTTGGAAAATCCGGCGACAGTTAGCGGCGACCCTGTTTTGCCGGGATTTGTTCTCAACATGAGTAAAATTTGGTAGCACTGCGAGCAATAAATATCAACTTATTGTAAAACTCAATAATAGGATAACACCCAAAAACTATGGATATCAAAAACGGCTTTGTAGGCACAATCGGCAACACACCGCTAATTCGATTAAACAGCTTCAGCGATGAAACAGGCTGCGAAATTCTCGGCAAAGCAGAGTTTCTCAATCCCGGCGGTTCCGTCAAAGATAGGGCCGCCCTTTACATCATCAAAGATGCCGAAGAAAAAGGCTTGCTAAAACCGGGCGGCACCGTTGTTGAAGGCACTGCGGGCAATACTGGCATCGGTTTAGCCCACATTTGCAATGCCAAAGGTTATAAATGTTTGATTGTGATTCCCGATACCCAATCGCAAGAAAAAATCGATGCTTTGAAAACCTTGGGCGCAGAAGTTCGGACAGTTGCCGCTGTTCCGTACAAAGACCCGAATAATTATGTCAAACTCTCGGGAAGGTTGGCGGCCGAAATGGAAAATGCCGTTTGGGCAAATCAGTTTGACAATTTAGCCAACCGCCAAGCTCATTATGAGACAACTGGCCCGGAAATTTGGGAACAAACCGATGGGAAAGTTGATGCTTGGGTGGCGGCGACGGGTACGGGCGGGACTTTTTCTGGGGTGGCGATGTTTCTGAAATCAAAAAATCCCGCGATTAAAGCTGTTTTGGCTGACCCGATGGGTAGCGGGCTTTACAGTTATTTCAAAACTGGGGAAATTAAGACTGAAGGTAGTTCGATTACTGAGGGAATTGGCACCAGCCGCATCACTGCAAATATGGAGAATGCCCCGGTAGATGATGCTATCCAAATTGATGATACTGAGGCTGTACGGGTGGTTTACCAACTGCTGAGGAAAGAAGGGCTGTTTATGGGCGGTTCTGTGGGGATTAATGTGGGGGCGGCGGTGGCTTTGGCTAAGCAAATGGGGCCGGGACATAGGATTGTGACGGTACTCTGCGACGGCGGGGCTCGATATCAGTCGCGTTTGTTCGATCGCCAATGGTTGGCCTCAAAAGGTTTATCATCTGATTAGCAGCCGCGTTGCACACGT